>NZ_JBVISU010000018.1:79149-109467 GCF_055575355.1 Amycolatopsis sp. NPDC034160 | reverse complement strand
GTGGCGATTCGGGTTCTAACCCGAATCGCCACTCACGACCACCTGTACCGAACGGCCACCGCCGCCGCCCTCTTCCCCGGTACATGATGGCCCCCTTCCTTGCGCCAGGCGCAAGGAAGGGGGCCATCATGTACCGGGGAAGGAGTCCTTCACGGTCAGCCGCTGCCCGTTCCCGTCAACTCCACCACGACATGGGCGGGCGACCGTCCGGTGCCATCCTCGGCGCTCCGGCGCGCCGTGACGTTCTGGACGCGAATCCACGGTGCCCTGTCACTCGAACTCGCCGGGCACTTCGCCGCGCAACTGGACGACCTGCTCGCGAGCCGACCAGGTGACCGTCTACAGTGGACTTGTCCCGCTCATCGGGGCAGCCTTTCCCAGTGTGCGGCGGTTTCGGTGACCACTGTGCTAACTTCCGAGAATGCGCGGAGGCTCCAGGATTCCCTTCAGCAGGACGCTCGCGGTCGCCGCGTCCGTGCTGCTGGTCTCGCTCACCGGCCTGGGAGCGACGGCGAACGCCTCCGGCGGGCAGCCGCCGCGGCACGGCTGCGAATGCGCGACCCCGTCGATCGACCGGTTGCAGCAGTGGCTCGCGTCCGGTGAGGGTACGACGGTTCCGCCGACCGGCAGCCTGCTCGTCCGCGAACGCGGCGGATACGCGGCCAAGGTGACCTTCCTCAACGCCGAGTGGCACGTGATCGTCGTCTGGCTGGGGAACCGGTTCGAGGCGCAGGTCGATCTTTCGAAATCCGCCGGTTTCTGGATGACCTACAGCGCGACCGACGACCTCTACGTGCAGTTGCGCCCGGCCTCGCACTGGAGCGGCGGCGACAAGTGGCTCACGAAGGTGCCGTCGACCGGCGGGAAACTTGTGAAGAGGTTCTTCAGCTTCGCTCCCCGCGCGTGGACGACACTGCCGGAACTCGGCAAGCCGTCTTACTCGTTCGCGTCCGCGCTGACCGAGGCGCGCGGCCTGGTCTTCGTCGGCAAGACCGCGAACGAACTCGACTTCCGCGGACTGCGCGTCGACCGCTACACCCCGCCCTGCCTCTGAGTGTCGGCGCGCCGACGATCCGTACGCGGCCGGCCTCGCGCGTGCGGAGCCTGATTCTATCCGTCCCCGCTAATGAATCGCTAAGTGTCATCCTTAGCGTAATCGGACGATGTCGGGGAATCTGCGAATACCGTAGTCGCCTGGTCGTGAAAGTGCGTATCGACGCGGCGTCGGCGATCGAACTCGCATATTCATGCGACCTCTGCTTGATCGAAAATTCCGGGAAATAGGTTATTTTTCAACTAGTCCGAAATTGTCGACCGGAAACCGTATCCGGCGGGCTTTATCCTTTTGTTACCTGGCGCCGGGTTGTTTCGATCATGCGGGTGCTCGTACGGTCTGAGACACGATGGGGTGACACGGTGGGGGTTCTGGGGTTTCAAGAGTCGACTACGAGTGGTGGTCGAGAATCGCATTTACTCTTTCGTGTTCTCTGTTCTTCCGGATCTGGAATATCGGCGATCGCATGCTAGTAGTCGGTGTATTCTCAACCTGATGGGGAGCGTGTTCGACAATGGAAGCGAAAGTGGAGACGAAGAGAATCAGAAAGGGCGTGGCCGCGGCCATCATCGCCTCGTTCGGATTCGTCGGTGTCGGGGTGGCGGCGCCGCCCGCGATGGCCTGGCTGCACCCTGGCCCGACCACGCAGTATCCGTCGAGCGGAGGGACGTGGCAGTACGGCTTCTGGAACGTCAAGGTCCGCTCGTACTACACCGTGAACAAGTGTCACGGGTCGTCCGTCAAGCTCAACGGGAGTCTGTCGCGCAGCGCCGACACGCGGGCCGGCGAGCCATCCAGAGCGGAGAAGTACGCCGTCAACACCCCTGGTGCCGACGACGCGTACTACTACCGCACCTGCTGATCTGAATCCCCGCCGTATCCGGCCGGTCGCGCGCCGGCCGGATACGGCGGGGATCGCCGCCCGGTCG
Organism: Amycolatopsis sp. NPDC034160; assembly: GCF_055575355.1. NCBI lineage: Bacteria > Bacillati > Actinomycetota > Actinomycetes > Pseudonocardiales > Pseudonocardiaceae > Amycolatopsis > Amycolatopsis sp. NPDC034160. The sequence continues at coordinate 107,484 of NZ_JBVISU010000018.1, read as the reverse complement.
AACGATCGAAGGAAAGCCGTTGCACAGAAAAGTAGTGGTCGCGGTTTCGGCGATGCTGTTCGCCTTGCTGGCGGTCGCGGTGACCCTGATGGCGAACCTGCACGACCGGACCTATCCGCAGCAACTCGGGACCAAGTCCGTCGTCGAGCTGGACTTCGTCAATTCCGGCCTGTCGGACGCGGAGGCGATCGGTGAACTGGGCCGCCTGAGCGACCGCCTGGGGGTCGGTCTCCTCAAGGTCGCGCCGGATCTCGGCGGTGATCAGTCCGGCCAGGTCTTCGTGAAGGTCGGCGCCGCGGGCGAATTCCCGGAGCGGATAACACGGTTCGGGGGCGAGAAGGACGCCGAAATCAGAAGCAACGCGGCCCTCGAACACTCGTACGCGAGCGGTCAATACCTCGTCACCGGTTCTGCCGACCGGCTTCCCGAGTTCCGGGAGTGGCTGGCGACGCGTCAGGTGATCGCCAAGTGGAACGACAACGATCTCGGTACGACACTGGAATCGGTGGCGCGACAGGGCAGCTTCCTGATGAGCCTGCTGGCCGCCATCGCGCTGATGGCGTCGCTGGTGCTGTACTGGCTTTCGGTCAAGGCCAGGGGCAGGGCGCTCCGTGCGCTCGCCGGCGTTTCGGCCTGGCGGATCCAGTACGAGGACCTGAGGGGCTTCTTGTTCGCGATGGTCCTGGCGGCTGTCGCCGTCGACGCGGCCGCCGTCGTCGTCATCGGTTTCACGCAAGGGTGGGTATTCGCGCCGCTCTACCTCTCGATCCTGCTGATGTTCGACGCGATCGTGATCGTCGTGACGATGCTGTGCGCGCTGGTGATGTCGGTCGCGTCCTGGCCAGGGCCCGCGATGCTGGCCAACCGCGATCCCGCGGTCAAATCCCTGCGCGGGGTTTCGGTGGTGCTCAAGGCACTCACCTTCGTTCTGGTGCTGGCCGCGGTTTCCCCGGCGTACACCGCCTACGCGAATGCCAGGAACACCGCTCTCCAGCAATCCCATTGGAAGTCCTTGGCGGATCAGGTCGCTCTGTCCTTCCAGGCGGCGATGGGTGAAAGCGGGTTCCAGGAGATCAAGGGGAAAGTGGGTGACGTGGTTCGCGACGCGGAACAGCGCGGTGACGTCGCGCTTTCCTACGCCTGGAACGGGGAGGCCGTGGAAGGCGTCGACCTGGGGCCGTCCGGCCATCTGGCGCTGGTCAACCAGGGCTGGCTGAACCTGATGCTGGGCAACGGAAATGCCCCACTGGCGCCGCTCCCTCCGGAGCGGATCCCGGACAGCACACAGAAGTTCCTGGTGGAAAACCTGGATCTGTGGAAGCGCGGCGGGGAGTCCGCGGCCGCGGTGCTCGGCGAGTTCTCGTTCTACCACTTCGCACAGCCGGAACAGCTTCCGCTGGCCCTGGCCGGAAGCGGCGAACTGGTGTTCCCGGCGGACGCGATCGTCGTCGTCGCCCCGGATGTGCACGCCACGTTCGACGACGACTTCCTCGCCTCCATCGCGTCCACTCGGAATCTGGTATTCACCGGACTCGGCCCCACTCAGGGCCTGCTGGCCCAGCACGGCCTGCAGTACAAGATCAACGTGCAGTACGCCGCGGAGGAAGGGATTCTGCTCGCCCAGTTCACCGCGTATTTCGCTTGGCTCGAAGGGGTTTCCTTGGTGGCACTTCTGGTGGCGCTGGTCGTTTCCTCGCTCATCGCGGCGTTCATCGCGGCGGTACTGCACGCCCGGCGGGACTTCCCGCTCCGGCTCGCTGGGCAGCGCTGGTCCGAAATCCTCGCCGGGCGCGTCGCCCCGGAATGGCTCGTGGGCGCCGCGCTGGCCGTGATGATCATCCTGCTCCGCGGCGGCGATGGCGCGCTGCTCGCGACGGCGGCGGCGGTTCTCTGCCTCGTCGCCTCACCGGTCACGCATCTCCTGGCCACTCGCTGGACCTTCGCCAATGTCCGGCGACGCACTCTCTAGACGGGAAGACCTCCATCATGGAAATACGAGCCGACGCCGTTTCCGTCGTCATCGACGGCCGGGAAATCGTCCACGACGCCTCGCTCACCTGCGGTCCGGGGACCATGACCGCGCTCGTCGGACCCAGCGGCTGCGGCAAGACGACCTTGTTGCACTGCCTGGGTCTGTTGCAGCGGCCGACCTCTGGCCAGGTCCTGGTGGACGGCACCGGCACCGGCGGCTGGAACGCGCGGGCCCGGCGAAGGTTCTGGAAGGATTCCGGGGCCTTCGTCCTCCAGGACTACGGCGTGATGGAGGAGGAGTCCGTCGCTTTCAACGTGGTGATGAAGGCCGGCGTCTTCGGCTCACGAGTGATCGGGGACCAGCGGAAGATGAAGGCCGTACTCGAACTGACCGGGCTGACCGGCCGGGACGAGGAACAGGCCGCGCATCTCAGCGGCGGCGAGAAACAGCGTCTCTCGATCGCCAGGGCACTCTACAAGGACGCCCAGGCCGTCTTCGTCGACGAGCCGACGGCGTCGCTCGACGAGACCAATCGAACGTTGGTCATCCACCTTCTCGCCGATCTGGCCAGGCGTGGCTGCGTCGTCGTCGTGGCGACTCACGACGACGAGATGATGAGCGCGTGCGACGTCCGCTATTCGCTGCGTGCGGACAAGGGCGTCCGGGCTTCTCGCCGCTGAGGATCTTCGCAGTGGGGCCCCACCGGGTGACCGTCGCACACAGTGCCCGTTTTGTCCTGTACGGTGAACTTTCAGCCGCCCCTTGCTCGACCGATCCGAGGAGTACCCCACGATGAGCCTGTTCGACTCGCTGAAGGAGAAGGCCGCCGAACTGCTGGGCGGTGCGGGGGACAAGGTCAGCGAGCTGACCGGAGTCGACCTTTCCGGCGCCGCCGACCAGGTCACCCAGTCCGGCGAGGGGCTGACCGAGACCGGCCAGGGTCTCGCCGAGAACGCCACCGCCGCGGGACAGGGCGCCGTCGATTCGGCCACCGCGGCCGGTCAGGGCGTCGTCGACTCCACCGGTGCGTTCGGCGACGCCGCCACCGGACTGGCGGGCGACGCGATCAATCCGAACGCCCGGGGCTGATCGCCCCCGATCCCCGGTATCCGTGAGTTTCCCGCGGATGCCGGGGATTGTCATATTCGGGCTCGACGGCCCGTCGAATCATCGCTCATCCCTCCCGAACGCGGGCGCTCACCGGAGCGAGATTCCTCCGAATGCCGCGGAAAAGACCTACGTGGCGGGGGTGCGGTCACGCTATTCTTGCGGGACTTGACTGATCTGCGGGGGAGCGGACATGGTCGTGATCTGGGTCCTGCTTGGCGTACTTGTAGTGGTGATCGGCATCGCCGTGGTCACCGATCTGCGCGATCGTGGGCGAGGCGGGACCCGCAAGATCATGCTGCCGAGCTGGGCATCGCGGCGTGCGGACTACACGGAGAACGACCTGGTCCACGGCCGCTGGGTCGACAAGTCGCCGCGTGAGCAGGAGGAAGAGCTTCGACGGCGGTACAAGTCAGGCGAGGAGTGAACCGGTCGTAGACCGTCCGAAGTAGACGGTTTACGCGGCGTTCCTGCTCCAGCGCCACGCGGCGTGCAGGACCGCGATCAAGGCTTCGTCGTCGGCGAAGGTGGGTTCTTCCCCGACCGGTAGCCAGGTCCGGTCGACGATTTCGCCGTGCCGTCGGCGGACCACCGAGATCCCGGGGTACGACAGCGTCGCTCGGCCGTCTGCGGCCACCCGCCGGAACTCCCAGCACAGTTGAACAACGCGATCAGCGCTCATTGACCACAACTTTCCCTACTTGCGTAATGGGTAAGTCGTCTGTCGGTGCTCGCGCGTTTCAACCGGCCAGTTCTCCGGAGAGTTTGCCGTGCAGGGTGGCGCTGTGCTTGTCGAGGCCGGTGATCTCGACGGTCTTGCCCCGCGCCCGGTACTTGGCGGTGACGGTGTCGAGTACGGCGACGGTGGAGGCGTCCCAGATGCGGGCGCCGGTGAGGTCGATGACGACGGAATCCGGGTCGCCTCCGTAGTCGAACCGGTGGGCCAGGTCGTTACTGGAGGCGAAGAACAACCCGCCGGTGACCGCGTAGACGACCTGGGAGCCGTCCGGATCGACGACCGCCGTGACCTCGACCTGACGCGCGACGCGACGCGCGAAAATGATCATGGCGACGATCGAGCCGACGACGACACCGATGGCGAGGTTGTCGGTGGCCACCACGACCGCCACGGTCACGACCATGACGATGATCTCGCCCGCGGGCAGGCGTTTCAGCGTCGCTGGGGCGATCGAGTGCCAGTCGAAGGTGCCGAAGGCGACGAGCACCATTACCGCGACGAGCGCCGCCATCGGAATCCGGGAGACCAGCGGCCCGAAAACGACGCAGAGGACCATGAGGAAGGAGCCGGCCAGGAACGTGGAGAGCCGCGTGCGAGCGCCCGCGGTCTTCACGTTGATCATCGTCTGGCCGATCATCGCGCAGCCGCCCATCCCACCGAAGAAGCCGGTGACGACGTTGGCGACACCCTGGCCGATCGCCTCGCGGGTCTTGTTCGACCGGGTGTCGGTGATGTCGTCGACCAGCTTCGCGGTCATCAACGATTCCATGAGCCCGACCAGTGCGAAGGCGAGCGCGTACGGCGCGAGGAGGGCGAGCGTGCCCAGGGTGAACGGCACTTCCGGCAGGCCTGGCGTCGGCAGTGAGGACGGCAGGGCGCCCTTCTCACCCACCGTGGGAACCGCGATCCCGGCGCCGATGGTCAGCGCGGTCAACACGACGATCGAGACCAGGGGAGCCGGGATCACCTTGGTGAAGCGGGGGAACACCACCATCAGCACCAGGCCGGCGGCGAACAGCGGGTAGACCGGCCACGGCACGTCGATGAGTTCGGGCACCTGCGCCAGGAAGATCAGGATGGCCAGCGCGTTGACGAAGCCGATCATGACGCTGCGCGGGACGAACCGCATCAGCTTGGCCACCCCGAGGGAGCCGAGGGCGATCTGGAACAGCCCGCCGAGGATCACCGTGGCGATCAGATGACCGAGGCCGTGTTCGCGGGCGATCGGGGCGACGACGAGCGCGATCGCGCCGGTGGCCGCGGAGATCATCGCCGGCCTGCCGCCGACGACCGAGATCACCACGGCCATCGTGAACGACGCGAACAGTCCGATGCTCGGGTCGACCCCGGCGATGATCGAGAACGAGATCGCCTCCGGGATCAGCGCCAGCGCCACCACGAGACCGGCCAGGATCTCGGTGCGAGCGACCTTCGGCGAAAGCCAGGAAGGCCTGGCCGGCCGCATTCGGGACAACGATGGCGAAGACGATGAGGGCACGCGGCAACCTGACATGATCGGACTGGGGCCGAGACTGCGACCGGATCTTCAGGCTAGGGCCGCCATCGACGACGCCGAGGATCGGCTCCCCACCGGTGAGGTCCGAGTCACGATCGGGAGTTCCCTCGCGAACCGCGCTCAATAATCCTCATCGGCGCTCACGACCTCGAGCTCCCACGGCATTCCTAGCCGACGAGACCGGCGAACCGGCTCAGCGTCTCCTCGCGGCCCAGCGCCTGCGTGATCGAGTGCAAGTCCGGGCTCCGGGTCGAACCGGTGATCGCGATCCGGATGATCTGCGAAGCCTCGCGAATGGAGCCCGGGAAGGCCTCGGGGTTCTTCTTGAACTCCTTGGCGTTCTTCGCGAAGCCGTGCTTCGCGGCCACTTCGCGGATCTGCTGGAACCACTCCTGGCCGTCGTCGAGCTGCTGGTAGTTGCCGACGAAGTCGCGCGCGACGGCCTGGACGACCTCACGGTCGACGCCGAGCGCGGCGATCCGCTCGTCGTCGGGTCCGGTGACGGCGGCGTGCAGCTGCGGGAAGAAGAAGCCGTAGACCGCGCGGAATTCGCTCCACTTCTTCAGGTCCTTGCGCGGGTTCTCGGCGCCGTCGCGTTCCACGGCGAGCGCCCGGAGCGCGAGTTCGGGCTCGGCGTCGAGGACGGTCCGCAGCGCCGGGTCGAACCGCTCCGCCCAGGCGCGGACCTCTTCGAGGATCTCGGCGCCGGAGAGCGTGGCGATGTGATCCGCCGAGATGTCGTCGAGTTTGACCAGGTCGACCAGCGGGCCGGCGACACCGCATTCGTCGAGGTTGATCGGCTCGCCCAGGGCCTGGTCGAGCGGCATTTCGGCAAGACGGCCGTTGGCGAGGCCGCGCAGGTAGTAGAGGACGGCCTTGGCGGGGTAGCCGGACTCGATGTAGAAGTCGACGCTCGCTTCCGGGTCCTTGCGCTTGGACAGCTTGCGCTTGCTGCCGCCCTCCTGCTTCATCAGCGGCGCGATATGCGCGTAGGTGATCGGCTCGAAGGCGAGCGCGTCGAACAGCTGCTGGTGCACTGGCACCGAGGAGATCCACTCGTCACCGCGGATGACCAGGTTGACGCGCATGAGGTGGTCGTCGACGGCGTGCGCGAAGTGGTAGGTCGGCAGCCGGGGGCTCTGGTCGGAGCTCTTCAGGATGACGACGTCGTTGCGGTTCGCTTCGGCCTCGAGCGGGCCGCGGATGGCGTCGGTGAACCGGGCGCGGGCACCGGTGTCGTCCGGTGCGCGGAACCGCACGACATACGGGGTGCCCGCGTCCAGTTTGGCCTGGACGTCGGCGGGGTCGGCGTCGCGCCAGATGGCCCACGAGCCGTAGTAGCCGGTCGGCAGCTTCGTCGCCTGCTGCCGCGCGGTGATCGCCGCGAGTTCGTCCTTGGTGGCGAAGTCGAGGTACGCGCGGCCGAGGCGGAGCAGGTGGCGGACGTAGGTGAGGTAGACCTGCTCGCGCTCGGACTGCTGGTACGGGCCGTAGTCGCCGCCGCGGTGGATGTCCTCGTCGGCGGCGAGATCGAAGTACCCGAAGCCGCGCTCGAACTGGTCGATCGCGCCCTCGACCTCGCGGGACCGGTCGGTGTCCTCGACCCGGACCAGGTAGCGGCCGCCGCTGCGGCGGGCGACGTCCTGGTCGATGGTGGCGACGTAGATGCCGCCGATGTGGACGAACCCGGTCGGCGACGGGCCGAAGCGGGTGACCAGTGCGCCCTCGGGGAGATCACGGGCGGGGTAACGCTGTTCCCAGTGCTCGGGTTCGGGCAGGTCGGCGGGGAAGAGGGCGTCGATGACTGCTCGGTCCAGCATGGCGGTTCAGATCTCCCGGCGTCGTGGTGCATGGCGGTTTTCGCCATCGAAGAGACTAGCCGTCCGGCCTCCTGCGCCGGCGGGGGTGGTCCCGATGACGGATGCTCCACTTGCGCACCCCGATTCGAACGAGTGGAGCAGACGAAAGCCACACGTCCTGCATGCTGCTTCGCACTGTCGGCGGACGGGTCCGAACCTGCACGATTTCGGTACCGAACACCGCAGGTTCAGAGGGAGATTTCCAATGCAGAACACCGTTTCCGACGATATCCGCCGCTTCTTCGCCGACTCGGGGGTCGACGTCTCCGCGCTGGGCCAGACCGAAGTGGACCTCGTGATCGATCACTTCGACAACTCGAAGAATTCGTCAAGCGGAGGGGCTTTCGGCTGCTTCACCGGCGCTTGCTGCCTCATGGCCTGAGTGCTCCGCGCAGAGGCAGCCGACACCCTTCGAGATCCAGTCCCGGCCTTCCCATTCCGGATGGCGTTCGATCATGTCCCGAGACATCGGTGTCGTACGGCGGGAATCAGGGGAAGATCGCGAACTGGCCCGTCTCGACCGGATCCCGGTGAACAGCACACCCGCGTCGGGCACGGTCACCACCTGATCACCCTTGCTGTGGGCGCTTCCGGTGGCCGCCAGCCGCACGACCCGTCCGCCGAGGTCGAGTTCGTGGGCCTCGGCGTGGACGACGTCCGGGGCGACCAGATCGACCCGGTCCTTGTGGACCGGATCCGCCGCTTGCGCGCTGGTGACGAGGTAGGTCGCGTGGTCCGCGAAGACCTGCGCGCCGAACGCGTGCTCGGGGTGGAAATGCCTCGTGGTCAGGTACAGGCGGCGGCCGCGGGCGTGTTCGGCCGCGAAGGCGAGCACTTTCTCGGCGTCGCGCGGCCCCAGTCCGGTGTCGACGACGAGCACCGAGTGCGCACCGCCGATCCTCCCGGGCTCACCTGGGTGCCCTTGGAAGACATGCCGCCGAGCCCGCTCGTCGTCGCGTGGGTGACCGGACAAGAGAGCCCGCTCGTTCGCCCGGATCACCCTCGAGAGTCACCGATGAGGGCGGTGTAAAACCGTCGGTGTCGGGGAATCACCCGATCATGCCGGAATCACCCTCAGAACCCGACGAGGCAACCGTCGACGCCGTCGGAAAGCTGGTTTTCGCCCTCGAGACGGTCGAACAGGCGCGCGGCCACCTGTACGCCTTCCACCACCTCACGGGAACCGCCGACTTCGCGCTCGGCGAGGCCGTCGAAGCGCTCCGGAAGGCTGGGCACCCGGATTGGGCGGAGCGGATCCAGACCGAGCTGGTCGGGCTCAACGTGCTGCCGGAGCGGTGGACCTTCCAGCTGATCGAGGAATACGACGACGGCTACTACGCGACCTTCCGCGAAATGGCGCGAGACGTCACCGGTGACCTGACCGGAGGACGGCGGCATCTGCACGAAGAGCACATCAAGCGAGACCGGCGCACCGAAGGAAGGCCCGGACACGAAATGGGGAACCCCAGTACGTGAGCCGCGGCTCCCGGCGAGTGCTCACAACTTCTCCAGCGCGTCGGGTTTGTGGACCGCTTCACCGCCGCTCTTGTCGCTGCGGACCAGGTATTGCGGTTCGTCCTTCGACGCCCGCACGGTGCGGCCGCCCGCCTCGGTGTCGGAGGTGATCTCCTTCAGGACTTCGCCTTCGGCCTGTCCGCCGTGGCTGTTCCAGCGGACCTTGTCGCCTTTGTGGAAGCGCTTCGTCATCGTCATCCCTTCTTCGCGGGTGTCCGTCGTGGACGGTCCGACGCGGGCCAGACGTACGGAAGGTCGTCTGGAACGTCCGGAAAACGCGGCCGGTAGTGTGCCGGATCCTTGCGGACCAACGCGGACTGGTGACTGCGATGGAAGTCGGCGTCACCGAGCCAGGGCGGGAGTTCGCGTTCGTCCGCGAGTTCCGCCTGTGAGCGGACCTTTGTCAGGCCGGTCGCGCGGAGCAGATCGGCCCGCAGCGTGTCGTGGCAGGTGTCCTGCCTGCCTGTCGCGCACCAGACCTCGCAGACGTCGAAACCGTACCTGACCAGGGCCTCCTCGTAGCCCGCCCACATCGTCGCGGCCGGATGGTGACGCCAGCCGTAGTCCGCCACCGTCAGCGCGCGCAGCACCTGGATGGTCTCCACCCGCTGCTTGCCGAGCCGCCGCGCGTCGAGCACTTCGGCCGTGGCACGAAAATCAGCGCAAGGAAGGAAAGTCTGCACATTGTCGGCTTCCCCGGCCGCCGGGATTCAAACCGCTCAGAAGATCGACCAGCCGGTCAGTGTGGTGAACCGGTCCAGCGCCGCGACCCCCGCGACGGAGTTGCCGCGCGGGTCCAGCCCCGGGCTCCACACACAGACAGCGCACCGGCCGGGGACGATCGCGACGATGCCGCCGCCGACCCCGCTCTTGCCGGGAAGTCCGACGCGGTAGGCGAATTCGCCGGCCGCGTCGTAGGTACCGCAGGTCAGCATCACCGCGTTGACCCGCTTGGCCGCGCTGAGCCCGAGCAGCCTGCTGCCGTCGTTGCGGACGCCGTGACGGGCCAGGAACAGCGCCGAGCGCGCGACGTCTTCACAGTTCATCGCGATCGAGCATTGACGCACGTACTGGTCGAGGACGTCAGGCACCGGACGGCGCATGTTCCGGTAGGACGCCATGAAGTACGCGAGCGCGCGGTTGCGGTCGGCGTGCCCGGCCTCCGACGCGGCGATCTCGGTGTCGATGCCGATGTCCGCGTGACCGCTTTCCTCGCGGAGGAATCGGAGCAGGGTTTCCGCCGCGTCGCCGTGATGCGCCAGCTCGTCGGTCACCACCAGCGCGCCGGCGTTGATGAACGGATTGCGCGGGATCCCGTCCTCGTTCTCCAGTTGCACCAGCGAGTTGAACGGGTTGCCGGACGGTTCGCGGCCCACCCGCGTCCACACACCGTCGCCGTGGGAGAGCGCGAGCGCCAGGGTGAAGACCTTCGACATGCTCTGGATGGAGAACGGCGTCCGCCAGTCACCGACGCCGTGGACCCGACCGTCCACTTCGGCCACCGCCATCCCGAATCGCCATGGATCGACCCTGGCCAAGGCCGGGATGTAGTCCGCGACGGAGCCGCGACCGATCTCCGGCGCGACGTCGTCGGCGATCCGGTCCAGCAGCGCTGCGAGGTCCACGGCGGTAGCGTAGGAGGCCGTCTTCGCGCGCGAAGATCGGGGTTCACCCGTGAACTTGTCAAATCGAAAAGGGAAATACCAGGAAAACCGCCGAAGTGACGTGCCGCACACCTTAAGTCTTCCTTAGCAGTGTTGGTGACGTGCCGCACACGCTCTAGCGTCTGGCAACCATGGATTCCTCGCTGCTCACCGAAAAGGGTGAAAGCTACTCGAAAGCGCTGGGCAACCGCCAAGTGCAGATGATCGCCATCGGCGGCGCGATCGGCGTCGGGCTTTTCCTCGGTGCCGGTGGAAAACTCCACCAGGTCGGGCCGTCGCTGGTCCTTTCGTACGCGCTCTGCGGCATCGCCGCCTACTTCGTGATGCGCGCACTCGGTGAGCTCGTCCTGCACGAGCCGACCTCCGGCAGCTTCGTCACCTACGCCCGCAAGTTCATCGGGCCGTGGGCCGGTTTCGCCTCCGGCTGGATGTACTGGGTGAACTGGGCGATGACCGGCATCGCGGAGATCACCGCGGTGGCGATCTACGTGCACAAGTGGCTGCCCGACGTGCCACAGTGGATCACCGCGCTCGTCGCGCTCGGCGTGCTGATCCTGGTGAACCTGCTCTCGGTGAAACTGTTCGGTGAGCTGGAATTCTGGTTCTCGGTGGTCAAGGTGCTCGCCATCGTGGTCTTCCTCGTCACCGCGGCCGGTCTGGTGCTCACCGGCGCCGACATCGGCGGGACCCAGGCGGGCGTGCACAACCTGACCGCCCACAATGGATTCTTCCCGGCGGGTATCGGTATCGCACTGATGACGTTGCAGGCGGTCATCTTCGCGTATTCGGCGATCGAGGTCGTCGGCATCGCGGCAGGCGAGACCAAGGACGCCCGCAAGGTGCTGCCGAAGGCGATCAACGGAGTGGTCTGGCGGATCGGCGTGTTCTACGTCGGTTCCGTGCTGATGCTGGCGATGCTGCTGCCCTGGCCGTTCTACAACGGCGGCGAGAGCCCCTTCGTCACCGTCTTCTCGCGGCTCGGGATCCCCGGTATCGGCGACGTGATGAACGCCGTCGTGCTCACCGCCGCGCTGTCGAGCTGCAACTCCGGGCTTTATTCGACCGGCCGCATCCTGCGCGCGCTGGCGGACAAGGGTGAAGCGCCGAAGTTCGTCGGCCGGATGAGCGGCCGCCACGTGCCCTACGGCGGCATCCTGTTCACCTCCGCCGCCTACGTGCTGGGCGTGGTACTGAACTATCTGGTGCCGAAGGACGCTTTCGACATCGCGATCGCGATCGCCTCGCTCGGCGTGATCACGACCTGGGCGACGCTGATCTTCTGCCAGATGCGGCTGCGTCAGGCGGCGTTGCGCGGGGAGCTCGAACGGCCGTCCTACCGGATGCCGTGGGCGCCCTACAGCGGCTGGGCGACGCTCGGCTTCCTCGCGCTGGTCGTGGTCCTGATGGGCTTCTCCGACGGTGCGGAGAAGATCGCGTTCTACTCGATCCCGGTGCTGGTCGTCGTACTGGCCGTGGGGTGGCGGATCGTCGGGAAACGGCAGCGAGTGAGCTGACGACGGTCTTGGGTCTCGTGAGTGGTAATGACGGTTAGAACCATCATTGCCACTCACGAGGCTGGTCAGCTGGAGGTGGGGAAGTTGAAGCCCGCGGTCCCGCGTCCGGCCGGGTGGGGCCACCGGGTGGTGACGACCTTCGCCCGTGTGTAGAACCGCACGCCTTCCGGGCCGTGGATCGGGCTGTCCCCGATGAGGGAGTCCTTCCAGCCGCCGAAGGAGTAGTAGGACATCGGCACCGGGATGGGCACGTTCACCCCGATCATCCCCACCTTGACCTCACGCTGGAACCGCCGCGCCGCCTCACCGCTGCCGGTGAAGATGGCGGTGCCGTTGCCGTAGGGGTTCGCGTTGATCAGCGCGATCGCCTCGTCCACAGTGGACACCCGGACGATGCCGAGCACCGGTCCGAAGATCTCCTCGCGGTAAGCGGCCATCTCCGTGGTCACATGGTCCAAAAGGGACGGTCCGACGAAGAACCCCTCAGCGTGACCATCGACCCGCAGCGCCCGGCCGTCGACGACCACGGTCGCGCCCTGTTCCGCGCCGAGGGCGACGGAGTCGATCACCCGCTGCCGCGCGGCCTGGGTGACGACCGGCCCCATGTCGTTGCCGTCGTCGTGGCCGGGGCCGACCTTGATCTCGGCCGCCTTGCGTTCGAGGATCTCGACCAGTTCGTCGCCCGCCGAACCGACGGCGACACCGATGGAGATCGCCATGCAGCGTTGCCCGGCGGAACCGAAGGCGGCGGCCGTGAGGTGGTTCGCGGCGTACTCGAGATCGGCGTCGGGCAAGACCACGGCGTGGTTCTTGGCTCCGCCGAGCGCCTGCACGCGTTTGCCGGTGGCTGTCGCGCGTTCGTGGACGTACTTGGCGATCGGAGTGGACCCGACGAACGACACGGCCGCGATGCCGGGGTGGTCGAGGATCGCGTCGACCGTGACCTTGTCCCCGTTGACGACGTTGAAAACGCCGTCGGGAAGACCAGCCTCGGCGTACAGCTCGGCGACCAGCCGGGACGCGGACGGAACGCGCTCGCTGGGCTTGAGTACGAACGTGTTGCCGGTCGCGATGGCGATCGGGTGCATCCACAGCGGGACCATGATCGGGAAGTTGAACGGAGTGATCCCGGCGACGACCCCGAGTGGCTGCCGGAAGTCGTGCACGTCCACGTCCCGCGAGACCTGGCTGGAGAAGCCGCCTTTCAGCGCGTCGGCGATCCCGCAGGCGTACTCGACGATCTCGCGGCCGCGGGTGATCTCGCCGCGCGCGTCGTCGAGCACCTTGCCGTGTTCGGCGGAGATGATCCGGGCGAGTTCGTCCTCGTGCTTCACCAGCAACTCGCGGAAGGCGAACATCACCTTCGTCCGCTGCGACAACGAAGAATCGCCCCACGCCTCGAAAGCCTTGCCCGCGGCCGCCACCGCGGTGTCCACTTCGGGCGGTTCCGCGAGGAGTACTTCAGCCTGCGGACGGCCCTGGGCCGGGTCGTACACCAGGGCGGTGCGAGTGGAGCCCGCCGTCGTCGCGGTGCCGTTGATCCAGTGTTCGATGGTCTTCACGCGTTGTCCTCCACAGGTGTTCACAGCAGCCCGACGGCCGTGTCGACGGCCTTGGCGACGTCGCCGTCGTGCGGGTAGAGCAGGGACCGGCCGACCACGAGGCCCTGCACGGTCGGCAGCGCGAGCGCCCGCTGCCAGGCGGCGAACGCCGCGTCGGGATCCTTGACCTCGCCGCCCAGCAGGACGGCGGGCAACGTCGAGGCGGCCAGCACCCGCTCCATGTCCTCGACCACCGGGAGTTTCAGCCAGGTGTAGGCCGACGAGCGGCCGAGGCCGGAGGCGATGGTGATGGAGCGGATCACGGCCTCGGGGGAAAGGTCGTTACGGAGGCGTCCGTCGACCCAGTCGGCGAGGAACGGCTCGACCATGGCGATCAGTTTCCGGTCCGCCAAATCGTTGACCGCGTTGGCGGTGTTCTCGAGGACGGCAGGCGTCGCCGGGTCGGTCAGGCAGATCCGGGTGAGCGTCTTGCCGCCGTCGAAACGCATCCGCTCGATCGCTTCGGCGTCGTAGCAGGCGAAACGGTCGTCGACCTCGAAACTCGATCCGGCGAGGCCGGTGCGGTTCATCGAACCGATGACGGTCTTGCCGTCGAGGACGCCGAGGATCAGCAGGTCGTCGATGATGTCCGGGGTCGCCAGCACCCCCGTGACGCCGGGGCGCTCCAGCGCCAGGCAGAGGCGGTCCAGCAGTTCGCCGCGGTCGGCCATCGCGAGTGGGTCGGAGCCGACGCCGTTCGCGCCGCGCGCCGGATGGTCCGCGGCGATGATCATCGCCGCGCCCTTGTCGTTGAACGGCGATTTCGCGCGGACCCGGCCGGCGGCGGCCGCCGCGATGGACTCCGGATCGCGCACCCGCGCGGCGACTACCCGCCGTACTGTGTCGGACACTGTTCGTTCCTCCCGGCTCGCGTGGTCTCTCGACCTTCGCAAGAGGTCAGGGACTTTGTCAAGACATATGGACATAAGGTCATAACGACCACGGCGCCTTCGCGGTAGGCTCCGCGCATGAATCCCTGGGTGCCCGGCGAGATCGAGGTGGATCCGAACCGCCCGGAGCCGCTGTACTCTCAGGTCGCCCGGCAGCTCCGGGCCGCGATCGAGGACGGCAGGCTGCCGAACGGCGCGCGGCTGGACAACGAAGTGGAACTGGCCGCGCGGCTCCATCTGTCGCGGCCGACCATCCGGCAGGCGATCCAGTCACTGGTCAACCAGGGGCTGCTCGTCCGCAAACGCGGCGTCGGCACACAGGTCGTCCGCACCAAGGTCGCCCGGCCGCTGCGGTTGAGCAGCCTCTTCGACGACCTCAGTGAACTCGGCGACAAACCGGAGTCCGTCATCCTGGTCAACCAGGTCGAGCCCGCCGGTGAGGACGCGGCCGAGCGGCTCGAAACACCGGGCCTGACCCAGGTCCGGCGGCTGAAGCGGGTGCGCTCGACCGACGGCGAACCGCTGGCGATCATGAACAACTACCTGCCGGACGGCATCATCGACCCCGGCGACGACGAACTGCGGGACAAGGGGCTTTATCAGCTACTGCGCTCCGCGGGCGTCCGTTTGCACGCCGCCCAGCAGAACGTCGGCGCCCGGGAAGCGACCGAGGAGGACGCCGAACTGCTGGGGGAGAAGCCGGGAGCGGCACTGCTCACCATGCGGCGCACCACGTACGACGACGCCGGCCGGGTCGTCGAGTACGGGTGGCATGTCTACCGCGCCTCGCGCTACTCGTTCAATCTCTCACTGACCAACAACGTCTGACGGCTTCGGCGCGGGATCGCGGTCCAGATCGCTTTCCAGCGCCGCGTACACCGACGGGCGGAACCGGCGCAGCCAGCCGGCGAGCGCGAGCCCGGCGAGCGCGACGACCAAGAGCAGCCATGGCAACTGCGGGACGACGCCGTTGCTCGACCCGGCGAGCGTGGGGAAGTTGACGACGGCCAGCGTCACGATGACTCCGAGCCCCACCGCGCCCAGTCCGGGTGCCAACAGCGTCTTCACGATCCGGCGGTCGCGGGTCCGGCGGAAGTGGACCAGGATCGCCACCGCCGCGAACAGTTGCAGGGTGAGGATGCCGAGCGTGCCGAAGCCGGTCATGCTCGCGGTGAGGTCGGCGACCGGGTCGAGCCCGGCGAGCCGGAAGCCCAGTGCCACCAACGATCCGAAGGCCAGCTGGACGATCGAGGCGTAGCGCGGCGCGCCGGTGCGCGGATCGGTCCTGCCCAGCAGGCGCGGCAGCACGCCGACCCGGCCCAGCGCGTACAAATAGCGGGTCGCCGAATTGTGCAGCGCCAGCAACGCCGCGAACAGGCTGACCACCAGGAGCAGCAGCATCACCTTGGTCAGCGGGCCACCGAGATACTCCTGGGCGACCGAAAGCACGAGATCCCCGCTCGAAAGATGCGCGACGGCGACGTCCTGCGCCTGTTCGGCGCCGATCGCGCTGACGACGGCCCAGGTCGTGAACGCGGCGAACACCCCGATGAACCCGATCGCGATGTAGGTCGCCCGTGGGATCGTCCGCTGGGGATCCTTGGCTTCTTCGCCGAACAACGCCGTCGCCTCGAACCCGATGAAAGCGTTGGCGGCGAACAACAACGCCAGCCCGCTCGCACCCTGGAACAAGACGGAAGGACTGAACGCGGCGAAGGAGAAGCCGTGCCGGAACAGCACGCTGAAATCCATGATCAGCAGGATCGACACTTCGAGAACGAGGGATACGCCCAGCACTTTCGCGCTGACCGCGATGCCCCGCCTGCTGAGCAGAAGGACCAGCACGACCGAAAGCGCGCTCCAAAAGATCCAGTCGAGGTGGAGCCCGAAGACGTCGTCGATCGCGGTGGAGGTGAAGAAACCGCTCGTGCCGATCGCGCCAGCGACGAAACAGTTGTAACCGAGCATCGCGACGAAGCCGGCGACGAGCCCCGGAGTCCGGCCCAGCCCCTTGACCACGAAGGCGTAGAACCCGCCCGCGCTGGTGAGCACCTTCGACATCTGCGCGTAGCCGACCGCGAACAGCAGCAGGACGACCGTGGCCAGCAGGAAGGCCGCGACCATGCCGCCGCCGTTCCCGACCGCGATGCCGATGGCCGCGATCACGACCATCCCGGTCAGCGGCGCGACCGCGGCGAGCACGAGGAAGACGATGCCGGGTACGCCCAGGACGTTCTTGGCAAGCGACGTGTCGTCTCGGCTCATTCGCTGCTCCTCGTCTCGGCTGGACAGCCAGTATGGGAGCGGCGAGGAGGCCGGGTTTTGTCTTTGCGTGCGAACCTGTTGTCAGGGACCGTGTCTGTAGAGAGGGAAGGCAAACTCCACGGACTCCGCGCTTGAGACTGCCGGTGAGGAGTGGGCTGGGGTGGTCGTGGTGGATTCGGCGGGAGCGGAAGGGTGCGGGTCCAGTTGGTCGTGAGTGGCGATTCGGGTTAGAACCCGAATCGCCACTCACGACCAACTGGACCCACCCCTCACCGGAAGCCTCAAGCCCGGCGTAAGCCCGGGGTGGGTTGCGGCCCGGCGAGATCGAGTGTTCCTCCAATCACCGATCACGATCCCCGCGCCGCGGGAAATGACGGCCACCCGTGCGGACGCTCCAGGATTTCGATGGTCGCCTGATCGACCAGGAAATACTGCCCGCCGTCCTCGCGCGGATTCGTATACGCCGCCGTCGCGATCAACCGGCCGAAATCCGCCATCACCGCGATGGGGTAACCACCGTCGAAGATCTCGCCGTGCGCGGCCGTCGCGACGGTCCCGGTTTCGTACCAGGTGACGAAATACTGCGCCGGTCCGGTTTCGAACACGCGCAGTGTCGCCTCTTTCTGCCGGACACCGGCGAAATCTCCGGAGACACCCGTCCAGATCATCGTCGTCCGGTCCGCGTAGTGCTGCTCCAGCACGTTCCCGGAGCCGTAGTGGAAGTTCGCGCGGAGTCCGACGAGGTCGGTGCTGAGCGGATGGGTCCCGGTCACGGGGAAGAAGCGGACGTCGAGTCGCACGGGCGGAAACCTCCGGATCGCTGGTATCCGCAGGTTTAGCAGCCCGTGTCGGCTCGATCGTTGTCCGGCGAAGCGATCCTGTTGTCGGTGAACGCGAGGATCAGTCGAACTTGCCGGGCTGGTAGTCGCCCGCCGGCGTCCCGGCGATGACGTTGAGCCGGTTGTACGCGTTGATCGTGGCGATCAGCGCGATCAGGGCGCCGATCTGCTCGTCGTCGTAGTGCTTGCGCACCTGCGCCCAGGTCTCGTCGCTGACGCCGTGGTGCGCGTCGGCGATCCGGGTGCCCTCCTCGGTGAGCGCCAGCGCCGCGCGCTCGGGCTCGGTGAACACGTTCGCCTCCCGCCAGGCGGCGACCAGGTTGAGCCGCACCGAGGTCTCACCGGCGTGCGCGGCGTCCTTGCTGTGCATGTCGGTGCAGAAGCCGCAGCCGTTGATCTGGCTGGCGCGCAGCTTCACCAGCTCCTGGGTCGCGTGCGGCAGGGAGGACTCCTCGATCGGACGGTTCGCGGCACCGAGACGCTTGACGTACTTGAGGATGACCTCGTTCTCGAACAGGTTGACGCGCGGTTCCATGATCTTTCCTCTCCGTCGGTTCCTGCACACATGACGAGCCCGGCGAGGAGGTTGTGACAGCTTCCGAAGTGATCCGTGTCACTCGACACGCATCAATGACCATGCACGTCTGAACGCACCAGATGCGTGAAAGTGCGCTAACAGCGCATTGACGTTGCACAAAACTGCACCTAACGTGACAGCTACTGCGCACAACTGGCACGGAGGGGGAGTTCATGAGCGGGACCTTCATGGCGGCGGAGATCGCGAGCCAGCCCGGCTACTGGCGGGACGCGGCGGCGCTGGCCTCGGCGAACACGGATCTGCTGCCGCCGCCGGGCGCGCGGGTCGCGATCGTCGGCTGCGGTACGTCGTGGTTCATCGGCCAGGCGTACGCCGTCCTTCGTGAGAGCGCCGGGCTTGGCGAAACCGACGCTTTCGCCGCGTCAGAGTTCCCGGTAGGCCGCGGCTACGACCACGTCGTGGCGTTGACCCGGTCGGGGACGACGACCGAGGTCCACGCCCTGCTGGCGAAGCTGCGGGGCAAGACGCCGACGATCGCGATCACCGGCGTGCCTCGCGAGATCGAGGCCGCGGCGGACACCATCGTCGACCTGTCCGTGGTGGACGAACGTTCGGTCGTGCAGACCCGCTTCGCCACCACGGCGCTGGCGATGTTGCGGGCGCACCTCGGCGAGGACCTGAGCCAGGCGATCGAACAGGCCGAACGCGTACTGGCCGAACCGCTGCCCGACGCGCTGATCGGTGCGGAGCAGTTCAGCTTCCTCGGCACCGGCTGGTCCGTCGGTATCGCGAACGAGGCCGCGTTGAAGTTCCGCGAGGCCTGTCTACTGTGGACGGAGTCGTACCCGGCATGGGACTACCGGCACGGCCCGATCAGCATCAGCGAACCCGGCCGCGTCACCTGGATGTTCGGGAAGGCGCCGGAAGGGCTGGCCGACGACGTCGCCCGCGCGGGCGGCCTGTTCGTCGAGAGCGGCCTGGACCCGCTCGCCGATCTGGTCCGCGCGCAGCGGGTGGCCGGGGCCATCGCCGCCCGCAAGGGGCTCGACCCGGACAACCCCCGCAGCCTCACTCGTTCCGTCGTCCTGACCTGAGGCGACCGTGATCGTCACCGTCACGCCGAACACCGCGCTGGACGTCACGTACACAGTGGACGGTCTGCGGCCCGGTGCGGTGCACCGGACGCGGGACGTCCGGCTCCGGGCGGGTGGCAAGGGGGTCAACGTCGCCCGCGTGCTCCACACACTCGGCGCCGACGTCCGCGCGGTCCTGACCGCCGGTGGCGCGACCGGGACCGCTGTCGTGGACGACCTCACGGCGGTGGGGGTCGCCGCGGACGTCGTCCCGATCGCCCGCGAGACCCGGCGCACCACCACGGTCCTGGCCGACGACGGCTCGGTCACGCTGCTCAACGAGCCGGGGCCGCGGCTCGACGGTGACGAATGGCAAGCGTTTGCGGCGGCCGTCCGGTCCCGGACCGCGGACGTGCTCGTCTGCTCGGGCAGTCTTCCGCCGGGAGCCGGGGGATACGCCGAACTGCTCGGCGAAGCACCGTCCATTCTGGACACCTCGGGTGAGGCACTGCTCGCCGGACTGGCCGGGCGCCCGTCCGTGGTCAAACCGAACGCCGACGAACTGCGCGAGGTCACCGGTCTGCGTGATCCGGTGGCCGCCGCGGCCGAACTCCGCAAGGCCGGGGCGGGCGCGGTCGTCGTCTCACTCGGCGCCGATGGCCTGCTGGCGGTCACGCCGTCGGGCACCTGGCACGCGGCACCGTCCACTGTGCTGCGTGGCAACACCACCGGCGCGGGCGACGCCGTCGTCGCGGCGCTGGCGCTGGGGCTGAGCCGCGCCGAACCGTGGCCGGACATCCTGCGCCGGGCCGTCGCGTTGTCCGGGGCGGCGGTGCTCGGCCCGCTCGCCGGGGACGTCGACCTCGCGCACTACCACCGTGAACAGGGGCTGGTCGCCGTGCGCGCCCGCCCGGATTAGGAGACCTCATGCCTCTGGTGGGAACCGGGGAGATCGTCGGCGCCGCCGCGGCGGCCCGGCACGGCTGCGGCGCGTTCAACGCGATCCAGCTCGAACACCTCACCGCGATCGTCGACGGCGCGGCCGCCGCGGAAGCGCCGGTGATCGTGCAGCTGAGCCAGAACGCCGTGAAATACCACGGCGCGCTGGCGCCGGTCGGTTCCGCGGCGCTCGCCGCGGCCAGGGCCGCCGTCACGCCGGTCGCGGTCCACCTCGACCACGCCGAATCGGCCGACCTCGTCCGCGAGGCGGTCGCGCTCGGTTTCGGCTCGGTCATGTTCGACGCGTCCGAACTGGACTACACGGACAACGTGCGCGCGACCCGGGAAGTCGCCGCGTACTGCCACGACCACGGAGTGTGGATCGAGGCGGAACTCGGCGAGGTCGGCGGCAAGGACGGCGTCCACGCGCCCGGCGCGCGCACCGATCCGGACGAGGCGGCGGACTTCGTCGCGTCCACCGGGGTGGACGCGCTGGCGGTGGCCGTGGGCAGTTCACACGCCATGCTCACCCGCGACGCCGCGCTGGACTTCGAGCTGATCGCACGGCTGCGGGAGCGGGTACCGGTGCCGTTGGTGCTGCACGGCTCGTCGGGCGTGCCCGACGAGGGGCTGGCTGAGGCGGTCCGGGCCGGGATGACGAAGATCAATATCGCCACCCAGCTCAACAAGGTGTTCACCGCGGCCGCCGTCGACGACTGGCGTGCGTATCCGGAGCGGGTCGACCCGCGGAAGTATCTCGGTGCCGGGCGGGCTGCGGTCGCCGTCGAGGTGCGGCGTTTGCTCGGTGTGCTCAGGCTTGAGCTTACTGAACCGGAAAAGGTGACGATTGAGCAGACTTTGCGCGATTGACTGTTGACATGTGCGTGAAACCTCACAAAACTGCGCAACAACAAGCAGAACTTGTGTGATCTTCGATCCAGGTGGTGGCGGATGCGGGTAGGCAAGCTCATGGCATTGACGGCGGGGGCGTCGCTTCTGCTCGCGGGATGCGGCGGCGGGGACGCGGGTGGCGGCACCGGCGAGAACGCGCTTCCGGGAGTCGATCAGTTCCTCGACGCGCCTTGTCCGGAGGCGGCGGTGAAACCCGCGACGGACAAGGAATTCACGTACTGGTCCATGTGGACGGCCGATGAGCCGCAGGGCAAGGTCCTCCAGAAGGCCTTCAAGTGCTTCCAGGAGAAGACCGGCGTCAAGGTCGACGTGCAGTGGCTCGGCCGCAAGGCCTACACGCAGAACCTGGTGCCCGCGTTGAACACCGACGCCGTGCCGGATCTGTTCGACCAAGACGTCAGCAAGGTCGGCGCGGCGATCATGACGCCGGGCGGCACGCAGAGCGTCGACGACGTGTTCGCGATGAAGGTCGGCGAGGGCGACAAGACCGTCAAGGACGTGCTTTCGCCCAGCTCGTACGAGTTCCCGCAGAACAAGGACCGCGAGGGCCACAACTTCATGGTCCCGTACACGATCCAGTCGAGCGCCTGGTGGTTCGACAAGGCCACCGCCGGTGACATCCAGCAGCCGAAGACGATGGACGAACTGATCGGGCTGTTCGACAAGGCGAAGGCCGACGGCAAGGCCGCGATCAGCCTCGACGGCGACATCCCGTTCTACAACATGTACTTCTACACTCAGCTCGCCGAGCGGTACGTCGGCGCGGGTGGGCTGTACAAGGCGGCGACCGACAAGACCGGTCAGGCGTGGAAGACCGATCCCGGTTTTCTCAAGGCCGCCGCCGAAACCGCGAAGCTGCCCAAGTACTTCATCGACGGCTGGGACGCGGCGAAGTTCCCGCAGGTGCAGCAGCGCTGGGCCGACGGCGACTCCCGCTTCCTCTACGTCGGCAGCTGGGCGCCGAGCGAAACCCGGGAATACCTGAACAAGCAGGGCGCGGGGACGAAGATCAACTACGGTTCTTTCCAGTTCCCGATGCCCGCCGGCGCCACGCACGACACCGTCGAGCAGATGTCGATCGGCTTCTCGGTGACCAAGAAGGCCAAGCACGCCGAGGCGGCCAAGGCGTTCATCGCCTACTTCCTGAACAAAGACCTGCTTTCCGGGATCCCCGCGGTGGCCGACAACCTCGTGCCGCGCGCCGACCTCGCCGTGCCGGACGACCTCAAGCAGGTCAAGGCCGCGCTGGACGATCCGAAGAAAGAACACGTGCTGCAGTACGACGGCATCGACGGTATCGCCGGCGGCAAATGGCAGACCGACGTCTTCGACCCGGCCGACATCGCGCTGCTGAAGGGGCAGCTCACCCCGGAACAGTTCGTGGACCAGCTCGCCACCAAGGGCGCCGAGTTCTGGAAGAACCAGGGTTGATGGCCACGGTCACGACGCCAACGACACCGAAGGCGCGGGCTCCGGAGGCCGGGGCCCACCTGCGCCGCAAGAAACGGCTGTTCTGGCCGTTCGCCGCGCCCGCGTTGGTGCTGTACCTGGCCTTCCTGGTGCTGCCGACGATCGCGACCGTGGTGCTGAGCTTCACCAGCTGGGCGGGTGCCGGCGACACCCCGGAACCCAACGGTGTCACGAACTACACGCAGATGTGGTCGAGCGACTCGTTCCAGTACGCCTTCCGCAACACGCTGATCTACGTGTTCCTCGGCGGGATCGGCACGTTCGCGCTGGCGTTCCTGTTCACCATGGTGTTGCGGGACATGAAGGGCGGGAAGACCGTCCGCGCCATCCTGTTCTTCCCCAACATCGTGGCACCGGTGGCGCTCGGGATGTTCCTCGGCTTCGTTTTCAAGTACCAGCCGGGGAAACAGGGGCTGGCGAACTACGTGATGGAAAGCCTCGGCGCGGACGCGGCGAAGTTCCTCGCACCGGCCAATGTGACCGGTGTGGTGACGGCTTCCCTGATTTGGGCGAGTTCGGGCTTCTACATCACCATCCTGATGGCCGCGGTCGACCGGATCCCGCCGTATCTCTACGAGGACGCCGAACTGGGCGGCGCGTCGCCGTGGCAGAAGTTCCGCAACATCACCCTGCCGATGACCTGGGACGTCGTCGGCGTCGCCGGGGTGCTGTGGACGATCAACGCGCTCAAGATCTTCGAGCTGGTGTTCGTACTGGCCGGGCCGGGTACCTACGCACCGCCCAACGAGGCCTGGACGCTGGGGATCTACGTCTTCGACCGGACCTTCGGCTCGAACGGCACCCCGGACTTCGGTGCCGCCTGTGCCTGCGCGGTGGCGATGATCGCGCTGGTGTCCGTGCTCGTCGTCCTGCTGCGCCGGTTGATGCGCCGTGACGCGATCCAGTTCTGAGGGAGACGACATGTCCGTCACCGACGTCGAGGCGCCCGCGCGCCCACCGGCGAAACCGGTGCGCAAGCCGCCACGCAAACCGCGTCCGGCGCCCGGCTCCAAGAAATTCAGCCCGTTGCGGGTGCTGGGTTCCACGATCGTGTGGCTGTTCACCGCCGGGAACATCCTGGTGCTGTACTGGCTGCTCACGGCGTCGTTCAAGACGCCGGTGGAGATCTTCACCAAACCGTTCGCCCTGCCGTACCAATGGTTCCACGTCGGCAAGCCGTTCCGGAACTTCATCTACGCCTGGAACAACGCCGGGTTCGGCGACGCCGTGGTGACCACCGTGGTCCTGGTCGGTCTGGCGACGGTCGTGACGGTCGCCGTCTCGGCGCCTTGCGCGTACGCGCTGACCCGGCTGGGTGTCCGCGGCGCCGGGTCGATGACCAACGTCGTCGCGATCGGCATGGGTGTGCCGTTCCAGACGGTGATCATCCCGCTGTTCGTGGTGCTCAGCGAAGTGCACCTGGACAACGAGTACGGCTTGTTCGTGCTGTACGTGGCGCTGTCCATCCCGTTCACGGTGTTTCTGATGACCGGTTTCTTCCGGTCGCTGCCGGACGAACTGGAGGAAGCGGCCGCGCTCGACGGCGCGTCGCCGATGCGCACGTTCTTCTCGGTCATGCTGCCGCTGACCCGCGGGGGCATGATCACCGCGCTGACGCTGAACGCCATCGGCCTGTGGAACGAGACGTTGCTGGCGATCGTGTTCCTCAAGGACCAAGCGCATTTCACGCTGTCCCGCGCGCTCTTCACCTTCTACGGAGCCGCGAGCTACCAGTCGGAGTACGGCGGGCTGATCGCCGGGGTGGCGATCGTCGTGCTCCCGATGCTCGTGCTCTATCTCGTGCTCGCCCGCCGGATCATCACCGGCCTGACCCTCGGCGCCGGAAAGTAGGACCTGATGGCCACTGTGACCTTCTCCGACACCACGCGGTTCTACGCCGGGGTGGACCGCCCGGCGGTCGACGGCCTCGACCTCGAGGTCGCCGACGGCGAATTCCTGGTACTGGTCGGCCCTTCCGGCTGTGGGAAGTCGACGACACTGCGGATGCTCGCCGGGCTGGAAGGCGTCGACGACGGTTCCATCCACATCGGCGACCGTGACGTCACCGAACTGCCGCCGAAGGACCGGGACATCGCGATGGTGTTCCAGAACTACGCGCTCTACCCGCATATGACGGTGGGGGAGAACATCGGCTTCCACCTCAAGCTCGCCAGGCTGGGCAAGGCCGAACGCGAACGCAAGGTGCGTGAGGCCGCGGCCGTGCTCGACCTGACCGAATACCTCGACCGCAAACCCGCGAAGCTGTCCGGCGGGCAGCGACAGCGCGTCGCGATGGGCCGGGCGATCGTGCGGGAACCGAGTGTGTTCCTCATGGACGAACCACTGTCCAATCTGGACGCCAAACTCCGGGTGCAGACCCGGACCCAGATCGCCTCCCTGCAGCGGCGGCTCGGCATCACGACGCTCTACGTCACGCACGACCAGGTCGAGGCGATGACCATGGGGGACAGGGTCGCCGTGCTCAAGGACGGGATCCTGCAGCAGTGTGACACGCCGGTCGGGCTGTTCGCGCGGCCGGTCAACGTGTTCGTCGCCGGGTTCATCGGCTCGCCCGCGATGAACCTGCTGGAGACCACTGTGGACACCGACGGCGCCGTCGTCGGCGGAACGCGGCTGCCGCTGACCCCGGCGCAGCGGTCGGCGCTGACCGGTCCCGGCATCGTCGTCGGTGTCCGGCCCGAAGGCTGGACGATCGGGGACGGCGGTTACGAGGCCGTCGTCGAGGTCGTCGAGGAACTGGGCAGCGACCAGTACCTGTACTGCCGGGACGGCGACCGCGTACTGACGGTCCGCACCCCGGGGATGGCTCCTTGGCAGCGGGGCGAGCCGATCTCGCTGACGCCGCAACCGGGGGCGGTGCAGCTGTTCGACGCCACGACAGGCGACAGGCTTCCGGACGCATGACCCGCCTGTACCGCACCGGGCTGGTGCTCCCGGCCGCCGAACTGGGCCCGGAGAACCCGTTGCCGCCGTTACGGAAACCCGAGGCGGTGGCGAGAGTGTCCAATGTGGACGAACTGCCGCCGGACCTGGCGGAGGGCATCGGGTACGGCCGCTTGGACACCACGCTGCCGTGCCTGCTGCAGGACGGCTACACCCGCGAGCGCCCCGAACGCGAGCTTCCGGCGCTGGTGCTGGAGAACGACCGGCTCCGCGCCACCGTGCTGCCTTCGCTCGGTGGGCGGCTGTATTCGCTGGTCCACAAACCGTCCGGCGGTGAACTGCTCTACCGCAATCCGGTGTTCCAGCCCGCGAACCTCGCCCTGCGGGACGCGTGGTTCGCCGGTGGTGTCGAATGGAATCTCGGCAGCACCGGGCACACCACGCTGACCTGCGAGCCGATGTTCGCCGCGGAGATCGAAGGTCCGGACGGCACGCCGGTGCTCCGGCTGTGGGAGTGGGAACGGACCCGCGATCTGCCGTACCAGATCGACTTCTGGCTGCCGGACGGTTCGGACCACTTGCTCGTGGCGGTGCGGGTGCGGAATCCGCATCCCTATGACGTCCCGGTGTACTGGTGGTCGAACATCGCGGTTCCGCGGAACGACGGCACACGGGTGCTGGCACCCGCGACGCAGGCATGGCACTACGGCTATTCGGGGCGGCTGGATCTCGTCGACGTGGCCGGAGACCTGACCTATCCGGCCCGCGCCGAAGCCGCGGCGGACTACTTCTTCGAGGTGACCGGAACGCCGTGGATCGCGGCCGTCGAGAGTGACGGGACGGGGCTGACGCAGCTCTCCACCGGCCGGTTGCGCGGCCGGAAGCTGTTCCTGTGGGGCGAATCCGACGGCGGGCGGCGCTGGCAGGAGTGGCTGGCTCCCGGCGCGGGCGGTTATCTGGAGATCCAAGCCGGTCTCGCGCGCACACAACTGGAGCACCTGCGGTTGGCGGCGGGGGAGAGCTGGGACTGGCTGGAGGCCTACGGTCCGGTGGCCGCGGATCCCGCGCTGGTGCACGGGGACGACTGGACGGCCGCCCGAGGCGCGGTCGCCGCGGGACTGCCGTCGGCCGAGACGCTGGACGAGTACCACGGCGCTTGGCGGAAGATCGCCGACGTCACCCCGGAGTCCTTCCTGGCCACCGGATCCGGCTGGGGCGCGCTGGAGAACCGGCGGGCGCCGATGTGCCTGCCGGGGACGCCGTTCCCCGACGAATCACTCGGCCCGGAGCAGGAACCGTGGCTGGCGCTGCTCGACGGGACGCCGCCGGACGGGGATCCGCTCACCGCCCCTCCGTCGACGCTGGTGAACCGGTACTGGGCGGATCTCATGGAGTACGCCCCGAAGAACTGGCTGACCTGGTATCACCGCGGCGTCGCGCACTGGGCGGCCGGACGGCAGTCGGACGCCGTCCGCGCCTGGCGGGAGTCCGTCGCCGCCGACGAGAATCCTTGGGCGCTGCGGAATCTCGCGGTCGCCACGGCCGGCCCCGAGGCCGCCTGGCTGTACCGGCGCGCGGTCGCCCTCGCGCCGTCGCTGCGTCCCTTGGTCGTCGAGGCCGCCGCGGCGCAGCTCGCCGCCGGACTGCCGCGAGAAGCGGGAGAACTGCTGGACAGGCTGCCCGTGGAAGGGCGGATCGCCCTCCTGACCGCGAGAACCCGGCTAGCCCTCGGCGACATCGCCGGAGCCAAGGCCGTTTACGACACCGGGTTCGAGGTCGCGGACATCAGGGAAGGGGAAACGTCTCTGTCGGACACCTGGGCGGCGGTTTCGGAGGAACCGCTGCCGGAACAGTACGACTTCCGAATGAAGTGACCGGCCGGGCCGCTGACCGGCGTGCCGCACGCGGTGGACAACCGCGATGCAGCATACTGCTCGAAACAGTGGCCAACAGCGCAACCTCATGCGCGATAGGCCGCAGCGAGCTAGGAGTGGCGCGAATGGCCCGGCACGAACGGCTGAGCACCCTGCTGGACCTGCTGGGGCAGCGGGAAAAGATCGACGTCGAGGACGTGGCCGAGGAGCTGAACGTCTCCGCGGCCACCATCCGGCGCGACCTCGACCACCTCGCGGAACAGCAGCTGCTCACCCGCACCAGGGGTGGCGCGGTGGCCAACGATCTCGCCTACGACCTGCCGTTGCGGTACAAGACCGCCCGGCACGTGCCCGAGAAGCAGCGGATCAGTGTGGCCGCGGCGGCGCTCGTGGCGCAGGGCATGGTGGTCGGCCTCAACGGTGGCACGACCACGGCCGGGGTCGCGCGGTCGCTGGCGACGCGGTCCGATCTGGCCGGTCTCCGCGATTCGCCCGGGCTGACGGTGGTCACCAACGCGCTGAACATCGCGCACGAACTCGCTGTGCGGCCCCATGTGAAGATCGTCGTCACCGGTGGTGTGGCGCGTCCGCAGTCGTTCGAGCTGAGCGGCCCGCTGGCCACGCGCGTCCTCAGTGAACTGACGATCGACCTGCTGTTCCTCGGGGTGGACGCGTTCGATGCCGAGGCAGGTGCTTTCGCCCACCACGAGGGTGAAGCGAGTATCAACCGGCTGATGGTCGAGCGGGCGGAACGCGTCGTCGCGGTCGCCGACGGTTCGAAGCTGGGCCGCCGCGCGTTCGCCCGGATCTGCGCGACACCGCAGGTGCACGCCCTGGTCACCGATTCCAACGCCGATCCGAAGGTACTGCGGGCTTTCGAAGCCGCGGGAGTCGAGGTTCAGGCGGTCTGACCAAGTCCGTGAAGGCCCTTCCCTCGGCTCAGCTGAGCAAACTCGACCACACCTTCCCCGGTACATGATGGCCCCCTTCCTTGCGCCAGGCGCAAGGAAGGGGGCCATCATGTACTGGACGAGAGGGCGGCGGCGGTGGCCGTTCGGTACAGGTGGTCGTGAGTGGCGATTCGGGTTAGAACCCGAATCGCCACTCACGAACACCCCCACCCCCCCCTCCCCCAAAGCATCCC
>NZ_JBVISU010000018.1:0-79139 GCF_055575355.1 Amycolatopsis sp. NPDC034160 | reverse complement strand
AATGGTAGAACCGGATCTCACGCGCGAGATCGGGGAAATACCCTGAACAGACCCACCCCTCACCGGAAGCCTCAAGACACCACGTTTGCCTCACCCCCCAATAACCCTCTTTACTGCTCACGAGGTGGGTTGATCGATCTGCTCGCGCAGGATGTCGCCGTGTCCCGCGTGCCGCGCGAATTCCTCGATCATGGCGAGCAAGGTCCATCGCAGGCTGATGGTGCCTTCACCGGGGATGTCCTTGGTGTCGTCGAGGTCGAAGCGCGCGGCGATCTCCCGTGAGCGACGGCTCGCGCGTTCGAACTCGGCGATGACGTCGGCGAGGGACTCGTCGTCCTTGACGGTGAAGGTGCCCTCGTCCCGGGCCGAGTATCCGTCGCATTCCGATTCGCCGAGACCGGCCCAGAATCGTTGGAACCAGATCCGTTCGGCGGCCGCGGCATGTTTGAGCAGGGAGATCGGCGTCGTCAGGGAAGCGACGAGCCGGCGGCGGGCGTCGGCTTCGGAGAGGCCGCGTGCGGTCTCGATCAGCGCTTCACGGTTGCGATCGAGCGTGTTCTCGAGCAGCGTTCGTTCGGTGCCGTCGGTGATCCTGGTGGTATGCAAGGGTTTACTCCGTTTTTTCGCAGGGTCGAAGAAGCCGTGCCGTCTTACGTGAGGCCGACGCCTAAAAGCAGGGAGCGTCGGAGCGGTCGAGGGAGGCGTGTCGACGCGGGCAGAAGTGGACACCGCGGTCGAGGTCCGGGCACCGGAGAGATCCGGTGAAGACGCCGCCATGATCCTATGACGCGTCCAGGAGTGGGGTCAATGAAGAAATCGACGATTAAAACCGTCATTACCACTTGAGGTCGGTAGGGTCGGCTGAGTGACTTCCGAGCGCAGACGCTGGCGGGTGCGGCTGCGCGATCGTCGTGGGCGGATCCTGGGCGCCGGGACGATGCTCGATGACGAACACCTCCTCACCTGCGCTCACGTGATCGAAGGCCACGACGAAATCACGGTGGATTTCGTGGCGCTTCCCGGTGTGGAGCCCGGATTCGCCACGATCGTCGCGCAGGCGGCGCCGATCGGGGACGACGGTGGGGACGTCGCGTTGCTCCGGTTGCGTGCCCCGGAGGAACAGCTCGCCGGCGCCCCGCTTCACCGGACGGCTCTCGAAGACAACCAGCGTGTCCGCGCCTACGGTTTCCCGCAGGGTTCGGACGGCATGTGGTCGTTGGCGACCGTCGTCGGCGACGGCGGGCACGGTCTCGAACGCGTCCAGCTCCATCGCACTTCCGACGCCGAGCCGATCACGCACGGCTTCAGCGGTGCCGCGGTGGTCGCCGACAAGACCGGGCACGTCGTCGGCATGGTCGCGACCCGGTACGCGACCGAGGCCGCGCGCGTCTCCTGGATGATCCCGGTCGAGACCATGCTCGGTTACCTGCCGGAACTGCGCCGCTGGGCCCGGGGAAGCCCGGCGATCGACCCGAGCTTCGTGCACCACCCGGAGCCGCCCGCCATCGACGTGCCGTTCGCGCGCGAGTTCGCCGGCTGGCTCGGCGGGCATGGCGGGTCGGACGTCTGGGTGATCATCACCGGCGAGGACGATTCCGCCATCGCCGCTTCGTTGCGTCGCGCCGTCGTGCTCGCCGACCGGGAACGGGGCGCGGGACGGAGCGCGTCCGGGCCGACGGTGCCGCCGGTCGGCAGTGTCGTGCTCGCGGTCGACGCGGTCGGCAAGACCGCCGACGAGGTACGGCATCGGATCTCCGAGCGGCTCGACGTCGCCGTGGACCCGGCCGCGGGCCGTCACGGCTCGGGCCGGACCGTGGTCATCTACGGGATCGACGAATCGGCCGAACCGGAGAAGCTCGTCGGCGAGGTCCTGATCCCGTTGGCGCACCGCGTGCACGACCTCGGACTGCGGCTCGTCCTCGCCTTCCGCGAGGAGAGCTCGCCGATGGTGAGCGAGGTCCGGACGAGCACCAGCGCCTCACCCCCCGACGAGGACGACCTCGAGGGCCGCCTCGCCCTGCTGGACACCCGATTGGCCGAGCTCGCCCGGCTGGAGAAGGAAAATCTGGGTGACGCGCCCCGCTTCACCGATGCTCCGGACGCCCAGGCCAGGGCGCGACGACTGAAGGGTGCGGTGACGCAACTTCGTTCGGCGGAGCGGGACGGAGAACCCGATTGGGTGAAACGGCATCTGCCCGCCTGCGAGCGGACCGTGGCCAGGGCCGTGGGACGCGCCCGCGACCTGCGCCGCCTCCTCGACGAGAACCTCGCCCGGCGCGCGGAACTTCGCGCCCGGCTCGACGCGTACGGCGAGATGGCCCGTAACAGTGGCTTCGTCGAAGACGTCGAACTCGATGCCGCCTACGCTCCCGCCTGGCGGATGCTCTTCGAAGGACCGTGCGACCTCGGGGCCGCGTCGGCCGCCGTCGAGCAGTACGCGAACACCGTACGGAAACGGATCGACGGATGACGGCTTGCGGACGGGACGGCTGCCACGGCTTGCTCGGCAAGACCGGTTTCTGCCGGGTCTGCGGGCTGCCGCCCGGAGCACCGGAAGAGCCGGTGCGGCGGGAAAAGCCGACACTGGTGATCCCCGGTCCCGGCGAGGCCCCGACCAGGATCACGAGCACGGTGGTCACCCGGTCCCAGCAGATGGCCGGCCACGCGACCGCGGACGACCGGGTCCCGTTGCCGCTCGTCGAACTCCCCGACATCGCGGGCCGCCTGCTGACCGAACCGCATGTCCCCGAGGACGAACGGTTCTGCGGCAAACTCGGCTGCACCGGCACCCCGGTCGGCCGCTCGATCGGCGGCGGGCCCGCGCCGCTCGAAGGATTCTGCCCGGTCTGCCGGACACCGTTCTCCTTCGCGCCCAAGCTCGCGGCGGGCGACGTGGTCGACGGCCGGTACCACGTACTCGGCTGCGTCGCCCGCGGTGGACTCGGTTTCGTCTATCTGGCAACGGATTCCGGACTCGGTGACCGATATGTGGCGCTCAAGGGACTGATCAACACCAACAACACCGCCGCCGTGCGGATCGCGGAGACCGAGAGCCAGGTGCTCACCGCGCTGGAACATCCGAACATCGTCCGGATCTTGAACGTGGTCGAGCATCACGACCTCCGCTACATCGTCATGGAGTTCGTCGACGGCCTTTCCCTGCGGGAGATCAAGAACCGCGGCCGGGCCGGGCTGGACTCCAGCGAGGGACGCCTGCTGGTCGAGCACGTCGTGGCGTACGGGCGCGAGATCCTGACCGCGCTCGACTATCTGCACGGCGAGGGCCTGCTGTACTGCGACATGAAGCCGGACAACGTGATCCACGGCGAGAAGCGGATCAAGGTGATCGATTTCGGTGCCATCCGCAAGATCTCCGACGACGAAAGCCCGGCCGTCGTGACCGAGCATTATCAGGTGTCCCTGAAAGAACGGGCGAGACACGGGCTCACCGTCCGGTCCGACATCCACACCGTCGGCATGACGTTGCGGGAACTCTTCCAGGCCAGCGACGGCTGGTCGGTCACCCCCGACGCGCGCGGCGTCCGGTTCGGCATCGAATCCTTCGTCCGGGTCCTCGACCGCGCGACCGCCCCGTTCGAGCGACGGTTCGCGACCGCGCACGAGATGCTCGTCCAGCTCGACGGCGTGCTCGCCGAAATCCTTTCCTTGCGGGACAGGCAATCCCGGCCCGCCGGGTCGACGCTGTTCACCGAAGGGGCGGTCCTGCTCGACGCGGGACTGGGCCAGGCGCCGCCGTTGGAGCACTGGACGCGCGGGATTCCCGTCTCGCTCGGCGAACGGCCGACGGCCGCGGAGATCGCGACCGGCCTGCCACTGCCACGGGAGGATCCGGACGACCCGCAGGTGAGCTTCCTGCGCACCGTCCGCGCCCCCGACGCGGCGCGGCTGCTGAAGAAACTCGAAAAGGCGCCGAGTTCGGTCGAAGTCGAGTTCCGCCGGTGCCGGGCGCGACTGGAACTCGGGGCGACCGTGGAAGCCGCGTTGGCGGTGGCCGAGGCCGAACGGCTGCTCGGCGACCGCGCCGCCCACGACTGGCGCGTGGCGTGGCACCGGGGCCTGCTGGCGCTCGGCTCCGGTGACTTCGCCGCGGCCAGGGAGAAATTCGACGCCGTGTACCGCGACATCCCGGGCGAGGAACCGCCGAAACTCGCGCTCGGTCTCTGCGAGGAGCACCTCAACGGCGTTGCCGCCGCTGAGCGGTATTACGACGCCTTGTGGGTACGGGACCGGAATCAGGTCAGTGCGGCGTTCGGGCTCGCGCGGGTCCGGCTGTCACGGGGCAACCGTGCCGCCGCGGTCGAGATCCTCGACCAGGTCCCGGAATTCTCCCGCTACGACGAGGCGGCGCGGATCGCCGGGGTACGGGTGCTGTCCGCGCCGATGCCAGGGACCGGGGAGCTCCCGGTGTCTGCGGAACTCGACGAGGCGGTGATCCGGCTGACCGCCCTGGACCTCGACGGCGACGCGGCCGACCGGTTGGTGACGGCCGTGCGCGAGACCGGGCTGGCCGGGGTGCTCATCGGCGGGGACGGGATCAGCGACGGCGCGATCCTGCGGGCGGACGAGACGGGCGCGCGCACGGTGCTGGACCAGTCGTACCGACGGCTCGCCCATCACGCGCCGACGCCCGAACTGCACGACGTGCTGATCGATCTCGCCAACTCGGTGAGACCGGTGACCCTGGTGTGAAAGGGGACGGACGATGAGCGGGGAGCCGAGTCTGGGGCTCGAAGTGCACCAGAACAAGTTCCTGGCCGAGGGGGACCGGGCGATGACCGCGATCGTGCGGGTCGTCTCCCGGGGCGGCGAAGCGATCGGCGCCAGGACCGGCGCCGAGATCTTGATGATCGATTGCTCCAGCTCGATGCGTTTCCCCAGCACCAAGATCGGCGAGGCCCGGCGTGCCGCCACGGCCGCCATCGACGTCTTCCCCGACGGCGTGCGCTTCGCCGTCATCCAGGGGACCGACCGCGCGAAGCTGGTCTATCCGGCCGAGGACGGCCTGGTGACGGCTTCCGCGCGGACCCGGGCGGAGGCGCGTGCCGCGGTCGAGCATCTCGCGGCGGTCGGCGGCACCGCGATGGGCGCCTGGCTGGCCAAGGCACGTGACCTCTTCGCCCGCGAGCCCGACGCCGTCCGCCACGCGATCCTCCTCACCGACGGCCGCAACGATTCGCAGACCAGGGCCGATCTGATGAGCGTGCTGAACAGCTGCGAGGGCCGGTTCGTCTGCGACGCGAGGGGAATCGGCGACGGCTGGGAGCCGGCGGAACTCATCCAGATCGCCAGGGTGCTGCGCGGGAACGTCGACTCCGTCGTGGAGGACGACGAACTCGCCGAGGACTTCCGGAACCTCGTCGAGAGCGCGATGACCAAGGTGCTGCCCGACGTCCGGCTGCGCATCGGCACCATGTCGTTCAGCAGGCTGCGGTCGGTCAAGCAGGTGTTCCCGGACGAGTACGACCTCACCGACCGGTGCCAGGAGGTCGCCGTCCGCGAGGTGGAACTTTCGCTCGGTTCGTTCGCGAGTGACGAGACGCGGGATTATCAAGTGATCCTGGACCTCGATCCGGATCTCGAACCCAGCCACGGACAGGACAGGCAGCTGGCATGGACGGAACTCGTGCCCGTCCCCGGTGCCACGGTCGAGGAGGACGCGCTGGCCATCGCGGGCCGGTGGACACACGACCCGATCCCGCCGACGCTGATTCACCCGATGGTTTCGAAATACGCCGCCCAGGCCGATCTCGGTGAGGCCTTGACCGCGGGCGGCGACGCCTACGCGGCAGGTGACCAAGCCGCTGCCGAACGGGAATGGGGCCGGGCGGCCACCTTGGCCGCCGCCGCGGGTGACGAAGACACCCTCGGCCGTCTCGCGGGGGTCGTGGAGATCGTCGACGCGGAGAAGGGCGTCGCACGCTTGCGCGCCGACGCGACGCGAAGCCACGCTCTACACGTCGTTATCCCTTCGAGGGTTTCGGAAATCGCGTCCGAGCAGGAAGATCGGCCGATGCCCGATTCCCGGACCGAGGCGCCGCCGGTCGCCTGCGCAGGCTGCCCCGCACTGTCTCCCGCCGGGGCGAACTTCTGCGTCGGCTGCGGCAGGCCGTTCGACGAGGCGGCTTCGTGACGGCGACCCGGGTGCGGCTGGTGCGGCTCCGCGCCGGCCTGCTGGCGCTGACCCTCGTCGTCCTGGTGGGGTCGCTGTGGGCGTTCCACCGCGTCCAGAACGCCGCCGAAACGATCCGGGACCGGACCTCGCAAGCGGTACTCGAGGTGACCGCCGCGCGGGCCGCGCTGGTGGCCGCCGACGCCGCCGCGGTCGCCAGTTTCGCCTCGGGCGAGGCGAGACTCGCCGGGCCCGGCCAGGAGTACTCGAACCAGTTGGCGCTGGCGAGCCAGAGCCTCGCGAGGGTCGCGGAGTTCAACCAGGCGGGCGAACCCGGCGGCAACGGGCTGCAGGTGGTGGAGAGTCAGGTGGCGGCCTATTCAGGTTCCATCGGGCAGGCCGACGTGCATTTCCGCCAGCTGGACGCGGCGGTGCTCGGCGCGGCCGACCTGTGGCACGCCTCGCGGTTGCTCCACGCCCCCGGCGGGGTCCTCGACGAGCTGGAATTGTTGCAGGCCAAGCAACGTGAGGCGCTGGACAGGCAACTGTCGTCGACCGGTGTCAGCCTCGCGATGCTTCCGCTGTGGCTCCTTCCGGTACTGGCTCTGTCGGGGTTGCTGGTGTTCACCCAGCTGTACCTGAGGAAGCGGTTCCGCCGGGTGGCGAACGTCCCGTTGCTCGGGGCGACCGTGCTGATCGCCGCGATCGGGGTGGCGCTGGTGTTCACCGTGATCGGTCGCGAGCGGCTGGACTCGGTCGGGAATCGGCTCGACGCGGTCGCCGAGGCGCGGAACACGCAGATCCAGGCGGCCGACGACGCGGGTCAGCTACGGCTCGCCGACCTGCTGACCGAGTACTGCGACAGGGAGCAGGGATGTGGTGTGACCGCCGACGAATTCCGGGCGAAGGCACGGCAGGCCACGACGGTGGCGACGGACAACACGCGGGTGGCCACCGCGGGTGCGAAGGCCGTGGCGGCCGACGCTTCGGGGGCGGCCGAATCCGGTGGACGGGAGTACCTGATCCCGGCGGGCACCCTGCTCGCGGGTGGACTGATCCTGCTCGGATTGCACGGCCGGATCGACGAATACCGGTACCGCCCGTGAAACGGCTACTGGCCTTGGTGATGGCACTGTCGTTGTTCGCGGGCGGCTGCTCGGCGTCGGCCGACGGCGGCACCGTCGTCGTACTCGCGTCGTGGACCGGCCCCGAGGCGGACGCGTTCCGGCAGGTGCTGGACGCGTTCCAGGCCGACACCGGCGTCAAGTACCTCTATCAGGGCACCCGCGCCGTCGACCAGGTGCTCGCCTCGGACGTGCAGCGCGGCACGCCACCGGATGTCGCCGTCCTGCCGAACGCCGGTGTGCTGGCGAAATACCAGAAGTCGGGCGACCTGATGCCGCTCGACGACGATCTCGCCGCGACCATGGCCGGCTCCTTCAGCCCGCAATGGGTGGCCCTGCAGAAGATCGGCACTCAGAAGCTGTACGCGGTCGCCGTGAAGGCCGATCTCAAGAGCGTGATCTGGTACAACCCGGCCCGGTTGACCGGGATTCGCCCGACGACGTTCGACGGTCTCCGCACGTTCGCCGGCGGGCTGACGGCCGCGGGCGGCACGCCGTGGTGTGTCGGGATGGGTGCCCCGCCCACGTCGGGCTGGCCGGGAACCGACTGGATCGAGGACGTCTTCCTGCATTCGGCGGGCCCCGAGAAATACTGGCAGTGGGCGTCCGGCAGCCTGAAGTGGACGTCGCCGGAGGTCAAACAGGCTTGGCTGGACTGGGGTTCCCTGATCGACCCCGCCGGGATCCGCGGCGGGGCAGCGGCCGCGCTGCTGACCGATTTCGGCGACGCGGGAAAGCCGATGTTCACCGACCCTCCGGGCTGTGTACTCGAACACCAGGCGTCGTTCATCATGAGCCGCTACCAGGCAGTGAAACGCGCTGACGGGACTTCTCCGAGGCCCGGCGCCGATTTCGACTTCCTTCCCTTCCCCGGACGCGATGTCTCCGAAGTCGCCGCCGACCTGGCAGGCATGTTCCGTGACACCCCGCAGGCGCGAAAGCTGATCCAGTACCTGGCTTCGGAAAAGGCGCAGCGCGTCTGGCCGTCGATCCCGCGCGCGAGCGCGTTCTCCGCCAACCGGAAGCTCGGTTTCGACGTCTACACCGACCAGGTGAGCCGGAAGATCGCGGAAACCCTCACCTCGGCGCCCGCGCTGTGCTTCGACGCCTCCGATCTGATGCCCGCGACGATGACCGGCGCGTTCCACCGTGCCGTTCTGGAGTACCTGAGCAACCGGGACCGGCTGGACATCCTGCTGAGCCAGCTCGACGGAATCCGGCAAAGCGTCCCGTCCGGTGAATGGCTGAGAATCCCTTGTGGACAGTGAAGGAGCATCGGTGAACGACTTGGCACGGTTCCCGCTCGAAGGCGGCGGTTCGGTGGTCGTCGAGATCGACCCCGTCCCCGGCACCTCCCGGGTCTCCCGGCGCGACGACCTGATCGAGGACGCCAAGGGATCGTTCGAAGCGGCACTGGCGAACGTGCGGGAAGCGGCCGCGTCGGCGCTGGCCACGTTCCGGTCGATGACCACGGGACCGGACGAGGTGGAGATCAAGTTCGGGGTGAAGCTGACCGCTCAGGCGGGCGCGGTGATCGCGAAGACCGGGCTGGAGGGGAACTTCGAGGTCAAGCTGAAATGGGTCCGGGAGCCCGAAAGCGGTCGTGAGTGATTCTGGTCGTTTCAACGACCCGGATCACTCACGACCTCGCTAGCGGCCCAGTCCCCGGATCAGCACCATCACCGACTCCCGCACGTCGGCCCGCGTGCGCTTCGGCTGGAACACCTGCCAGTCCAGGGCGACCACCAGCATCGTGCCGAACAACCCGGCCGCCGCCGTCGGGATCTGGACGCCGTCGGGCAGCCGCCCGGCGGCGTCCAGCCGATGCAGTTGTTCGCGCACGATCGAGATGATCTCCTCGCGCAGCAACGTCAGCGTCTCGTGCCACGTGCCGGGCGTACGCCACATCTCGCTCACCAGGATCTGGGAGAAACCGGGGTATTCGGCGATGAACTCCAGCGCACCGTCCACTTGCGACTCGATTACCTCCATCGGGTCGCCCTCGCCGCCGGCCGCGCGCAGCCGGTCCGCGAGCACGCCGACGCCGTAACGCAACAGCGCGTCGACGAGACCGTCCTTGCTGCCGAAGTTGTAGTAGACGGTGCCCTTGGCGACCTTCGCCTCGGCCGCGATGTCGTCCACCGTCAGCCCGACGAGGCCACGGCTGGCCGAGAGCCGCAGGGTCGCCTCGAACAACTTCTGCTTCGTCGCCGCACCCCGGGTGGTCACAACGCCAGCTCGGGTTTCAGCGCCGACACCGTCCAGGTGCGTCGTTTCCGCGCCGCGAGCGTCGACACCAGGATCGCGCCGACGAGGTAGGCCAGCAGAACCCCGATGTCACCGAGGATCTTCATCGACGCGCCGCTGTAGAGCAGGTGCCTGAACCCGTCGATCGCGTACCCCATCGGCAGGACGATGTGGAGCGGGTACAGCGCGTCCGGGATGGTCTGCCACGGGAACGTGCCCCCCGCGCTGACCAGCTGCAGCACCAGCAGGACCAGACCGAGGAACTTCCCGACGGCGCCGAAGAAGGCGTTGAGCGCGTGCACCACGGCGGTGAAGGTGAGCGACACCAGGATGGCGAACCCGATCGCGCCGAGCGGATGCGCGACGTCGATACCGACCAGCCAGGTCACCGCGCCGAACAGCACGATCACCTGCGCGATCCCCAGCAGGGCGGAGGGGAGCCAGCCGCCGAGCGCGACCTTGAACGGCGACGCGCCGGCGGTCAGCGCACGGGTCGAGAGCGGGCGCAGCAACAGGAACAGCACGAACGCGCCGATCCAGGTGGCCAGCGAGATGAAGAACGGGGCGAGGCCCGCGCCGTAGGTCCCCGCCGACGCGACGCCGGAGGACTGGACCGCGACCGGGTCGGCGATGGTGTTGGCGGTGGCCGCCCGGGTGGGGTCGTCGGGGTTCGGGATCTGCTTGAGCCCGGCGGCGAGCCCGTCGCGGAGCTGCACCGCGCCGTCGGCGAGCTGGTTCGTGCCGGTGACCGCGGACTTCTCGCCGTCGTTCAGCTTCGCCGCGCCGTCACGGAGCTTGTTCGCCCCGTCGGACGCCTGCGCGATCCCGCTGGTGAGCTGCGGCGTCGCCGAGGCCAGCTGGTGCGCGCCGTCGGACACCTGTCGCGCGCCGGACGCGAGCTGGGCGAGCTGACTGTTCGCGCCCTGGATCTTCGTGTTCGCCTGGTCCACCGGCGAACGGAGCGTGTCGAGGCGGCTCAGGATCTCCTGCACCTGGGTCTCCGGGAGACCGGCGTTCCGCAGGTCCTGCGCCAGCTGGGTGCGATAGCCGTCGAGCTTCGCCTGGATGTCCCCGGACGCCGTCGCCGCGAGCGAGGCGGCGTCGGCGACCTTCTGGTTCCCGTCGGCGACCTGGCCCGCACCGCTGGCGAGCTTTTGCGTCTGGGCTGGCAGCTGGGCGGTGGCGGACTTCAGGGTGCCGAGTCCGCTCGCCAGTTCGGAGCTGCCGGAGGCGAGCTGGGACGCGCCGTCGGCGAGCTGCTGCTGTCCGGATTTGAGCTTGCCCGCGCCGTCGGCGAGCTGTGAAGCACCCGTCGCGGCCTCCTGGGTCTTGCCGTAGATCGTGGAGAAGCCGACCAGGAACTTGTCCGCCGCCTCGCTGCCGACCTTCTCCGCGATCGTCTTGCGCACCTGTTCGGCCACCTGTTTCGCGATGGTGCCGGACAGATAGTTGTTGGCGTCGTTGGTGGTCAGTGTGATCGTCGCTTGCTGCGGCTGGAAGTTGCCGGAGGACAGCAACGCCGCGGAGAAGTCGCGCGGGATGCCGATGGCGAACGAGTAGGTGTCGTCGCGGACGCCCTTGGCCGCCTCGTCGGGGGAGACCTCGTGCCACTGGAAGGTGCCGGACTTGACCAGCTCGTCGGTCACTTCACGGCCGACGTTGCGCTCCGCCCCGGCCGAGTCCTTCGAACCGGCGTCCGAGGTGTAGACGGCCGCCGGCAGCTTGTCCAGCCGCGAGTAAGGGTCGAAGTTCGCGTAGAGGTAGAAGGACGCGTACAGCAGCGGTACCAGAACGAGCGCGACCATGGCGAGCTTCGGCAGGGTGCCGCTGCTCAGCCGGCGCAGCTCGTTGCCTGCGATCCGGACGGGGTTCATTCCTGGTCTCCTGAGGTCTTTTCGGTGTCGTCCGGCACGGTCTGGTCGGTTTCGTCCGGTTCGACCGGCAGCGGCGCGCAACGCACGGGCTCCGGCTGGTCGAGGGCGCCGCAAAGGGCGGGCTTCTCCGGCAGGGCCGAGATCGGGGTGGTAGCCGTCAGCACGATGACGGCGAGACCGCGTTCGGCGTGCTCGCGGGCGACGCGCGTCCAGCTCTCGACGTCACTGGTGTGCCTGTCGGGGGTGTCGAGCACGAGTACGCCGACACCCTCGCGGCTCGCGGCGAGCGCGGTGAGCAGCCGGGTGCGCGTCACCGCTTCGATGTTCTCGAAGCGGGTGGTGGCGAACGCGGCGGCGCCGTGCTCGGCCAGCCAGCTCGCGGCGGCCGCCTTGCTCGCCGGGCGTTTCGCCAGCTCGAGTTCCTCGCCGACGACGGCCTGCAGCGTGAGCGCGCCGTCCGGATCGCTCACACCTGGGGCGTCGACGACCGCGACGACCTGCCGCGGATCACCGCCTTCGACGGTCACGGTCCCGGTCGCGGGCTTCAGCCGCCCGGCCAGCGCCAGGCCGAAGGCCGTGACTCCGACGCCGGGCTCGCCGTGCACGATCGCCAGCTCACCGCCCGAGACGGTGAGCGAGGTGGGCGACAGCAACGTGCCGTGGGGTCCGGTGACGGACACCCTGTCGGCTTGAACCCGCACGAAGAACTCCCAGGTCGATGACTCGTGGCACTTTTAAACTGACTGGTCAGTTCAAAAGTTAGCCCTGACCTGGGAGGTGAGCAACCGCGCGGGGCCCATGTCACACCCAAGAGTGACGAAACCGCCGCAAACCGGACGAGACTCTCCGGTTCGGCTCCGCCTTCGTCAGCGCAGGGCCGAAGCCGGGTGGACCTCCCAGGACGTCCATAGTGGACGATAACCCTGCCGGTGCCAGAACACCGAAGAGAGCGGGTTGGTCGGGTTGTAATAGAGGTAGGTGCCCTCCGCGCCGTCGGCGGAGAACTCGTTGTGCACCACCGACATCAGGCTCCGGCCGAAACCGTTCCCGCGCAGACCCGGCACGGTGACGACGTTGTTGACGTAGCCCCAGCGCCCGTGGGGGAGGAGTTCGGCCTCGGCCGACCCCGGCGTCGACGCGATCCAGGCGGCGTGCGCGAACGCGGCGATCTCCCCGTCCCGCTCGGCGAGCCACAGCAGCGGGGAGTCCTTGTCGAGGGCGCGTTCCAGCGCCGGGGCGAGCAGCTCGGCGGCGTTCGCGCGACGGCGGGTGGCGACCTGGCCGATGTAGTCGTGCGTCGACACGGCCATCGCGAGCACGTCCTCGAAGTCGCCCGGCCGCGCCCGGCGGATGGTCACCCCCGGATCGGGTGAGGCGGGCACGTCCTCGCGGTGGTGGCCGGCGCGCACGGCGAGCGCGGACATCGGCACCAGCCCGTGGTCGAGGAAGGCGCGGATCGCCTCGGCGTCCCGGCTCGGCCAATTGACCACACAGGACGAATCCTCACCGGGCGATTCGGCCGCCATCCACGTCCGCCACGCGCGCAGCAGGACGTCCATCCCCTCGGTGCCGGTGCTCCCGATGAAGGGGAACAGCTGGCGCACGTCGGCGGCGGACCAGAGCAGCGGGACGTCGTCCGGACCGTGGAGCTGGCGCTGCACCACGCCGGTGACCTGGACCCCGGAAGCCGTGGCGGCGTCCACCCGCTCGCCGGCGACCGGTGGCGGCGCGGCCTCGGGCAGCAGCCGGTCGATCGTCGCGAACCGCGTCCGATGCGCGTCGAACAACGTCTTCTCGATTTCCATCCCGCCCCCAGGTCGACAGCGCCGATCACCGCTACCGCAGGGCGGCGGCCGGGCTCACCGCCCACGTCGTCCATAGTGGACGATATCCCTGCCGGTGCCAGAACACCGGGGACAGCGGATTGGCCGGATTGTACGAGACGAACGTACCGCGCAGCGACGGCGAGAAGAGTTCGTCGTGCGCGACGGCGGTCAGCGCGCGCCCGATCCCGCGTCCCCGCGCGGCCGAGGTGACCGCGAGCGTGCCGACGTAACCCCACTCGCCGGGGAGCAGCCGTCCGGCGAGCGCGTCACCGGGGGCGGGCGAGCGCTTTCCGCCGGTCACCATCCCCACCGTGACCCCTTCTTCTTCGGCGATCCAGACGCGGCCGCCGAACTGCAGCCCGCGGCGGACCTCTTCGGCGAGCAGGGCCTTGGCGCCGGGCCGGACCACGGCGTGACCGACGAACGAGGTGTAGCGGAGTTCCTCGAACCGGAGCTCGACGATCTCTTCCAGATCGCCGCCCGAGGATTCCCGGACGGTCACGCCGGGCGCTACGTGACCGTCGCCGGGGGCCGGGGCGCGGACGGCCAGCGCCAGTTGCGGAGCGAGCCCGTGGTCGAGCAGGGCGCGTGCCACCACGACGTCGCGGCTGGGCCAGGTGACCGTGCACGACGAATCGGTTTCGGTGGGGGCGAGCGCGATCCGGGCACGCCATGCCGACAGCAGCGCGTCCATCCCCGCGCCGGCGTCACGGGGAAGGACGGCGGAGAGGATCTGCAGCCGCGCCGGGCCCCAGAGCCGTTGCCACGAACCCGACGGGAACCGCACGTGCGCGATCGTCCCGACCGCGCCGCCCGCTTCGACGGGATCGCCGGGCGGAAGCGGCGGCGGTGGCGGGAGCAACGGGTCGAGCGCGGCGAACCGCGACGGCCACGGATCCCCCGGCCGGGTCATCCCCGCTGGGTGCAGAAGATCGCCGTGCCGGGGAAGAGCTTGCCGCGCAACGGGCTCCACTGTCCCCAGGTGCGGGAGTGGCCCTCCGGCCAGGCGGGCTCGATGAGGTCCGTGAGCGCGAAACCGGAGTCGGAGAGCGCGCGGACGTAGTCGCCGAGAGTGCGGTGATATTCGACGTAGGTCGCGACACCCTCGTCGTCGACCTCGACATACGGGGTGCGGTCGAAATACGGCTGGGTGACGGTGAGGCCCAGCGGCCCGGGATCGTCGGGGAAGATCCACCGCATCGGATGGGTCACCGAGAAGACCCAGCGGGCGCCCGGCCGGAGCACCCGGCGCACTTCGGCGAACACGTCGTCCACCGACGCCACGAACGGGATCGCGCCGAAGGCCGAGCAAGCCGCGTCGAAACTCGCGTCGGCGAAGGGGAGCGCCTCCGCCGTCGCCTGCACGAGGGGGACGGCGGGACCGGACCGTTCGTTGCCCTCCCGCGCGTGCCGGAGCATGCCCGCGGAAAGATCGGTCGCCACCGCTTCGGCGCCTTGCGTGGCGAGCCACCGCGAGCAGGCCGCCTGCCCACAGCCGACCTCCAGGATCCGCTTGCCGCCGACTTCACCCAGAAGTGCGACGTCGGCCTCGCGGACGCCCTCCGGGCACCAGACGAAGTCCGCGTCGCCGAGGAAGCCGCCGTGGGTGGCTTGGTAGTCGTCGGCGTCGGCGTCCCACCAGGCCAGGTTCGCGGCCGTCGCCTCCGGCGCCGAGACCGCCCGGTAGGCGACCCCCGCGGTGCCGAGCCGTTCCTCGGCCTGCGCGTGCCTTTCGGCCGCCGTCTGCTGCTCGGTGGCGGACTGCTGACTCAAACCGATATCCTTTCCCCAGGTCAGGGCTTCGCGGCCCAGATCGTCCGCCCGCTGTGATCGCGGGTGTGACCCTGATTGTGCCGTGTACAGGGGGCCGCGTAGGATATCTGTTAGCGCAGTGGGTTCGCGCTACTCTTTCCCCCGGTTCGCTCAGCGTCCGGGTCAGGGGGTCGCGTACCGGATGCGGTGATGCTCGCGGTCGTTCCCTGTGGACGTTTGCTCATGTGGTCACCTCATGCCGGAAGAGCCCATGGTGCCCTAACCGCAAACCCACTACTTCCCATCCACCGGAGCAACCCGCCTAATGACGACCGACACCGCCACCGCCCCGACCGCCCCCATTGGGGCCCCGCAGGTCGCTATCAACGACATCGGGTCGGAGGAAGATTTCCTCGCAGCGATCGACAAGACGATCAAGTACTTCAACGATGGCGACATCGTCGAAGGCACCATCGTCAAGGTTGACCGTGACGAGGTCCTGCTCGACATCGGCTACAAGACCGAGGGTGTCATCCCCTCGCGCGAGCTCTCCATCAAGCACGATGTCGACCCGGCTGAGGTTGTCACCGTCGGCGATGAGGTCGAAGCCCTCGTTCTCCAGAAGGAGGACAAGGAAGGCCGTCTGATCCTGTCCAAGAAGCGTGCGCAGTACGAGCGCGCCTGGGGCACGATCGAGGAGCTCAAGGAGAAGGACGAGCCCGTCAAGGGCACCGTCATCGAGGTCGTCAAGGGCGGCCTCATCCTGGACATCGGCCTGCGCGGCTTCCTGCCGGCGTCGCTGGTCGAGATGCGCCGCGTGCGCGACCTGCAGCCGTACGTCGGCCGCGAGCTCGAGGCGAAGATCATCGAGCTGGACAAGAACCGCAACAACGTGGTCCTGTCCCGCCGCGCCTACCTCGAGCAGACCCAGTCCGAGGTGCGCAGCGAGTTCCTCAACGCGCTCGCCAAGGGCCAGGTCCGCAAGGGTGTCGTGTCGTCCATCGTCAACTTCGGTGCCTTCGTGGACCTGGGTGGCGTCGACGGCCTGGTGCACGTCTCCGAGCTGTCCTGGAAGCACATCGACCACCCGTCCGAGGTCGTCGAGGTCGGCCAGGAGGTCACGGTCGAGGTCCTGGACGTCGACATGGACCGCGAGCGCGTCTCGCTGTCGCTGAAGGCGACCCAGGAAGACCCGTGGCGTCAGTTCGCCCGCACCCACGCGATCGGCCAGATCGTGCCGGGCAAGGTCACCAAGCTCGTTCCGTTCGGTGCGTTCGTGCGCGTCGAAGAGGGCATCGAGGGCCTGGTGCACATCTCCGAGCTGGCCGAGCGCCACGTGGAGATCCCGGAGCAGGTCGTCCAGGTCAACGGCGACGTGATGGTCAAGGTCATCGACATCGACCTCGAGCGTCGTCGCATCTCGCTGTCGCTGAAGCAGGCGAACGAGGGCGTCACGCCGGAGACCGAGTTCGACCCCACTCA
This sequence comes from Amycolatopsis sp. NPDC034160, assembly GCF_055575355.1. Taxonomy (NCBI): domain Bacteria; kingdom Bacillati; phylum Actinomycetota; class Actinomycetes; order Pseudonocardiales; family Pseudonocardiaceae; genus Amycolatopsis; species Amycolatopsis sp. NPDC034160. The sequence goes on along the minus strand of NZ_JBVISU010000018.1, from coordinate 62,704 downwards.
GTACGGCATGGCCGCCGAGTACGACGCCGAGGGCAACTACATCTACCCCGAAGGCTTCGACCCGGACACCCAGGAGTGGCAGGAAGGCTTCGACAAGCAGCGTGAGGAGTGGGAGCGTCAGTACGCCGAGGCTCACACCCGCTACGAGGCTCACATGAAGCAGGTCCAGAAGGCTGCCGAGGCCGACGCCGAGGCCGCCGCGGACGCCGCGACCGGGGTCACCTCCTCCTCGAGCGACTCGGGCGAGCAGAGCTACACCTCCGCTCCGGCCGAGGCCAAGAGCGGTGGCACGCTCGCCAGCGACGAGCAGCTCGCGGCTCTCCGCGAGAAGCTGTCGGGCGGCGCGTGATCCAGGCGCTCAGCCATTAGCTGACAGACAGCGGCCCCGGTCCACCACGGACCGGGGCCGCTGTCTTTGTCCCCGCGTTTAGTCCTCTGAACGCGTTCCTTGCGCGCGCGCAACTACCGCATTCAGAGGACTAAACGCGGGGAGCGGGGAAGGGCGTCAGGAAGTGGCGGTCCGGACGGACGGAACCCAGACGCGTTCGAGTGCCGCGGCGCGAGCCTTGCGGCGGAGTCCGGCGAAGCTGTGCCTGGCCGGGATCAGGAGCGCGCTCAGCCAGGTGCGCCGATATTCGGCGAGGGCCTCGGCCACGGGACGATGGAAGACACAGTGCACGAGCCCCGGCGAACCGAGCCGGTGCCTTCCGGTGTGCTTGCCGTCTGCCATCTTTCCTCCGTGTGGGCTATCTTCGCCGCGCACGGTACGCAATCAGACCCCTGAAGCCGCGTAACCGACCGGCGTGTCACCCATAAAGGTCGTGTAACGCGTCACCATGATCTTGCCTTTTGCCTCTGTCTGTGCCGGAAGTACTCAGGGCGTCACCCTGAGCGGTCGGCCGGACCGGCCCACTAGGCTGATCGTCATGCTGCGTGTGGGCCTGACCGGCGGAATCGGCGCCGGAAAATCGACGGTGGCGAACCGGCTTTCCGAGCACGGCGCCGTCCTCATCGACTCCGACAAGATCGCCAGGGAGGTCGTCGAACCGGGAACGCCGGGTCTCGCCGAACTCGTCGAGGCGTTCGGGGAGGACATCCTCGCGGCCGACGGCGCGCTCGATCGTGCCGCGCTCGCCGCCAAGGCCTTCGCCGACGAGGAGTCCCGCAAGCGGCTGAACGCGATCGTTCACCCGAAGGTCGGCGCCAGGACGGCCGAGTTGATGGCGGGCGCGGCGCCGGACGCGATCATCGTCCACGACATCCCGCTGCTGGTCGAGGGTGGGCTCGCGCCGATGTACCACCTCGTCGTCATGGTCGACGCGCCGGAAGAAGTCCGCCTCCGCCGGCTGGTCGAGACGCGGGGCATGCCCGAGACCGACGCGCGCGCCCGGATCAAGGCGCAGGCCACCACCGATCAGCGCCGGGCCGTCGCCGATGTCTGGCTCGACAACAGCGGAGCGCCCGACATCGTGCTCGCCGACGTCGACGCGCTGTGGGCGGACAGGCTGACCCCGTTCGAGGCGAACGTGCGGCTCCGTAAGCCGCGCGCGCCGATGTCGCCGAAGATCGCGCCGTACGACGAGACGTGGCCCGCACAGGCCGAGCGGGCGCTCGCGCGGATCCGCGTGGTGGCCGGGGAAAACGCCGTCCGGGTCGACCACATCGGCTCGACGTCCGTACCGGGCTTGCCCGCCAAGGACATCCTCGACCTCCAGTTGACGGTCACCACCTTGGACAAGGCAGACGCGCTGGCCGACGCCCTTTCCGACGCCGGGTTCCCGCGTGCGGAGGGCGAATGGTTCGACGACGCGCACGGTGAGGACGGCACCTGGACGAAGCGGTTCCACTTCGGCGGCGACCCGCGCCGTCCGGTCAACCTGCACGTCCGGTCACAGGAGACGCCGGCCTGGCGGCTCGCGCTGCTGTTCCCGGAGTGGCTGCGGCAGAACCCGGACGAGCGCGACGCCTACGCGGCGGTCAAGCACGCCATGGCTGCGAAGCACGCCGGCGACGGGACCGTCGAGGGATACACCGACGAGAAACAGGACTGGGTTGACGAAGCCTTCGCCAGGGCCAACGCGTGGGCCGAGTCGACACGCTGGACGCCGTAACCCTCAGTTCCCCAGGAGTCCTCGTCCGAAAGCGGTCGCGACGGCGGCCGCGCGATCCTTCACCCCGAGCTTCGCGTAAGCGTGCACGAGGTGCGTTTTCACGGTGGCCTCGCTGATGAACAGCTGTTTCGCGGCCTCCTTGTTGGTCGAACCGCGGGAGATCAGAGTGAGGACCTCGATCTCCCGGCGGCTCAGCGGTTCCGGTGCGGGCGCGCGCATCCTGCCCATGATCAAGTCGGCGACGGCGGGGGAGAGGACGGCCTCCCCGCGCGCCGTCGCGCGCACCGCACGGAAGAGTTCGTCGCGCGGGGCGTCCTTGAGCAGGTAGCCGGTCGCGCCCGCCTCGATCGCCGGGGCGACGTCCGAGTCGGTGTCGTAGGTCGTCAGCACGAGAATCCGCGCGGGATTCCCGCGTCTCGCCAGCTCCGCGATCGCGGCCACCCCGCTCGAACCCGGCATCCGCAGGTCCATCAGTACGACGTCGGGGCGGAGTTTCTCAGTCAACGCGACGGCTTCGACGCCGGAGGACGCTTCGCCGAGCACCTCGAATCCCTGTTCCGCGGTGAAGATCCCGCGCAGCCCGTCCCGGACGATCGGGTGATCGTCGGTGATCAGCAGGGTGATCGTCATGCACGGGCCTCCAGCGCGATGGCGGGCAGATTCGCCGATACGGCGGTGCCGCCGCCCGGCTCCGATTCGAGATGCAGGGTGCCCGCCAGCCGGGCGACGCGGGCGCGCATGCCGGGGACGCCGAACCCGGCCTCACCGGAAGAGACGACGTGCCCGGGGGCGAATCCCCGGCCGTCGTCCCGGACGTCGACGGTCACTTGATCGGCCATGTAGGACAACGTCAGCCCCACGATCGTGGCGCCGGCGTGCTTCTCGACGTTGGCCAGCGCCTCCTGCGTGATCCGCAGCAGCGTCGCCTCGATCTCGGGGTGTAGTGCTCGCGAGGTCCCTGTCGTGGTGAACCGGACCTCGACGCCGGTCCGCTCGCCCCAGAGCCGGGAGACCTCGTCGAGCGCGTCCGGCAAGGTCGCCGCGGCCAGCGGTTGCGGGCCGAGCGCGCGCACCGAACGTCGCGCGGCGGTCAGGTTTTCGCGCGCCAGTGCCAGCGCGGTAACGACGTGCCGTTGCCACTCGGCGGGATCGCTTTTCGTTTCCGCGGCGGCTTCGAGCTGCGTGATGATCCCGGTGAAGCCCTGGGCGAGCGTGTCGTGGATTTCCTGGCTCAGCCGCTGACGCTCGTCCAGGACGCCCGCTTCCCGTGCCTGCCCGAGCAGTTGCCGTTGCAGCCCCGCGTTCTCCTCCTGCGCGGCGGCGAGTTCGTCGAGCATGCGCTTGCGTTCGGCGTGCTGGCGCGCCATCGCAGCCGAGACGAGTCCGCCGCCACCGACGGCGGCCGTCTGCACCAGGGTGACCACGGTCCACAACGCGGGCTGGGTGGCGAACGCCTGGAGCGGTCCACCGTTGGGCATCGTGTTGATCAGTGCGGAAACCACGAAGATCCCGGTCAGCGCCAGCGGGGCGGGCCGCAGCCGCATCGCGTCGAAGAATCCGGCGATCATGAAGACGAGGAAGATCGGGTCGCGGCCTTCGAGCACCGCGGCGATCGTCACGAGCCCGGTGAACGACACGGTGACGACCACTGGATGTTCGGCCCACCTGGCCGGGACGAAGGTGAAGGAGACCAAGAGCCAGGCCGCGGCGATCCCCGCCAACCCCACCGTGACAGCGCGGTCGTGGTCGGAGGCCAGCAGACTCAGCGCCGTGCCCAGCGCCAGCAGCGCGTACGGCAGGAACCGCTCGATCCGGCCACCCCACGGTCGCCACAGTGACTCCCCGTCGGCAGGGGACGGCCACAGCGAGTCCTGCCACCGGATCCAGCTGGTCATACCCGGAACTCCCGCAGCCCCGGCCAGGCGGCCGCCCAGGATTCGGTGCGGCCGGTGACCAGCCAGATCGGCATCCCACGGCTCACATTGGGCACACCGAGCGCGTTGTCGACGCGGGAAACGATCCGGGCGTCGGTGAACGAGTGTCGCAGCCGTGCCGGGTCGGGGCCGACGAACAGCACGGTGTCCGCGGTCTCGGGCGGGTGGCCGAAGTACCAGAAACCCCGGCTGGGGCTGTACGCGGCGGGCAGTCCGTAGTCGGTGCCGTAGCGGTCCAGCGCTCCGGCCTGCCAGTACCCGGCCGTGACGAGCGTGGTGCGCGCTCGCTGCTCCGGCGGGAGCCGGTGGTAGGCGTCCGCGACCGAACGGGCGAGATCCGGCCAGCCGATCTCTTCCAGCGCGTACGCCGGACGCGGTACGTCGCGGCCTTCGGCGAGCCAGTGCACAGGCCAGACCGGCAGCGCGTAGGGCAGGGTATACAGCGCGGAGAGCAGGAACACCGGCCAGGTCGGGATCCAGCGGAACCACGGTGACGGCTTCAGCTGTCCGAAGTGGACGGCCGCGCCCGCCCACAGGACACCGAACATGCCTGCCGCGTAGTAGTACCGGCCGCCGGTCAGGATGAACAGCGCGATCACCCCGACGGCCGTCAAGCCGAGGAACCGGAATTCGCGCATCCTCGCCGAGAACAGCAGGACCCAAAGTCCATAAAGGACTCCGATGACGCCGATGCCGAGCCCGGCTCCGGTCAGCAGGGCGGGCAGAAACCCGGCCCGCCCGCTCCAGCCGCCGGTGGCCTCGTGTGCGATGACGTCGCCCATCTCCAGTTGCGGCCAGCCGCTCGCGGCCTGCCACCAGAAGGTGGGCACGAGCGACAACGCGGCGATCCCCGCGCCGAACCACAGTTTGGGCCTGCGCAAGAGATCCCGTGGCCCGAAGACGAGGATCGCGACCCCGGCGGCGACCCAGAACGTCGCGACGAGGAGCTTGACGTTCAGCGCGACGGCGGTGGTGACACCCAGCCACAGCAACAGGTTGTCGTCCCGGGTCCGCATCCACCGCACGAGCAGCCACGCGACGAGTGTCCACAAGGCCGGGTCGATCGTCGACGTGGCCAGGTAGTGCCCACTTCCGATGAACTGCCCGCAAATCGCGTACGCGGCGGCCGCTCGGGTCTGGGTCCGGCGGTCGCCGCCCATCTCGTACGCGATGAGCCCGGTGAACACGACACCGGCCGCCGTCGCGAGGACGGCGGGAAGGCGGAGCACGAAGACGTTGCCCGGAGCGAGGGAATCCATCGCCCACGCCAAGAACGGGAGCACCGGCGGTTGGTCGGCGTAGCCCCAGGCCAGTCGCTTTCCCGCGGAGAGGAAGTACAGCTCGTCCCCGAAGTAGCCGTACCGCCACGCCGTCGCCAGTAGGGCCGCCGCGGCCGCCGCCGCGAGCAGCGCCACGGGAAGCCGGGCGAACGCCGCACCGGACGCGATCGGTGTTTCGGCCGCGCTGGCGGCTTTCATGCGTTCCTCGCAGATCCCTCGGATGCCGGTCCTCTCGCACCCTACGTGCCACCGGCGTGGCGCGTCGGTCGTGAGAGGACCGGTGAGGCTCAGAAGCCCCAGTCCGTGAGCGCCGGCCATACCGTGTCCCAGGTGCCGTTTCGGCCGGTGGCCAGCCAGATCTTCATGCCCTGACTCACATTCGGGATCCCGGCCCGGTTGTCGAGGGCGCCGACCTCGCGCACCTGCGTGAAGTGCGGCACAAGCACCGACGGGTCATTCCCGACGAACAGGATGTCCCGCGCCGATTCCGGCGGTCTCGGCAACGTGGCGTAGCCGCGATTGGGACTCGACGGCGAGGGAAGCCCCAGTTCCGGTCCATAGTGGTCGATGGCACTGGCCTGCCAGTACTTCGCCGCGACGATGCCCGTATGCGACGGGTCGGGAACGGCGCGGTGCGCCTGCGCCACCGACTCCGTGATCTCCCGCCAGCCGATCTCCTCGTCGGCGAAGATCGGCCTTGCCCAGACCGGGGTGTTCGCCAGCGCCGTCCGCGGGAGGACCGGAAGTGTCTGCGGGATCGCGATCACCGCGGCCAGGGCGTACACCGGCCAGGTGGTGACCCAGCGCCAGTACTTGGACGCCTGGCCCGCTTCGATCTCCACGGCGGCCGCGGCGAACAGCGGAGCGAACATCCCGGCCGCGTAGTAGTAGCGCCCGTTCGCCAGGAGGAAGACCGCGAGCACGCCGATCGCCGTCCACCCCAGGAATCGGTACGGCCGCAGGCGTTCGGACCGGGTCGACCGCCACAGCCCGTAGCAGACGAGGATCATGCCCACCGGGAGTCCCGCGCTCATCACCAGCGTCGGAACGAACGTGGCCCGCCCACCCCAGCCGGTCGAGACCTCCTGGGAGATGGCCGCGCCCATGGTCAGTTGCGGCCACCCGTTCGCGGCCTGCCAGACGAGCGTGGGCGCGATCATCGCGGCCGCGATCAGCGCGCCGAGCCAGAGCGCGGGACGCCGGACGAGGTCGCGAGGGCCGCAGATCATCGCGGCGGCCAGCGCGACCACCCAGAACGCCCCGATGAGGAACTTCGCGTTGAGCGCGATCCCGGTCACCACGCCACCCCAGAGCAGGAGACCGTCCGCGCGGGTCCGCACCCATCGGGTGAGCAGCCAGATCAGCAGTGTCCACAGGAACGGGTCGATGGTGCTGGTCGCCAGGTAATGCCCACTGCCGAGCATCTGGATCGACACCGCGAACGTCGCCGCCGCGATCGTCTGCGCCTTGCGGCCGCCGCCCAGTTCCCTGGCGATCAGCGCGGTCAGCACGACACTGGCGACCATCGCCAGCATCGCCGGGATCCGCAAGACCAGGGGCGAATCGGCGCCGAACGCGTCCATCAAGCGTGCCAGGAGCGGCAGCAGCGGCGGTTGGTCGGCATATCCCCAGTCCAGATGCCGACCGGCTGCCAGGAAGTACAGCTCGTCGCCGAAGTAGCCGTAGCGTCCGGCCGTCGCCGCGAGTACCGCCCCCATCGCACCGGCGATCGCCAGCACCGGTGTCCGGGCGAACGGCGCGATCCCCGCTCTTTCCCGTTCGCCGTACCTCTGTCGGAGTTCGCCGGCCTCGATGGCCATGGACATCCGCCCCCTCTCGATCGGTTTCGCTCGTGATCGAGAGTCCCGCGCTTCGGCCTCGGTGAGAATCCTTCCGCCGGTCAGGAGCCGCTCAACCGGGAGGATGACGCGGGGTCAGCCGATCGATGGATCCCGGCGCCGTCAGTGCCGTCGCCAGCCGAGCGTGATGTCCTTTGTGGACAGCCAACCGCGCAGGTCGTGGCCGTGTGCGGCCAGCCCGTCCACGGTCGTGTGGCTGATGTCGAGCGCGCGTTCGCCGTCGGCGGGGGAGAGCAGCCCGGTGGTGACGGCGGCGAGGAGTTCGTCGGTGTCGATCACCTGGACGGACTTCTTGTCCCGCAGGACGAGGTCGAGGTAGAGGTCGGTGACGACCCAGACCCCGTCTTCACGGCGGATGTCGACGACGTCGAGGTAGAAGTCCTGATCGCGTTCGTGGCCGGCGTTGAACCAGAAGTCGGTGATCCGCAGTCCGAGGTCCGGAAGCAGCCACGACTCGAGGTAGTGGAACTGCCGCCGTCCTGGGGTCGGGCGCGCCATGTAGAGGCCAAAGGGTTCTTCGCGGTATTCCTCCACGTCCCTCACGACGCCCTTGGGGTCGGTGTTCGTCTTCGCGGCCGGATCGAAGTACTCGACCTTGGGCGGGTGCAGCGCGGTCATCCGCCCATCTTGGAAGGCCCCGGCGCCCGCGACCACCACCCAACCGGGTGGACGATCACGGTTTCCCCGTTCTGGCTGAGTACAGCCGCCTGGCCGGATAAGGTGCGCTGGTTCCGCCATAAGGGTGAGTGGGAGACAACGCATGTTCGGGATCATCAGGCCGTGCCGCCACCGGCTTTCCGACGGTCTGCACGCGGAGTGGATGGCCCATCTCTGTGGCCTTTGCCTGGCACTGCGCGACGAACACGGACATCTCGCCCGGATGGTGACGAACTACGACGGCTTGATCATCTCCGCACTTGTCGAGGCCCAGTCGCCACGAGCGGAGGGACGACGTGACGCCGGGCCTTGCGCGCTTCGGGCGATGAAGGGGACCTCGGTCGCGCAGGGCGGCGGCGCCCAGCTCGCCGCCGCGGTCTCCCTGGTCCTGGCGTCGGCCAAGATCAGTGACCACGTCGAAGACCGTGACGGCGCCTTCGCGCGGCGCTCGGTCGCCGTCGCCGCCAGGCGGGTGGCGACGCGCTGGGCGGACCAGGGCAGCCGCACCGGTACGCGGATCGGCTTCGACACCGCGGTCCTGACCGAGGCCGTCGACCGGCAGGGCGAGATCGAACGCGCCGTCCGCCTGGGCGATTCGGCCGTACTGGCCACCGAACCCGCCGAACTGGCGACGTCGGCGGCGTTCGCGCACACCGCCGTACTGGCCGGCCGCCCGGAGAACGCCGCGCCGCTGGCCGAGGCCGGACGCCTGTTCGGCCGGGCCGCGCATCTGCTCGACGCCGTCGAAGACCTCGCCGAGGACGAGGCAGCCGGCGCGTGGAACCCGCTGACGGCCACTGGAACCGGTCTCGCCGAGGCACGACGGCTGTGCGACGACGCCGTGCTCGGTGTCGAACTGGCCCTTCGCGAGGTCAAGTTCGCCCAGCCCCAGCTGGTGCACGCGTTGCTGGTGCACGAACTGCGCCAGGCGGTACGGCGCGCCTTCGGGCACGGCCTCGTCGGACACGGCCACGGCTCCCAGCAGCCGCCCCCGGGCTGGATCGGCCCCGGACCTCACCCGCAACAGCACCCCCACCAGCCCTATCCGCCTCAGCAGTACCCCCAGGGCGGTTATCAGCCGCCGCCTCCGCCTCAAGGCGCGCCCGGTGGCGGAGGCCCACCCCAGGAACCGCCGAAGAAGGGCAAACACGGCGGGAACCCGCCCGTCGACGGGCAGGGCGGCGGCTGCTGGGTACCGAAGTTCCGGGTCCCGCCGCGGTCGCGGAACTTCTTCTTCGGCTGCGCCGTGGCCACGTACATGTGCTGCACGTGTCAGGTCTGCTGCCGGGACCCGTTCCCCGGTCCGTGGAGCGGGAAACCGCGTGAAGCGTGCGACTGCGACTGCGATTGCTGCGACTGCTGCTCGTGTGACTGTTCGTAGGGTTCGTGAGTGAGACCTACGGCGGGTGAGCCGGTCCATGAAAGGCCCCCGGCATCGCACCTTGAGCCTCAGTGACCCCACCAGGCACAACGCCGGCGTGTGAAGGGCTCTGGTCCGGTAAGGCCGGCCGAAGGCGACCGTAAACCGGCTCTGACCAGGGCGATCGGAAACTGTCGGACCCAGCGCTTACTCTGGTCTACGTGGCTTTCGCAACCGAACACCCCGTGCTCGCCCAGTCGGACTTCCGTCCCGTCACCGAGATCCCCCGGACCGGCGGCCGGTTCGAAGTGGTCAGCGAGTACAAGCCCGCCGGTGACCAGCCGGCGGCCATCGACGAGCTCGAACGCCGGATCAGGGCGGGCGAGAAGGACGTCGTGCTGCTGGGTGCCACGGGTACCGGTAAGTCGGCGACGACGGCCTGGCTGATCGAGCGCGTCCAGCGCCCGACGCTGGTGATGGCGCCGAACAAGACGCTCGCCGCGCAGCTGGCGAACGAGCTGAGGGAGCTGTTCCCGCACAACGCGGTGGAGTACTTCGTCAGTTACTACGATTACTACCAGCCCGAGGCGTACATCGCGCAGACGGACACCTACATCGAGAAGGACTCGTCGATCAACGACGACGTCGAGCGGCTGCGGCACTCGGCGACGATGAACCTGCTGTCGCGGCGCGACGTCATCGTGGTCGCGAGTGTCTCGTGTATCTACGGCCTCGGCACGCCGCAGTCCTACCTCGACCGGTCCTCGAAGCTGAAGGTCGGCGAGCAGCTCGACCGGGACGTCTTCCTCCGTGCCTTGGTGGACGTGCAGTACACCCGCAACGACATCGCCTTCGCGCGCGGCACCTTCCGCGCCCGCGGCGACACGGTCGAGATCATCCCGGCGTACGAGGAGCTGGCGATCCGCGTCGAGTTCTTCGGCGACGAGATCGAAAAGCTGTACTACCTGCACCCGCTCACCGGCGACATCGTGAAAGAGGTCGACGAGGTCCGGATCTTCCCGGCCACGCACTACGTCGCCGGACCGGAGCGGATGGAGAAGGCCATCCACGGCATCGAGGCCGAGCTGGAGCAGCGGCTGGCCGAGCTGGAGAAGCAGGGCAAACTCCTGGAAGCCCAGCGGTTGCGGATGCGCACCGCCTATGACATCGAGATGATGCGCCAGGTCGGGTTCTGCTCCGGCATCGAGAACTACTCACGGCATATCGACGGTCGCGAGGCCGGATCCGCGCCCGCCACCTTGATCGACTACTTCCCGGAAGACTTCCTGCTGGTCATCGACGAGTCGCACCAGACGGTCCCGCAGATCGGCGGCATGTTCGAAGGGGACATGTCGCGGAAGCGGAACCTGGTCGAGTTCGGTTTCCGGCTGCCCAGCGCGATCGACAACCGGCCGCTGACCTGGGAGGAGTTCAGCGACCGGATCGGGCAGACGGTGTACCTGTCGGCGACGCCGGGGCCGTACGAGATGGGGCAGGCAGGCGGCGAGTTCGTCGAGCAGGTCATCCGGCCGACCGGCCTGGTAGACCCGAAGGTGGTCGTGAAGCCCACCGAGGGCCAGATCGACGACCTGGTGCACGAGATCCGCGAGCGGGCCGAGAAGGACGAACGCGTCCTGGTCACCACGCTCACCAAGAAGATGTCCGAGGACCTCACCGACTACCTGCTGGAACTCGGCATCCGCGTCCGGTATCTGCACTCCGAGGTCGACACCCTCCGCCGGATCGAGCTGCTGCGGCAGCTGCGCGCGGGCGATTACGACGTGCTGGTCGGCATCAACCTGCTGCGTGAGGGCCTCGACCTGCCCGAGGTCTCGCTGGTCGCGATCCTCGACGCGGACAAGGAGGGGTTCCTCCGCAGTGGCACGTCGCTGATCCAGACGATCGGCCGCGCGGCGCGAAACGTGTCGGGCGAGGTGCACATGTACGCGGACAAGATCACCGACTCGATGCGGCACGCCATCGACGAGACCGATCGCCGTCGCGCGAAGCAGGTCGCCTACAACAAGGAGCGCGGCGTCGATCCGCAGCCGCTGCGGAAGAAGATCGCCGACATCCTGGACCGCGTCTACAGCGAGGCCGAGGACTCGGAAGAGACGGTCGCCGTCGGCGGTTCGGGCCGGAACGCGTCGCGGGGCAAGAAGCCCGAGCAGGGCGACCGGGTGCGCAGCTCCGGGATGCTGACCGACAAGGACGTCTCCGGGATGCCGCGTGCCCAGCTGGCCGACCTCATCCAGCAGATGACCGACCAGATGATGCAGGCCGCGCGCGACCTGCAGTTCGAACTGGCCGCCCGGCTGCGGGACGAGGTCGCGGACCTGAAGAAGGAGCTGCGCGGCATGGACGCGGCCGGCATCAAGTAAGTACGCGTTTCGTCCTCTGGTTGCGGTCCTTGCGTGCGCAACTACCGCACCCAGAGGACGAAACGCGGAGGTGTCAGAGGCGCGGGCGCTCCTGAAGGGTCAGGTCCGCGTCGAAGTCGGGGAACCCGGCGGGCACGGATCGCGTGGTCACCCCGGCCGAAACCGGCGGCAGACCGGCCCACCGCCGTACGGTGTTCGTCGCCTCCGCGGCCTGGGCCGCCGGGAGCTGCGAGATCCGCGAGCCGTGGTTTCCGCCGGGAACGGTGTAAACGTAGGAGTCCTTCGTCCCGAAGCCGAGTTCGAACGGCTCGGCGCTCCACGGGTCGTTCTCGCCGTAGACGTACAGCAGCCGTTTGCCCTGCGTCTTCACCCAGAAGTCGATGTCCGGCATCGCCAGGTGATCGAACCGCGGGATGTCGACCGACTTCGGCACGAACGTCCGCGACACGTTGGCGCCCGGGTAGCGCAGCAGATCCCGGAGGTAATTCTCGTACGACTCGGGAGCGCCGAGCTGGTACGCCGCCTGGAAGTAATAGGGGACGTAGCGCTCCAAATTCTGGTCGGAGTAGGTGTTGAGGCTTTCGACGCGCTCGAACCAGGCGTAGATCTCCGGAGCGGCCGCGCCCGCCTTCGGCACCGTCGCGCAGTCCGCCTGCTTCTGGTACTGCCAGAAAGCGAAGTACGAGTCGATCACCGAGATCTCCAGCGACACGTCGGCCGAGCCGACGATCGAGAACGTGTAGCCGTTCTTGGCCGCGTCGGCGGCGGCGAGCGCCGCGAATTCCGAGCGCCGCGTCAGCACGTCGCGCTGGATCGCCTTCAGCGCCGAGCGGCAGGCGGGATCGTTGCCGACCTTCGCCAGGAACCGGTTGTAGCGGTCGTGCGAATTGATCACGTCGTTGGGCGCGACGTAGGGGATCGTCGCGTCGACGTCGTTCGGGAAGAACCTACGGAAGTAGGTCGCCGTCATGCCGCCCTTGCTGCCGCCGGTCGCGAGCCACTTGCCGGGGTAGATCCGCTTGAACGCCTCGACCGCGCGGTGCTGGTCGGCGGCGGCCTGCCAGATCGTCAGTTGCCTGCCCCAGTCCGGCCGGTCCGGTCGGGAGGGGGTGAAGAACCGGTATTCCATCGACAGCTGGTTGCCGTCGACGATCTGCGTCGGCTCGGAGCGGTTGGGTGATTCCGACACGTTGTACCCGCTCGTGAACGCCACGGTCGGGGAGCGGAATTCCTTGTGCAGCAAGGTGAATCGCTGCTGGAAGGTGCCGGCTCCCGGTTTGCGGTGGTCGACCGGCTGTGCGTAGGTGAGTTTGAAGAACCGGTACCCGGTCGGCGCCGGATTCTCCGAGACGACGGTCAGGCCGGGGATCCGGCCGAGCGCCTCCTTGATGTCCGCCGGTGCCGCCTGCGCGGCCGGGGTCAGCCCGGCCAGTGTGAGAACGGTGATCGCCAGAACCGACCACGCGGTCGTGAGCTTCCGCATCCGTGCACTCCCCATCGCCGACCTTCGAGCGGTCGGATACTCACAGAGTCCCCGCCGGTCGGCAATCGGCTATCCGGTCGAGCCCGGCTCAGCCTTGGCCGCGGAGCACCCTGTCGACGTAGGCCTCGATGGCCGAGAGCGCCTCGGGGGAGCTCCACAGTTCGAGGACGTGGGCGTCGTCGCCGGTGCGGTGTTCGGCGATCCGCTCGTGGAACGGCCGGTGTAACTGGGCTTTCGTATGCGCGTACGCGGCCGCGGGGATCTCGGCGAGCTTCTTGGCCAGCTCGACCGCTCGCGGCAGCACGGTCTCCGGCGCGGTCACCTCGTTTACGAGGCCGAGCCGGAGCGCGTCGTCGGGCAAGTGGGTTTCGGCGAGGAACGCGAGTTCACCGAGGATGTCGGCGCCGAAGCCGGAGCGCAGGATCTCCAGCGCCGCCAACGGGAACGGGACACCGACGAGCAGTTCGGTGATCCCGATCCGGCTCGGGCCCGAGGCGAGGATCCGGTGGTCGCAGGCGGCGGCGAGCACCGCCCCGCCGGCGATGGCGTGGCCGTTGAGGGCCGCGACCACCGGACCGGGGAAGCCGAACACCGAAAGGAACGCGTCCGACAGCGCGGGCAGGAAGTCCTCGATATAGGCGGCACCGCCGTCGTGCACCCGGCGCAGGTCGACGCCCGCCGAGAAGATGCTTCCCGAGCCGGTCAGCACGACACCGCGACAACCACCGAGCTGGACGTCTTCGAGCCGGAGGGTCAGGTCGCGGCAGAACTCGGTGTCGAGGGTGTTGGCTTTGCCGTGCTGCAGGGTGACGACGGCGATCCCGCCTTCGTCGTCCACGCGGATCGAAGAGGTGGCCATGGCCCGACCGTACCCGAGCCGACGGACCTCTACAGTGGACCGCTCAGTCCGCGTCTCTCAAAGCGCGCCTTCCGTCGCGGGTAGGCGCTCTCGTGAGTGTTTTGGGTCGTTAGAGCCAAGAGTGTTCACTCGTCCCGGAAGGCCATCACGAGCCTCAGCAGCACCACCGGTCACAACAGTGGCGCGTGAAGGCCCCCTTCCCTCGGCTCAGCCGAGGAGACTCGACCTTCACACCTTCCCCCGTACATGAAGGCCCCCTTCCTTGCGCCAGGCGCAAGGAAGGGGGCCTTCATGTACTTCGCTCGACAAAGACCGCAGGCCACGAGTAGGTACCTAAGAGACGGTTCGTTGAAACGACGGGTGTCCCGTCTCAGTCCGCCAGGCGCACGGTGACCGTGGGACTGAAGGACCGCTTGCGGTTCCAGCCGGTCTCGGCGCCGATGCTCAGCTGGATGGCGCGGTCGGCGGGCGCCCAGTAGCCGGTGCGGACGAAGTACGCGTCCATCGTGCAGAGCCTGCTGCTGGACTTGCGGCCGCAGATGGTCTCCCAGCCCCACTGCCTGCCGCTCTCCTCGACGCCGTTGCGCCGGACGAACAGGTGCGGGTTGCCGATGTCGCGGCAATAGGCGCTGCCCTCGGAGATGTAGAGGACTCCGTCGATCTTGTAGAACCGCTTGTTGTCGAGAAGCGTCACCTGACCCGAGACGGCGAAGCCGACTCTGCCGCCTTTGCCGGAGCTCATGGTCCAATTAAGAGTGAATTCCTGGACCGGGATCTCGATCGACTGGGTCATGGTGACAGCCCCGCTTTCTTCTCGCGTCGGCACCTTTGCACTGAAGATAAGGATTTCCCGGAGGTCGTCGATGGTGAAAGGGAACTTTTCACCCAATGAGTCGATGACCCGAAAATCAATGCTCTCATGCGCATGAAACACCGGTTACCAGCGCTAATGGGTGAAGGTCGCCACGGCCCGTGAAAACCGGGGCCCACCAGGGAAGAGGATTTCGTCTTCCCGGTGGACCCCGGTGGTTTTTCGGTGCGGAAAACGCTCTCAGCTGGTGATGTCCTTCTTCGCGAACCGGCGACCGGCGAGCAGGAAGAACACCGTGCCGTACAACGCCGCCGACAACATGCCGTTGGCCATGTTCGTCCAGTCGATGTCGGTCGAGATCAGGTCCATCCACGAGAACGCGAAATGCGTCGGCAGATAGTCCCGGAGCCCTTCCAGCGCGGTGATCTGGTCGAGGATCTGTGAAACGATCGCGACGATCACCGCGCCGCCGACGGCGCCGAGCGGGGCGTCGGTGGCGACCGAGAGCAGCATCGCCAGCCCGGCCACCCACGCCAGCTGCAGAATGATGTAAATCGTCGCCAGCCCCATCGCCACGAGACTGTCGCCGAACGACACCGCGTCCCCGGTCGGGCTGATCGCGTCGCCCGCGCCGTAGAAGAGCACGCCGACCACCAACGACACCAAGGGCAACAGGATCAGCGCGGCCGCGGAGAGGATGCCGGAGACGATCGCTTTCTGCCGCAGCACCCGATGCCGGGGGACCGGGATCGCGAGCAGGTATTTCAGGCTCGACCACGACGCTTCGCTCGCGATCGTGTCGCCGTAGAACAACGCCACGATCATCGGCAGCAGGAAGGTCCCGGAGACGAACAGCGCGAGCACCACGAAGTTCGGCGCGCTCGCGGTGGCGAGGTCGACGAATCCACCGCTGCGCCGGTTCGGGCTGGCTTGCCCGATCTCGAACGCGATCACCAGGACGAACGGCAGCAGCGCGACGAACCCCAGCATGAGCTGGGTCCGCCGCCGTTTGAGCTGCCGTTTCAGTTCGACGCCGAGCCGCAGTGTCCGGTCGGCGCGGTAACCCGCTACCGCCCCGTCCGGGCCGACCTCGGTCCGTTCGTGCGAAGCGACCTCGGTCAGCTCCAGCAGCGCGGCCGGGTCGGTGTGCACCCCGTGATCGGCCCGGCTCACCGGGCCGGAACCATTGGTCTTACTCACCCTTCGAGTCCTCTCCGACCAGCTGCAGGAACGCGTCTTCCAGACGGCGTCTCGGTCCGGCCTGTTCGACCGCGACCCCGGCCCGCACGAGGGCGGCGACCGCCTCGGCGCGGGCGAGACCGTCGAGATCCGCGTGGACCAGTTCGCCGTCGACGTCGACGCCGGAAACGCCGCCGACCTTCCGCAGCGCTTCGGCCGCTTCGGCGGGCTTGTCGACCCGGAACGTGGCTTCGCCGCTGGACGCGGCCAGCTCGCCGACCTCGCCCGAGGCGACCAGCATGCCGCGGTGCATCACGACCACGTGCGTACAGGTCTGCTCGACCTCGGCCAGCAGGTGGCTCGAGACCACCACGGTGCGTCCGGTCGCCGCGTAGCGCTGGAGCACCTCCCGCATCTGGTGGATCTGGGGCGGGTCGAGCCCGTTGGTCGGTTCGTCGAGCACCATCAGCTCCGGCAGGCCGAGCATCGCCTGGGCGATCGCGAGCCGCTGCCGCATGCCCTGGCTGTAGGTGCGGACCCGCCGGTTCACCGCGTCGCCGAGCCCGGCGATCTCCAGTGCCTCCGCGAAATGCGCCTTTTCCCTCGGGCGGCCAGTGCTCGCCCAGTAGAGCTCCAGATTCTCCTTGCCGGACAGATGCGGCAGGAAGCCGGAACCCTCCACAAAGGACCCGATCCGCGACAGCACCGGCGCACCGGGCGCGATCAGATGCCCGAAGACCCGGATGGAACCCTCCGTCGGCGTGATCAGGCCCATCAGCATGCGCAGGGTCGTCGTCTTGCCCGCGCCGTTCGGTCCGAGCAGGCCGAGGACCTGGCCGGGTTCGACCCGGAACGACAGATCCTTCACCGCGACGAATCCGCCCGCGTAGGCCTTGCGCAGTCCTTCGATCACCAGCGGCGTCTTCGCCAGGCTCTCGTCGACGTCGTGGGCGCGGCGGCGGCGGAACGCGGCGATCACCGCGATGGCGATGCCCGCCAGCAGCGTGCCGCCGATTCCGAGCAATTGCGCGACCGGTGCGCCCACGCCGACCGAGTTGCCGGGGACGACCGGGACGCCGAGCTGTCCGCCGCCCGCCAGCCCGATGCGGAACACCGCGGGTTCGACCGGCGTGGTGAACGCCTGGTCCGTGGTGCCGACGACGAGCCGGAGCGTGTGGCCCGCTTCCACGGGCCGCACGATGCCCGGCAGGGTCACCGTCACCTCGACCGGACTGCCGTCAGCGGGCAGACCGGAGACGCGGAACGGGGCTACCGCGTTCGCCGGAAGCGTGCGGACACCTTCCGAGTTGACGTCGTAGAGCTTCGCGAACAGGACCGCTTCCTTCTGCGGTGCCGCGGCGGCCGGATCGGCAGAGACCTGCAACCGGACCGTGGACGAACCGGCCACGATCGTCTGCGCGTCGAGGGGCCGTGTCGTGAACTGAGCGGCCTGACCCGGTGGGTCGATGCTGAACAGCCCCGACAGCCGGGAGGAGCCGGCCACCGCTCCGTTCAGCCCGGGGATGCCGCTGACCGCCGCGGGGTTTCCGCCCGCGGGCCGGACGGCCGGCTGGGCCGGGCCTTCCAGTGCGAACGACCGCCGCTCGGTGGCGTCGCCGGTGGCTCCCGGGTACGCCGGTGCGGTGACCGTCCGGACCGACGGGGCGCCGTTGGCGCGCAGGGTGCCCTGGATGTCGTAGCTGAACCCGGTGCCGGGATCGGTGCCTTCGCCGGTCAAGGAGAACTTGAGGAAATCGGCGATCTGCGCCCGCAGTTTCTGGCCGGGTTTCCCGCCGTCGTGGCCGCCGGTGTACCAGATCGTGCGGACCTTGCCGCCCGCCGCGGCGATCTGCCTGGCGGTCGCGTCGGACTGGTCCAAACCGAACAGGGTGTCGCTTTCGCCCTGCACCACCAGGGTCGGCACGGTGATCTTGTCCGTCACGGACGCGGGGGAGACCCGGCGGAGCAGATCGACCGTCCGCTGGCTTGCCTTACCGGTGGTGGCGAGTTCGGTGTAGGCCTGGCAGACGTCGGCGGTGAACCGTCCACAAGGGTCGGCCGGTCCGGGCGGCGTCCGCTGGCCGTTCGGACCGCCGAGCGGGAGGGACTGCGCCGCGGCACCCGCCGCGCCCGCGCCCTGTGCCGCACCGGATTCGCTCGTCTCGTCACCGGCTTCGGGTGCCTCGTTGGCGGGAGAACCCCCCTGCGCCGCCGCGCCGGAACCGGCGGAGAAGAAAATGCCGGCCCACGACCTCTTGAAGACGCCGTCCGTGGCGAACGCGCCCGCGGCGGGAGTGGTGGCCGCCGGCGGCGTGGCCGAGGCGGCGTTCGGGAACAGGCCCTGTGCGAGGTCGTTGTAGGTGATCACCGGCGCGATCGCGTCGACGCGCTTGTCGGTCCCGGCGAGCAGCAGGGACAGCGCGCCGCCGTACGAGGCGCCGGACGCCGCGACCTTCGGGTCGCCGTTCTCGCTGAGCACCTCCGGCCGCGCGGCGAGGTGGTCGATCAGCTTCCGGGCGTCGGCGACTTCGCGGTCCGGATCGTTCAGCGCGATCTTCCCGGTGCTGCGGCCGAAACCGCGGGCGGACCAGGCGAGTACGACGAAACCCTTGTCGGCGAGTTCGCGGGCTTCGGTGGCGACGCTGTTCTTCTCACCGCCGAAACCGTGGGCGAGCAGGACGGCCGGGGCCGGTGTCCGCTCGGGGACGTACATCGTGGTGTCGATCTTGACGACCTCCGACGAGCCCGGTGTTTCGGGCAGATCGAGGGTCGCTTCCTGGACTTTCACGGCGGACGGCGCGGGCTCGCTGGTCGTCCACACGACGGCTGCGGCGGCCAGGACCACCACGACCGCGGCGAGCGCGGTGAGCTTCGCGCCTCGCGTTCGAGGGAGCGGGATTCGGGGCACGGAACGACCGTATTTCACCGATGCTGAGAGTCGCTTGTCCGGCTCACGCGAACCACACAAGCGTGAGGTTAGCGCCGCCACCGGAACGGGTACTCGTGCTGCAAGAGGTGGTGGGTGTGACGGGAGTTACGCCATCATCTTGGTGACAAGGGCAACCTTAACTGGCGTCATGCGTACAGACAGGTCAAACTAAACCGGCTGTGAGGGGAGTATTCCTTCGCGGCGGTGTCGTCAGCACGGTGGTCTTCGCAGGCCCCCGGCACCGTCGGCCGGTCTCGTACCGGCGGAAGAGACCTCCGGTTAGTTGCTGCTGTGCACTATCCGGAGGGTTGGTTAGATGTCTGTTCCCCTGTGGCTATGGATCGCCACGGTCGGCGGTCTGCTCGGGCTGATCGCACTCGACCTCGTCATCGTCGATCGCAAGCCGCACGAGGTCACCACCGGCGAAGCCGCCCGCTGGGTCATCTTCTACGTCGCCGTCGCCATCGCGTTCGGCGTCGGTGTCTGGGTCTTCGCGGGGCACGACCCCGGAGTCGAGTTCTTCACCGGGTACATCACCGAGTACTCGCTGAGCGTCGACAACCTGTTCATCTTCATGATCATCATGACGTCGTTCAAGGTGCCCGCGATCCACCAGCACCGGGTGCTGCTGATCGGCATCCTGCTCGCGCTCGCCATGCGCAGTGTGTTCATCGCCGTGGGCGCCGCGCTCATCGCGCAGTTCGTCTGGGTCTTCTTCCTCTTCGGTGCCGTGCTCATCTGGACCGCGATCAGCATGGTCCGGAAGAAGGACGAAGACGAGGAGTACGAGGAGAACGCGCTCACCCGCGGAGTGCGCAAGCTGTTCCCGGTCACCAACGAATGGCACGGCCACAAGTCCTTCGTCAAGAAGGACGGCAAGCGCTGGATCACCCCGATGTTCCTGGTGATCGTCGCGATCGGCAGTGCGGACCTGTTGTTCGCCGTCGACTCGATCCCGGCGATCTTCGGCATCACCCAGGAGGCGTTCCTGGTCTTCACCGCCAACGCGTTCGCGCTGATGGGCCTCCGTCAGCTGTACTTCCTGCTCGGTGGCCTGGTCACCAAGCTGGTGTACCTGTCCTACGGCCTCGCGGTGATCCTCGCCTTCATCGGCGCCAAGCTGTTCCTGCACGCGCTGCACGAGTACCACGTGGTGCCGGACTGGCTGGACATCAACAACTGGGTCTCCTTGAGTGTCATCGTCGTGGTCCTGACCGTGACGACGCTGGCCAGCCTCTCGAAGGCCAAGAAGCTGGAAGCCGCCGAGCGGGAGTCTTCGATTAGTAGTTAGAACTGCTAAGGATCGGGTACCGTCGGGGCCGTGCGTCCCGTTGACATCGAAGCCCTGACGGTCCCCGGCACCCCCGCGCTGCGCGGAGACCTGCTGCTCACCGCCTTGAGCAGGCCTGATCTGAAGACGAACAGCTATCGCGGTGGCCTGCGCCGGGTCGACCTCGGCGGCGGGGAAGGGCCTTGGACCCACGGGACCAAGGACTCCGCCCCAGCCATCTCCCCGGACGGCCGGTGGGTCGCCTTCCTCCGCGCGGGGGAAGGTTCCGGCCGTGCGGCCAAACCGCAGGTCCACGTCATCGCCGCGGCGGGGGGTGACGCGAAGCGGATCACCGACCTTCCACTCGGCGCGAGCGCGCCGGTCTGGGCACCCGACTCCCGCCGGATCGCCTTCGTCGCCCGTGTGCCGGAGCCGGGCCGCTACGGCACGGAGAACGCCGACGGCGAAACGCCGGAGCCGCACGAAGAAGCGCCGCGGCACATCACCAACCTCTTCTACCGGGTCGACGACATCGGCTTCCTCAACGACCGTCCACAGCGTCTGTTCGTCGTGGACGCCGTCGCCGCGCTGGGCGAGTCCTCGCCGGTCGAGCCTGTCCCGCTGACCGATGACCGGGCCGATGTCGAACATCCTTCCTGGACGGCCGACGGCGAGTTCGTCCTGATCGTCGCGCCCCGTGACTGGGCCGTCGAGGACACCGTCAGCTCGGATGTCTACGCCGTCCCCGCCGGGGGCGGCGAGCCTCGCCTCCTGGTGCGGACGCCGGGCACCGCCGCCCAGCCCGTCTCCGCGCCGGACGGCTCGATCCTGTTCTACGGCACCGAATTCCCGGGTCTGGAGGAGGTCGCCCGCAACACCGGGCTCTGGCAGGCGCCGTGGCCCGACGGTGACGCGCCGTCGTCTCCGCGTCGGCTGACCGACGTCGAATCGGTGGACTGCGACAGTGCGGCGGGCCCGCCGGCCGTCGTCGGCGACGAGGCTCTCGTCGTGGTCCGCACCCGCGGTGCCGCGGAATTGCGCGCCGTTCCGCTCGACGCCGAGCTGGCGGAGCTGAAGTCGTTGCGGTACCTGGCGGGTGAATTCGCCGCGGTGAAGGCGTTCGCCGTCGACGGCACGCGGATCGCCGCGGTCGTCGGGACGCCCGAGAGCGCCGGTGACGTCGTCCTGCTGTCCGGAGTGGACACTGAGCCCCGTGTGCTGACCGACTACTCGAAGGCGTTGCGTGACACCGGGATCCGGCCGCTGGAGGAACTGGACGCGACCGCGTCCGACGGCTACCCGGTACACGGCTGGGTCGTCCGGCCCGAGGGCGATGGCCCGCATCCCGTGGTGCTGATGATCCACGGTGGACCGTTCGCGCTGTACGAATGGAAGGTCTACGACGAGGCGCAGGTGCTCGCCGAGGCGGGCTATGCCGTCATCCTGGGCAACCCGCGCGGTTCCGCCGGGTACGGCGAGAGCCACGGTCGCAGCATCGTCCACGGCTTCGGCACCGTGGACGCGCTGGATCTGCTGACCTTGCTGGACGAAGCGCTGAAACTGCCCAATCTGGACAGCGACCGCGTCGGCGTGATGGGTGGTTCGTACGGTGGTTTCATGACCAGCTGGCTCGCCGCGCACCACGGTGGCCGGTTCCGCGCGGCGTGGAGCGAGCGCGCGGTCAACGCCCACGACTCCTTCACCGGCAGCTCGGACATCGGCTGGTTCTTCGCCGAAGGCTACGTCGGCACCGACGTCGAAGAGCAGCGCAAGCGCAGCCCGCTGACCTACGCGGGGAAGATCGACATCCCGTTCATGGTCGCGCACTCCGAGCAGGACTGGCGGTGCCCGCTGGAGCAGGCGCAGCGGATGTACGTGGCGCTGCGGCAGAACGGGACGCCCGCCGAGTTCCTCTTGTTCCCGGGCGAGGGGCACGAGCTCACGCGCTCGGGACAGCCGCGGCACCGGGTGCAGCGGTTCGACGCGATACTGGAGTGGTGGGGCCGCCACCTTTGATCCTCAGGGCCCTGAGTGTTATGAACGGGACTTTCATCGCCAAATTTGCGATGAAAGTCCCGTTCATAACACCGGCAGAAGCTGGACCGGCGGCTATCGAGGACTGGCCGAGCTAGTGTCCACAGAGGACACTAGCTGGCAATCCGATGCCTCATTGATGCCTATATATCCGGTTTCAGGAGGGGGTGTGAGT
The DNA here is from genome assembly GCF_055575355.1 of Amycolatopsis sp. NPDC034160. Classification (NCBI taxonomy): domain Bacteria; kingdom Bacillati; phylum Actinomycetota; class Actinomycetes; order Pseudonocardiales; family Pseudonocardiaceae; genus Amycolatopsis; species Amycolatopsis sp. NPDC034160. The sequence continues at coordinate 40,382 of NZ_JBVISU010000018.1, read as the reverse complement.
GGCGATTCGGGTTATTGAGGGGTAAGGCAAACGTGTTGTGTTGCGAGCGACGTCGGCTCGCGCCGTGGCCTGATGTCCCCAATGCGGCATTGGGGACGCTGATCGTCTCCACTGCCGCATTGGGGGCATGCCCACTTCCCGATTGCGTGCTCACACCACCCAGGGGTGATCAGCCTCCCCGGCCACAGGGAGGTGTCGCGAAAGCCGCTTCCGCAACACCAAGCCTGGCCCCAGGGCATGTCACTTTTGCTACCTCTCGAGACAATGAGGGTTAGTGAGGGATGAGGCGTAGGTGTCATGGTCGGCCACCTATGTGGTGCGTGTTTCTCGCGAAGGCGGCGCCCGCTGCTCGTGTCGCGAAAGCCACTTTCGGGACATGTGGTGTCCCGAAAGTGGCTTTCGCGACACCTTCGGGACGCCACTGCCCGGTGTCGAAGCCTGATGTCCAACGTCTCACAGGCTCTCCCGAACACGGCACCTTTGCCTTACCCCTGAAGAGAACGCTCATTGCAACTCACCGCAAATCGCCCAAATCGAGCGCTATCGTTACCGTCAGTGTCCCTTGTGGACTGTCAAGGTCGCGCCAGGGTCTCTTGGCGTGCCCGCGCTTCCTGGGTGACCCGAATGCATCCGACCGGCTTGGTGCCGGCACGCTTCCCCCGTCGGAGCTCCGCAAGGAGGCCCAAATCGGGCGCGGGCCGAGTTCAGCTCAGCAGTGTGTAGTTGAGCTCTTCGCACACCCGGCCCAGCGGGACGTCGAGTCCCGGGTGGTCGAGGGGGAGCAGCACGTCCGGCGCGACCGGCAGCGAGTTCCCGGCAGGCGGGTCCCACAGCGCGAGCGCGGGGCCACCGGAATCCATGGACGACCGGTACCAGACGCCGTCGAGGTCGCCGAAGGCGGCGCGGATGGCGCGTGCCCACGCCTGGGTGATCTTCTTCGGGCCGCTGGAGATCTCCTGCGAGGCGCCGACGCGGGTCGGCCACAGGCCGGCGAGGTCGAGCAGCCGTAGGGTCCGGGTCGGCCGCACGACGACCAGCCGCGGACCGCGGGACTTGCGGTCGACCGTCGACGTGGTCTGGAAGACCTCGGCGATGCTGGTGCGCACGGTGAGACCGAAGTACAGGACACCGTTGCCGGGGTCGGTCACCGGGCGTCCGCCACGACCGGGGGTCTGCGGATCGAAGCGGCCGTGCGGGAGCGGGCCGCTGTAGCGGAACGAATTCCACTGCTGGGGGTGGTTGCCGTGCGCGGTGAAGATCCTGACCAGCCTGGTGCCGGGATGCACCGTCACCACGTCGCTGGTGCGGTGCAGCTCCTTGACCAGGACAGAGCGTGCGGGCGGCAGGGGGAGCCGGGCCATACCTCGGGAGTCGTCCGTCCTTGTCGGGTGATCTTGCTCGGTGGGGTCAGCCTACGGCCTGCCCCCGACTGGAATTTTCCGTCGTCGGCGGAACCCGCTCAGAACGGGGATCCGAGGGTGGCCACCAGTCTGGCGACGTGCTCGGGGTCGCCACCGGAAAGCAGCCATTGGCGCGGGGTGGCGGGGTGGTCGTTGATCACCAGCTCGGTCTGTGGCGTACTCATGAACGCGGCGACGACGAGCGCGGGCTGGTCCTCGGGCACCGCGCGCAGCACGACTTCCAGGCCGGGCAAGACCCCGGATCCGGTGAACTGCCAGGCGGGCAGTCGCCAGCCCTGGTCCTTCCAGCCGGTGAGCCTGCCCTCCTTGAGGCGGTGACGGATACGGCTGTCGTCCACACCCAGCGCCTTCGCCGCTTCCAGGACGCTCAGCGCGGAATCGGCGAGGACGGCGTGCGCGGCGACCGTGCGGGCACGGAAGTCCGGTTCGTCCTCGCCGCGCGGGGAGAGGTCCAGGCCGACGTCGGTGAGCGCGGTGCGCTGATCCGCCGAGAAGTAATGCGACGGATCGGGGTTCGGCGGGGACAGCCTCCGCGCCGCGTCCTCCACGAGGGTCAGGAACTCGTTGGCGTCGACCTTGAGGCCGGCCTTGGCGAGGACGTTCTCGAGCGCTATGGACATAGCGCCTAGAGTAACGCGTCTGTGCGGATTCGTGCGGTCTCATCTCGATTTCGTGGGTGAATTCACCAGAGATGAACACAGAGCGCACGTAATCCAACACGCGCAGTAGGCAATTTCGCCATAGTCTGCCCGGATCGGGCGAGCTTGTCCAGGACTTCGGCTTGACAGGTCGTAAGTAGGAATTTACCGTCCGAACGGTAAACGATTTCTTCCCACCGCTTCGGAGAACCCGGCTGGCGTGGGGCCGGCTTGGGGGAACAAGGGGGTGGGGCGTTCCTGGGCGGCCGGTGTGAACCGGTCGCCCAGGCACGTCGTGCACCGGGATCTCCGGGTTTCAGTCGCGCCGTGAACTCCGGCGCACGATCAGCTTCGCCTGCAGCGTGGTCGTCGTGGCCTTGCGCGTGCTGTCCCCGATCCGGGCGAGCAGCAACTCGGCGGCGACCTTGCCCACCTCGTTCGCCGGCTGGGCGACCACCGTCAGCGGCGGATCGATGAGTGTGGTCCATGGCGCGTCGTCGAAGGACACGATTCCCACGTCCTGCCCCGAGCGCAGTCCGCGCGAGGCCAGCGCCTCCAGGACGCCGATCGCCATCGTGCTGTTGCCGACCAGCAGCGCGTCCGGCGGCTCCGGCTCGTCGAGCAGGCTGAGCGCGGCGAGCCTGCCGCCCTCGGCCCGGAACTCGGCCCGCCGGGTGAGCGCGTTCTCCGCGCCGACGGCGTCGGTATAGCCCGCCAACCGGTCTTCGGCGGTGCGCACCCCTGGCGGACCGCTGACGCACGCGACCCGCCGGTATCCGCCGTCGAGCAGATGCCGCGTCGCGTCGCGGGCGGCGAGCCGGGTGTCGACCAGCACCTGGTCGCCGGTGTTCTCCTGCAGCGGGCGGTCGACGGCGACCACGGGCGTGCCGCGCTGGGTCAGCCGGTCGACGTTGGTGGCCCGTCCGGTGGGGGAGAGCACCACGCCGGCCACCCGCTCCTGGAGGGCGACGTCGATGTAGCGCCGCTCCTTCTCCTCGTTGTCGTCCGCGTTGCACAACACGACCGAGTAGCCCGCCGTCTGCGCGATGTCCTCGACGCCGCGGGCGATCGCGGTGAAGAAGGGGTTCTCCACGTCGGAGATGATCAGCGCGAGCACCGCGGTCTCCTGACGGCGCAGATTTCTCGCGAGCCCGTTCGGGTGGTATCCCAATTCCGCGGCGGCGGCCTGTACCCGGGCCGCGAGTGCCGGATCCACAGTGGACTTTCCGTTGAGCGTCCTCGACACGGTCGCCGTCGAAACCCCGGCCTTCGCCGCCACGTCGTTGATGGTGGCCACCGCGACCTCCCCTTCTGCAGGTGTCTTGACACCTTCGCACGGGAAGAATAGCTTGACCGACAATCGTTACCATCCGCTGATCGCGCTAGTCACGCTGATCGCGTTTCGAGGCTCGGAGGTGCCGTGGGCGACCCGGGCCTGGTGCTCGGCATCGACATCGGCACCTCGAGTTCCAAAGGCGTCCTCGTCGATTCCCGGGGCATCGTGGTGGCACGAGCGTCCCGGCCGCACGAAACTTCCCGTCCTCGTCCCGGCTGGTTCGAGCACGACGCCGAAACCGTGTGGTGGCAGGATTTCCTTGTGCTGACGAGGGAACTTTCGGCGGGGGCTGGGGATCATCCCATCATCGGGGTGTCGGTCAGCGGGATCGGACCGGTACTTCTTCCCGCGGACGCGTCCGGCAAACCGTTGCGTCCGGCGATCCTTTACGGCGTCGACACCCGTGCGCACGACGAAATCCGGGAATTGACCCGGGAATTCGGCGAAGAATCCATTGTGGAACAGGGTGGGAGCGCACTCGGCTCGCAGGCGGTCGGGCCGAAATGGCGCTGGCTCGCCAAGAACGAGCCGGACGTGTTCGGACGCGCGAAACTCTTCCTGATGGCGAGTTCGTTCCTTGTCCTGCGCCTGACCGGTGAATACGTCCTCGACCACCATTCCGCGAGCCAATGCGACCCGATGTACGACCTGCGCGAGGCACGGTGGGCGCCGGACCGGGTCGCCGCGATCTGCCCCGGCATCGACCTGCCCAGGCTCGCGTGGCCGACCGAGGTGGTCGGCTCGGTCACCGCCGAGGCGGCCGCGAAAACCGGACTGCCACGGGGAATCCCAGTGACGGCCGGAACGGTGGACGCCTGGGCGGAGGCGACCAGTGCCGGCGTCACCTCGCCAGGGGACACGATGCTCATGTACGGCACCACGATGTTCCTCATCCAGGTGCTCTCCGATCCCCGCCCCGGGCCGGGGTTGTGGACGACCCGCGGCGTGGTCCCCGGCAGCTATTCGCTCGCGGCGGGGATGGCCACCTCCGGTGCGATCACCGACTGGCTCCGGGATCTCGTCGGCGGCGAGTTCGGCGAGCTGGCCTCGGCGGCGGGTGAGGTGCCGGCCGGCAGCCGCGGGTTGCTGATGCTGCCCTACTTCGCCGGGGAACGGACACCGATACCGGATCCGGACGCCCGCGGCGTCCTCGCCGGGCTCACCACTTCCCACGGCCGCGCCGAGCTGTACCGCGCGGCGCTGGAAGGGACGGCGTACGGGGTGCGGCACAACCTCGAAGCCATGCGGGAAGCCGGTGGCGGCACGCGCCGGTTCGTCGCCGTCGGCGGTGGGACACGGGGCGGCGTGTGGACGCGGATCGTCAGCGACGTCGCGCGGATCGAGCAGGAGATCCCCGCGGAAACCATCGGGGCCGCGTTCGGCGACGCCGTTCTAGCGTCGATCGCGCTGGGCAGGGAACCGGATATCGAAGCGTGGAACCCGGTGGCCGAGGTCGTCCGCCCCGGCGCGGACGCCGACGTCTACGACGAGTTCTACCCGCACTACCGCGCGCTCTACCGGTCCACAGTGGACACCGTGCACTTCCTGGCGCGGAAGAATTCACTCGCCTTCACGCCCGCGAACTCCCGGCAATCCCGGCTCAAATGAGCTTGATCGGCGTAACCCGCGGAGAACGCCAGCGAGGCGAGATCCGGCGCTGACCCCGCGAGGCCGATGGCTCGCTGGAACCGGCTGACGCGCAGGTACGTCGCCGGGCCGTAGCCGACCGCGAGAGTGAACCGCCGCCGCAACTGCCGTTCCCCGGTCGTGAACGGTCCCAAGGCGGCGGAAACGCGGGGGACGCCGCCGTCGAGCCTGGCGACCAGTTCCGCGACCTCCCGGTCGGCTTCTCCGGCACGGCGTTCCGCGACGACGTCGATGAGCGAAGCGCTGCCGCTGAGCACCCGCTCGGCCAGCAGCCCGCCCTCCCGCCCCCACAGGTCGGTCAAGGAAACGCGCTGGTCACGCAGTTCGTCGGCGCCGAGCCCGAGGACATCACTCGCCCGTCCGGGAGCGAACCGCACCCCCCGCGCCCGGACGCCAGGCGGTGTCTCCCACGTCCAGGCGGCGGTGTCCGGTCCGGCGACGAAGACCTCGTCGCCGCTCTCGACCAGGTCGACGCAGCCATCGGGCACGATCCGCTTCGGCGCCTGGCCCGTGTCCTCCCACAAGCAGCGCACGACGGCGCTCAGCGCGCCGGGGGCCGCCGTCTCCCGATACACGGTTGCCATGATGCCCCAGTGCCACGACAGAATCAGGCCGTGTCGGAAACAGAGATCGATTCCCTGGCGTGGATCCACGTCCGCGACCGCCGTTTGCTGTCGGTGCGGACCGAGGGGAAGGCCAAGTTCTACCTGCCGGGAGGCAAACGTGAGCCGGGGGAGGGTGACGTGGCCGGGCTGTGCCGGGAGATCAAGGAGGAACTCGGCGTCGAGCTCGACCCGCTGAGCTTCCGCTTCTTCGCGGTACTGAACGAGCAGGCCGACGGCTACGCGGACGGCCGCCGGGTCCGGATGACCTGTTACACCGCCGGACATCGCGGCGAGCCCGAGCCCGGCCGGGAGATCGCGGAGTCGACCTGGCTCACTTCGGCCGACGCCCATCTGTGTCCGCCGGCGGGACAGCGAGTCCTCCGGATGCTCGCGGACGCGGGGTACGTGGACTAGGTATCACTCAAAGTGAGCCATCCGGCTCAGCCTGTTTACGCCGTTAGCTCGGTGACCAGCCGTTCCCGATCTTCGGGACACCCAAAAGGGTGAATATCGGGTTTCTTCCCGATAACGGCTAACGCGGAGTCACCTTCGAACGAGAAGTAGACAACGCACTCGCTGGAAGTGCGCTCGGACGAGAGAAGACCTCTCCATGGGTGTTCCCACCGCGACCCCTTCGGCATCGGCGCCGGCATCGGGGACCCCGGGCAGGCTGAAGCCACTCGGGACGGTCGTGGTCGTGCTGGGCGTGATGGTCGTCGCCGTCACCCTGACCAGTTACGTACTCCCGAAGGCGTCGAGGCCGGTGCAGAGCCCGCCCGCGCCGCAGGTCGAACAGGCCGCGGCCGCCGTGCACACCGTGACGCATTCAGTCGTCTACGAGCTTTCCGGCGCGGAGGGCGCGCAGAACGTCACCTACGTCGCGCAGGGTTCGGAACTTCTGCAGAAGACCGAGGTGGCGGCGCCGTGGAGTGCCACCTTCGAGCGCGCGAGCCAGGAACACCGCGACGAGTTCTACAGCGTCTCCGCGCAGGGCTCCGGCCGCGGCGCGCTGAAGTGCCGGATCATCGTCGACGGCGTGGTCGTCAGCGACCACACCGCTCCCGCCCCGGGCGCGCCGGTGACCTGCACCGCTTAGGCCGTGGGTGGGTCAAGGTGGTCGTGAGTGGCGATTCGGGTTCTAACCCGAATCGCCACCCACGACCACCTGTACCGAACGGTCACCGGAAGCGGCAGGATCATCCGCATGACGGACGGCGCGATCGACTTCGGCCCCGTGCTCGCCGTGGTCCTCGCCTTACTGGCGATCTTCGGCGCGGCCGTGGTGCGTTTCGGGCAACTGGGGCAGGGCAGGGCGGTGCTGTTCGCGGCCGCGCGCGCCGTGGTGCAGCTCGCCGTCGTTTCCCTGGTGATCGTCGGGATCCTGAAGTCCGGCTGGCTGACCGGCGGATTCGTGCTGCTGATGTTCGCGATCGCGGCGGTCACCTCCGCGCGCCGGATCGGCGTGCCGAAGGATCTCGCGTGGGTCGCGCTCGCCATCGCGTCCGGCGTGGTGCCGGTGCTGGCGCTCGTACTCGCGACCGGGGTGGTCCCGTGGCGGCCCATCGCGGTCGTGCCGATCGCCGGGATCGTCATCGGCGGCGCGATGTCCGCGACCTCTCAGGCCGCGAGGCGCGCGCTCGACGAACTCTCGTCACGGCACGGCGAGTACGAAGCCGCGCTGGCACTGGGTTTCCTGCGGCGCCCGGCGGCGCTGGAGATCTGCCGTCCCTCGGCGGGGCAGGCGCTGATCCCCGCGCTCGACCAGACCCGCACGGTCGGCCTGGTGACCTTGCCCGGCGCCTACGTCGGTGTCCTCCTCGGCGGCGCCGGGCCGGTTCAGGCCGGGGTGACCCAGGTGCTCGTGCTCATCGGATTGCTGGCCGCGGAGGCCGCCGCGGTCCTGGTCGTCGTGCACCTGGTCGCGGCGGGCCGGATCAGCCGAGAGGTGACTGAAGATGCGAGGTGTCGTTGAACCGGCGCACCATCCAGTCGTCACCGGAGACCACCAGATGTGAGATCGAGCCGTTGTCCGCGCCGAGGAACGCGAACCGGTTCTTCGCGGCGCTGGCCTGTGCGAAGACCTCGCCGATGACGCCGCCGTGAGTGAACACGGCGATCCGCCGGTCCGGGTTGGCCGCCGCGAGCCTGCCGATGGCCGCCCTGATCCGGCCGCCGAACGCCTCCATCGTCTCCGCGCCGGGGATGACGTCCCAACGCTGCTCCTGCCACAGCTTTTCGACGATCGGGTGGCCTTCGTGGGTGTAGCGCCGGAAGAGCCCGTTCTCCCAGTCTCCGAGGTGAATCTCCCGCAGATCGGCTTCGAGTTCCGGCGTGAGCCCGAGTTTCGCCGCCAGCGGTGCCGCGGTCTGCGAGGTCCGGCGCAACGTCGTCACGTACAGCGCGGAGATCCGTTCGTCCGCGAGACGGCCACCGACCCGTTCGGCGTGTTCGCGGCCTTCCGGCGCGAGGTCGGGGTCAGCCTGCCCGTCGACCATGTCGAACGGCGTACTGGCCTTGGCCGGAGCCGATTCACCGTGGCGGACAAGGAAGATCTCGGTCGACCCCGGCGGGGGTGAGAACCGGTGCTGGCGGTATTCGATCTCCTGCTCAGGGGTGCTCATACCCGGACGATACCGAGTCAGCCCAGTTGCTTGTCGACGAAGCACCAGCGCCAAGTCTCGCCGGGCTCGTGGCTGCGCATCACCGGATGCAGGGTGTCGTGGAAGTGCTCGGTCGCGTGCTTGCCCGGCGACGAGTCGCAGCAGGCCACGTTCCCGCATTTGACGCATTCGCGCAGATGCACCCAGGTCATCCCGTTCTCGACACAGACCGCGCACTCGTCAGGGGAGCTGGGTTCGACCTCCGGCCAGTCTTTGGTCAGATGCTTGCAGGAGCCCGCCGTCGCGGCGGGTGTGCGCAGTTCGCGATCGGAGTCCGGCACGGTCTCCTCTTCCCTGTCCAGCATGGATTCCTCGATGTCGAGGCGTTCGAGGATCCGGCGCAGGACGTCGTCATCGGCCATGCCGGAGTCGCGCGCCTCCAGGAACTTCGCCCGTTCCACTTCGAGCAGTTTCAAGCGCAGGCGCCGATACGCGTCGCTCGGCGTCTCGGTGAGCGTGCTCTGCCTGCCGAGCTCCTCCCAAGCCGAATCGGACCGGTGCTGAAGGCGGCTGCGCAAGCGCTCGACGATGTCGTCGGGGTCCTCGGGAGTCCGGATCTTCTCCAGTTCCTCGATCGCGGCCCGCGTCATGTTGTTGAGCACGGCCGCCTCTTGCAACGCGTCTTCGGCGGGATCCGGCGGCGGCAGTTTCAGGCGCCGCACCAGCACCGGCAGCGTCGTCCCGTGCAGCACCAGCGTTCCGGCCACGACGACGAACGCGACCAGGACCAGCACGGCCCGCTGCGGGGTGTCGGCCGGCAGCACGAACGCCGCCGCGAGCGTGACGACCCCGCGCATCCCCGCCCAGGCGATCACCGCCGAGTACCGCCACGGCCAGGCGTGACGGCGGAACAACCGCCGCGCCAGCCCGATGCCGACCATCCAGACGATGCGGGTGACGATCGTCGCGGCGAGGGTCGCGGCGCAGATGACGACCAGCTGGAACCAGGTCAGGCCGCTGTGGCCGACCTCGGTCATAATCCGCCGGACCTGCAGGCCGATCAGCAGGAAGACGATGTTCTCCAGCAGGAACTGGATGGTCTGCCAGTTCAGCCTGCTCGCCAGCCGGGACCGGCCCGAGAGCATGCTTGGCGACTTGTGCCCGAGGATCAGGCCCGCGACGACCACGGCGATCACCCCGGAACCGTGGATCGCCTCGGCTGCGATGTAGGCGACGAACGGGACCACCAGCGAAAGCGCGGTGTCGGTGACCGGATCTTCGAGGTGGGTGCGGATCATCGCGGCGATCGCGCCGACGGCGAACCCGATCACCAGCCCGCCGCCCGCGGCGAGCAGGAAATCCCCGCCGACCTGCAGCAGGCTGACCGAACCGGCGATGGCGGCGATGGCGGTTCGCAACGCGACCAGCGCGGCCGCGTCGTTGAACAGGCTCTCGCCCTCCAGGAGCCGCGTCAGCTTGCGCGGCATGCCGACCTTGCGGGCGACCGCGGTGGCCGCCACCGCGTCGGGCGGGGCGACCACCGCGCCGATCGCGAGCCCGGCGGCGAGCGGCAGGCCGGGGATCACCAGCCACGCCACGACGCCGACCACGGCCGTGGTGAAGATGACGAGCCCCACCGACAGCAACAGGATCGGCCCGCGGTTACGGCGGAAGTCGATCAGCGACGTGCGGATCGCGGTCGCGTACAGCAGCGGGGGCAGCAGCCCCAGCAGGACGACCTCCGGATCCAGTTCGTACTCCGGGACGCCGGGGACGTACGAGGCGACGACCCCGACCGCGATCAGGCACAGCGGCGCCGACCAGTCGAGTTTCCGCGCCGCGGCGGTGACCAGGAGGACGGCCACCACCAGTGCCACGAGTTCTACCGCGATCTCCACGCCGCTCATCATCACCCGAGGGCCCCGGTGCTCGCGCACCGAGGCTGGGCTACCGCTGTTCGATCCGCACCAGGTTGCCCGCCGGGTCGCGGAAAGCGCAGTCACGGACGCCGTGGGGCTGATCGATGGGTTCCTGGACGACGTCGGCGCCGGTCGCCTGGATCCGGTCGAACGTCGCGTTCAGGTCCCGGGTGGTGAGCACGATGGTCGCGTACGTCCCCTTCGCCATCAGTTCGGCGATCGTGACGCGTTCCTCTTCGGTGAGCTCCGGATCGGCGGCAGGGGACTGGAGCACGATCGACGTCCGCGGCTGTCCAGGTGGGCCGACGAGGATTCCGGCCGGGTCTTCCTCACGCACTTCGAAGCCCAGGATGTCGCGATAGAAGGAAAGTGAAGCCTCGAAATCGTCCGCGGGGAGGAAGGACGCGTGAATCGAGAGGGACATGCGACTCAAGGTAGGTCGGCGCGCGGGGGAGTCGCTTCTTTATTCCTGATCGGCCGCATGACCTGTTTGACGACGCAACCGGGCATGCCGCGGCCGTCTTCCATCGCCTGTTTGCGGTAGGCGCTCGGCGAAATGCCGACCAGTTCGGAGAACCGCGTGCTGAAGGTGCCCAGTGACGAGAAGCCGACGTCGAAGCAGACCTCGGTGACCGACATGTCCCCGCGTCGCAGCAGCATCATGGCCCGCTCGATCCGGCGGGTCATCAGGTAGCTGTAGGGCGATTCGCCGTACGCCGCCCGGAACTCGCGGCTCAGATGCCCGGCGGAGACGTGGACGCCGCGCGCCAGTGCCTCGACGTCGAGCGGTTGCGCGTAGTCGCGGTCGATCCGGTCGCGGACGCGTCGCAGCATGGCGAGGTCGCGCAGGCGCGGGTCGGGTTTGCCGGTCACCCGGAAAGCGTACGCCGAAAGGCCCCTTCGCCGAGCGGCGAAGGGGCCTTCGGCGACTCCCGTGCTAGAGGGTGATCTTGTCGACGTTGGGGCCGCCGTTCGCCGTGGTGGCGACCGCCTTGATCTTGTTCACGCCCGCCGCCAGGGTCACCCGGACGGTTTTCGTCGCCCAGGTCGGCCACGCCCCGGTGCCGCCGAAGGCGACGCCCGACGCGCTGATCGAGCCGTTGACGGAGAAGTCCAGCGGGCGGCTCGTCGTCGTCCCGTTGGCGTACCGGACGACGACGTCGTAGGTGCCCGCCGACGGCGCGGTGACGGTCCACTCGACCGAGCTGCCCGCCACGTTGTCGTAGTTGACGAACCCGGTACCGGTGTAGCCGGCGTGGTTGGACTCCACCGCGCCCTGGCCGATCGTGGCGTCCTCGGCCTGGTAGTCGACCGGGTTGCCCGGACCGGGGCCGGAGCCGTCGGCCGGAACGGTCTGCGTCCCGGTGTTCCAGCCCGACACCCGCACCGAAGGCTTGGAGCCCTTGAGGTCGGCCGTGCGGTACTTCGCGGTCAGCGTGGTCGTTTCACCCGGCCAGAGGCTCGTCGCGTTGTCGTTCCACTCCACCGGGAGCACCGGCTTGCCCGCGGAATCCACGACCTTCGTGTCGACGTAGAACGCCGGGAGCTTGCCGCCCGAGGTGTTCTTCAGTGTCACGGTCGTCGTGGTCGTCCCGTCGGATCCGGTGACCGACTTCGCCGTCGCGCCGACGGCCACCTGGCCGAGGTTGTTCAGCCCGGACAGATCCGCGAAGCCCGACTGAGGGGTGTAGTACCAGTCACTGCCTGCCCAGTTGAGCGTGTCTGCCTTGGTGGAGAGCCAGTACACGTTCCGGCTGACCTCCTTGCCGGACGAGTCGGTGAGCACGAGCTTCGCCAGGTAGGTCGTCGACAGCCCGCTCACCACCGGAACGGTGACCGCGGTGGCCTTGGCGCCCAGCGCGCCGACCGACAGCCCGGTCTTGGTGTTGCTGTACTTCTCCGTGCCGTCGAGGTTGTACAGCTTCGTGGTCGCCGTCAGCCCGTTGACCGCGTTCGACGTCTGGTTGATCACCACGACCGAACGGTTGTCGTGCGAGTACTGGATGTGCAGCGGCTCGTTGGCCTTCTTCGCGCCGTAGTAGGCGCCGTTCTGGTCCATGTAGGCGTCGAACAGCTGCCAATGCAAGGACGTCCACGGGCTGTTGAGCATCCAGTAGATCAACCCGGTCGACGGGTTGGTCGAGTCGGTGTAGTTGCGCGAATGCGACTCGAACTCCGCACGGACGTTCTCGTACTGCGCGAGCTGCGCCTTGCGCACGAAGTCGTTCAGGTTCGACGGCGCGCCGTACCGTTTGGTGAGCGCGTCACCGAACAGCTTCAGATTCGCGAACGTCGACGACGAAGAACGGTGATACTGCGGTGCCGACGGGTCCTTCCACATCGTCTCCAGTTCGCTCGGCGACATCATCCGCTTCAGCGTGTCCATCGTCGGGATGTCGACACCGGCACTGGTCTCCGAGTTGAAGCTCCACGCGCCACCACGGTCTTTTTGCGACTTGTCGTACCAGTAGACCGGCGGGACGTAGTCGTACGGTCCGTTCATCTTCATGCCGGACGCGCCCGTGATCGGAGACGGTCGCTTCGACGCGGACGGGATCACCGGGAGGGTGAAGTCCGCGGCCTTCATCGCGTCGAGGTAACCCTGCTCGATCCGCCGGTCCGGGGCGAAGTCGCTGCCGATGTGGAAGGAGATGACGCTCGGGTGGTCGCGCAGACGCTCGGCCTCGGAGAACATCGACGCCTTGGCGATGGGGTAGTCCGATTCGACCCAGGGTTCGCCCTTCTCCTCGCCGTTGACGTGCCCTTCCCATTTGTCGCAGCATTCCCAGCCGGGCATGGTCAGCACACCGAGGTCGTCGGCGAGGTCGAAGAACTCGTCCGGCTCGATATGTCCTTCCAGCCGGACCGTGTTGAGCCCGAGGTTCAGCACGTACTTGAGCTTGTCGGCTGCCGCGGTCGCGCTCCAGCGCAGGAACAGGTCCGGCGTGTAACCGCCGCCCCTGATCAGGAGCGGTTTGCCGTTGACGCTGTACTGCCGTCCGCCGCTGGAGTTCAGCGGCGCCTTGACGTCGCGGACACCGAACTTCGACTTCGAGCTGTCCGACGGCGCGCCGCCGACGCTCGCGGTCAGGTCGAGTTCGTACCGGTGCTGCGAGCCCATCCCGGCCGGCCACCAGAGGTTCGGCTTGTCGAGACCCACGACGGGGAAGGTGACGGTCTTGCGCTCCTTGGCCGCCAGCGAGACCGTCTGGCTGACCGGCTTGCCCGCGACCGTGCCCGCGACCGTGGTCTGCACCGCGTTCGCCGTGTCGTTGCGGACGTCGGCCTTCACCGTGAGGTCGGCGTGGTCGAGCGCCGAGTTCAGTTTCTGGACCACGTGCGCGCTGCGCAGCGCGACCGGACCGCCGCGCCGCACGAGGACGTCCCGGACGATGCCCATGTTCTGGTCCGGCGGGGTCTGCGCCCAGTCGATCCAGCCCATGGAGAGGTCGTTGTTGGGGTCGTTGGGGTAGACCTTGAAGGCGACGCTGTTGACGCCCGCGCGCACGTGCGCGGTGATGTCCAGGTCGTGCCGCGTGTAGGCGCCGTTGACCTGGTCCTTCGTCGCGATCTTGGTACCGTTGACCCAGACGTCGGCCTTCGAGAGCACACCGCTGAAGTCGAGATAGGTACGCGACGAGGTGTCCTCGACGTTGAGGTCGGTGCGGTACCACCACGGCACGGAGAACTGGGCCGCGGGGACGTTCTTCATATTCGTCGAGTAGAACGGGTCGGCGTATTTGCCGTTCTGCAGCAAACCGGCGTAGACCGTGGACCGCGACGACACCGGGTACCAGCCGGAGGTGGGGAAGCCCGGCTTCGACACCGCTGAATCGTCGCTGACCTGTGCCGAGGACTGGATCACGTAACCGGGGATCGGGGTGGCGTTGCCCGCGGCGGCGCCGACGGTCAGCGGTACGGCCACTTCCGCGCCGGTGGCGGCGGGAGCGGTGGTCACCCCGCAGACCGCGGCGGCCAGCGCGGTGACGGTCATGGCCAGTAACGGGATCCGGGTTCTCTTCTGCCGAAAACTCACGAGCGCGCCTCCTCGGGCACACGGCGGCGGACCTGGGGTGGATATCGTTAAGAAAGTTCCCTAACAATTGGGTGCGATAGTAGCCGCCTCGTCACGTGGGGAACAGACCCTCGTGAGGGGTTTGTCGGCGCGCGGTTGGGGTCCGGCTCGGAGGAGGCGCGGCCGTCCGGTCAGCTGACGGGCGCCACGTAGGTCCACTTCCCGTCCACGCGGACGAAGTGGCTGTTCTCCCGCATGCTGTCGGCTCGGCGGTCCTGCCGGTAGTGGGCCCGGAACTCCACGGTGCCCTCGTTCTCCAGTAGTCCTCCGCCGGTCTTGCCGAGGATTTCCAGGAACGTCCAACGCTGCCCCGGGTCCAGGTCAAGGTCCGACGGCCGGGTGTCCGGGTGCCAGGTCGTGGTGAGATAAGCGGTGTCGCCGACGGCGAACGCGCTGAACCGCGACCGCATCAGGAGTTCGGCGGTCGGCGCTGTCGCCGCTCCCTGGTGGAAGCGGCCACAGCAAGCGCCGTAGGGCTCGCCAAGGCCGCAGGGGCAACGGGATTCGTCGGTGATCGTGGGCACGACGGCGATTGTGTCATCGCGCCGCCGCGGCGGTTTCGAGGTCCCGTGCCTCCTTGAGCCAGCCGGTGAACAGGTCGGCGTCGATGTCGGTGACCGAGCGCAGTTTGACGTGCGCCATCTCGCGGGCGCTCGCCTCGAGCCTGCCGGACCGGTCGTCAACGAGCTGTCCCTTCCAGAGGGCGAAGGTGACGTACGACGAGTACGCCTTCAGCAAGCAGACGAGGTTCTTGCCCGCGGCTTCGCCCGCACTCCACGTGGGGGAGCCGTGGTACAGCGCCTCGATGGAGCCCGGCAAGGCGGCGTTGACGATCGGGCGCAGCGCGGCGGCGACCTCGCGGAGGTCTTCGGGCAGGGCGGCGATGTAGTCGTCGACGTTCGCGAACTTGGCCATGACTGGATCCCTTCGGTCGGTGTGCTGCGCTCAGCTAACCGTCCGACGGTCGAAGTTGTCAAGACAAAAAAACTAATCGGCGTCCGGTCGGTGCCCGTGGCGCCGCATCCAGTGGGGACTGCAGCAGAACTCGCAGGGTTCGAGTTCGCCGGGTGCGACGGAACCCCAGGCGAGCCGGACGATGTCGTGGATGTTCTTGCCCTGCCGATACGCCCGGCCCTGGCCTTTGCGCAGCCAGGTGCAGTCCGGATCGTTGTGATAGGCGTTCCCCTCACCGGTCCGGTAGCCGTGGGGGCGGACGTTCGGTGGTGGCTTCCGGCACAGCGAACACCACGAGATCGGCATGTCGTGAACGCATTCGGCTTCTTTGGCCGGTGACTCGGGCTGGGCCGGGAGCTCGGTGCCGGTACCGGTGTCATCGAGCACGCCCCACCAGAGGAAGTCGCGGGCGCGAGTCGCCGCGACCAAATGCTGTCTGTCACGCAGCTCACGGCGTTCCTCTTCGGCCTGCGTCCCGGTCACGCTTTCGCGGACGTTCTCCAGCACCAGCACCGCCTGGAAGTCGAGCCCCTTGGCGCGGTGCACGGTCCCGATCTTGAGCTTGCCGTCGGCTTCACCGGTGTAGTTCTCCAGCGCCAGCGTGGGTATCCCCGCCGTGCGCAGGATTTCGGTGCACCTGTTCAGGTCCTTGTGCTGGAAGACGATCAGCGCCGCGTGGTCGAGGGGGACCGGCAGGGTTCGAACGGCGTTCGCCAGCGCGTCGGGAAGATCGCGTGAGGTGCCGCGCCAGGCGGCGGTGGTGCCGCCCTCGCTGGCCGATTCGGCCGCACGCAAGGCCACGCCGTCCGCGCCGTCGAGGTCGTCCACCCGGTTCGTCGCGTCGAATCGCTGTGCGAAACCCAGCACCTCGGCGCGGTTGCGGTAGTTGACCTTCAGGATCTCGCCGCGGCCCTGGATCGGGATACCGGCGTCGGACAGCCGCCAACCTCCGGGGTACACCTGTTGCTGCCCGTCGCCGACCAGCAAAAGTTTGTTCGGTCCGTCGCCGGCCAGTTCACGCAACAGCTTCAAGCCGCCCAATGTGATGTCCTGGACCTCGTCGACGACAACCGCCGCATACGGCGATTCGAGCGGGCGTTGCCTGAGTTCGGCGTGGCCCAGTCCGATCAGATCGTTATAGTCGTGCACGCCCTTGTCCGCGAGTCCCCGCTGATAGTGCTCGTAGAGGCCCCAGACGTCTTCTCTCTGGCTCGCGTTGAGCGGCAGGATCCGGCCCCGGCGAGCGGCCGCTACGTAGCCGTCGAGTGTCGTGATCCCACGACCTTTGATCACCCTGTCCAGTTCCGTGCGCCAGTAATCGACGCTCGGCTCGATGAGCTGCAGCCGCTCGCGATAAGCCATCCACGCGAAGCTGAACGCCGTGTCGATCTTGCGCCGGTCGACGTTCACCGGCACGCCCCGTTCAGCGAGGAACCGGCGGACCCAGCCGTGCAGGTTCGTGAACTCGGCGCGGCCGTCCAGTTCCGGGGCCAGCCGGTCGAAGGCCGCTTTGATCACCGACGGCAGCGAGTGGACGTAGGTGGTGAACAGCAGCGGTCCAGTGCTGAGGCGGGCCAGGTGCCTGAGCCGGTGCAGTGCGACGACCGTCTTGCCGGTCCCCGCGGGGCCACTGATCCGCGCGGGACCGGAGTAGTCGCGTTTGACGATGGCGTTCTGCCGCGGATGCAGGAAGGTGAGCCAGGAATCGAACGACCGTTGCTGTGCCGCGCCGAGCTGGTCTTCGATCAGTTCGGACGCGTCCAGCAGCCCCTCCGCGTCCGGAGCGCGATCCAGCTGCTGAACGGCCAGAGGCCGGTAACCGCGGAGGCGTCGTTCAGCCTGCTCCGCGATGCGGGCGACCAGTCTCTGGTCGAGGTGGAGCGCGTCGCGCCGGAAGACGCGGTCGAGACTGGATTCGGTCAGTGACCAGTAGATGCCGTCTTGGCGGGGTTTGCCGGCGCCCGAGCCGATCACCACGAGATGGATCGCGCTCTCGGCCAAAGCGCGTCTCTGTGGCCCGGGAATCCCGGCAAAGCGTTCTTTCGCGTGGCGCAAGACTTGGCGCGCGGTTTCGCCGTCCGGGCCTTTGTCGGCGATCAGGAGTGCGAAGACGCCGGTGCGCCCGATCAGGAACGCGTCCGCGCTCCAGGCGTCGTCTGACGGCAGCGCCGTCCTGACCAGTAGTCGCCAGCTCTCGCCGGTCCGGCTGAGCAGTGCGGTGAGGACATTGCGGTGCAGCGAGTCCAAGCCGGTGAAGGTTCTCTCCAGAAGCTGTCTCGCTTGGGCTTCGAGTCGCCTTCTCGAGTGTTCGCTCCTGCTCACGTACGTTCCGTTCCTTTGGTAGCGGTCAAGGTGC
Organism: Amycolatopsis sp. NPDC034160; assembly: GCF_055575355.1. Taxonomy (NCBI): domain Bacteria; kingdom Bacillati; phylum Actinomycetota; class Actinomycetes; order Pseudonocardiales; family Pseudonocardiaceae; genus Amycolatopsis; species Amycolatopsis sp. NPDC034160. The sequence goes on along the minus strand of NZ_JBVISU010000018.1, from coordinate 22,831 downwards.
TGGGAATTCGACGGCTATTTCGACGGCGGTCTCCAGCGTCGCTTCGCTCGGCCGTCCGGCGACGCGAGCTGATTCGGCGATCACGACCAGCTTCCGGTCGAGGCGGGAGTCGTAGTCCTCGCCGGTGAAGCGTTCGCCGTGCTGTCCCTCGCCGAGGAGAGCGACATTGCCGGTGCCGTCCTTGTCGACGAGCCGTTTCAGCTCGGCTGCCTCGTTCGCCTTGGGCATCTTCACCCAGGCGACGGACACGGCGATCTTGTTACCGGATCCGTCATCGACGGTGACGATCATGCGGTCGAGATCGACGCAAGGGTGCCGAAGGAAGAACCGCTGGACTTCGCCGAAGGAATGCGGGCCGCATTTCAGTTCGCGTTTCGCGGCCTTCTTGAGTTGACGCCAGCCGAGGCGCTGCCATGCCTCGGAATGGCGTCCCTTCTGTGCGGATTTCTTGCTGGAGGTTTTGCCTTTGAGGGCCTGGCCCGCGGCGGAATCGAGGGAGGCGGCGGTGCCTCCGCCTGCACTGACGCTCCCGGCGGCCACGGCGACCCCCAGCGCCGCCGCGCCGCCGCCGTACTTGTATTTGATCCAGCGGCCATCCGGGCCACGTGGCTGATTCACCATGAGGCGTTCCGTCCCCTCCCAAGTCCGGAACGGACGATCCTGCTCTGGACACCGACAAGACGTGGAGATCTTCGCGTCGAATACGCCCGAATAGCCCAGTCGATCTCCGGGTTTCGGCCGGTACCGAACAGTTTTCAAGCCTGCGGCCTGCCGAGGGACCCGTCGCAGGTATGGGCGGCGGGCTCCTCGGGGTCAGACGCGGTGGAGGGTGTGGCGTGACCGGCTCGATGTCGTGAAGGCCTCCTTCCCTACTGTGAAGGTAGGGAAGGAGGCCTTCACGGACTTCCAACACTTCATCGGCGGCCGACCGCCCCCGCATCGGACCGTTGTTGCCGGGCGACCTCCAAGCTGGGCAGAACCCTCCTTGTCACTCCCGACCGAAAAGTGTCCCTTGCGGACATCCGGGCCGCCGCGCGGCTTCCACCAGTCGGTCCGGATCCGTGCCGGGGAACGCCACGTTTGACTGGCGATCGAACGCGAACGCCGGCGCCTGACATCGGCACCATGACGAAAGTGAAACTGACCCGCTTCAAGGTTCCGGCCGACCGCGCGGACGAACTGCTCCAGGCCCGCCCGGCCATGCGCACCGACTTCCGGGCGGATCGGGAGGGTCGCCTCGACGCCCAGCTGATCCGGATCGACGACGAGACCTGGCTCGACATCGTGTGGTGGCGTTCCTCCGAGGACTACCGCGCCTAGGACCGCCCACATGCCGGGACAGGAAATATCGCCGCCGACAGGCCGTTGACCATGGAGAACGAACAAGGTCACGGAAGGGACCGGCGATGAGCACAAGCCTGGACACGTTCACGCGGGACTGGCAGGACTGGAAGACCCAGCGCGAGCGCGATCTCGCCGCTCCGCTCGGCTGGCTCGCCCTGGTCTCGCTCGACTGGCTCGAGGACAACCCGCGCGCGTATGAGGGGCTGCCCGGCTTGTGGTGGCAGGACGCCGACGCGGCCTATCTCGACCCGCAGGGCGCGGACCTCTCCCACGAGGGCGAGCGGGTCACCGACGTCCACCGCTTCGAGCTGGTCAACAGCGGCGCGACCACCCGCGTCGTCGCCGGGGACATCGAGGTCGAAGTGGCGCGCCGCGGTGGGTACCTGATCCGCGTGCACGATCCGAAAGCCCCCGTGCTGAACGCTTTCCGCGGTGTCCCGGCGTACGAGCCCGACGAAGCCTGGGTGCTTTCCGGCACCTTCGAGGCTTTCGACGAGCCGCGCCCGACCACGGTCGGTGCGGTCGTCGAAGGCCTCAGCCATGTCTACGTCTCGCCGGGGATCGTGCGTTTCGAACACGACGGCGTGGAGCACACGCTCACCGCGTTCAACGGCAAGAAGGACGGCCTGCTCATCTTGTTCACCGACGCCACGAGTGGCGTCACCACCTACGCGGCGAACCGGTCGCTCGCGGTGGCGGCTCCCGCCGAGGACGGGTCCGTCGTCCTCGACTTCACGCGCGCGACGAATCTGCCGTGCGCGTTCACCGACTTCGCGACCTGCCCGTTGCCGCCTGCCGGCAACCGGTTGCCGTTCGCTGTGGAAGCGGGGGAGAAGCTGCCCTACGAGCGGCAGGGCTGAACCGTCGCCAGCGCCGTCATCGCCTCCTGTTCGCGCTGAGCCAGCTCGGACAGGACGGCGGACGCGTCCACCAGGTGCCGGGTGTCGCCCGTTTCCCCCGCCTGTGTGAACGACCGCGCCACTTCGGTCCACAGTGGAGTGATCTCACGGTATTTCTCGGCGGCGGTACGGAGACCGGCGTCGTCGACGAGGGCCGCGCATTCTTCGAGGAAGTCGCGGTAGAACCGGCGGAAGAGCGCGCCGCCGGTCCCCGCCCGTTCCATCAGGGTGGCGGCTTGCGGGAGGTCGCGGGCCGGGTCGCTGCTGCGGTCGAACCATTTCCGCACCTGAACGGCGGCTTTGCCGATCCCGCGGTAGCCGAGGTTGGCGATGGGCGGAGTGAGGAACTCCGCCGCGTTGGCTCGCACAGCGGAGCGAACGGCGTCGGAGAGCGGCGTGAGCGACCCGCCCGCGGTGATGGTGAACGAGAGATTCTTCGCGGTCATGGGCCCCTTCTCGCCTCGGGCGCGTTCCAGGCTCTCCCGTGACGTCGTCACCTCCCCGCCTTGCTGCGCCGTGTCGACCAGGAACGCCTTTTCTTCGTCGTAGCCGTACAAAGCGGCGACGTGTCCGCCGAAGTGGACCTTCGAGGTGAAGTATTCGAGGTGGTAGGAATCGAGCTGCAGGCCGACCGGGAGTCCGGCGTCGATCCGCTCGGCCACGTTCCGCCACGCCGTGCGCGTCGACGTGGTCTCCTTGACGGCCAAGGACAGCCCGAGCCGTTCGGTCAGTCTCCGCGTGATCTCCAGGGGTTTGCTGCGCCCACCGAGGAACGGGAACGGCAGGTTCTTCCCGTCCCAGTAGATGAAGCCCAGACCTTCCCCGAGCCCGAACAGCATCGGGTTCGGACAGCTCGATCCCGGCGTGCCGCAGGAGGACGTCGAGAGTGCTGGTCTCGCAGTGTTCGCCACCAGTGGTCTTGATGCCGTCGAGGATCACGGGCGCACCGGCCAGGCGATTTCGGTGCGATAGGCCTCGGGCGTGACCGACGGGCCGGGAGCCACGAGGTACAACTCCTCCGCGGGTCCGGCTGGGACGCGATCGCGTTCGGCGATCCAGCGGCCCAGTGACCGATAGGCCGTTTCGACGTCATCGTAGTCACCCTCATGGATCGTCGCCACGAGCAGACAGCCGGGGAGTTCGGCGAAGTCGACGTCTCCGTCCGCGCGCACCGGCTCGCTGACCGGGACGAACAGTTCGACGGTCAACTCATCGGGATCGTCGGTGAGGTACCGGGTCCCGGGCGGCCCCGCCGGTGCGACGCCTTGCGCTTCGAGCGCAGCGAACAGGCGGCCGTAGGCCGGTCCGATCAGCTCGGCCAAGCCGCCCAGCGGAGTCTGGACCGTCAAGCGGGCGATCTGTTGCGGAGCGCGTGTGCGCTCGTAGACATGCAGCCACCGCGTCGGCTCGGCGAGGACGGAATCGAGTTCGCCGCTGATCGCCGCGAGTTCCGCGGCCCGCGTCACCACCCGGTCGTGATGCCGTTTGATCGCGGCCTTCACGTCGTCCGGCGTACCCGCGTCGAGGATCTCGGCGATCTCCGCGAGTGGTATTTCCAGTTCCCGCAGCCGCCGGATCAGCCCCGCGCGGGCGAACTGTTCGAGCGAGTACCGGCGATACCCGGTTCCGGGGTTGATCAGGGCGGGCACCAGCAGCCCGAGCCGGTCGTAGTTCCGCAGCGCGCGGACCGACAGCCGGGTGGCGTGCGCGAACACGCCGATCGGCATCAAGGTCGTCATGGGACAAGCCTGAACCCTCTCCCCGGGAGAGGGTCAAGCCGGTACCTCACCCCAGTGACAACCGATCGAGATCCGGGGCCGACGCGTTGTCGTTGTGGAGTTTGATCGTGTTCGCCCCCGCTCGCAGATCGACCGGCACCGAGGTCGTGTACTGGGTGTTGTTCCCCGAGCCGTCGACCTTCACCTCCACCGGAGTGCCGCCGTTCACCGTGACGAAGTACGAGCGCGGCCCGTTGACGGTGAAGTCGAGGTAGAGGGTGTACCGCCTGGTCTCGGTCGCGGTGACGTTCTCGAACAGCACGAACGAGTCCGGATCGCCGCCGATGTTGCGGACCTTCTGGCCACCGGAGCACACCCCGCAGTTCGTGACGCCCGCGCCGCCGACGTCGTTCGCCGAGTCTTCGGCCTCCCGCATGAAGACCCGGTCCGCCGGCCGGGGGCTCACCCGCACCGGCTTGCTCACCGTTTTCGCCCGCCCGAGCACGTCGAACGACGCGGTGACCGGGATGTCGGTCGCGGTGATGCCTTCGGGGGAGTCCAAGGTCCATGAAGCTTCGAGCTCTTGGCCGACGCGCATCGACGCCGCCGTCGCCGGGGTTCCCCGCAGTGTCCAGCCCGCCGGGACGACCGGCGCCAGGGAGACCTTGCCGATGGTGTCATCGGCGTCGAGCCGCAGTCTCGCGGCCACCTTCATGGACTGCCGTCCCGGGGAGAGCCATTGGACGCCACCGGGTTCGACGGTCAGAGTCGTCTTCGGTGTGTAGGACGAGGGCGGCAGGGGAGCGACCGCGATCCGGTCCAGCCCCGGGCCCGCGTCGGCATCGCTGAACACCTTGACGGTGTTGGCACCGGCGTTCAGCGCGACCGGGATCGCCGCCGAGGTCACGACTCCGGGCGTGTCGGCGTCGACCGTGGTCTCCACGGGCGCGCCGCCGTTGACACTCACCGCCACCGACGTCGCGCGTCCGCCCGTGGTGTCGAGCTGGAGCCGGTAGGTCCCGGCTTCCGCCACCGTCACCCCCGGAAAGGAGACCGCGTTGCGAGGGCCGCGGCCGAGCCCGGTCACCTGGAACGACCCGGAGCAGGACGCGCACCGGTCGAGGTGCGCGCGGCCGTCGAGGTCGTTGCGGAAGGATTCGGCCTCCAAGGGAACCGGTGTGCCGGGGAACGAATTCGGATAGCCGTACGCAACCTTGATCTCATCGATCGCCAACTGCTTGTAGAACGGCTTCGCCTGCGGGCCGGCCCAGGTGTCGAGCACTTCGAGTTTGACGAACCGGGTCCGCTGTTCGCCGAGATCGATGAAGTGCACACCGCGAGCACTCGGCATCGCGCCGGTGCGGATCGGTTCGCCCCAGTTCCTGCCGTCGTCGCTGCGGTAGACGCGGTAGTTCTTGATCCGGGACGAATCCTCGGGCCTGCCGAACGATTCCCGGGCGTGTGTCGGCGACATTTCACGCTGGTTCACCGCGAGGTAGGTCGCCGTCCGCCGCTTGCCGAGATCCAAGGTCAGCGAGACCGGCTGCTTGCCGTCGGCGTCCCAGTAGTTCTCGAAGTTCCCGTCGACGAGGTTCGACGCCGGATGCCCCGCGCGTGAGGACGACGCGGTGGCTTTGATCGTACGCGAGTCGTAAAAGTACCGCTGCCCGGCCGTTTCCACCTTGAACACCGTGTCGTAGGTGTCCCAGTCCTTGATGTCCACAATGGTCAGATAGCCGGCGGATTGGCTGAATCGCAGCGCTTTGCCCGAGCGCAGGTCGGATACCTTGGTGACCTGGTAACCGTTGTCGCGCAGCCGGAGCAGATCGGTTCGCGGGCGCGTGACCACGTGGAGGTACTGCGTTCCGGCGCCGGGCTCGACGGTGATGACGCCGTGCGCGCCGTCGTTCCAGAACCCGGGTTGCATCCCGCCGTACATGTACCCGCCGCCCTCTTTGCCCTGAAGCGCGGACTTGATCGGCGGTACCCAGCTCGCCATGAAGTTGTTGTACGCCTCCTGCTGCGGCGGGAACTTCCCGTTCACCATCGGTGTCTCGGCCATCAGCGACTTCATCGAAGAACCGGCGTTGGTGATGTAACGCCCGGTGGACAGCCGGAAGTCGACGGCCTGATCGGTGCCGTCGTACCACCAGCCGCCGTTGGTCGGCAGTTTGTAGTCGGCTTCGGTGAGCCGCGGCATCGGGGTGAACGCGGCCTGCGGGTAGTCGTAGGCCGGTGTGATGCCGGTCTTCTGCTCGTTGCTGACGGTGTCCATGATCGGCGTGTCCTCGTTGTTGTTGCTCAGCAACCAGGACGGCCGTTTCTCGCGGATCTGTTCGTAGAGCTTGTGCTTTTCCCAGTACTCGTTGTCGTTGTCGATCCAGAACCCGGCGAGATCGGCGTAGCGGTCCATGACCTCGTGGAAGAGGTCGTAGCTGTACTCGCCGAATCCGGGCCGCGTGGTCAGGTCCACCTGCTTGCCCTTGTAGGCGGAGTACGCCGCGGAATCCAGCGACTCGACACCGGTTTCCTTGTGCCACTGCGGATCGTCGGTCATGTAGAGGATCGTCCGGACGCCCTTGGCGTTGCCCGCTTTGACGAGTTCGCCGAGCAGGTCGCGTCGCGTCGCGCAGCTTCCGGGGATCTTCGACGGCCACGGCCGCGCGTATCCCAGCCTGCTGTGGAAGGTGGCGAGCACGATGTAGGAGGCGCCGAGTTTGCGCGCTTCGTCCACCCAGTAGTCGGCGCTCCAGCCGCCGTCGGTGACGGCGCGTTCCCAGGCCGCGCAGTCGGTGTGGCGCGGTGCGGTGAACATGCCCCAGTGCAGGAAAAGGCCCGCGGTGGCCTCGCGTAGCCACTTCTGGCGGGGATGGTGCACCTCCGCACTCGCGGTCGTCGTGGTGAGCAAGCCCGCGAGCAGGGCGAGGACGACGGCGAGCCAGGCGGTGCGTTGCGCTCGAACTCTCATGACCATCCGCTCTCATCCAGGGCGTGGTAACCGAGAGATCCGATGATTGCGGGTGATATTTGAGCGGTCAAGCCCCGTTGAGTGGGACACTAGCTTAGTCATCGGAGGTATAGCGACGAAGCCCTCTCGCGGTGAAGCGAGAGGGCCCTGTCGGTCAGGCTTCAGATATTGAAACCCGGGTGGGTCGCGAAAGCGTTGTCGATCACGAGGTTGCCGCGCTGGCGGGCCCGCTCACGCAGCGCCGACGTCGTGCGTGCGCCCTGGGCGTAGAACCACCACAGGTAGAGCGCGCCGTACATCCACGCGCCTTCGTAGCCCCACGTCGAGTCGGCCCCGCTCTTGCCGGCGCCGAACACCGAACCGGCCGGGAAATTCGCGTTGTGCGGCTTCCCGCCTTGGTGCCGGGACTCGTGGATCAACGTCTCGGCACGGCCGGGCACGTCCTTGGAGTACCAGAAACCCAGGTACACCTCGATCCGGTCGTCGACGAACGCGCCGCTGAAGGACCGGGCGACGGCACTGCCGTCGCCGCAAAGCGAGCGCAGGTCGTCACAGTTGTCCCGGACGTAGCGGCGTGCCCAGTTCAACATCGCCCCGGAATAGGCGTCGTTCGCGTAGTCCTCCGCCGAATAGGTCAGCAGGTAGCACGCGTTGAACGTCCGGGCGAGCGGCTTGTCGGTATTGCACGGGTCTTCCCAGCCGAAGCCGTCGTCCCAGTAGTCCTTGTTGCCCGAGAAGCCGTAGGTGTTCCAGAAGTAGTCGATATAGGTCTGATTGCAGATCGAGGCACCGTAGAAATTGTCCCCGGTCACGTTCTTGTCCGGCACGGTGTAGCTGCAAGTGGCCATCGGAGATCACCTGTCTGTAGAAGGAATTCGTTCGATTCAGGAGCGCGGGGGCTCCGGCGGCGGCACGTCGTCGGTCCGTGTGTCCTTCACGTGGCGGCCGCCGACGGCCTGCGGGACACCGCGGACGTCGACACGCCGGATGTTCAGCAGCCGTTCGTCCTCGGTGCCGCTGAGCGCCTCGCGCACCTGGGCGGTGAGGTCGGTGTCACCGGTCTCGGCGATGGCCTGGACGGCCGCGCGCCGCACCGTGAACACCTCGTGCCGCACCTGTCGCAGCAGCAGATCCTTGGCCGCGCGATCCCCGGCGGATGCCAGTCGGGCCAACGCTTCCACGGCGGTGGTGCGGATGATGACCTCTTCGCCGACGGTGCTGAACCCATGCGCCGGGTCGTCGGAACGCTCCGGCGGGATCGGCTGCCGCAGCACGTTTTCGAGTACGGAAACGGCCGCCGAATGCCGTAGATCGGTGAGCAGCTGGACCAGGCCCCAGCGTTCCAGGTACTGGTCCTCGGACAGGGCGCCGTACTGCTCGCCGAGCGCCGGGACGACTTCGTCCGCACGCTCGCGAAGCCGGTCGAGGCTCCGCTGGTAATTGCGTTCGGCGTCCGCACCGGACGCGGCCATCGTTTCGGCGGCCTGGATGACCAGTTCACCGATTTCGCTGTTCGAGAAGCTTCCGAGACCCGAACTGCTCGGGCCCGCTTCGAGGTTGTCGCCACCCGGGCCCAAAGATGGGGTGTCGGGATTGCGTGGGGTCGGCATGAGGTTCTCCTTCGCAGCGGCGTTGATGCTGACGGAAGGAAGGAACGCGATGCCGGACCGCAGATACCTGATTCGCCGAAAAATCGCCCTTTGGGGCGTGCCGGGGTTTTCACCGCGGGAACCCGAAAAGGCTTTTTATCACCGAACGCCGGGCAGTCAGGGAAAGCCTCCACGGGTTCCCGCAGGTGATCATTTTCCGACGTCGTTGACCAGACGAATCGGGGCGGTCAATGTGAACACGGTGACCGGTGTCGTGGACCGAACGCCGAGGCCGATGGATGGACAATCGGCTTTCGTGATCGCCAGTGGCCGCGTCCCGGCCAGTCGGACGCCCTCGCCCGAGCCGTCGGCGATACCGTCGGAGCTGGGCCCGCGGTCAGGTCGAGCACCATCCGGTCTGGCCGGTACGGATGCTCGTCATCGTGGGAATCGCTTGCACGGCAGGCGCTTGTGTCCGCGCCCTCTTCGTTGCTTATCGGCGAAAGAATTGATTCCCCATGAATCGCCGGGCGCGGCGCCAACGTCGGACTAGTGCCGGAGTCGGCTCAGATGAATCATGAGGATCGCGGCTGCCGTACCCAGAGCGGTCACAAGGAGGGAGCCGGTGATCAAATAGAGGCCGCCCACGCCGGCCAAGGATGTCTTGATCAGCTTCAAGGTTCCCTCGTGTTCTTCACCTGATGCGTGTTTGACCATTTGTCGAACCCTCCGCGTGTGGTGTACTAGTACACCGTAAGGCGTGACGACCGGCGGCAAGCTTCGCCGGCTCTGATCTTTCACGGTCAGGAGGAGTTTCTTGTCGTCAAGGGTGGGTTCTCCGGTTGTCGACTGTTGTTCTCCCTTGTCGCGCAATTGTCGATCATCGTCGGGAATCGGATCGGGGTGGAGGGCGTCGTGACGATCCAGGCCGAGGAGGAACGTGTTGACGGTTCCTGTTCCGCGGCGGCGGCCGCCGCCGTCGAGAGCGCGTTGCGCTGGCTCGCGGTCCGCAAAGACGGCCGACCGCTCAGATACCTGCGTTACGCGATCGAAGACCCGGCAAGTGAATCGGCCGCCGCGCTCGGTTGCCTGGTCCGGCCGACGGCGTCCATGGCCACGGCCACCGCTGAGGTGCGGGCACTCGCCGTCTGGGGATTGATTCTCGACGAGATCGGCAAGGTTGGATCGACAAGCGAATCGAGGCGCCGCAACACTTTGCTCGCCGCGTTTCGGTTGTGGCCGGGAAAGGGCGCGGAGTGGAAGTCGACCCTTGATGATCGGTTCGGTCAGCTGAAGAGCTTGCCAGGGGTGTTCGGAGATCCGCCGCCCAGTACGACGACGCCGATGCACAAGGCCTGGCGGCGTGCGGTGAGCGAGAAGCTGGCCCCTTGCCTAGCACGGAATCTGGACATACTCGCGGAGCAAGACGAAGCCTGGTGCCGCTACCTGGAGATCGGGCGGTCCTCGGTCGAGTCCGAGCGCGGCGAGGCGCCGTCGCGGCGTTCTGGTCATCGTGCGCCGTCGGAGGGGGCTCAGCCGGTGTTCGTGGAACGGATGGTGGTCGCCGTGGAAATGCGGCACAGAACAGCGTATCGACGGCTGGTGGTGCGCGACATCGTCGCTTGCGAGGATGGCGTCGACAGTTATGTGGCGCGGGCGCTGACTGGAGAGGCCGAAAACAAGGCGGAGATTCCCGTCAAGGCGATATACGGCTGTCACGTCGAGACTTCACCCGGAGCGCAACCGGGGGACCCGCTGATCGTCAACCTTCGCTTCCCAAAGCGACTGCGCAAAGGGGAGCGGCACGAGTTCATCTCTCTCGCCTGTGACGACCACCTTGACGAGAAACGAGAGTGGATCAACGTCGATGTCGACCATCACGGAATCGGGCCGGGCGTGGTGGATCGCGACGGCAAGGTGACCGGCGGTTTGAGCGTCAGCATCACCTTCGACGACTGTGTCCCCGAAGCCTGCTGGTGGTACGCGGAACAGACAGAGTACGAGCGCAAGGTCCGGCCGCCGGCCGGTGATCGGCACCTGCTCGAGATCCGGAGAGGGGTGGTCGAGCACACCTTTGTGGGGCAGCGTTGTCATCCCCGCGAGGAGTACGGCATCGCTTTCCGCTGGCCGCAAACCTGATCGAAGCCAAGCCACGTCCAGAGGTGACGTGGCTCGCTTCGGGCGTCCGGCTGTTAGTTGCCGGTGTTACCGCCGCCGCTGCCCTTGCCGTCGTCGCCGTCCGGTGTCATCGAGAACCTCCTGTTTTGGTGCTGTGTTGAGTCCCGGAGAAACTACTGAAAGTGATCGTGACTCAAGGTGATGGGGTATGCCTGTGCGTAGCAGGTGCTCGCGGTAGATTGACGGCGGCATTTCTCTGGCGGCGCCCCTAACGGACATGCGCCCACCAGGCGTGGACTACTGTCCGGCTGCCGTGCGCCATGGTCCGGGGGACCATTGCCGAGGGTGCCGAACGCTCGCAAACCCAGCCTTGCGGCGGTCAACGCGCTGCGGATGCTCCTGGAGCGACACAGTCATATCATTCAGGAGGTGGACGGTCAGAACGACTTCGGCGAGAACGGTGGTCACCGGCGACCTGGTCAAGATCCAGGTTAAGGGTGGTCGTTCGTGGCGCAGGGCCGACTGGAACGCCGTGCCGACCGGTGACCACGGCGGCACCTGGGCCGACGGCCACATCCCGGTGCTCTGCGTTGTGCACGACCCGGACACCAGCAGCCTTTGCTGGGGTCAATGCCACCAAACAACTGTTGACGGCACGGCGTAACGGGGAGGCGCTTAAGGCGATCGCCATCAACTCAGGTCAGGTGTTGGACGACGAATCCATTGAGGACTTCGTCGCGAGGTCGGGCGCTACCTGAGCCGCTACCAGGGCAACCATCATCAAGGCGAAGCTAGGCGACCTGGCAGGCGTCGAGTTCGGGCCATCGGACACCGTGCAGCGCTATGTGAACGTGTTCGGCGAGGATTTGAGCTTCTGGCAGCGCAGGGGTGAGGGATTCGCAGCCCCGCTCCACAGCGACCTCGACTGGTATCCGGAGCACTCCGAGGACATACCCGGAGGCGTCTGAGTGCTTCGATCAGCTGGTCCTAGGAGACGCCCTCTGGCCGGGAGAGTTGTCCGTCCGGAAGTTGACCGCCAAGTCGCGCTGATATCGCGGCCAGCAGCCCCCATTTAGCTGCCTGCAGTGAAACGGGGCCACCTACTGTGAAGGCAGCCCCGTTCCGGCGTCTTCAGCTCACCAGCCGCGTTCGCGCCACTCCGCCAGGTGCGGACGCTGCTCGCCCAGCGTCGAGTCATCCCCGTGTCCCGGGTAGAACCACGTCTCGTCCGGCAACTCATCGAAGATGCGCGACGAGACGTCGTCCACCAGCGACTTGAAGTCCTCGGCCGAGTTCGTCTTGCCGACGCCGCCGGGGAACAGCGAGTCGCCGGTGAACAGGTGCGGGTGCCCGGCCGGGTCCCGGTACAGGAGCGCGATCGAGCCGGGGGTGTGGCCGCGCAGGTGGATCACTTCGAGGGTGACCTGCCCGACCTTGACCGTATCGCCGTGCTCGACCAGGAAGTCCGGCGGGATCGGCAGCGGTTCGGCGTCCAGCGGGTGGGCGGCGGTGTTCGAGCCGTTCGCGCCGGCGACGGCGCCGAGGGCCTGCCAGTGGTCCTGGTGCTGGTGGGTGGTCACGACGGTCTTCAGTGCGGGCCGGTCGGGGCCGTGGCCGATGAGGTCGGAGATCCGTTCCGGGTCGTTCGCGGCGTCGATCAGCAGCGCCTCGTTCTCGGCGCGGCAGACGAGCAGATACGCGTTGTTGTCCATCGGACCGACCGACAGCTTCGTGATGGTGAGCGCGTCCAGGGTGCGACGGGCGGCGTCACCGCCGGGCTCGACATGCCCGGTGTAGGTCTCGACGATGTTCACAGCGCACACGGTAGTCGTTCGCCTGCAATCGGTTCCACCCGCACAGGCGACGCACAGGTGTGGGCCGTAGGCTCGCGTCGCCCCGCCAGCCGAACCATCAGGACACCCGTGCCCGACCCTTCGCCGCCGACCGGATCGCGTACTCCGCGCCGGATCAGTTGGGACCTGCTTCGCGTGGTCGCAGTCTTCGCGGTCATGCTCGGGCACGTGACCCACCAGGGCGCGCTTCTGCATCCCGAACTGGTGGGGTACCCCTTCCGGGTTACCGCGCAGTTCGGTGCGGCCATCCTTCTGGTGATCTCCGCCTTTTTCGTGTGCGCGAGCCTTCGAAAGGGTGAACCTCGGCGGTGGCTGTGGAGCCGGGTCGCGCGGCTGGTGCCCGCCTACCTGGTCGCCGTCGCCGTCACCTACGTCGTAGCCCGGTACGCGACGATCCGGTTCAGCGGACTGTCGTTCCCGCCCGGCCTGTCCGGGTTCCTGTTCGGCACCCCGGAGGGCCCGCCGACCGATCCGTCGCCGTGGTACATCCCCACCGGCTCCGATCTGCTGGCCAACCTGGGGATGGTCCAGGAGTGGGGCTGGCGCTACGAGCTCTTCTACTATCTCGACGGCGCTTACTGGACGCTGCCGGTCCAGCTCATCGCGTTCACCGCCGCCGCCCTGCTGTGGCCACGCCGCTGGCGCACCCACCGGCTCACCGTCGGGCTGCTCTGGGCGCTGATCCTGGTCCCGCTGTTCCTCCGGTTCGTCGTGTTCGACCCGGTTTCCACGCCGAAGCTCGTCGAAACGTTCTTCTACGGCCTGGGCCTGCACCGTGTGCACGTCTTCGCCATCGGGATCGCCATCTGGCTGTGGGCGAAACGGCGGCTGGCGCACTGGCATCTCGCGCTCTTCCTGCTCGCCGCCTGCGCCGCGCAGGACCTGCAGGTCTTCCCGTTCCACCAGGCTCTGCCCAACGATCCCGAGCGCTGGCCTTCGCTGATCGGCTTCGCGATCATGCTGACAGCCGTCTGCTTCGCGGCTCGGGGGCCGGACTGGCGGTTCCCCGGTCTCGCCCGGATCGCCCCGGCTGTCACCTGGCTCGCGGGCATCTCGTATGGTCTTTATCTGGTGCACCAGGAACTGGGTTACATCCTGGCCCGTGCCCTGCTGAACGTCGGTGTCCCCGGCTGGTTGCGTCTCCCCATCGTGCTGGCCGCCGCCGTGCTGGCGGGCTGGGCGGTCACCGCGGGCGTGGAGCGGCCGGTCCACCGGTGGCTCACCGCTCGCCGAGATCGACGCGAAAAGCCCGGAAAACCGCAGGTCAAGGACTCGGAACCGGTTTCTGTCGGTGGTGCCTCGTAGCATGGAGGCGGCCGCCCGTGCAGCTATCGACCGGGCCGGCGACCGCAGCTGAGAATGAAACCTGAAGGGACCCTGGCGTGGCTGATCGCCTCGTTGTTCGCGGCGCCCGCGAGCACAACCTCCGCGGCGTGGATCTCGACCTGCCCCGCGACAGCCTGATCGTGTTCACCGGCCTGTCCGGGTCTGGAAAGTCGAGCCTCGCCTTCGACACCATCTTCGCCGAGGGGCAGCGACGCTACGTCGAGTCGCTGTCGGCGTACGCGCGCCAGTTCCTCGGCCAGATGGACAAGCCGGACGTCGACTTCATCGAGGGCCTGTCGCCCGCGGTGTCGATCGACCAGAAATCCACCTCGCGCAACCCGCGTTCGACCGTCGGCACCATCACCGAGGTCTACGACTACCTGCGCCTGCTCTACGCCCGCGCGGGCAAGGCGCACTGCCCGAAGTGCGGGGAGGCGATCAGCAAGCAGACCCCGCAGCAGATCGTCGACCAGGTGCTCGCCATGGAGGAGGGCACCCGCTTCCAGGTGCTCGCGCCGGTCGTGCGCGGGCGCAAGGGGGAGTACCTCGACCTCTTCGAGAACCTGCAGCAGCAGGGCTACGCGCGCGTGGTGGTCGACGGGACGGTTCACCCGCTCACCGACCCGCCGAAGCTGAAGAAGCAGGAAAAGCACCAGATCGCCGTCATCATCGACAGGCTCTCGGTGAAGACGAGTTCGCGGCAGCGGCTCACCGACTCGGTCGAGACGGCGCTCCGGCTCGCCGACGGCCTGATCGAGCTGGAATTCGTCGACCTGCCGGAGAACGACCCGCATCGCGTGCGCGGCTTCTCCGAGAACCTCGCCTGCCCCAACGGCCACCCGCTGGCGATCGAGGACCTCGAGCCGCGGTCGTTCTCCTTCAACGCGCCCTACGGCGCCTGCCCCGAATGCACCGGTATCGGCGTCCGCAAGGAGGTCGACCCGGAACTGGTGGTCCCCGACGACGAGTTGTCCCTCGGTGAGGGCGCCATCGCGCCGTGGGCGGGCGGCCAGAGCGCGGACTACTTCATCCGGCTGCTCGAGTCGCTTTCGGAGACCATCGGCTTCCGGATGGACACCCCGTGGCGCAAGCTGCCGGCGAAGGTCCAGAAGGCCGTCCTGCACGGCGTCGACGAGCAGGTCCACGTCCGCTACAAGAACCGCTACGGCCGCCAGCGTTCGTACTACGCGGCCTTCGAGGGCGTCATCCCGTTCCTCGAGCGGCGCCAGGAGCAGACGGAGTCCGAGTACATGCGCGAGCGGTACGAGGGCTACATGCGCGAGGTTCCGTGCCCGGGCTGTCAGGGCACGCGGCTCAAGCCGGAGATCCTCGCCGTCACCTTGGAGCACAAGACCCAGGGCGAGCGGTCGATCGCCGAGGTCTGCGCGCTCTCGATCGCGGAGGCGTCGCAGTTCCTGGACGAGCTGGAACTCGGCAAGCGGGAGACCGTGATCGCCGGTGCGGTCCTGAAGGAGATCCAGGCGCGGCTGCGCTTCCTGCTCGACGTCGGGCTCAACTACCTCTCGCTCGACCGCGCCTCCGGCACGCTGTCCGGCGGCGAGGCCCAGCGCATCCGGCTCGCCACACAGATCGGCTCCGGTCTGGTCGGCGTGCTGTACGTGCTGGACGAGCCGTCGATCGGGTTGCACCAGCGGGACAACCACCGGCTGATCGAGACCTTGGTCCGGCTGCGCGACCTCGGCAACACGCTGATCGTCGTCGAACACGACGAGGACACCATCCGCTCCAGCGACTGGGTGGTCGACATCGGCCCCGGCGCGGGCGAGCACGGTGGCCACATCGTCCACAGTGGACCGTACAAGAAGATCCTGCGGAACAAGGACTCGATCACCGGCGCGTACCTGTCGGGCCGTCGCAAGATCGAGGTCCCGGCGATCCGGCGCCCGGTCGACAAGAAGCGGCAGCTGACCGTCGTCGGCGCGCGTGAGCACAACCTGCGCGGTCTCGACGTGTCGTTCCCGCTCGGGTGCCTGGTGTCGGTCACCGGCGTTTCGGGTTCGGGGAAGTCCACGCTGGTCAACGACATCCTCGCGACCGTGCTGGCGAACAAGCTCAACGGCGCGCGTCAGGTGCCGGGCAGGCACACGCGCGTCAACGGCCTCGCCGGCGTCGACAAGCTGGTCCGCGTCGACCAGTCGCCGATCGGCCGCACCCCGCGGTCCAACCCGGCGACCTACACCGGCGTCTGGGACCACGTGCGCAAGCTGTTCGCCGCGACGACCGAGGCGAAGGTGCGCGGCTACCAGCAGGGCCGGTTCTCCTTCAACGTCAAGGGCGGCCGGTGCGAGGCGTGCGCCGGTGACGGCACGATCAAGATCGAGATGAACTTCCTGCCGGACGTCTACGTCCCCTGCGAGGTGTGCAAGGGCGACCGGTACAACCGGGAGACCCTGGAGGTCCACTACAAGGGCAAGACCGTCGCCGACGTGCTGAACATGCCGATCGAGGAGGCGGCCGAGTTCTTCGAGCCGATCAAGGCGATCCACCGGCACCTGGCCACCCTCGTCGACGTCGGCCTCGGCTACGTCCGGCTCGGGCAGCCCGCGCCGACCCTGTCCGGTGGCGAGGCTCAGCGCGTCAAGCTCGCCAGCGAACTGCAGAAGCGGTCCACCGGCAAGACGGTCTACATCCTCGACGAGCCGACCACCGGTCTGCACTTCGAGGACATCAGCAAGCTGATCGGCGTGATCAACGGGCTGGTGGACAAGGGCAACACGGTGATCGTCATCGAGCACAACCTCGACGTGATCAAGACCTCGGACTGGATCATCGACATGGGCCCCGAGGGTGGTTCTGGTGGTGGCACCGTGATCGCCGAGGGCACCCCGGAGTACGTCGCTTCGGTTCCCGAGAGCTACACCGGCGAGTTCTTGAAGACCGTTCTCGCCTGAGGTCTCGTGAGTGGTAATGACGGTTCTAACCGTCATTACCACTCACGAGGTCCAACACCGGCGAAGCGGCCCCGTAGTAGAAGGCGCGCAGCCGGTACGAAGAACCCTCCTCGCCCGGCATCGAGGCGAGCCCGGCCGACGTCGTCCCCGGATCCGACATCTCGACGGGCACGAAGTCGGCGGCACCCGGTTTCTTGATCTCCACGAGGAATCCGTCCTCGTCATTGGATCGGTCCGCCCAGCTGAACCGCACCATCTCCTCCGCGGCGGGCTCCGCCCGGAACGCCGCGGGAGCGGCCTCCTGGCCGCCCGTGCGCAGCGAGACCGGCGGCCCGGCCGTGTCGGAGTCAGCTGATCCGGGAACGGTGACCGCATCGGACACGGCGCCGTAGAACGGCCGGATCCGGTAGTAGAACCGCGTTTCCGGCATCAAATCCGGATGCCGGTAGGACGTCTGCCGCGGCGGCAAGAACCGCAGGATCGTGTAGTCCCCGCGCGGATCGGTGGTGTACTCGACGATCCGGCCCGCGGCGTTCGGATCGTCGTCCGGCCAGCTCAGCTCGACGTTCACCGGATCCGTCAGTGTCGCGGTGAAACCGGGTTCTTCGCCACAAGCCACGAGCGACGCGAAGAGTATCACCGGCAGAACGGCCGCGAGTTTCCTTGGCACGCCTCGACCCTCCCGGGGATCAGGCGGCGGCGGAGTCCGGAGGCGTCAGCATACGAGCGCGCCCGGTGATCGACAAGACCCGGTTGAACCGGATCCCCGCACCGTCCGTGTGGGAGGCAAGAGGAGGCGGCCATGGAGATGCGAGGAGAGGCCGGTGCCGATGCACGGTTCGATCGCGGCGCGCGCCGAACGATCCACCTTGCCCGTGCGGGTTGCAGTACTGTCCTCGCCGACCCAGAAGACCGTCGGGAGGACACGAGTGGCGATCGGTGGCTGGCGGCCGAAAAAGGCCAAGGGCGAGGACCTGGTCCGGCACTTGTACGCCGAACACGGGAGAAGCCTGCTGGCGTACGCGACGCGGCTGACCGGGGACCGCGCGGCCGCGGAGGACGTCGTACAGGAGACTTTGGTCCGGGCCTGGAAACACGCCGAAGACCTGCAGAACGACGCGAAGGGTTCGGTGCGGGGCTGGCTGCTCACGGTCGCCCGCAACATCATCACCGACCGCGCGCGGGCCAGGGCGGCGCGGCCGCCGGAGGTGCCGGAGCCCGAGGAAGGCGCGCCGACCCCGGCGGTCTCGCGGGACCACGCGCAGAGCGTCGTGGACTCGATGGCCGTGCTCGGGGCGATGGACGGCCTGTCCCCGGAACATCGTGAGGTTCTGGTGGAGATCTACTACCGGGGCCGGACGGTGGCCGAAGCGGCGAGGTCCTTGGGCGTCGCCCCGGGTACCGTTAAGTCGAGATCTTATTACGCGTTACGGGCGCTCAGAGCCGCGATGTCGGGAACCGGGAAGGAGGTAGCGCGATGAGTGCGGTGGGACACGACCAGGGCCAGCTCGCCGCCTACGTCCTCGGTGGGCTGACGCCGGTGGAAGCGGCCACGTTCGAGACGCATCTGGCGAACTGCCCCGCGTGCCGTCGTGAGGTGCGCGAGCTCGCGGAGCTGCGGTATCACCTCGACGAGGTGCCGCCGGAGGCGTTCCTCGAAGGACCTCCCGATGGCGGCGACCTGCTCCTGCAGCGCACGTTGCGTCAGGTCCGCGAAGAAGAGGACGCCCAGGGGCGAAAGCCGCGCCGGTTCCTCGCCGTGGCGGGCGCGGCCGTGCTGGTCGTCGTCGCGCTGGGCGCGGGTGTGCTGGTCGGGCGGCAGACGTCGCCGGAACCTTCGACGGTGGCCTTGCCGGTGCCGACGGCGACCGCCCCGGTACCGGGCACCCGCGATCTCGCGGCCACCGACCGGAGCACGGGTGCGCAGCTGGCGGTCCGGGTCATCCCGGCGGCGGGCTGGGTCCGGCTTCACGCGAAGGCCGAAGGTGTCCGTGAGGGCGAGAAGTGCCAGCTCGTCGTGGTGACCAAGAGCGGTGAACGGGTCAACGCGGGCAGCTGGCTGGTCTCGGCGAAGGGCGAACGGGAGGGCACGGGGATCGACGGCTCGGCCTTGGTCGCCCCCGACGACGTGGCCTCGGTCGACGTCGTGACCTTGGACGGCCGGAATCTGGTGTCGGCGCGGGTATGACGGGCTCGCACGCGCGTCACGGAAGCGGTCGGTACCGCTTCCGTGACACGTGGGTGCTTCCCGCGTCACCGAAGGCGGTTTTCGACGCCGTCGTCGACCTCGCCGCGTACCCGTTGTGGTGGCGTGACGTCCGTTCGGTCAGCCAAGTCGACGAAGACACCGCTGAACTCGTCTGCCGGTCGAGACTGCCGTACGCGCTGACAGTGCGGATGCACCGCGACCGGCAGGACGAGCGCGAGGGCCGGGTGCGGGTGCTGCTCAGCGGCGACCTGGAAGGAACACTCGCCGGCGCGCTGATCCCGGAGGAAAGCGGCACCCGGCTGGAGATCACGCAGGAGGTCGAGGCCAGGAAACCTTTGCTGCGCAAGCTCGACCGCGTCGCCAGGCCGGTGTTCCGGATCAATCACGCGCTGATGATGCGACGCGGGCAACACGGATTGCGGGGGTACCTGCTCGCGCCCGCGGGTTAGGGTTCCGCGCATGACGTTGCGTGTCGCCACCGTGCAGCCGTTCACCGTCCCCGCCGACCTCTCCGCCAATATCGCCGAGCACACGCGGCTGCTGCGTCACGCGGACGCCGATTTCTGTGTCTTCCCTGAACTTTCTCTGACCGGACTGGAATTCGAGGCGCTCGCCGCGGAAGAGGGACTCTGGCTGACGCGGGACGATCCGCGCCTCGAAGCGCTCCGGCAAGCGTGCCGGGCCAGTGGGGTGCACGCCGTCATCGGGCTCCCGCTCCTGGAGGACGACCGGCGGTACATCGGTTCGCTCGTCCTTGGACCGGACGGGGAAACCGTTGCCACGTATGCGAAACGCAATCTGCACAACAGCGAAGAAGAGCTGTTCGACGCCGGTGAGCGCCAGGTGATCATCGAGGCCGGCGGCAGGCGGCTCGGACTCGCGATCTGCCTCGACGCCGCCAATCCGGAGCACCCCAGGGAACTCGCCGAAGCCGGAGCCGAGGTCTATGTCCTGAGCGCGCTTTTCAGTGAGGGTCAGGAAGACCGGCTGCTCCACCAGGTCGGCGTGGCGGCCGGCCACGGGATGTGGGTGGTGCTTTCCCAGTATTCCGGCAAGACCGGCGGGATGGCCGCGTCCGGCGGCAGCGGGGTCTGGAAACCCGGAGGCGCCGCCGAGGTACGTCTCGGCGGCGAAGTCTCCGAATGGGCCTACGCGACGATCACTTCCTGAACCTTCCGACCACGCAGGACCACTGCCGCGACGAAGACGGCGAGAGCGAGCAACCCGGCGCTCAGCGCGTACGCGGTCCGGTAGCCGCTGGTCAGCGCTTCGGGCATGGTCGCGCCTTCTGCCAGCAGTGTTCCCGTCCGGGACGCGGCGGCCGTCGCGAGCACCGCGGTACCGATCGCGGCGCCGATCTGCTGGGTGGTGTTGACCAGTCCCGAAGCGATCCCGGCGTCGGCGGGCGCGGTCCCGGACATCGCCTGTCCCATCAGCGCGGGCATCGCCGCGCCGAAGCCGATGCCCATCAAAACGAGCGAGGGGAGGACGCCGGTCGTGTAGTTCCCGTCCGCCTCGACCGTGGCGAGGAAACCGAGCGCCAGCGCGACCAGCGATAGTCCGGTGACGAGCACTGTCCGCGCCCCGAAGCGGTGGTTCAGCTTCTCGGCGAAGACCAGCGACATCACCGCGATCGAGACCGGGGCGGGCAGGAAGGCGAATCCGGTGCTCAGCGCGTCGAGCTGGAGGACCCGTTGGAGGTAGAGCGCGGTGATGAACTGGAAGCCGAACAAACCGGCGACCATCAGGACCATCACCGTGTTCGCCCCGGACACCGCCCGGACGCGGAAGATCCGCAGCGGCAGCAACGGTTCGCGCGCCTTCGCCTGCCGGAGCACGAACCCGGCGAGCAGCAGCAGCGACACGGCGAGCAGGCCGAGGGTGCGGGCATCCGCCCAGGTGTACTCCTCGGCCTTGACGATCGTGTAGATCAGCAGCATCAGCCCGCCGGTGACCAGGCCGGCGCCGGTGACGTCGGTGCCGCCGCGCGGCCCCGCACCGCGGTCGGTCTCGAGCAGCCGGACGGCCAGCAGGAGCGCGACCACGCCGATCGGCAGGTTGACGAAGAAGGTCCAGTGCCAGTCCAGCAGCTGGGTGAGCGTGCCGCCCGCGATGAGCCCGATCGACGATCCCGCGGCCTGGGTGAAGCTGTAGACGCCGATGGCTTTCGCCCGCGCCCGCGGCTCCGGGTAGAGCGTGGTGATCATGCCGAGCACGACGGCCGAAGCGAGTGCGCCGCCCGCGCCCTGCAGGAAGCGGAACACGATGAGCTGGGTCTGGTCTTGTGCGATTCCGCAGAGCAGCGAAGCGAAGGTGAACACGCCGAGTCCGGCCAGGAAGACCCGTTTCCGGCCGAGCAGGTCGCCCAGTCTGCCGGACAGCAGCAGAAGCCCGGCGAAGGCGATCAAGTAGGCGTTGACCACCCAAGCGAGCGAGGACGAGGTGAAGCCGAGGTCGTTCTGGATCGCGGGAAGCGCGACGGCGACGATCGAGCCGTCGAGGACGACCATCAACGAGACGGCGCAAAGAACGGCGAGAGCGAGAGCGCGCTGTGGCATGAAGAGTCCCATTCGGAAGAGTTCCCCAGGTGACGCCTTGGTGCATCACTTGTAACAGCGCCCATCTTGTGTGACTCTCTTCCCTGCCGGAAGGAGGCACTTTCATGTCCCAGGGGAACACCGATGTGACCGCGCAGGCCAGGGTCGTCGACCCGGAAAAACTCGAGGTGTGCACCGTGCTCGAGGTGCTCAACCGGATCAGCGGGAAGTGGGCGATCGGCATCCTGCTGGAGGCCACGCGCGGTCCCGTCCGGTTCACCGAACTGGAGCGGTCGGTGGAGGGGATCAGCAGGCGGATGCTCACCCTGACGTTGCGGAACCTCGAACGCGACGGACTGCTCGTCCGCACCGTGTACCCGACGGTGCCGCCGAAGGTGGAGTACGAGGCGACCGCGATGGCCAAAGAGCTCTACGCGTCGCTGAGTGGCTTGCTGCACTGGGCGGAACGGCACCGGGATTCGATCGCCGAGTCCCGTGTCGTGTACGACGAGAAGGTCAGCGCCTGACGCCTGCCGCGTGCACGGCACGCTGGACATGGGAGCAGAGCAGGTCGAACCACATCTTGTGGAACGGCAGATCCGTGCTGTTCGCCGCGGACCAGCTTTCCCACAACCCGCCGGGCCGCAGATAGCGTGAGGTGTACGCCGTCCTGAGGTCCGCGTCGATGTGGTGCAGTGCCGCGAGCGCCCATTCCTGGTCGTAGCGCAGTTCCGGCCGGGCGAGGTAATGGTCCAGATAGGACACGAGGATCTCGGCGTCGGCGAACGTGCCGAACCGGGCCAGCGCGAAACAATATCCTTGCCCGGCGAAGACGAAGTCGCTTCCCAGGAACGGTTCCCTGATGCGGTCGCGCCATTCGGCCCGGCGATCGACGCCGACCAGCCAGGCCGCGGTGAGCCGTGGCCGCCAGTCCGCTTCGAACAGTGCCTCGAGTTCGTCGTCGGTGACCCGCCGCGCGTCTTCGGCCAGTTCGCGCAGGAAGACCTCGCGTCCCGAGGCGCTCATCATCGAGGCGAAGTTGCCGTGCAACAGCTTCGAGTACCGCTCACGCGCGTAGCGGTCGATGGCGTCCGGCATGTCCTTCAGTTTTCCAGAAACGAAAAACCGCGGTGCGAGGACGGGGGACCCTCGCACCGCGGTTTTATCTTCACCGGGCGCTACACGCGCGCCACGGCCTTCTCCCGCTCGTCGTCACGATCCTCGTGGGGGGACGAGTCGTGCTCGTCGAGCAGGGTGGCTTCGTCGAACGGGGCCTGTCCGGTGAAGACCCGGTTGGCGCGTTCGCGGTCGAATTCCTTGGTCCAGGTGCCGACCAGGACGGTGGCGACGGCGTTGCC
>NZ_JBVISU010000017.1:0-194278 GCF_055575355.1 Amycolatopsis sp. NPDC034160 | reverse complement strand
CTTCGCAGTCGGACTTGATCTTCGCAAATCCAGTCCTAGCAAGGCTCTCCGTCCCAACTCACCCCACCCCCAAGACCACCACTGAGAAAACCTCAATGTGGCATTGGGGACGCTGACCGTCTCCACTGCCACATTGGAGACATGCCCGCCTCCCGATTGCCTGCTCACACCACCAGGGGTGACCAGCCTCCCCAAGCCTCAAAGAGGTGTCGCGAAAGCCACTTTCGGGACACCAAGCCTTACCCCGGGGCATGCCACCTTGGCCTTGCCTCTCAAGATAAAGAGGGTTAGTGGGCAAAGGTGTCATGGTCGGCACCTATGCGGTGCGCGTTCCCGCGAAGGCGACGCCCGCTGCTCGTGTCGCGAAAGCCACTTTCAGGACATGTGATGTCCCGAAAGTGGCTTTCGCGACACCTTCGGGACACCACCGCCCAGTGCCGAAGCCTGACGCCCAAACGTCTCACAGACCCTCCCGAACACGACACCTTTGCCCTACCCCTCAATAGAACCCGAATCGTCATTCACGACACGTACGCGCGCGGCAAGCTTGGGTCGACTCGCGTTTAGAGGACTAAACGCGAGGGGCGGGAGGGTCAGGCGGCGGCGAGGGCGGTCACTCGCCACTTGCCATCGGAGCGTTCGGCGGTGACGCTCAACTGGGCCGCACCTGTGCTCCGCTGCCCGTCGCCTCGCACGCCGGTCTGGTCGAGGAACACCAGCAGCGACGCCCGGTCGCCGTCGAGCACCTTGACGCCCGAGACCACCGGAGTCGAGGTCACGACCAGTTTCTGCGCCACGGCCAGGTTCCGGACCTGTGCGAACAGCTGGTCGTACTGCCCCAGCGCCGGACCGGTCAGCACTTCTTTCGCGGCCTGTTCGCTCTTGGCCGGATCGTCGTAGCGGTAGGAAAAGACCGTGCCGAGCGCCTTGCCGACCTGGTCGCTCACCTCGGCGGTCGTGGCGACGTCGGTCAGCGCGGTGTTGTGGGTCAGCACCGCGGTGGCGTCCCGCGCCTCGATCGCGAACCACCCCGCGAGGCCCGCCATCACCAGCGCGACCGCGCCGAACACCACCGGGAGACGACGGCGTCGCACGGGCTCGACGACCTCATCGGCAGGCTCGGCGCCCGAATCGACAGAGTCGGCCGCCACGACCTCGTCGGCGGGCTCGGTCTCCGGCGCTTCGAGAACCCGGGTGGTGCTCCCGCCCATCTTCCCGGCCACCTTCACCGTGCGCCGTGCCGGTTTGACGGTTCGTTTCGTCGACATCGCGTCCTCCGTCAGGGCTTTCCGGTGTCGGTCACCGGCACCTGGCCGAGCGACGTGACGCGCCACCCGTCCGGCGTCCGGTTCAGGCCGGCACGGAACCGGTTGTGCTTGGTCACGGCTTCACCGCCCTCGGGCCGGACCTCGAGTTCGACCGACGCGATCACCTCGGCGGTCCCGCCGCCACTGTCCACTTCGGTCACCGCGGCGTCGACGACCCTGCCGGTGGTCACGGTCTTCGCCTGACCGATCCGGGCGAGCCCGCCTTCCCGGTCCCGCGCCAGTTCGTCGTGCAGCGCACCACCGGAGAGGTTCAGCCAGTTCTGGTAACCCTGGTCGGCCTGCCGATGGTCCAAAGTGGTCAGTGCGGCGACCGCCTGCCTGCCCGCCCGCAACGCGTCCTCGCGGACCGTGGCCCGCGCGACGCCGTCGTCCCGGCTCGCGTCCCACCAGGAGTAGCCGAACCAGACGGCGAGCGCCGTGGCGACCACGGCGAGAAGGGCGGCGAATCTGGTCATGGGCTTCACCTTCCCGGCACGTTCTGCGAACCACGCACGTTCGTCGGGTTGCCCTTCGGCAAGGCACAGCGCGCGGCGGTGTTCAAGGGACGGGCCGAAGTGTCGAGACCGTCGCGGTAGCCGGTGTTGTAGCCGGTCACGCACGGCGGAGGGTCGAAGAAGGTCAGCGAAAGACCGACGTGCGCACCGTCCGGCCCCATGATCGCGTGGCCGGCCGCGACCGCTTTCGGCGCGGTGACCAGCAGTTGTTCGATGCCGTCCTGCCGTGCTTCCAGCACGTCCGCGGTGGTCAGCAGATTCGCCAGCAGGACGCCGAGACTCGGGCCGGTCTCCCGCAGCAGCGTGCTGACCTCGTTCGCGGCAGCCGGAACGGCCGGGATCAGCCGTCGAAGATCCCCATCGGAACTCTTCAACGTCTCGGCGAGCAGTTTCGCGTTCGCCCCGAACGAGCGGATCGCGTCCGCCTGCGAAACCTGCGTGTCGAGCACGGTCTGCGCGTCGGTCACGAACCTGGTCAGCGGGCCGACGTGCGCGCTCGCCTCCTGGACGAACTCGATACCCCGCCCGACGAGCTGATCCAGGGCCGGCCCCGCGTCGGACGTCGCGTTGTACAGCTCGTCGACCACGGTCCGCAGCGCGGGCTTCGGCACCGAATTAGCGAAGGAGTCCACACTGGACAGCACCACGTCCACCGGCAACGGGATCTTCGTGTCCGCCTCGGAGATCACCGAGCCGTCCCGCAGCAGGGCGCCGTCGCCCCGGCGAGGCCGCAGGTCGACATATTGCTCGCCGACGGCGGATCGGTTCGCGACGACCGCTTCGGTGTCCGCGGGCACGCCCGGTGCACCCGGCTCGATCTCGAGATCCACCTCCATCCCGGAGGCGGTCAGCCGCAGTTCGCCGACCCGGCCGATCGGCACGCCCCGGTAGGTGACCTCGGCGTTGCTGAAGATGCCGCCACCGGTGGCGAGCCGCACTTTGACGGTGTAGCCGCGGTCGAGGACGAGTTTGTCCAGCCCCGCGTACGTCGCGCCGACGTAGGCGACACCGAGGACCGCGATGACCACGAAGACCACCAGCTGGGCGCGCACGAACCTGGTCAGCATCAGCGGCCACCACTGTTCTTGAAGGTCAGGAACGTGTTCAGGTAGTCACCGCGGAGGGCGTCGAGCGCGGCGTCGGGGAACGGGAAGGTGAAGATCATCTCCATCGCCTTCGGCAGCTTGTCCCCCGAGTCGGCCAGCTTCCGGAGCATCGGTTCGAGTGCCTTGAGATCCGCGACGAGGTCGTCCTTGCTGCGGTTCACCGTGTCGACCGCGACCGAGGTGAGCCCATCCAATGATTTCAGCATCCCCACCAGTGCCTGACGCTGCTGGTTCAGCACCTCGATGCCGGGGGTGAGCCCGTTCAGCGTCGCCTTGATCTCCTCGGTGTTCGCGTTCAGTGTCGCCGCGAGCTTGTTGACGCTCTCGATGGCGCGGGTGATCTCCGCCTTGTGCTCGTCGAGACCGCGCACGAAGGTGTCCAAATTGGACAACAGGCTGCGGGCCGCGCTCTCCTTGCCGCCGAGCGCGTCGTTGAGTTCGCGGGTGATGTTCTGGACCTGCGCGACGCCTCCACCATTGAGCAGCAAGGAAAGCGCGCCGAAGACCTCCTCGATCTCCGGGGTCAGCGACGAACGCGCGAGCGGGATCACCGCGCCGTCGACCAGCCGCCCGCTCGGGGTCCCGTCGTCCGGCGGAGCGAGCTCGACGAACTTCTCGCCGAGAATGCTCGCCTGCCGCAACCGCGCGACGGCGTTGGCCGGCAGGTTGACGTCCCCGCTGAGCAGCAGCCCGACCACCGCGCTGCGTCCGTCGGGGGCCAGCTCGACCGTCCGCACCTGGCCGACCGGGACGTCGTTCACCTTCACCCCGGACTGGGGAACGAGATCCAGCACGTTGGTGAAACTCGCCGTGACGTGGATCGGGTGCTCACCGAGCGCGGCGCCACCCGGCAGCGGGATGTCGTAGACGTCGACGCCGCTGCTGCAGCCGGTGGCGGCCAGCGTGACGGCCACTACAGCGAAGCCTTTGAGCCGGGATTTCATTTCGCCCCCGAGAATTCGGTGAGGTTCCCTCGGCCGTCGAGCGTTCCGGCACCCTGGTTGTACGCGCCGAGCACGTTCGCCAGCGCGTTCGGCGCGGCGTCGAGCGCTTCGCCCAGCGAAGCCTTCTGCTGACTGAGCACCTTGGTGATCTCGGCCAGTTTGTCCACATCGGACTTGACCTTGCCGCGATTGTCTTTGATGAACCCCTGGACGACGCTGAGCGCCTCGGTGAGTTCGGTCATCGCTCCGGAGAACTGGTCCCGCTGATCGGCCAGGATCTTGCTGATCGAGGAGATCTGCTGGATCGCCTGTTTCACCTGACCGTCGTTCGAGGCGAGCATCGCGGTGAACTTGCTGATGTTGTCGACGGAGTTGAACAGGTCCTGCTTCGAATCGCTCGCCGTACGGGCGAATTCACCGAGGTTCTTGATCGCCTCGCCGAGTTTGCCGCCGTTGCCGTCGAGGTAGGCCGCGGCCTTGGTCAGGACGTCGCTGACCGCGCCGTCCTTGTTGGCTCCCTTCGGCCCCAGTGCCGTCATCAGCTGGTTGAGGCTGCCGAGGAGTTCGTCGACCTCGACCGGGGTCACGGTGCGTTCACGGGGGATCTCGGCGTCGGCACCCAGCTCCGGCCCGCCCACGTACACCGGGGTGAGCTGCACGTACCGGTCGGCGACCAGGCTCGGCGTGATCACGACGGCGCCGACGTCGGCGGGCAATTTGACGTCCGGCCGCACGGACATGGTCACCTCGACGGTCGTCCCCTTCGGCTCGACCTTGGTCACCGAGCCGATCGCGACCCCGAGGACCCGCACCTCGGAGTTCGGGTACACCCCGACCGTCGCGGTGAAATACCCGGTCAGGACGCGGTCGGCCTGGCGGGTCAGCAGCGGCCAAGCCGCCGTCACGATCAGCCCGGCGACGACGGCGAGCGCGAGCCGCCGCAGCCAGGCCCGCCGACGGGCCTGTCCGCCGAGATCGGCCAGCGTGAAGTGGCGCCCCATCAGCGTCCCCCGTTCCTCGAAGGCATACAGCTACCCGGCGTTCCGCCGGTCGGGACGAGCCCGCAGATGTAGGTGTCGATCCAGCGGCCGTTGCCGACCGCGTTGCCGAGCAGCCGGTAGAACGGCCCGGCCAGCCGCAGGCTCTCACTGAGCTTGTCCTGGTTGCGCTGCAGCACGGTGGCGACGCGATCGAGCTGGTCGAGCGCGGGCCCGAGGGTTTTCTGGTTGTCCGCGACGAGCCCCTTGAGCTGCACCGACAGGTTCTTCACCCCGCTGAACAGCTTCGCGATCGCGTCCTTGCGCGCGTTCAGCTCCGTGAGCAGGGTGTTGCCGTCGCGGATGAGCGCCTCGATCTGCTGCGTGCGGTCGCCGAGGGTCTGGGACACCTTGTTCGTGTTCTGGAACAGTTTCACCAGTTCCTCGTCGCGGGACGCGAGTGTCTTGGACAGCGCGGTGATGCCGTCGAACGCCGTCCGGACGTCCTGGGGGGTGGAGGCACCCAGCGTTTCCGACAGCGTCCCGAACGCTTTCGCCAACTGGTCGGTGTCGATCGCGCCGACGGTGTTCGCGAGGTCGTTGAAAACCGTGGTGACATCGTAGGGCGAACTGGTGCGCTGCACCGGGATCGGTTCGTCCGGATCGAGTTCCGCGTTGCCGACCGGGTCGATGACCAGGTTCTTCTGCCCCAGCAACGTCTTGATCTTGATCGCGGCGGTGGTGCGGTTGCCGATCCAGGTGTCCTTGACCCGGAACAGGACCTTGACGCGCCCGCCTTCGAGAAGGACGTCGGACACCTCGCCGACCTTCACGCCGGCGACCCGGACCTCGTCGTTCCGTTTGAGCCCGGCGGCTTCGGTGAACTCCGCCGCGTACGTGGTGCCGCCGCCGACCAGCGGGAGGTCGTCGGAGAAGAAGGTCGCCGATCCGGCCGCGGCCATCAGCAACGCCGTGATGGCGCCGACGACGATCGGGTTGCGGCTGCGGAAGGGTTTGATCCTCGGCGCTTTCACCGGCACCGTCCTTGGGTCAGCGGGATGCCGACCGGCGGGCCGCCCGGGGCGGGCCGCGCGTCGGATTTGACCGAGCACAGGTAGAAGTTGAACCAGGAGCCGTAGGAGACCATCGCGCCCATGCGGTCCAGCTTCTTCGGCAGGTTCGTCAGGAACTGCTCGAACACCGGGGTGTTGTCGGCCAGGTTCTTCGACAGGTCACCGAGGGTGGTGATGCCGGCCTTGAGCGGCGCGCGGCCGTCTTGGAGCAGGCCCGCGGTGGCGGTGGTGAGTTCCCCGAGCCCGCCGATCGCCTGCCCGATGGGTTTCGCGTCCGCGGCGAGCCCGGAGACCAGCTGGGCGGTGACGTCGACGAGCTTGTCGAACTGGTCGCCCTGTGAGTTGAGCGTGTCGAGCACGGTGTTGAGGTTGCCGACCACCTGGCCGATCACCTCGTCCTTGCCCGCCAAGGTGTTCGTGAGCGACGCGGTGTGCTCGATCAGGCTGTCGATGGTGCTCCCCTCGCCCTGCAGTACCTGGACGATCTCGAACGACAGCTGGTTCACGTCGTTCGGTGACAGCGCCTGGAACAGCGGTTTGAACCCGTTGAACAACGCCGTCAGGTCCAGCGCCGGGTGTGTCCGCTCCGGCGGGATCAGCGCCCCTTGTTCGAGCACGGGCGGGCCGTCGGGGCCGGGGTCGATCGAGATGTACCGCTGGCCGACGAGGTTGCGGTACCGGATGGTGACCGTGGCGCCCGCGCTGAGGCGGCGTTTGCTCTCGATCGAGAACCGCACGTCCGCCAGGCGGCGTTCGACCACGCCGACGGACTCCACCTGGCCGATGCGAACCCCGGACATCCGGACCTCGTCGCCGGGGTTGACCGACGTCGCGTCCGTGAACCTGGCCGTGTAGCCGACCGTCGTGCCGACGCTGCTGTTCGCGATGGTGATGGCGAGGATGCCGGTCGCCACCGCGGTGATCACGAAGAAGATCAGGCCCTTGATCGCCGGGCCCGCGATACTCCTCATCGGACGGTCACCTCCGTTCCACGCAGGGCCGGGCCCACGAGCGCGCTGCTCCAGTCCGGGACCTCGGCCGGCTTGATCCCGAGCGACGGTGCCAGGATTTCGGCGACCAGCCCTCGCTCCCCCTTCGAATTCGCCGGACCGAGGTCCCCATCGGCGGCGAACGACACCGCCGCCGAAGTCGCGCCCCCGCCGTAGCACCGCGGGCCGCCCTTTTGGTCGAACCGCGGATCGTCCCGGCCCGGCACGTACTTGTCCCTCGGCTCGTGGACGGACAGCGTCACGTGCAGCCCCGGCTCCCCGGTGCCCTTGCCCAACGCCTTCTCCATCACCGGCTTCAGCCGGTTCACCGCGTCGAACAGGCACGGGAATTCGGGTGAGTACCGCGAGAGCAGTTCCAGTGTCGGCCTGCTCTTCGCGCTGACGCCGATGATGTTCTCCTTGTTCTGCACCAGGAACTTGTTCAGGTCACCGCTCGCGGTGGTGACGCTGGCATACAGCTTGTCGAGGTCGGCACGAGTGTCCACAATGGTCTTCGCCGTCGTGGAGAGATCCGAGAGCGCCTTGAGGATGTCCGGCGCGGCCCCGGTGTAGAGGTCGGCCACGTCGGCGGCACGGCTGATGTCGGCCTTGAACCGTGGCATCAGCGGGTTCACCTGACCGAGGAGGTCGTTGAGCTGGACGATGCTGTCCCCCAACGACTTCCCGCGATTGTCGAGGGCGAGCGAGATCGCGCCGAGCGAGCTGTTGAGCTTCTGCGGCTGCACCGCGCGCAACAGGGGGAGCAGATCGCCGAGCACCCGTTCCAGCTCGATCGCGTTGGCGGAATGGTCCTGGATGATGACGTCGCCGTCCCGTAGCGAGGCATCCGCCGGCCGCTCGGGCAGAACGAGGTTGACGTAGCGCTCGCCGAACACCGTCTTCGGCAGCAGCCGGGCCGAGACGTTCCGCGGCAGCTGATCGATCTTCGCCGGGTCGATGGCGAGGTCGATCTCGGCGCCGTCCGCACTGCCTCGCACCTCCCGGACTTCGCCGAACGGCACACCGCGGACCTTGACCTCGGCGGGCGGGGCCAGCTGGTTGCCGACCCGGTCGGTCTTGAGCGTGACCAGTTCCGCGCGATCGAAGTCCTTGTTGAAGATGGCGACGGCCAGCCAGCCGAGCAGTACCAGGATGACGAGGAAGATCGCCCCGGCGACCTGCGTCCGTGCCCGCGTGCTCATCCGGACACCTTCACCGTCGTGGTCGCGCCCCAGATCGCCAGGCTGAGGAACAGGTCCAGCACGCTGATCAGCACGATCGACGTCCGCACCGCGCGGCCGACGGCGACCCCCACCCCGGCCGGCCCGCCCGCCGCGCGATAGCCGTAGAAGCAGTGCGTGAGGATGACGCCGACACTGAACACCAGGACCTTGCCGAACGACCACAGGACGTCTTCAGGCGGCAAGAACAGGGAAAAGTAGTGATCGTAGGTTCCGCCGGACTGTCCGAAGAAGACGACCGTCGTCACCCGCGAACCGAGGTACGAGATCAGCAGGCCGATCACGTAGAGCGGGATGATCGCGATGAACCCGGCCACGATCCGCGTGGTCACGAGATACGGCATGCTGCGCACGGCCATCACTTCGAGCGCGTCGATCTCTTCGGAGATCCTCATGGCGCCCAGTTGCGCGGTGAACCCGGCGCCGACCGTCGCGGACAACGCGAGCCCCGCCGACAGCGGCGCGATCTCCCGGGTGTTGAAGTACGCGGTGAGGAAGCCGGTCATCGCGGAGATGTTGATCTGGTTGAGCGCGCTGAAACCCTGCAGCCCCACCGTGATCCCGGTGAACACGCACAGGCCGACCATCACCCCGACGGTGCCGCCGATCACCGCGAGCGCGCCGCTGCCGAAGGTCACCTCGGCGAGCAGGCGCACCACTTCGCGGAAGTAGCGGGTGACGGCCATCGGGATCGCCGCGAGCGCGCGGATGTAGAACAGCAACTGGTCGCCCAGCGCGAAAAGACTGTTGCCGGGGCGTTTGAACGCTTCGCGGGCCCGTTCGGGGACGCTGGTCACGGGATCAGGTTCCCTTCGCGGGGACGAGCTGCAGGTACAGCGCGGTCAGAACGGTGTTGACGAAGAACAGGAGCAGGAACGTGATCACCACCGACTGGTTGACGACGTCGCCGACGCCTTTGGGGCCGCCTCGGGGGTTCAGGCCCCGGTAGGCCGCGACGACACCGGCGAGGAAGCCGAAGATGAACGCTTTGATCGAGCTGATGACGAGGTCGGGCAGCTGGGCCAGCGCGTTGAAGCTGGCGAGGTACGCCCCCGGCGTCCCGCCCTGCACGATGACGTTGAAGAAGTAGCCGCCGAGCACGCCGACGACGCTGACCAAACCGTTGAGCAGCACCGAAACCCCGATGGCGGCCTGCACCCGCGGCACGATGAGCCGGTGGATCGGCGAGACGCCGAGCACCTCCATCGCGTCGATCTCCTCGCGGATGGAGCGGGCGCCGAGATCCGCGCAGATCGCCGAACCGCCGGCACCGGCGATGATCAGCGTCGTCACGATCGGGCTGGCCTGCTGCACCACGGCCAGGACACTCGCGGCGCCGTTGAACTGCTGCGCGCCGATCTGGCTCGTGAGCGAGCCGAGTTGAAGCGAGATCACCGCGCCGAACGGGATCGACACGAGGATCGCCGGCGTGATCGACACACTGGCGATGAACCAGAACTGCTGGATGAACTCGCGCACCTGCACGGGGCGGCGGAACATCGCGAGGACGACATCGAGCCCCATGGCGCACATGCGGCCGAATTCGCGCAGCGCGGCGGCGGCCTTCTCCGGGGCGCGCGCGAGCAGGGTGACGGGATTGGCCATCATCAGGCTCCGCATCCGTTGGGAGGACCGCCGGAGCCGACACAGCGCAACTTGAGGTTGGTGACCAGAGTGTTGCCGGGTCCGGACACCAGTCCGGTGAGCAACGGGCTCAGGTCCTCACGTACTCCGCATCCGGTGAACCCTGGCGTCACGAAGGTACTGGTGGCCTTCACCGATGGTGCAGGGAACTCGAGCGGCATCAAGGCCTTGATGTTCACCGTGGCGGACTGCGCCGTCCGGCAGTTCGGGCCGACGTCGAGGACCTTGCCGTCGACTTTGACGTTCGAGAGCTTGATGAACACCTTGTTCGTGACGTCGGAGTCCGCGCAGATCCGAGTGCCGACAGCCTTGCAGTCGCCCGTGTTACCGGTCTTCACGTGGACTGTGCCGGTGGCGTCGCCGTCCGGGATGAGTTCGACATCGCCGGTGGCAGGCATGAACCGGAAGGACACGAAATAGCTCGACGTCGGCGGGATGGCGAGTTTGCCGGTGATCGGCACCTTGCCGGAGAAACCGAGGATCATGCCGTCGAACCGGCCCTGCGGGAACGTGATGTCCGAACCGAGCTTCGCGACGTGGCTCGTCGTGGGCTGCTGTTCGTCACCGACATAGAAACCGAACTTCAGCCCGGCCTGTGCGGCGGACGGCGCCTGTTCGGGCGCGGCCTGTTGTTGTGTTCGCGCTGGGTCGGCGGAGGCGGAAGCCAGCGAAAGCGCCCCCAGCCCCAGCACCGCCGGGAGCAGGAAGGCGCGCGGAACGCGCCCGGTCAGCACTGACATTCGGGCTTCCTCACTTCTGTTAATCCGGCCGAACGGCCAACTTGTGCAGCACGCTACTGGCGGAAGATCAGGGAAACAAGCAATGAGCGTCGGCGTCCGGAGAAAGAGGCCGATTTTGTAAAGGGGGTAACTGTTTTGGGTTTGGTCTCGTGAGTGGTAATGACGGTTCTAACCGCCATTACCACTCACGAGACCGGCAGGCTCACTTCTTGGTGAGGTTCACCTCCAGGCTGTTCCCGTCGCCCGAGACCATGGCGCTGATCATCGGGGAGAGCAGACCGCAGCCGCGGAACAGCGGCAGCTTGTACTCCGCCGTCAGCTTGCCGCCCTTCATCGGGTTGAAGCCGTGCGCGGAAACCAACGGGATGTCAGCGGGCTGGGCCGTCTTGCACGCCGAACTCGCCATGATGGGGAAGCCGAACAGCCGAACCGTGAGCAGCTTGACTTCGGCCTTCGCGGCGGCTTTGACCGCCCCGGCGTTGACGGTGCCCGTCAGGTCGCCGACCTGGTTGATCTTCACCGTCGCCGAGGCCGGGAAGAAACCGAGGAAGCGGAACTGCACCGAGGAAGGCGGCAGCGACAGCTGCCCGGTGAACTTGCCCGACTGGGCGTTCAGCTTCGCGGTGAATTCACCGGGACCCAGCGGCAGCTTGGCGTTCAGGCCCGCGATGGTCGTCTTGCCCTTGACGCCGTAGGTGATCTGCGTGTCGCCCGGCGGCTGCGTCGTGGTCGGCACGGTGGTCGGGCTCGTCGGCTGAGTCGTCGGGGTCGGCTCCGTGGTCGGAGTCGGTTCCGTCGTCGGCGTGGGCTGGGTCGTCGGCGTCGGCTGGGTGGTCGAGGTCGGCGTCGGCTCGGTAGTCGGAGTCGGTTCCGTCGTCGGGGTCGGCTGCGTCGTCGAAGTCGGCGTCGGCTCCGTCGTGGGCGTCGGCTCCGTCGTCGACGTGGGCTGGGTCGTCGGCGTCGGCTGCGTCGTCGAAGTCGGCGTCGGCTCCGTCGTGGGCGTCGGCTCCGTCGTCGACGTCGGCTGGGTCGTCGGGGTCGTCGGGGTCGGCTGCGTCGTCGAAGTCGGCGTCGGCTCCGTGGTCGGAGTCGGCTCCGTCGTCGACGTCGGCTGCGTGGTCGGAGTCGGATCGGTGGTGGGCGTCGTCGGCGTGGTCGGCGTCGTCGTGCCACCGCCGGCGGGCTTGATCTCGAACGTCCCGAGCTGCTGGTTCTGTCCCGGCTGGACGACGCAGTCCGAGGTGAACGTGCCGAGGTCGGTCGGCTGCCCTTGCGCGTTCTTCGGCGTCATGGTGGTGCTGAAGTTCCCCACCGTCACCGAAGCGGTGCCGGGGCTGGGGAACGTGACCGCGGGTGCCTTACCGCTCGTCTTGACGTGGAAGTCGCCCGACTCCGGCACCGGCGTGACCGGGATGGCCAGCGGCAGGCCGAGGTTCAGCGTCTTGTCGACCGGATACTTCAGCACCGCGGCGGCCTTCGCGCTGCCCTCGATGGTGGTGGCGCCGACGAGTGAGAGGCCCGCGGTCGCGTCCGCCGGAACGGTGACGTCGACGTCGAACGTGATCGGTGTGGACGTCTTCCCGGCCACGGCGTCGTCCGGCAGGACGGTGTCGATCTTCACGACCAGGGTCTGCTCGCCGATCAACGGGAACGGGCAGGTGTACTTCAGCGTCAGCGACGCGGGCGCCGCCTCGCTCAAGCCGGCGCCGGCGATGCCCAGGGTGGCCGCGACGGCGGCCACCGTACCGGCGGCCAAGGCTTGCACGGATCTTTTCGACTTCAGTGGGAACTTCACAACGGTCACTCCCGGGGAATCGGAGAAATTGCGTGACACGGCTGAAACAGCCACGTCACGGAAGCGGTAAATTACCTGTGCGTTCCGTCACCGGCAAGAAACCCGGATGCGGAACCATTTCTTTGTCACCCCGGTCAGGTCAGGGCCGGAATATACTGGCATCGCGACCCGCCGGATCCTGTTTTTGTCACCCGGGTCATCGGACGGGAACCGAGAACTGTCACGCGTGAATTCTTGTGACGTGCCTGCGAGGCACGGCGACCGGAATTGTCACGCGTGTCCGGAGTCCGCGCCCGTTCATTGCGGCCGCGCCGAATATCTCGGTAGGTTCGGCGGACGTGATCCCAGGGAGTGGCGATGGAGCAGGCTGCCATCGAGGTGACCGGCCTCGCCAAGCAGTACGGTGAGGTGACGGCCCTCGCCGGTGTCAGTCTTCGCGTCGGCCGGGGCACCGTACTCGCCGTGCTCGGCCACAACGGCGCCGGGAAGACGACGCTGATCGACATCCTCAGCACCCGCGTGAAACCGAGCGGCGGCAGCGCCAAGGTGTGCGGTTTCGACGTCGTCCGCGCCGGGCATCACGTCCGGCGACGGATCGGCGTCACCGGCCAGTTCGCCGCCGTCGACGACGCGTTGTCCGGTCGCGGCAACCTCGAACTCGTCGCCAGGCTGCTGGGCGCGAACCGGCGCCAAGCCAGGGCGCGGGCGGCCGAACTGCTCGCCATGTTCGGCCTCGACGACGCCGCCGACCGTCCCGCGCGGACGTACTCCGGCGGGATGCGCCGCCGGCTCGATCTGGCCGCGGGCCTCGTCGGCTCCCCCGACGTCCTCTTCCTCGACGAACCGACCACCGGCCTCGACCCGGTCAGCCGGGCGGGTCTTTGGGACGGCGTCGAACGCCTCGCCGCCAGGGGCACCACCGTCGTGCTCACCACGCAGTATCTCGAGGAGGCCGACCGGTTGGCCGATCACGTCGTCGTACTTGGACTGGGCCATGTCACGGTTTCCGGGCGGCCGTCCGAGCTGAAGGCCCGCCTCGGCGACCGGACCGCGACCCTGACCTTCGGCACCGATCTCGCCGCCCGCCGGGCACTGGCCGCGGTGCACAGGCTCGGCATGCGCTGCACGCCGTCCGCGTCCGGGCTGGTCGTGAGCGTCGCCCTGTCCGGGCCCGCCGACATCACCGTGCTGGTCCGCGCGCTCGACGCGGCGGGCGCGCCGATGAAGGACCTCACCGTCGCCGAACCGACGCTCGACGACGTCTACCTTTCCCTGCACCGGAATCCGGCGGTCCCCTCATGACCGAGGCACGGCACCGCGCGTCCTCGCCCCTGATCCTGAGCGATCCGGCCACGTGGCCGCCCAGCACTTTCGCCACCCAGGTCCGCGTCCTCGCCGGACGCTCACTGAGGACCGCGTTCGGCGACCGGCGGCTGGTGTTCTTCGGCCTGCTGCAACCGATCGTGCTGCTTCTGCTGTTCAGCCAGGTCTTCAACGGCGTCAGCACGCTGCCCGGCGTCGCGGCTTATCAGGGCTACGTGAACTTCTTGGTCCCCGCCACGCTGGTGAACATCGCGATGACCACCGCGATGAGTTCGGGGGCAGGCCTCCTCGCGGAGATCTACAGCGGTTTCACCGGGCGTCTTCGCTGCATGCCCATCAGTCTGTCGTCGGTGCTGGTGGCCCGCACGATCTCCGACTCGGCCCGGCTCGCGGTGCAGTTGCTCGTGACCGCGCTCGCGAGTGTGCTGCTGCTCGGATTCCGGCCCACCGGCGGTGTTTTCGGGATCACCGCGGCACTTCTGCTCACCCTGGTCGTCGGCTGGTGCTTGAGCTGGATCTTCGTCGCCATCACCACCTGGCTGCGCAAAGCCGAAACCCTGCAGATGGCGTCGTTCGTGGTGATGTTCCCGCTGATGTTCTCCTCCAGCGCCTACATGCCGCTCGACACCATGCCCACCTGGCTGCGCGTGGTCTCGGCGATCAACCCGCTGACCTACGCGATCGACGCGACGAGGGCGCTCGCGCTGGGACGGCCCTCGGGCTGGTCGGTCCCGGTGTCGCTCGGGATCGCGGCGGTGGCGGCGCTGGCGGGTGGCTGGATCGCGGCGCGGACCTTCCGGTCACCCCGGGAGACTCCGCCGCAGTGACGTTGTCGGTCCAGTGGGGCTTAAGTGGCGTTTCGGGTTCTATTGAGGGGTAAGGCAAAGGTGTCGTGTTGCGAGCGGGCCTGTTCACGCCGCGGCCGGATGCCGCCAATGTGGCATTGGGGACGCTGACCGTCTCCAATGCCACATTGGGGACATGCCGCCTCCCGATTCCCCGCTCACACCGCCAGGGGTGACCAGCCTCCCCCAGCCCTCAAAGAGGTGTCGCGAAAGCCACTTCCAGGACATCACATGTCTCGAAAGTGGCTTTCGTGGCACCTTCGGGACGCCACCGCCCAGTGCCGAAGCCTGCTGCCCAACGTCTCACAGACCCTCCCGACCACGACACCTTTGCCTTACCCCTCAATAACACGAATCGCCACTCACGACCACTTGGACCGAAGCGGCACCTTCCGCCTAAAGCAGCGACTCCAGATGGTCCGCGGCGGCCACGACTCCCCCGGCCGCCGCGAACGAAGCCCGCACCCGCGCGGCCGCCGCGGCGTAGGCGGGTTCGGTCAGCACTTCGTCGATCGTGCGGCGGATGTCCGGCGCCTTCACGCGGTCGAAGCGCAGGCGCAACCCGGCGCCGGCGGCCTCGACCTGCTGAGCCAGCATCGACTGGTCGTCCCGGATCGGCGCGATCACCAGCGGCAACCCGGACGCGAGGCTTTCGCTGACGGTGTTGTGCCCGCCGTGGCAGATCACCGCCGCCGCCTTCCGCACCACCTCCGCCTGCGGGATCCGCTTGGCCAGCAGCACTTCGTCGCTGAACAGCTCGCCGGTGGGGTCGACGACCAGGCCTTGGACCTCGGGCATCGCGGCGAGCGCGTCGACGCATTCGGACAGGAAGCGGCGGCCGAGAGCGGCGTTGGCGGTGCCGAGGGTGGCGAGGACGAGCGGACGGCCGTCGAGCCGGTTCCACGAGAAGCCCACCGGAGGCGCGGGGGCCAGCGCCGGGCCGACGAACCGGACCGTGTCCGCCTCGGCGATCGGTCCCGTCAGTGTCACGGTCGTGAACGCGAGCACGAGGTCCGGCGAAAAACGCAGGTCACCGCAGGACACTTGGTGCCGCGTCCGGAGACCGTCCTGCAGCCCTTCGACCCAGGCGGCGACCTTCGGCAGGGCACGCAGCGGATCGCCGAGTTCGGTCGACGTCGACGCGGAGGTCACCCACGGCACGGCTCGGCGGCTCGCCACCAGGGCACCCGCGAACGCCTGCTGATCGGCGATCACGACGTCGGGCCGGAAGTCGGCCACCGCCTTCTCGACGCCGGGGACCATCGCGTCGGCGAGCGGGACCAGGTACTGCTCCCACAAGAACTTCAACGCCGCGAAGCCCCGCAGGCCTTCGGGACGCCGTTCGACAGCGAACTCCAGCGCGTCCCCGGCCGCGTACACCCGGCCCGCCCGGCTCAGCTCGGACGTCGTGGGTTCCGGACCGCACCAGGCGACGTCGTGGCCGCGGCGCAGGAGTTCGGCGGCCACCGCGCGCAGCGGGGTGACATGCCCGGTGAGTGGCGGGACGACCAGCAGGAAGCGGCTCATCCGCGCGGCCTCCCGTGCCGGGCGATCCAGTTCAGCAGCAGCTCTCGCACCTCCCGGTGCTGCTCGACGAGCACGGAATGCCCCTGTCCCTCGAACACGTGCAACTCGCCGCGGGGCAACAAGGACGTCAGCGCGGTGAGATCGTCGGCCTGATAGCCGTGACTGCCCAGAATGGACAGTACCGGGCAGTCGATCGCCGCCACCTGGTCCATGGTCAGCAACGGGCCGAGCGGGACCTCCTCGGCCATCGTCGTGGACATGATCCGTTCGGCCGCCATCCGCGCCAGCCGTCGGTGGTGGGCGCTGTAGTTGGCCTCGATCCAGTCGAAACTCTCCTCGACCTTGAGGAATCGCACGGTGTGCTCGAGGATCTGCGCCATCTTGCCCGCCCACAGCTCGGTCGCGGGTTCCGACTCGATGCACACGATGCTGCGCACCCGCTCCGGTTTCGCCACGGCGTAGCTGTAGGCCAGTGTGCCGCCGAAACTGTTGCCCACCAGGTGAACCGGCCGATCGAGATCGAGCTGGGACAGCAGGTCGTCGAGGTCGGCGATGAAATCCGCGATCGTGTACCCGCGTTCGGGGCGTTCGGTCTTGCCGTGGCCGCGCAGGTCGTAGCTGACCACGTCCACCCCGGCTGCCGCGACCGGCGGGGCCAGCGTGAGATAGAAGCTCGCCAGGCTGTCGGTACCCATACCGTGCAGGAACACCACGGTCTCCGTGCCTCCG
Source organism: Amycolatopsis sp. NPDC034160 (assembly GCF_055575355.1). Lineage (NCBI taxonomy): Bacteria > Bacillati > Actinomycetota > Actinomycetes > Pseudonocardiales > Pseudonocardiaceae > Amycolatopsis > Amycolatopsis sp. NPDC034160. Next base: position 177,523 of record NZ_JBVISU010000017.1, on the reverse strand, counting down.
CCGGGGACGAGGTGCACGTTCGTGCGCAGACCGTTGACGGTCATCGTCGGCACCGCGTCAGCCCCGTTCGCCGAGCCGGGCGGCCACGTAGTCCGCGATGTCGCCTACCCGCAGTCCGATCACGTCGTCGAGATCCTTCTCCGCCAGGAACTCCGCGAGGTTGACGTCCGCGCCGAAGTATTCGGCGAGGATGCTCGCGAACGTCACCAAGTCGATGCTCTCCAGCTGGAGATCCTCGTGGAAAGTGGTCTCCGGCGTGATCTCGATGCCGAGGACGTCGGTGTCCCCGACCAGTTCCTTCAGCAATTCGGCCACGGTGCCGAAGACGGAAACCGGGCTCTGCTGTTCGATCGTCATGCTCTGCTCCTGTTCTTACCCGCGGTTCCAGGCCACCACGTGCCCCGGTATCCCAGCGAACTCCACCCCGATGCCGATCTCCTCGCCCAGCCCGGCCAGATCGCCCTCGGCGCGGACCGCGATCCGGGGCGGCGGCGCCGACGCTTCGCGAACGAGGGCGACCGCGAGGTCCCCGGACTTCGCGAGGGCGACGGCCACGGCGAACTCCGGCAACGTCCTGCCGTGCTGTCCGGTCACCGTGGTCCCGTCCGCGCTCACGCGGATCTCCGCCGGGTAAACCCCTTCGACACCGTCCTCGGCGAGCCGCGCGCGGACCGCGTCCTTGATCGCGATCCGTTCCAGCAGCCAGCCGCGCTGCCGTCGCGGCGCACAGGCGGCGAACTCGGCGCGTTCCTCCGCACCGAGGTAGACGCCGGCGTAGATGTCGCGTGCGGCCGGGCTCGGCCACCGATCGGTCACGAGCGTCCAGGCACCGTGGTGGTCCTCGGAAAGCCGGTGCCGGTCCGGGAAGGCGTAGACCCGGTGTGTGGGCCGGTCACACGGGAACCGGATGTCCCGCCACTGCTCGATCCGCGCCAGTACGGTGCCGTCCCGTACCAGTTCGGCGTCCATCTCCAGCACCTCCGGCCTCGGCAGCCGCACCCGGACCACGCACCGCAGCGAAGTGCCCGGCGCCGGTTCGGGTCCGTACCAGGTGATCCGGCCCATCGACGTCGGGAACGCCAGCAGCGCGTCCGCCTTCGTGGCCATCAGCCAGCAGCCCAGCAGCTGGCCGACGTTGTCCAGCAGCGCACCGGGCGCCGACGGCACGACGAGGTCGCCGCGGATATGCCGTTCCCCGAGCCCGATCAACCGGACGAGCCCTTGGTAGGCGGGACCGTGGAACATTTCGCGCCGTGAGTAGATCTCGGCGGCCCTCAGCGGAGGCGCGGTTTCCGGCCCCGGCAAGGGCGACGGCCGGGGCGCCATGGGGTACCGCTCCCCCAGCTGGACGTCCATACTGGCGTGCGGTCCGATTTGGACGCTGATCCGGTCGCCCTCGCGCGTCATCGACATCGGCACGCGCCGCGCCGGGGCGGCGATCAGCCAGCGCGAGAACGCCGCGTTGCTCACGCCGGTCGCGATCGTTCCCGGCCAGGCCCGTTCAGCAGCCCGGCAAGCCATGTCGACCAGCGTCGTCGCGGGAACGGTGGGACGGAAGTCCGCCTCCTCCGGCCATCCGTCACGCTGGCGGAAGAACCGGTGGTCCACCAGATACGGCATCGTGGCCAGCGAGACGTCCACAGTGGACTGTACGGTGCCACGCTCCTCCCGCCGTTTCGCCGCGTTGACGACGCTCGCCGCCGCCTGCCTGGTTTCGACGAGCAGCGCGGTGAACTCCGCGACGATCGCCTCCGGCACGCCGTCGGCCAGCTCGGGCACCTCACCGACGCCTTCGAACATGCCTTTGACGTCGTCGGCGACCGAGAGCAACGTGCCCGCGGTGTCGATCCGGGTCCGGCGTGGCTCCAGGACGTCGAACGCGGGCCGCCCACCCTCCACCCAGACCGCGGTGGCGACCCGGCGCAGCTGGGCGAGACCGGGCCGGGTGCCGGACGACGCCGCGACGACCAGATGCGGCCGTTCTCCCAGTGTGTCCGACACGAACGTGCCGACCTGACCGGCGCCCGCCTGCACGAAGACGCGTGCGCCGTCGGCATAGAGCGCGTCGACGAGCTCCCGGAACCGGACCTTGCGCACCAGATGGGCCAGGTACATCTCGCGAACCTCCACCGGATCCGCGGGATAGGGCCGCGCGGTGGTCGCCGACCAGACCGGGATCCGCGGCGCCTTCAGGTCCAGTTCCGCCGCCAGGCGGGTGAACGGACCGAGCCGGGACCGCATCAGCGGCGTGTGGAACCCGGACCGGAATGGCAGTGTCCTGGCCACGACGCCGTGCTGCGTGCACAGTTTGGCGAGCCGGGCGGCGGCCGCCGGATCGCCGCAGACGATCGTCTGCCGCGGCGCGTTTTCGTGCGAGATCATCAGTTCCGGCTCGGCGCCGAGCAGGGTGGCCGCCCGGTCCGCGGAACAGCCGAGTACCAGGAATTCCGCGTCAGGCAAGGTGAAACCGGTTGGCCAGTAACGGCTTAACATGTCCTTTGTGGACTGACCAGGATACATCCCGGCGGCCTGCATCGCGGTCCACTCCCCGACACTGTGCCCGGCGAGCGCGTCCGGGCTGATGGCGAGCCGCCGCAACGCGGTGTCCAGAAGCAACCCGACCTGCGACACACTCGACGCCCGGGCCAGCACGCTCGTCGTCGACCACTCCGGTCGCTCCAGGCCGAAATGCCGCGCGACGTCGGCGCATCGTGGCTCCGCGTCGGCCTCCAGCCCCGGATAGACGAAAACGGTCTTCGCGCCGTCCTGGTCCAGCAACGGCGCCGTGGTGCACCAGATGTCGTTGGGCCCGTGCCAGGACTTGCCCTCGACCGCGACCTTCGCGAGCACCCGCCGCGCGACTTCCAGCCGCTTCTCGGTCGGCCCGACGATCCCGATGCGGCACGGGCCCTCGCCTCCGGATTCCGGGTCCGGCCGGTCGAGCAGGATGCGCAGTTCGTCCGGAGTGGACGCCGCGAGCAGCAGAACCCGCTCGGGTTCTTCGGTCACCTTCGCCCGGCGCGGCCGTGCGGGCGCGGGATCGGCCTCCTCCAGCACCACATGCGCGTTGACGCCGCCGAAACCGAAGGCGTTGACCGCCGCCCGGCGTGGCACGTCACCGGCGAACCACCGCTCGGCCCGGGTCAGGGTACGGAACCGGGTCTTGTCCAGCAGCGGACTCGGATCGGCACAGTTCAGGGTCGGCGGCAGGACCGCGTGGTGCAGCGCGAGCGCGGCCTTGACCAGCCCGGCGGCCCCGGCGGTCGGCACGGTGTGCCCGATCATCGCCTTGACCGCCCCGATCGCGGCACGAGGTCCTTCCGGCGGCCCGAACACCTCGGCGAGGGTGGCCAGTTCAGCCGCGTCCCCGGCCGGTGTCGCGGTGCCGTGCGCCTCCAGCAGGCCGAGCGCGCCGGGCGCGGCAGGATCGAGCCCCGCCGACGCCCACGCCCGGCGCAACGCCAGGATCTGGCCCGTCACGGCCGGGCTGAGCAGGCTCGCGGCCTTGCCGTCGCTCGACGTGCCGGAGCCGCGCAGCACCGCGTAGACCCGGTCGCCGTCGCGGCGCGCGTCGTAGAACCGTTTCAGCACGACGATCGCGGTGCCCTCGCCGATCAGCAGGCCGTCCGCGTCGCGAGAGAACGGGCTGATCCGCTGGCTCGGGGACAGCGCGCCGAGCTGGGTGAACATCGACCACAGCGTGTCGTCGTGACAGTGGTGCACCCCGCCGGCCAGCACGACGTCGCACCGGCGCCGGGCGAGTTCGCCGATCGCCTGGTCCACGGCCAGCAGCGACGAGGCGCAGGCGGCGTCCACGGTGTACGCCGGGCCGCCGAAGTCCAGCCGGTTCGCCACCCGCGACGCGGCGAGGTTCGGCACCAGCCCGATCGCGGTGTCGGGCCGGAACTCGCCGAGTGGCTCCAGCAACGCGTTCCGGAGCCTGTCGAGCATCTCCGGGCTCGTCGACGGGAGGAGTTCCCGCACCGTGCCGGTGATCTGCCGGACCGACCGTACCCGCTGGTCGAACCGCCGCAGGCCGGGCGAGAGGTAGCCGCCTCTGCCGAGGATCACGCCGACCCGTTCGAGGTCGCCCAGCCGCCGCAGGCCACCGGCGTCATCGACGGCGGAAGCGGCGACGGCCAGCGCGACCAGCTGGTCGGGCTCCATCCCGGCGAGGGAACTGGGTGCGATACCGAGCGCCGTCGCGTCGAACGCGAGGTTTTCCGCGACGAATCCGCCGCGTCGACCGTAGGTGCGGTCGGGGGTGCGGCCGTCGCGAGCGTGAAAGCTCGGATCCCAGCGGTGCGGTGGGATCTCGGTGATCGCGTCGGTCCCGGAAACGATGTTCTGCCAGTACTCGTCCACAGTGGACGCGCCGGGGAGGAAGACGCCCATCCCGACGATCGCGACCGGCTCCTGATTCACCATAGTGACGCCGTGTACAGCACTGACCGGACATCGGCCGGGCCGTAGGCCAGCTCGCGCAGGAGCGCGGCGGTGCCCTCGTCCGGGTCGATCAACGCGACCTCCCGCCGTTCGTACTCACGCGCGAGTTCCGGCGACACCATGCCGGCGTGGTCGTCCGAGGGTGCCCACGGTCCCCAGTGGACGGTCAGCGCGCGGCAGCCGGTGCGCTCCGCCCACTGCTCGCCGAGAGTCTCCAGCGCGTCGTTCGCCGCGGCGTAGTCGGTCTGACCGCGGTTGCCCAGAACCGCGGCGATGCTGCCGAAGAACGTGACGAATCCGGGCCGCACGCCGAAGTGCTCCAGCGCGTCGAGCAATGCCCGCGCACCGTCCACTTTGGTCCCGTAGACCGTGCGGAAGGAGTGCTCGTCCTTGTCCGCCATGAGCTTGTCGTCGATCACCCCGGCCGCGTGGACGACGCCGTCGATGCGGCCGTATCGCGTGTGCAGATCCTTGACCAGCTGCCGGACGGCGGTGGCGTCACGGACGTCCAGCGACCGGTAGGCCGCGATACCACCGGCCGCGCCGATCTGGTCGAGTGTCCTGGCGATCTCGCGCTGGGCCAGCACGGTACGCACCCGGCGTTCGATGTCCGCCAGCGAACCACCGCGCGCGGCCAACGCCGAACGCATTCCCTGCGCGTCACCGGGCAGGTTCTCGTCGCCGGGTTCCGCGGGCCACGGCGTGCGCCCGGCCAGTTCGATCCGGCATCCGCTCGCGGCCAGCGCGACCGCCGCCCGCGCGGTGATCCCGCGAGCCCCGCCGATCAGCAGCAGCACCGAATCCGCGCCGAGGCCGAGTGCCTTGGTCTCCCCGCCGTCGGGACCGGCGCCCGCGTAGGCGATCGAGCCGAGGGATCCCGCCGACGGTTCGAAAGCGGCGCGACCGGCGGTGTCGTACCGCACGGCGGCCGGCCCCTCGGCGATCACCTCCTCCAGCACGATCCGCGCGAGGTCCACTGTGGACTCCAATTCGACCAGTCTCGTCGGCTCAGCGCGTTCCCGCGCCGCGGCACGGACCAGGCCGCGCAGTCCGGCGGTGTGCCCCGCTCCCGGGCGAGCCACCACGACCACCGTCCCCTTGGCGTCCTTGAGCAGCCCGAAAACCTGCGCGGCGACCGGTTCCTCGGCGTCCGACAACGGGTTCAGCACGATGACGACGTCGGCCACTCCTCGCTCCCCCGCCGTCGCGCCCGCCTCGGCGAAGACCGCACGGACCGACTCGGCCAGCTCCTCCTGGCCGGGTTCGAAGCTCACCGCGATCGTCCTGCCGACGACCTTGGCGAGATCGGGCGTGCCGAGCGGCGCGGGAACTCGGCTCAGCAGGTACCGGCCGGGCGCGCGGCCCACCGGGGACTCGGCGGGTGCCGTCGCCACGGTGACCGGCGCCGAGGGTTCGAGCCACTTCCGCAGCCGCGCGGCCAGCGCGCTCGCCGTCCGGTCGCGGCTGAGCTGGTCCTGGGCGTCGTCGTGCACCCGTCCGGAGAGGCCGAGCTTCGCCAACAGCGAGCCCGCGATTTCGGTGCGTTTGATGGAGTCGATGGAAAGATCCGCTTCGAGGTCGAGATCGGCGTCGATCATCTCGGCCGGATAGCCGGTACGTTCACTGATCGCGCCGATCACGGTGGCGAGGACGTCGGTTCCCGCGACGGGCGCCGGCGCCTCGGCCACGGGTTCCGCGGCGACGGCGGGCAATGGCGCGACAGGAAGGGGCGCGGCGGGCAGCTCCACGGTCGGCGGCATCGGCACGGCGGTGGCCGTGGGAAGCGGCGCGGTGCCGAGGTATCCCAGCATCACGTCCCGTTGCGCCGCCAGCATTTCGCGGCTGGTGCGGAGGAATTCGACGACGGCCTGGTCACGACCGGGCACGGGCTGGTTCATGGTCGTCCTCGGGATTCGTCGGGCGGGCACGAGCCCATGGGCGGGGACCTCGCCGCCGGGCGCGCGGACGGTCTGGCCGTCCACGGTCCAGGCAGGCGTGGGAAGCGGTCCGACGCGGACTCGGCCGCGGAAGAGCCGCTCGGTGCGGACGTCGACGCCGGTGAGCGCCAGCCGCGCGAGCGCGGTGAGGAACCCGCGCAGACCGGGGCCGCCGGGATCACACGCGACCACGGTGTGCGGCCGGTCACCGAGGATCTCCTTGACCAGCCGGGAAAGCACCTGACCAGGGCCCACCTCGACGAACGTGCGCGCCCCCACGGCGTACATGTCCTCGATCAGCTCGACGAACCGCACCGGCGCCCCGATCTGCGCGGCCAGTCCGGCGCGTACCTTCCCGGGCTCGTACGGCCCGGCGGTGCGGTTCGACCACACCGGCAAGGCGGGATCGCCGATCTCGGCGTTGTCGAGGTCGACGGCGAACACGTCGCTCGCTCCGGCCACCAACGGGCTGTGGAAGGCACACGCGACGGGGATCCGTTTGGCCGCGACCCCTCGCTCCCGCAGCTCGCGGACGGCGTCTTCGACGGCGGACGTCGGTCCGGAAAGGACGGTCTGCGCGGGTGCGTTGTGGTTGGCCAGCACGACATCGGCGTTGTCGAGGACGGGGGCCAGTTCATCACGCGACGCTTTCACCGCGGCCATGGCCCCGGGATCGGTACCGGCGACTTCGGCGATCGAGCGGGCCCTGGCCCGGCTGAGCGCCACCAGGGTCGGAGTGTCGAAGGCTCCGGCGACCGACAACGCGGCCAGCTCACCGTAGCTGTGCCCGGCCAGCAGATCCGGCCGGACGCCGAGGTCGGCGAGCAGACGACAGACAGCCGATTCGACGAGCCCGAGCGCGGGCTGCGCGACGCGCGTGTCCTTGAGCGCCTCGTCCTGCGCCGCCCTGGCGTCTTCGTCGAAAGCACGGGGCGGGAACGTGGTCGCGGCGACGTCCGGAGCGAGCCGCAGCACGTCGGCCAGCTCGGGAAAATGCACGAACAGCTCCGCCAGCATGCCCGTCCGCTGGCTGCCCTGTCCGGGGAACAGGAACGCGACCGAGCCGGATTCGGCGCCATCGGCGGTGAGCCCACCCCTGCCCTCGGCGGCCTCCCGCAGGTCCCCGAGGTCGCTCGCGACGACCGCGAGCCACGCCGGCCCGGAGCCCTCCCGAGCGGCGGCGAGCGCCGCGATCTCCCGCAGCGGACGGCCTTCGTTCGCCGCCAGCAGGTCACGCAGCACGGCGCGGGCACTGTCCACATCGGAGCCCCGGAGCAGGACCAGCTCAGCGTCCCAGTCTCGCGGCCCGTGACGCCGGTCGGGCGGGACGCCCGGAGCCGCCAGTACCGCGTGGAAATTGGTCCCACCGAACCCGAACGCGCTCACTCCGGCGAACTCGCGGCCGCGCGGGACCGGCGACGGCCGGGCGCCGGTGGAGAAGGTGAAGGGACTGCTCTTGGCGTCCCAGGCGGGGTTCGGCCTGCTCAAATGCAGCGTGGGCGGCACGATCTCATGCCACAGCGCCAGCGCCGCCTTCATCAGTCCCGCCAGCCCCGCGGCGCATTTCGTGTGCCCGATCTGGCTCTTCACCGAACCCAGCGCACACGCGCCCGGCGCGGCACCGGCGTCGAGGAAGAACTCGGTCAGCGTGGTCAATTCGGTGGCGTCGCCGACGACCGTGCCGGTGCCGTGCGCCTCCACCAGCGAGACGTCCACCGGGGAGACTCCGGCGTCGCGGTAGGCCCGTTCGAGCGCCCGGCGCTGCCCCTCGGGACGGGGCGCGGTGAGACCGAGGGCCTTACCGTCGCTGGCCGCGCCGACGCCCTTGACCACGGCGTAGACCCGGTCACCGTCGCGTTCGGCGTCGGTCCGCCGCTTGAGCACGAGGCAAGCGACGCCCTCGCCGAGTGCGATCCCGTCGGCCGCCGCGTCGAACGGGCGGCACCGCCCGGTCGGCGACAACGCGCCCGCGGAGGTGAACATGAGGTAGTCGTTGATGCCGTTGTGCAGGTCGACCGCACCGCACAGGACCATCTCGCTGGTGCCTGCCCGCAGCTCTTTCACCGCGAGGTCCAGCGCCGCCAGCGACGATCCGCACGCGGCGTCCACGGTGTAGTTGGTGCCGCCGAGGTCGAGCCGGTTGGCGATCCGGCCGGAGATGACATTGGCGAGCGTGCCCGGGAACGAGTCTTCGGTCAGCTCGGGCAACTGCGAGAGCAGCTCCTCCGGGACGTCTTCGAGATAACTCGGCAGCAGCGCGCGCAGGACCCCGGCGTTCGCCAGGTCTCCCCCGGCTTCGGCGCCGAAGATGACGCTGGTGCGCTCGCGATCGAAGCCGCCGTCGCCGTAGCCCGCGTCTTCGAGGGCGCGCCGCGCCGTCCGCAGCGACACCAGCTGTGCCGGGTCGATGCTGCCCATCGACGTCGGGGGGATGCCGTAGGAAAGCGGGTCGAAGTCCACCGCGGGCAGGAAGCCACCCCACTTGGACGTCGACTGACCGGCGTAGACGTCCTTGTCCCACCGTTGATCCGGCACCTCGGTGACGGCGTCCGCGCCACGCAGGATGGTGGACCAGAACGCCGGGAGATCGGGCGCTCCGGGGAACACACACGCCATGCCGACGATGGCGATGTCACCGTCCACAACGGACTCTTCGACGGGCGCGCCGACGGCGAGCAGTTCCGCCGCGCCTTCGGTGACTTCACGGTGCAGGGTGGCGATGTCGGTGCGCGCTTCCCGCAGGACCGTGACCTGGCCCGCCATGTACATCCCCTCGGCGAGCTGACCGAGGGTGTCGACCTCGACCAGGGCATCGCCGTCACGCCGGATCCCCTTGCTGGCGATCCGCAGCCGTCCGGTGTTCAGCTCTTCCAGTCGTTGCCATGCCTCTTGCGGCGGGACCCCGTCCGCACGGAGCCCGGCCTTCACCGCGGCGAACTCCTCGGTGTACGGGCTGGGCAGGCAGCGGGTGAGATGTCCGGGCGCGGTCTCCAGGGTGACCGTGGACCCGGCGCCGAGCACGCGATCCTGGAAGGCCCCGGTGATGGCACCGTGCGTCACGGCTTCCTCGGTGAACAGGTACGCGGTGCCCATCAGGACACCGATCCCGCCGCCTTTCACCGGCTCCGCCATCGCGGCGACCATGGCGGCGGACCTGGCGTCGTGCACGCCGCCCGCGAACAGCACCTCGACGTCGTCGGCGCCGTGTTCGCGCAAGACGTCCAGCTGCTGCTCCCACAGCACGAAACTCGACCGCGGGCCGACATGCCCGCCGCATTCGGCGCCCTCGAAGACGAACCGGCGGACCCCGGCGTCGAGGAACTGCTTCAGCAGGATCGGCGACGGCACGTGGAGGAAGGTCGCGATCCCGTCGGCTTCCAGTGCCTTGGCCTGCGCGGGTTTCCCGCCCGCGATCAGCACGCAACGCGGGCGCGCGGCCCGGATCGCCGCGAGTTGTTCGGTGCGCAGGGCCTCCGGGACGAAGCCGAGGATGCCCGCTCCCCATGGCCGTTCGCCGAGTGCCTCGGCGGTGCGGCCGAGCAGTTCGGTGGTCTTGGCGCCGTTCGCGGTGGCGACCGCGACGAACGGGAACCCGTCATGCGCGGCTACGGCGGCGGCGAAACCGGGCTGGTCGCTCACCCGCGTCATCGGACCCTGCACGACCGGGAGGCCGGTCCCCAGCGTCCGGCACAGTCGAGCGCCCTGCTCCGCCGGGCTCGCCGACGGCGGCACGGCGAGGGAACGCACGACCGATCGGACAGCGCTTTCCGCGTCCTCGAACCGGTTCGCGAACAGTGTCGCGAGCCCGTCGTCGGCCCTGGCCAGTTCGATCCTCGCCGCCGCGGGCACGTCGGCCTCCGGGAACAGGCCGAGTCCGTCGAGCACCACCCCGGCCGCGCCGCCGGCGATCGCGGCCACCGCCGTCCGCGCTCCGATGCCGCCGTACGCCCACACCGGGACTTCGTCGCCGAACCGCTCCAGCAGGCGCTGCAGCAGGACGAACGTGGTGAGATCCGAGCCGCCCGCCTCGGCGCCCTTGGCGACCAGACCGGAGGCGCCGGCGTCGAGCATCCGGACGGCCTGCTCGACGCCGGTCACCTCGGCCAGCACGGGAACCTCGGCCCTGCCCTGCCAAACTGCCCCTTCGGCCAGCAGGACGAGCCCCGCGCCGCTTTCCCGCACCTCTTCCGGTCGCCCGCGTCGGCCGTTCGGGATCCGGACCCCGAACGGGAAGCCTCTGTCCACTATGGACTCGGTCGGACCGAGGTCGAGGACGCCGAGCCCACCACCCCTGGCGACGGCGGCCGCCAGCCCCGGGTCCGGCCGACCGAGCGGGTTGACGCCGAGTACCCGCGTGCGCGCCGTCGCATGACTCACCGGCGGACCTCCTGTTCGGCTTGGCTGGGTCGAACCTCGCCGGGTTCGGCGATCTTCAGCGGGATTCCCAAGAAATAACCTACTTGCCGCAGAGAGCGCAATACTCTCCTACGAGAAGTCGAAAAACAAGGGATCACGTGCTAAAGTCCGGCGCCGGAAACAAATAAGTCGACACGGTCAGAACAGGCCACTGACCTGCACTTTTATCACCTCGACTCCAGATTTCGGCGCCGCATTGCTCACCGCCGTCACAAAACAGAAGAATTGTCATCTACAGCAGAACGAATAACCATGGAGCGCATGTGGAAGTGACAGGACGAGTCGTCGTGCTGACCGGCGCGGCACACGGTATCGGCGCCGCCATGGCCAGGCGGTTCGCCGCCGAAGGCGCCGCCGGAGTGGTGGTCTCCGACCTCGACCTCGACGCGGCCGAGAAGGTCGCCGCCGAAATCACGGGCTCGGGCGGTGCCGCGATCGCCCGCCACGCCGACGCGGCGTCCAAAGAGGACTTGAAGATGCTGGTCACCGAGGCGCGTGCGGAGTTCGGGCCGGTGGACCTGTTCTGCTCCAACGCCGGCGCCGCCTTCGGCACCGGCGTGCACGCCGCGGAAGAACAATGGACGCGGTCGTGGGCGATCAACGTCATGCAGCATGTGCACGCGGCGCAGGTCGCGCTGCCCGTGATGCTGAGCCGGGGTCAGGGATACCTGCTGATCACGGCTTCGGCAGCGGGCTTGCTCGGCACCCCCGGCGACGCGCCGTACTCGGTCACCAAACACGCGGCCGTCGGGCTCGCGGAATGGCTGGCCATCACCTACCGGCCGCGTGGCGTGCGGGTCAGCGCGCTATGCCCGCTCGGGGTGCGGACCGCGTTGCTGGAGCCGGGGATCGCCGCCGGTCATCCCGCCGCGCTCGCGGTCGCCGCCTTGGCACCGTTGCTGGAACCGGAAGACGTCGCGGAGTCCGTCATACGCGGTCTGGCGTCGGAGGAGTTCCTGATCCTGCCGCATGAATCGGTGCGGGAGACCTACGCGCGCAAGGCCGCGGGTCTAGACGAATGGATCGACCGCACCATCCTCGAAACCGGCGCGCTGAAGAGGTGAGCATGGACTACCGCAGGCTCGGCGCGAGCGGGTTGTCCGTCAGTGAAATCTCCTACGGCAACTGGCTCACGCATCCCGACGGCGCGGAGTGCGTCGAGGCCGCGCTCGACGCGGGCGTCACGACCTTCCACACCGCCGCGGCCTGGGACGGCGGTGCCGCCGAGGAGAACCTCGCGGCAGCACTGACCCCCGCCCGCCGCGGCGATCTCGTACTGTGCACCGGCGTGTTCTGGCCGGAGGGCCCCGGCGTGAACGACGCCGGCCTCAGCCGCAAACACCTGACCACGTCGCTGCACGGCTCGCTCCGGCGCCTGCGCACCGACTACATCGACGTCTACCAGTTGCTGCGGTTCGACTACCGCACCCCGCTGGAGGAGACGTTCCTCGCGCTGTCGGATCTGGTGCGGCAGGGGAAGATCCTCTACGCGGGCACCGCGGAATGGACGGCCGAACAGTTGCTGGAGGCCAAGCCGATCGCCGACCGGCTCGGTGTCCCGCTCATCGCCAACCAGCCGCACTACTCGATGCTCTGGCGGGTCGCCGAGGCACAGGTGATGCCGGTGTGCGAACGCGCGGGCATCGGCCAGTTCGCGTCCGTCCCCCTCGCACAGGGCGTGCTGACCGGCAAATACCGACCCGGCGAGATCCCGCCCGACTCGCGGGCCGCGAAGTCTCCCGAGGCCCGGCCACTGCTCCTTCCGGACCTGATCGAACGCGTCGGCATGCTGCGCGGCGTCGCCGACGAGGCTGGGCTGACCATGGCGCAACTGGCGATCGCGTGGGCGTTGCAGCACAACACCGTCGCCTCGGTGGTGACCGGGGCGAGCAGCGCCGCACAGGTGACCGAGAACGCGAAGGCGTCCGGGGTGGTGCTGGGCCTGGACGTACTGACCCAGATCGATCAGCTGCTGGGCAGCTTCGTGCAGACGGACCCGCGGTTGACCTGGTCGCCACCCGCGACCACCTGACCTGCTCGTGAGTGATTGGGGTCGTTCTGCGCTTCGAGGGCCGCGAGCGCCACGCGTGAGACGCGGACGTCCCGCTGACATCGGTCCGGTGGACAGCGGTGTTCCCAATGCCGCATTGGAGACACTCAGCGACACCACTGCGACATTGGGAACACCGCTCGAGCAGGCCCCGGTCGGCCGGGGCCCGAATCACTCACGAGGCCAGCGCGGTCCGCAGGATGGCTTCGAACCGGTCCGCCGACGGCGGCTCGTCCCGCAGCAATCCCTGCAGCAGCAATCCGTCCACGAGTCCGACCAGCATCTCGACGCGCACCGGGTCGCTGGTGTAGCGACGGGCGAAGTCCGCCAAGGCCGCGAGCCAGCGATCGGTCGACTCGCGGAGCTTCGGCTCACGGGCGGCGAGGAGGTACAGCTCGTACTCCGCCAGCAGATGCCCTGGTGTGGCGACCGCGTCGGCCATCAGGAGGGCGAACTTCCGCAGCGTGTCCTCCCCGCCGTCGGTTTCGGCGGCGAGGACGCGCATCCGCTCGGCGTCCTCGTCCATGCACCGGGTCAGCGCCGCGGTCAGCAGGTCTTCGATGCCCCGGAAGTGGTACGCGGCCGCCGTCGCGGGCACCCCCGCCTCACGGGCGACGGTTCGGTGACTCACGCCGGAAACACCTTCCTTCGCGACGATGCGAAGGGTGGCCTCGATCAGTTCCCGTTTGCGTTGCTCGCCCTTGGCCAGCCTGCCGTCGGTGATCGGCTCGTTCAGCAGGCCACCTCCTCCTTCGCGCGCACGGCGGTTTTCCCGTTCAGCAGAGGATACGAGAGCGCGGCGATCAGGATGACCAGCCCACCGGCGACGACCGCGACGGCGAACCCGCCGTCCGGCCCGAAGCGGTCGACGGCCTCGCCCGACACCGCGGCGCCGAGCGCGACACCGATGCTCAGCCCGGTGATCGCCCAGGTCATCCCCTCGGTCAGGTTCTCCGCCGGGACGACCTTTTCGATCATCCCCATTACGACGATCATCGTGGGAGAGAAGAACAACCCGGCGACGAAGACCACGACGCACAGGCTCACGACACCGTCGACGACCGTCAACGGCACCGCGCTCGCCGCCGTTCCGGCCGTGCCGATCAGGAGCAGCCGGGCAGGCGGCATGGTGATCTTGAGCGCTCCGAAGGCCAGCCCGGAGATCGCCGAACCGACGGCGTAGACCGAAACGACGATGCCCGCGGCCGCCGGAGTCCCGACGTGCTCGGCGAAAGCCACGCTGACGACGTCGACCGTGCCGACGATGACGCCCCCGGCCACCAACGTCAGGACAAGGACCCGTACCGCGCCCAGCCGGATCGCCGAACCACCCGCCGACTCGCTTATCGAAAGGGCGGGCGGTTCCGTTTCGCGCTGCGCGACGAACAGCAGCACCCCGACGGCGAGGAACACGATGGCGACCAGCGGTCCCGCTTCCGGGAAAACGGTGGTGCACAACGCCACCGACAACGCGGGCCCGATGACGAACGTCAGCTCGTCGACCACCGATTCCAGGGCGAAAGCGGTGTGCAGCCGGGGCGAATCGCGGTACAGCCGTGACCACCGAGCCCGGACCATCGCCGCCATACTGGGCATGAACCCGGCGAAGACGGCGCACACGTAAAGCGTCCAAGACGGCGCCCCGAACCGGGCGCAAAGCAGGAGCGCGCCGAGCGCCAGCACGCTGATCCCGGTCACCGGCAGCAGGATCCGGCACTGGCCCCGCCGGTCCACCAGCCGCGAGACCTGCGGTCCGAGCAGCGCCATGGACAGTGTGAACGTCGCCGAGACCAGCCCGGCGAGGCTGTAGTCACCGCGCGTCCCCACCAGCATGGTGATGATCCCGATCCCCATCATGGGGACCGGGATCCTGGCGGCCAGCCCCGCGGCGGAGAAGGCGATCGAGCCCTTCGCGGAGAACAGCTCTCGGTACCGGCCTGCCACAGCACTCCACACAAGTTGAACGATCGCTACATTTTGAACACTCGTTTCACTTTATACACACGATCCATTACCGGCGCAACGAACGCGGGCGACAGCCTTACCGCGATCGACCCGGCCGCAGCATCGGAACCAGGAACCGCCTAGCCACTTCGCGGACCTGTTCGTCGTCGTCGAGATCGATGACATGGCTCGGAGTGACCAGGAACGAGGCGGAAACCCTCGTCATCAGTTCGGCGACGAGTTCGACGTCGACGTCTTCCGAGACGTGGCCGGCGTGCTGCTCGCGGCGGAGCTGACCCGCGACGAACCGCTGCACCGTCGCCAGGGTGTACCCGCCGTCGCTGACCATCGACGGGACGAGCACGTCGGGCTCGACGGTCATCAGCCCGCCGATCAGCGGGTTGTGACGGATCGCCCGCAGCGCGCTGGCGAAACCGAGCACGACCCGGTCCGCGGCCGATTCGGCGTGCTGGATGTCGAGCAGGAACTGGTCGAAGTAACGCCGGAATTCGCGGCGCACCACCTGCTCGACCAAGGCGTCCTTGGTGGCGAAGCGGCGGTAGGCGGTGATCCGGGAGACCCCGGCCCGGCGCGCGACGTCCTCCATGGTGGAGCGGCGGATCCCCATCCGGCAGAACTGTTCGTAGGCGGCGTCGAGCAGCCGGAGCGCGATCTCGTCGCCTTCCTCGGCGCGTTCGAGCGCATCGGTGAGCGCGCGCTCCAGCAGAGAATCCGGGTCTGGCGTCTTCGCGATGATTGTGCTCTCCTTGAGATACGCGGTTGCACTACTTGTATCACAGTATCAATCCGCAGGTCCGGGACTCAAGGAGGAGTACTGGCGCATGACCCAACTCAATCGACGCAAGATGCTGATCGTCAGTGGTGGAGCGACGCTTCTGGGGGCCATGGGGCTGGCCCAGCCCGCCTGGGCGTGGAGTCCGAGCGGTTCGGTGGCCGGAACGGGGGCGGGCACCGATCCGAAATGGGTGTGGGACGCCGAAGCGGATCCAGTGGTCGCCGCGGTCCTCGACCGGGGGCAGGTGGCGCAGGTCAACCAGGCGCTGCGGACCTGGACCAGGAACGACCAGCCGACGCCGTCCGGACTCCCGCCGGACCTGCGGGAGTTCGTCGAGCACGCGCGAGCGCTGCCGTCGTGGGCCGATCAGTCCAAATTGGACAAGGCCGCGGATTTCATGAAGGTCAGCGGGCGGTTCGTCAACCTGCTGAACGGCCTCGGCGGCGGGATGCTGAGCACCGCCATCCCGAACGAAGCGAGGGCGGTCTACTACTCCAAAGGCGGCGCGGACATGAAGGACCGCGTCGCGAAGACGGCCAAGCTCGGCTACGACGTGGGTTCGCTCAACGCCTACCGGCCTGACGGCCAGATGATCGTCTCCGCGGTGAAGACCCGCCTAGTACACGCCGCCGTCCGGCACCTGCTGCCGCAATCCCCGCACTGGCAGCAGGGTATCCCGATCAGCCAGAACGACATGCTGGTCACCTGGCACACCCTGCCGACCTACACGATGCGCAAACTGACCGAGTGGCGCGTCGCGGTCTCCCCCGCGCATTCCGCCGCCTACCTGCACATCTGGCAGGTGACCGGACATATGCTCGGGATCAGCGACGAATACCTGCCCTCGACGTGGAACGCGGCTTACGCGCAGTCCACGCAGGTGCTCGACCCGGCGATGGGACCTACCCGCGAGGGCGTCGAACTCACCGACATCCTCCTCGACATGCTCGCCGAGCAGACCAGCCCCGGCGGCGCCGACCGGCCGATGGTCAACGCGCTGGCGCGGTACGTCGTCGGCGACCGGGTCTCCGAGTGGAACGGCATCCCGCGGGAACCCGTGTGGGATCCGCTGATCGGCACCGCGTTCCCGGCATTGGTGGCGTTCCACGAAAAGCTCATCCCGCTGCCGCTGGTGCCGCCGGTCGCCTGGGTACTGGACGAGGCCATCCGGCAGTACATCCGGCTGTGGCTCTCGGAGGGGAGGCCTGTGCACATCGAGATCCCCGACATGAACCGGCCTTCGTGACGAAGTGGCCGGTGCTGACCCGCCGGGTGCGGGCGGCGTGCCCGTCCGCACCCGGCGGTTCGGTCAGCCGATCTTGACGTACTCGGCGGGCGGGCCGTCGCCCGCGCTGTTGTGGGCACGCACCGTCGCCCGGACCGGCATGTCGGTGGTGCCGGGATCGGGGACGATGGTGAATCCGTTGCCGGAGATCCGTTCCTGGAGGGTGCAGGTGTCGTCGGCTTCGGCGGACTTGCACACGACGACGCCGTAGGTGACCGCCTCGTGGCCGTCGTCCGCCGGGGCCGTCCAGGTGAGGACGACGTTCGCGCCGTCACGGCGGAAGGCCAGGTTCAGCGGCGCGCTCGGCGCGATGACTCCACTGTGGACATACGCGTGACCGGTGGCCTGGGAGCAGGTTCCGGAGGCGGTCTTGGTGGCGATCACCTTGTCGTGCGCGGAACCGGTGGCGGGCGCGGTGTAGCGGCCGCCTGCCGTGATCGTGCCCAGCGCGTTCGCTCCGAGGGACCAGGTCACCGGCTGGGTGTTGGCGCAGCCGACCGGCGTGGCGGTGAGCTGCACGGTCTCCCCCGCTCGCATCTTCCGGGTCGCCGGTTCGACCTTGAGGGTGGTGAGCTTGTCACTGGATTCCCAAACCGACCACTCGTCCTGGTAGACGCTCATGCTCTTGTCCAGGTCCAGTAGCGGCACCTGGAACGACAACCCCACGTCGACCCCCACGAGCACCTTGCCCCATGGTGTCCTGGCCGAGTCGGCGTCGAAGCTCAGCGCCGGGGTGACGTAGAGGCCGGGCCCGGCGAGGTCGTAGAGCAGGATGGCGAGTTTGATCGGCACCTCGACCTTGACCAGGGCCTTGGCCTCCAGTCGCGGCTCGAACGCGGTGGTGGCCGCGGTGGTCAAGGATTCCGGCGTCCATTCACGGGTTTCCCCGCTGTAGCTGAGCCTGCCGCCGATGACCTGGTCGTAAGACGCCGCGAAGCTGAACTCCAGCGAGCCCTCCGCGGTCAGCTTGCCACTCAAGGTGAATTTCGGGCACAGCACCAGCGGGAACCAGCCGATCCAGAGCGTGTAGCACGAGAAGTCGTACTCCACCAAAGGTTTCTCCGGTTCCACCGAGCCGGAGAACATTGCGGCGAACCGGCCGTCGAGCGAGGCGTGGACGGCGGCGGTCGCGCTGATCGAAGCGCTGTTGAGGTGGAACCAGGACATGTCGACGTTCACCGCCCAGTCCGGCGTGACGGTGAGTTCGCCGGTCAGCCCGGCCTCGAAACCGACTTGGCCCTCGGCCTGGAGCTTGGTGTCGCCCGAGGTCGAGACCTGCGGTTTGTAGGCGATGCTCAGATCGAGTTTGCCGCCGATCGACTCGGCTTCGACCCTGGCTCCGGGCACCAGGGAGCGGGCCTGCCCGTCGCGCATCCAGTCGGCCTTGGGCGCGATGTGCAGCGAGGAGGTGTCGACCGCCTCCTGCAGCTTGGCGTCGGCGGTGATCAGCACGACCTTCTCACCGGAGATCCGCACCTCGGTGATCCTGCGCAGCAGGCCCTTGCGCGGCCGGGGTAGCCGTGCCTCGGCGACGATGACCTGGCCGACCGCGAGGTTCTTCACCTGAGGGGTCGCCAGGTTGAACACCACTCGGTCGTGGGTGATCTTGCTGATGGCGTCCATGCTGTTCACGCTCAGCTTGACGGTCTTGCCACCGATCTTGTAGCCCGACTTGGCCCGGCCGGTGCCCGCCGCCGCGAGGCCGCTCGCGCCGTTGGCGGCGGTCACGCTGACGGTGTGCACTTTCTGCGGGTCGAGACCGGTCAGCGTCGCTCTGCGCACGGACCCGTCCACCTTCACCGATTTGGCGCCCGGCGACGCCGTGACGGTGTAGGAGGTGATAGCCGCGCCGCCGTTGTCCACCGGTGGCTGCCACGTGACGTCCAGCGAGCCCTGGTCACCATTGGCCGAGGGCAATGCCGCCACCGCCTCCGGCTTGCCCGGCGCGTAGGCAAGTTTCGGCACGGCTCCGCCCTTGCTCGCGGCCTTGCCCGCGCCGATCTTGTTGGCCGCGGTCACCGACACGGTCTCCGTCTTGCCGTTGGTCAACCCGGTCAGCGTGGCGGTGCGGACGTTGCCCGCGACGCTGACCGTCTTCCCCGACGGCGTCGCGGTCACGGTGTAGCCGGTGATCGGCGCACCCCGGTCGGCACCGGGGTTCCAGTGCACCACCAGGCTTCTGTCCCGGCCGAGTACCGAGTCGATGGTCGGAGGCAGCGGCCTGCGCGCGACCCTCGGAATCACCGGTTCGGACTGGCCGGACCTGGGCGAGGCGACCCCTGCGACGCTCTCCACCGCGGTGAAGGTGTACTTCGTGCCATTGGTCAATCCCGTCACGCGCACCGACGTGTTGCTTCGGTCCTTGACCACGGCGGTCCGGCCACCGGGCGCGGCCGTGACGGTGATCGACCACTCCGCCGCCGGATTCCGGTCCTGGTTGGCTGGAAGGAACACCACGTCCGCGGCGCCGTCACGGGAGAACACCTCGGTCAGGTGCGGAGTGGCGAGACCGGGTGCGGCCTTGGCCTGGCCGGCGGGTACGACAACGGCCAACGAAAGGAGCACGACAAGGGCGGACAAAAACGAAAATGGGCGCGCGGCACCGCGACTGGGTCTCACAGGAATCGTCCCCTCGATCGAGCGGAAAAATGAATTCCATTCAACCGTAGCGCCGCCACGGATAACCGGGAATCGCTCGACAGGTTCGCCCACCGCGACACGTCCGGGTACCCGATCAGCACAAAGCACCGAAATCGGCATCAGCGCTGCGCGGATAGCCCATCGCTCTAGGCTTTTAGAAGTAAAGACCAGGGCGCGGATCGCGTTTAGCCTGCTGAACGCGATCCGCGCCCTGGGGTCAGTTCAGACTCGAACAAGGCCTCACATCGGGGTCTTGGGCGCCCTTCGGCACCCACCGCACATTGGCGAACGAGGCGGAGAATTGCCCCTCGGTGTACACCAGGAACGGCGTGTTGACGTTCTCCAGGTCCAACCCGTTGGCGAAACACGACACCGGGATCTTCACCGTCGACTTCGGCGCACCCGCCAGGTCGGTGAACAGCTTGGTCGCGTTCACCTCGGAGAAGCACGGATAAACGCAATGCATGCTGATCACCGTCCGATTGGCCGGTGCCTGATGCACGATCGTGTCGAACTCCAGCGCCGCGTCGGCGTTCAGGTACCCGCGAAGATCGTTGGTACCGGCGGGATTCTGGAAGTAGAGCTGCGCCGGGCCGGTGCCGGTCCAGGTCGATTTGAGGCCGTCCTGCTGGACGTTCACATCGGACTGGACGACCGCGATCTCGGCGTGCGAAGCGGTGCCGTCCGGACCGATCTCAGTGCCGCCCCAGTTTTGCGCGGAGCCGATGAAACCCTTGTACGGCGCGATATCCGTGCGGTTGAACACTTCCAGGTCCTCGGTCGCGGTGCCGCCGCCACCGGTGGAGCCACAGGTCACCGGACCCGTGGTCTCATCCAACTGCCCGACGGTGACACGCTGCCCGGTCTTGAGGCCGTAGCCGAGTTCGAACAACGGGTCGTACTCGGGCGAACCGGCGTTCAACGGCGTCTGGCAGGCGCTTTTCGGCCACGAGTACGGCAGGGTGCCCTTGAATCCGCCCTTGACGAGGACATCGGCGACGCCGCCACCCTCGGTACCGGGCAGCCAGGCCGCCACGAACGCGTCCGAGCGGTTGATCTCCTTGTTCAGGTACAGCGGGCGGCCGCCGACGTACACCGTGACGACGGGAGCGCCCTTGCCGCTGACCTTGTCCAGGACGGCGAGGTCCTCGGGGTACAGCTTCGAGGCTTCCAGCGTCTTGCGGGTCAGGTCGCCGACGCCCTCCGCGTACGGGGTCTCACCGATGACGGCGATAACGGCGTCGTAGCCCTTCAGGTCGGTGTCGCCCTTCTCGTCGAAGGTGACGTTGACGTCGCCGAGCTGCTGCTTGAGTCCGGTGAGGATCGAGGTGGCGTTCGGGAAGTCGGCGTTGGTGTTGCCGGTCCCCTGCCAGCTCAGCGTCCAGCCGCCGGTCTGGTTCTGGATGCTGTCCGCGCTCTTGCCGACCACCAGCACCTTCGACTTCGGCTTCAGCGGCAGCACGTTTCCGTTGTTCTTCAACAGCGTCTGCGACGAGCGGACAGCGTCGCGTGCCAGCCAGGTCTCCTTCAGCGCTTCGTCGGAGTTGGCGTAGGAACGCTCGGACGGCTTCTGCGACTCGTACAGCCCGGAGCGCAGCTTGACACGCAGGATGCGGGTCACCGCGTCGTCGATCCGCGCGAGCGGGATCTGGCCGCCGTTGACTTGCGCGACGGTGTTGGCGATGAACGCCTTCCAGTCGTGCGGGACCATCACGATGTCGATGCCGGCGTTGATCGCCTGCGGGCACGAGGCGTTGGTGCAGCCGGGCACCTGGCCGATGCCGTTCCAGTCGGACACGACGAGGCCGTCGAAGCCCATCTTGCCCTTCAGGATCTGGTTCAGCGCCTTGTCGCTGCCGTGCAGCTTGCCCTCGTCGATCCCGAGTTCGGCGTTGGTCCAGCTGTTGAACGACACCATCACGGTCTGCGAGCCCGCCGCGAGCGCGCCGTAGTAGCCCTGGCCGTGCACGTTGATCATCTCGGCCTCGGAGGACGGGTTGACTCCCTGGTCCTGTCCCTTGAGGGTGCCGCCGTCACCGATGAAGTGCTTGGCGGTGCCGATCACGCCGTTGTAGCCGATGCGTTTGGCCGAACCGTCCTGGAGACCGTTGATCGCCTCGTAGCCGTACGCCCGGGTGATCCGCGGGTCCTCGGAGAACCCTTCGTAGGTCCGGCCCCAGCGGTCGTCCTTGACGACGGCCAGCGTCGGCGCGAACGCCCAGTCCTGACCGGTGGCGCGGATCTGCCGGGCCGTCGCCGCGGAGATGTCGCGCACCAGGCACGGGTCGTGTGCCGCGCCGAGCCCGATGTTGTGCGGGAAGACGGTGGCGCCGTAGACGTTGTTGTTGCCGTGCACGGCATCGATGCCCCAGATCACCGGCGTCCGGGTCCGGCTGTTCTTGGCGGCGTCCCAGTAGGCGTCGGCGAGCTTCAGCCAGTCCTGCTGCGACGCGTGCTTGTCCTGGTTCGGCCACGAACCGCCGCCGTTGAGGACCGAGCCGATGGAGTACTGCCGGACCTCGTCGGGGGTGATGGCGGCGATCTCGGGCTGCGTCATCTGACCGACCTTCTCCTCGAGGGTCATCCCCTTGAGGAGCTGGGCGATCCGCTGCTCGTCACCGGCCTTGCCCTTGAACCGGCTCTCGACCTTCGGCCAGTCGGCGAGCGGCGGAAGGCTCTTCTCGATCCGGGCGCAACCGTCCCGGTCGAGCGCCGGCTTCCCGATCACGGGCTGTTCGGCCGCACCCGCCGACGGCGCGGCCGCCACGGCGCCGCCGAGCAGGGCCAGGCTCATCAAGGCGACGAGCGGACTTCGGCGCGCACGAGAACGTCTTGCCATGGTCTGGTCCATTCTGCGGGAGGCGGGGACCGGCCGATCCTCACCGGAGGGGACGGGCGCGTCAAGAGTTTCGGACCGGTACGGCCGCTGTTAATTTCTGCCATAAAATAAGACTTGACAGGTGATCCCCGGACGTCGAGCGGTGGAACGCCGCTTGACCTCCACGATGCTGGAGCTTTTACCTCGCTGACCGAAGCCTTCGAGGGCGTCACGCGGCTGCACATCACCGCGACGGCCGGGCTCGCCGACGTCGGCGCCGAACTGGCGAAACGCGCCGTGGACGCGGCTGGAGCCTCAGGAGTTCATGTCCAACACGCTGACCTGGATCGACGCGATCCGCGCCGATGGTGTGGTCCGCGAGCCCTACGACTTCCCCAGCGCGCTCGTGCACGAGGCCGACATCGCCGCCGTCGCGGTCACCGCGCTGCTGGAAGACGGCCATTCGGGTCAGGCGTACAACCTGACCGGCCCGGAAGTGCTGACCCCGCGTCAGCGGGTCGCGATCCTCGCGAACACCCTCGGCAAGGACATCACGTTCGCCGAGTTGCCCCACGAGGCGGCCATCGACCGGCTGATGACCACCGGATTCTCCCGCGCAGACGCCGAGTACGTCATCGGCTGGTACGCCGACCCGCCAGCGGAGGCGAGCACCGTGGTCGGCACGGTCGAGAAGGTGACCGGCCGCCCGGCCCGCACCTTCGCCCAGTGGGTCACGGAACACGCCGACCGGTTCTGAACTCACGCCGGAAGCGGCCCGACCGCCTTCACGATCTCCAGCACCGGAGCGGTGTGCAGCGTGCGGATCGCGCGCTGCGCACCGAGCCGCCGGGTGAGGTAGTGATGCAGCGCGGCGGGGTCAGGGCACAGCGCCTGCGCGATCAGATTGGTCGGCCCGGTCGTGGCGGCGACCACCGCCAGCTCCTCGTGGGTGGCCAGGGTCGTCGCGACCTCGTCCAGATCCGCCGGTGCGATCGCCATCCACAGGAACGCCTGGGTGGTCACGCCGTACAGGGCCGCGTTGATCTCGACGTCGAAGAAGAACGCACCGCTCGCGCGAAGATCGTCCAGGCGACGGGTCACGGTCGACGGCGCCAATCCGGTCGCGACGGCGAGCTGCGTGACGCTCATCCGGCCGTCGTGGCGGAGCACGTCGATCAGGGCGTGGTCCGCCGGGGTCAGCGGACCCTGATCGACGACGGTTTCCTTTACCCGTAACGCTTCTTGTTGTTCCTCGGTCAGCGCGGCCAACCGTCCGTGCCAAGCCGTCGGGCCGCCGAGATAGGTGTGCAGCATGAGATGCGCGGACACGGCCGTGACGGTCGCGGTGCGCGGGATGTCGTGCAGCAGCATCGCGCTCGGCGAATCCGTCGGCGTCTGCGCGATCGCGACGATCTCCGTACCGCCCGAGGTCAGCTTGACCCACGACGTGTCCGGCCGCTTCGCCAGTGAACGGGCGAGCGTCCGCGCCGTGGCGGGCTGGGCGGTGAGCCGCACAATCCACTGCGTCAGCCCCGCCCTGCCGGGATCCGGCAGGCCCACCACCCGCAACCCCGCTTCGGAGCGAAGCCGCTGGTAACGACGCGCGACGGTCTGTGTGGACACGCCCAGCACGACGCCGATCCGGCTGAACGGCGCTCGGCCGTCGAGGTGCAGCGCATGGATCAAACCGCGGTCGATCTCGTCAAGCATGGAAGATTTCGTCCATTCGCCGCCGAATTCGTGGAACGAAGCCTATCGTTCGCCCGAGTATCGCGGTCATGCAAGAGACGAAAGCCAGCCCGCTCCCGCTCGCCATCCTGCTCGCGGCCGAGGCGATGAACGTGCTGGACGCGACGATCACGCAGGTCGCCGGTCCGGCGATCCACGCCGACCTCGGCGGCCCCGCGTCGGCCATCCAGTGGTTCGGTGCCGCGTACACCCTCCCGTTCGCGGTACTCCTGATCGCCGGCGGCAGGCTCGGTGACCTCTTCGGCCGCCGCCGGATCTTCCTGTCCGGTGTCGCCGCGTTCGCCTTCGCGTCGCTTTGCTGCGCGCTCGCACCGGACACCGCCGTCCTGATCGGCGCGCGGGCGGTGCAGGGCGTGGCGGCGGCCCTGGTGATCCCGCAGACCATCGGACTGATCAAAACGCTGTACACCGGCCCGGCGCTGGCCGCGGCCCTCGGCTGGAACGGGCCGGTGGTCGGTCTTTCTGCGGTAAGCGGGCCGCTGCTCGGCGCCGCGTTGACGGAGCTGTCGACCTGGCGAGCGGCGTTCCTGGTGAACGTGCCGATCTCGATCGCGGTGCTCGCGGTGGGCAGACTGCTGCCGGAAGACCGCGTCGCGCACGGGGTCCGCTTGGACCTGCAGGGCACCGCCCTCGCCTCGCTCGGTACCGGGCTGATGGTGTATCCGCTGATCGACCGGTGGAACTGGACGCTGTTCACCGGCGGCGTCGCCGTGCTGGTGGTGTTCGGGTTCCATCAGCGGGCACGGCGGCATCCACTGGTCGAGCCGAGCCTGTTCGGCCACCGCGGCTTCCCGGCGGCGCTGGTGACGTCGACGTTGTTCTTCGCGGTGATGAACGGGCTGATGCTCGTGGTCGTCCTGCATCAGCAACTCGGCGAAGGCCGGAGCGTGCTGGCGTCCGGACTGACCCTGCTGCCGTGGTCGGGCGGGCTGGCGCTGTCGTCGTGGGCGGCGGGCCGATGGCTCGTCCCCCGCCACGGGGCACGCGTCGCGTTCGCGGGCCTGGCGTCGCTGCTCGCCGGGATCCTGCTGGCGATGACGGGTCCGTTGCCGCTCGCACTCGGGGTCGGCGGCCTCGGACTGGGGCTGTTCACGGTGCCGTTCTTCACGACGGCGCTGTCCAGGGTCCGTCCACATGAGACCGGTTCGGCGGCGGGACTGCTGAACGCGGTGCAGCAACTGGGCGCGACGCTCGGCGTCGCCGTCCTCGGCACCGTCTTCCTGCAGGGACACTCACTGACGCGGACGCTCTGGCTGGCGGCGGCGCTGGTGCTCGCGACCATGGCGGCCACCGCGCTGATGTACCGACCTAGTGAGGGGTCTCCCCAGGGGTCGTGAGCGGGGACTGCAACCAAGTAGCGAACGCCCCCTTCGCTACCTTCAGGGTAAGCAAGGGGACCTTCACGACAACGAGCCGATCACGCCCTATTTGCCTTACCCCTCAAGAGAACCCTCATCAGCACTCACGACCCCTGCCCGTCAGCGGCCTTGAACCACGCGCCGATCCCGGCGAGCGCGCCCGGACCGTAGTCACCCCGGACGTCTTCGGCCAGGTCCGCGATGGAGACCGCGCGCAACGCCGCCCGCCACTGCGTCTCGGCGTTGGCCATCGCACGGCTGATGGCGCACGGCGCCGTACACGCTTCGGGCGGCGTCGCCATCGGTCCGCGTTGCCGGATCTCGGTGCAGATGAAGGCCGGTCCGGGTCCGTCGATCGCCTCGACGACGTCGAGCACCGTGATTTCCGAAGGCGGTCGAGTGAGGACATAGCCACCGGACTTCCCCTGTACCGAGCGGATCAGGTCGGCCCGGGAAAGCGCCTGAAGCTGCTTCGCGAGGTAGCTCGGGGAGACGTCATGCAGTTGCGCCAGACGCGCGGCAGGCGCGGGTTCGTCGACCGAGGTCAGCACGACACAGCAGTGCAGGGCCCACTCGACCCCGCCGGACATCTTCACCCGGATGACTCTAACCCGCCTCTTGACTCGGACACAATATGTCTGAGTAGTATCTCGGATATGAGGTGTCCGAGTTAGCGGGCACCTGTCGACGAAGGGCACTGGGTCATGAAATTCGCGATCATCGGCGGCACCGGATTGATCGGCTCGCAGGTCGTGCGGAACCTGAACGAAGCAGGGCACGAGGCGGTCCCGCATTCGCCGTCCACCGGGGTCGACCTGCTCACGGGCCAGGGACTGGACGCCGCGCTCGACGGTGCCGACGTGGTCGTCAACCTCACGAATTCGCCGACCTTCGACGACGCGTCCCCCGCTTTCTTCCGGACGTCGATGGACAACCTCGTGGCCGCGGCGAAGAAGGCGGGCACCGGGCATTTCGTGATCCTGTCGATCGTCGGCGTCGACCAGGTGCCCGATCTCGACTACTACCGGGCGAAGACACTGCAGGAGGACATCCTCAAGGGCAGCGGAGTCCCTTACTCGATCGTCCGCGCCACCCAGTTCATGGAATTCGTCGACGCGGTCCTGTCCTGGACCGCCGACGAGAACACGGTCCGCCTGCCCAGCACGCCGATCCAGCCGATCGCCGCGGCGGACGTCGCCGCCGCCGTTTCCGAGGTCGCGGCCGGAAAGCCGCTGAACGGGACCCTCGACGTGGGCGGCCCGGACGTCTACCCGCTGGCCGAACTGGGCCGGATCACCTTGTCCGCCAAGGGAGACCCGCGTTCGGTGACCACCGACGAGACCGCGGGCATGTTCTCCGCAGTCAAGGGCGACGTCCTCACCACCAAGGACGGCGCCCGCCTCGCCAAGACCCGCTACCTCGACTGGCTCCAATAAGCATTTAGTCCTCTGAATGCGGTAGTTGCGTGCGCAAGGACCGCATCCAGAGGACTAAACGCCACCCACGAGCGCCGGGATCAGCTCGACAGCAGTGCCGGAGCGGCGAGCCGGCTGGCGTTCGCCGCTTCGTCGTCCGGCTGGGCCTGCGCGGAACGCTCCGCCTCGACCCGGGCGAGATAGTTGGTGACCTCGCGTTCCCGCTTGTGCGAGTCCCAGCCCAGCAGCGGCGCCATCAGCTCCGCGACCACCGGCGCCGCCGTCACGCCACGGTCACGTTCCTCGATGGAGATCCGCGTGCGCCGGGTCAGGACGTCCTCCAGGTGCAGCGCGCCCTCGTGCGAGACCGCGTAGACGACCTCCGCCTTGAGGTACTCCGCCGTTCCCGGGATCGGCTCGCCCAGTTCGGGACGCTCCGAAATGGACTCCAGGATGTCCTCGATCGCGGTGCCGTAACGCTGGAGCAGGTGCTCGATCCGGCCGATCGGCAGCCCCGCGCGCTGGGCGAGCGAGTGCCGCGCGCCCCACAGCTCGTGGTAACCCGTCGCGCCCACGATCGGCAGCCGCTCGGTCCACGACGACGGCGCCGGACGGCCGAGGTCCTCCACCGCGACGTCGACCGCGTCCGCCGCCATCACGCGGTACGTCGTGTACTTGCCACCGGCCACGATCACCAGGCCGGGCACCGGATGCGCCACGGCGTGCTCCCGCGACAGCTTCGTCGTCGACGTCGCCTTCGCGGCCAGCAGCGGCCGAAGCCCGGCGTAGACGCCTTCGATGTCGTCGGCGGTGATCGGCGTGCGCAGGACGGCGTTGACGTGGTCGAGCACGTAGTCGACGTCGGCCTGGCTGGCCGCCGGATGCTCGCGGTCGAGATCCCATTCGGTGTCGGTGGTGCCGACGATCCAGTGCCGTCCCCACGGAATGACGAACAGGACGCTCTTCTCAGTGCGCAGGATCAACCCGGTGTCCAGGTCGATCTTCTCGCGCGGCACCACCAGGTGGATGCCCTTCGACGCGCGCACGGTGAACGGCGCCGGGATGCCTGCCGCCTCGGCCATGTCGTCGCTCCACACGCCGGTGGCCGCGACGACCGTCTTCGCCCGGACCTCGATCTCCGCGCCGCTCTCGCGGTCGACGACCTTCGCACCGACGACGCGCTCACCGTCTCGGATCAGCGAGGTCACTCGCGCCCGGGTGAGGACGGAGGCGCCTTGCTCGGCCGCCGTCCGCGCGATCGTCATCGTGTGGCGGGCGTCGTCGACCTGGGCGTCGTAGTACTGGATCGCGCCGATCAGGGCGTCTTCGGCCAGCCCGGGCGCCACTTTCGCCGCGCCGCGTTTGGACAGATGCCGGTGCCGCGGGAGCGCGCGAGCCCCGCCGAGGGTGTCGTAGAGCGTGACACCCGCGCCGATGTAGCCGCGTTCCCAGACGCGGTGCTTGAGCGGCACCAGGAACTTCACCGGCCGGACCAGATGCGGCGCCAGCGTCTGCAGCAGCAGGCTCCGTTCCTTCAACGCCTCGCGGACCAGTTTGAAGTCGAGGTTCTCCAGGTAGCGCAGCCCGCCGTGGATCAGCTTGCTGGACCGGCTGGACGTCCCGGCGGCGAAGTCGCGAGCCTCGACGAGCGCGACGGAGAGCCCCCGCGACGCCGCGTCGAGCGCGACGCCGGCGCCGGTCACTCCCCCGCCGACGACCAGGACTTCGACCTCTTCGCGGGCGAGCTTGCGCAACGTCTCCGCGCGGTAGACCGGGGAAAGCGGTACGGGTTTCACAGTGTTTCTCCTCGTCTTCATCGGGCTCACTCGACCTCGACCCAGTCGAGCGTGCGGCCGACGGCCTTCTGCCAGCCCGCGTAGCCCTCGGCGCGCTGTTCTTCCGTCCACGACGGCTCCCAGCGCTTGTCCTCGTTCCAGTTCTGCTCCAGCTCGTCGGTGGACTTCCAGAACCCCACGGCCAGACCGGCCGCATAGGCGGCCCCGAGCGCGGTGGTCTCGGCGACGACCGGCTTCGACACCGGCACGCCGAGGATGTCGGCCTGCAGCTGCATGCAGAGTTCGTTCGCGGTCACGCCACCGTCGACACGCAACACGTCGAGCGTGACCCCGGAGTCGTTCTGCATGGCCTCGACGACGTCGCGGGTCTGATAGCAGATCGCTTCGAGCGTCGCCCGGGCCAGATGGGCGTTGGTGGTCGCCCTGGTGAGCCCGACGATCGCGCCGCGCGCGTCCGAACGCCAGTACGGCGCGAACAGGCCCGAGAACGCGGGGACGAAGTAGACGCCGCCGTTGTCCTCGACCTGGCGGGCGAGGCTCTCACTCTGCGACGCGCCGCTGATGATGCCCAGCTGGTCACGCAGCCACTGCACGGCCGAACCCGTGACGGCGATGGAGCCTTCCAGCGCGTACACCGGCTTCTCGTCACCGAACTGGTAGGCCAGCGTCGTCAGCAGGCCGTGCTTTGAGCGAACGACCTCGTGCCCGGTGTTGAGCAACAGGAAATTGCCGGTGCCGTAAGTGTTCTTCGCTTCGCCGGGGCGGAAGCACACCTGACCGACGGTCGCCGCCTGCTGGTCGCCGAGGACGCCGGTGATGGCGACCTCGCCGCCGAGCGGGCCGTCCGCGCGGGTCGTACCGAAGCGGCCGTTGTTCGACGACGGTGCGATCGACGGCAGCATCTGCTTCGGGATGTCGAAGAACGACAGCAGTTCGTCGTCCCACTCCAGGGTTTCCAGGTCCATCAGCATGGTGCGCGACGCGTTGGTCGGGTCGGTCACGTGCACGCCGCCGTCGGGCCCGCCGGTGAGGTTCCAGATCAGCCAGGAGTCGGTGGTGCCGAAGAGCGCGTAGCCCTTCTCCGCGTCTTCCCGGACGCCGTCGACGTTCTCCAGGATCCACTGCAGCTTGCCGCCGGAGAAGTACGTCGCGGGCGGCAAACCGGCCTTGCGGCGGATGATGTCGCCCTTGCCGGACCGGTCCAGCGCCGAGGCGATCCGGTCGGTGCGGGTGTCCTGCCACACGATGGCGTTGCAGTACGGGCGCCCGGTGCGGCGGTTCCACACGACGGTGGTCTCGCGCTGGTTGGTGATGCCGAGCGCGGCGAGGTCGGCGGTGGTCAGGTTCGCCTTGTTGAGCGCGGTGGCGATGACCGAACGGGTCCGCTCCCAGATCTCGGTCGGATCGTGTTCGACCCAGCCCGGCTTCGGCAGGATCTGCTCGTGTTCGAGCTGGTGACGGGCGATCTCGTTGCCACCGTGGTCGAAGATCATGAACCGCGTGCTGGTGGTGCCCTGGTCGACGGCGCCGATGTAGTCAGACATGGTTTCTCTCCCTAGGAAACGCGCTCGATGTCCTTGGCGGGCAAGGCTTCCGGTGCCGGGTCGGCGGGCAGGTAGCGTTCGATGAAGAACTTGTAGATCGCCCCACCGATGACCGCGCCGATGACCGGTGCCACGATCGGGATCCACCAGTACGGATAGCCGTATTGATCGGTGAACGCCGTGTCGTAACCGGTGAGCCAGGACATCAATCGCGGGCCGAAGTCACGGGCGGGGTTGATCGCGTAGCCGGCGTTGGTGCCCCAGGCCATGCCGATCGCGACCACGAGGAAGCCGACGACGACCGGGGCGAGGTTCGCGGCGGGCGCGGTGTTGCGGAGGTCGGTGATGGCGAAGATCACCAGCGCGAGGATCGCCGTCCCGATGATCTGGTCACGGAAAGCGCCCCAGTCACCCACCGGAAGGGTTCCGTTACCCGGAAGGGTGGAGAAGACACCCTGGGTCTTGATCGTCAGGCCGGGGTCCGCGGCGTTGAGCACCTCGGTGTAGTTCCAGCGCACCAGCAGCGCGGCGACGAACGCCCCGGCGGTCTGCGCCAAGGCGTACGGCGCGACCTTGCGCCACGAGAAGCCCTTGAACACCGCGAGCGCCACGGTGATGGCCGGGTTCAGATGCGCGCCGCTGATCCGCGAAGCGACATAGATGCCGAGCGTGACACCGATGCCCCACGCCCACGCGATGCTGTCGTGGTCGCCGATGCCCGCGGCGACGACTTGAGCCACCACCCCGCAGCCGAACAGGATGAGGATCATCGTCCCGACGAACTCCGCCGCCAGTTCGCCCGCGAGTCCGCGAGCCTTGAGGTTTCGCACCATTGCTTCCTCCACAAAGGACACCGTTGCCCTGATGAGGCCGAAGTTAAGTTCGGGGAAACCCGGGGTCAACGGACACCGGTCGGCATTGTCGAACGTCCGAAGACGATGTTCGACATTGTCGAATCAGCGCCGGTCGGGCTACGGTGTGGCCGTGCCCGGTCCGATCCAGTCCATCGAGCGCGCCGCCGCGATCCTGCGGTTGCTGGCGCGCGGTTCCGGCCGTCTCGGGGTCGGCGAGATCGCCGATTCACTCGAACTCGCCAAGGGAACGGCGCACGGGATTCTGCGTACCCTGCAAGGGGTCGGCTTTGTCGAACAGGACCGCGATTCCGGGAAATACCAACTGGGCGCGGCACTGCTGCATCTGGGCACGAGCTACCTCGACGTCAACGAACTCCGCTCGCGCGCGATCAACTGGGCCGACGCGCTGGCCGCGCGCAGCGGCGAGGCCGTCCGGATCGGCGCGCCGCTGGAGGGCCGGGTCCTGGTGGTACACCACGTGTTCCGGCCCGATGACAGCCTGCAAACCCTCGACGTCGGCACGCTGCTTCCGTTGCACGCGACCGCGCTCGGCAAAGTCCTGCTGGCCTATGACACCGGTCTCGTGGCATCGTTGCGCACCGGCGAACCGGAGGCCTACACCCGCCGGACCCTGGTCACCCAGACCGCGATCAAACGCGCCTGCGGCAAAGTGCGTGAAGCGGGCTGGGCGAGCGAGAACGGCGAAATGATCACCGGCGAGGCCGGGATCGCGGCACCGATCCGCGGCCACGGCGGCATCGTGGTCGGCTCGATCGGGGTGTCCGGCGCGGCGGACCGGATCTGCGAGCCCGACGGCAGCCCGATCCCGCGGCTGCTCGGTCACGTCCGCGACGCGGCACGGGCGGTTTCGCGCGATCTCGGCGCGTCCCGATGGTGATGGAGGTGCTCGCGTGGTCCAGCGCTATGTGATGTCGATCGATCAGGGCACCACCTCGACGCGGTGCATCCTGTTCGACGCGCGCGGCAGGCTGGTGTCGGTCGCGCAGCGCGAGCACCAGCAGCACTTCCCGCGGCCGGGCTGGGTCGAACACGACGCGACGGAGATCTGGCGCAACGTCGGCCGGATCGTGCCGCAGGCGCTGGCCGACGCCGGCGCCGAAGCCGGGCAGGTGGTCGGCCTCGGCATCGCGAACCAGCGGGAGACCACCGTGCTGTGGGACCGGCACACCGGCAACCCGGTCGGCCGCGCGATCGTCTGGCAGGACACCCGCACCGACGCGATGCTCGAACAACTCGCCCGCGAACCGGGCGCCGACCGCGTCCGGCAACTGTGCGGTCTGCCGCTGGCGACGTACTTCTCCGCGCCCCGTGTCCGGTGGCTGCTGGACCGGACGCCCGGCCTGCGGGAACGCGCCGAACGCGGCGACGTCCTGTTCGGCACGGTCGAGAGCTGGCTGATCTGGAACCTGACCGGCGGGCCCGACGGCGGCGTCCACGTCACCGACGTCACCAACGCCTCCCGCACCATGCTGATGAACCTGCGGACACTGTCGTGGGACGACGAACTGCTGGAGTTCTTCGACGTCCCGCGCGCGATGCTGCCGGAGATCCGGCCGTCGACCGAGGTGTACGGGACGACGTCGCGGGTGGTGCCCGGGATCCGGATCGCGGCGGCGCTCGGCGACCAGCAGGCCGCGCTGTTCGGCCAGACCTGCTTCGCGCCCGGCGAGGCGAAATGCACCTACGGCACCGGTAGTTTCCTGCTGCTCAACACCGGTCCGACCCCGGTGCTGTCGGACCACGGCATGTTGACGACCGTCGGTTTCAAGATCGGCGACGAACCCGCCGTGTACGCGCTGGAAGGCTCGATCGCGGTCACCGGTTCGCTGGTGCAGTGGTTCCGGGACGGGCTGGAACTGATCGGCAGCGCGCCAGAGATCGAAACGCTGGCCCGCACGGTCGAGGACAACGGCGGCTGCTACATCGTGCCCGCGTTCTCGGGTCTCTTCGCGCCGCACTGGCACAGCGAGGCACGCGGGGTGATCGCCGGATTGACGTCGTACATCACCAAGGGACACCTGGCCAGGGCCGTCCTGGAGGCGACGGGCTGGCAGACGCGCGAGGTCGTCGACGCGATGAACGCCGACTCCGGCCTCGCCCTGTCCACGCTCAAAGTGGACGGTGGGATGACCGCGGACAACCTGCTGATGCAGTTCGTCGCCGACGTCCTCGACGTTCCGGTGGTCCGCCCGATGGTCGCCGAGACCGTGTCACTCGGCGCGGCGTACGCGGCCGGACTGTCGGTCGGCTACTGGCCGGATCTGGAGGGCCTGCGCCGGAACTGGCACCGCGCCGGCCAGTGGCTCCCGTCGATGAACCCCACCCGCCGCGACAGCGAATACGCGCACTGGCGCCAAGCCGTGGAACTGACCTTCGGCTGGATGCGGCCGGGGCCGGCGGCCGCGCCCCCGGGTTCCGACCTGGTCGAGGTCGTCCTGGCCGATCACCGCCGGATCGAGCAGCTGTTCCGGGACCTCCGCAACGACGAGGCCGACCGCCCGGCGCTGGTCGCGGAACTGTCGGCGTTGCTGGTCGCCCACGTCACCGCGACGGAACGAATCGTCCGTCCCGATGCGACGGAGAGCGGTCTCGCCGCCGAACTGCTGGCGGTACTGGAAGCCGTCGACTCCGAGAAAGCCTTGGTGGCACTGGAAAATTCGGTCGCCACCCATATTCGTTCCGAGGAACGCGGACTGCTGAACGAACTCCGGCGCACCATGTCCACTTCGGACCGGACCGGCCTCGGACGGGCTTTCGTCGCGGAACGGCAACGGCAGCTGGACCTCGACTGCGGTTCGGCCGCGCACGTCCGCGAACAAGGGTCGCGGCTGCGGCTGTAGCCGTTGACGTCCGCGAGCGGCGTGCTAGCCTGTCGCCCATGCAGCGCTTCGCTCGACTCGTACTCAAGCGCGCCGGCTGAAACCAGGTCGCCGGCGCGCAGTCCGGCGACCCCTCGATACGGGGCATCTTCCCGGGACCTGGCCCTTCTGGCCGTTTCGTTCCCGTTCTTGGAGATCCACGATGTCGCTCACCACGTTCCAGGTTCCCGCCCCTCGTTCCGCGCTGATGGTCCGCCGCCGGATCGCCACCTACTTCGTCGGCGGCGTCGAACAGATCCCCGGCCTGGTCGCCGCACTCGGCTGCCTCGTCCACGACCTGTCGGTCGACGTGCGCGACGGTGTCCGGGAAAGCACGATGACCTGCGCCGTCCTTATCGCGGAGGAGGAGGTCGAGGCGTTGCTGGAGGGGCTGCGCGGCCTGCCTTCGGTGGTCTCCTCCGAACTGCTCTGACCTTCCCGCGATCGGTACTCGCGGGGAGTACATGATGGCCCCCTTCCTTGCGCCTGGCGCAAGGAAGGGGGCCATCATGTACTGGGGAAAGTGGGCTTTCACGCCTCGCCGTGGTGACTGGCGGTGTCGTTGAGGCTAGTGGTGACGGCCCGGGCCGCGCGAAGGAACACCCCGTCTGGCGGTGGGGGACGTCGGGCTCGTCCATGAAGGATCCGGGACGTCGAGTGACCCAATTTCTTCACAGACGTCGGCCGGGCCCGGAAGTCCGTGTACGTCCCCTATGACCGAAGTCACTTGCACGGTTCCATGCAGCCGGACCGGAAGCCGTCCGCACCCCTTGACTTAGTTAGGAAGCCTTCCTAACTTCAGAACATGTCTGAGACTCCCCGAAACCGCAGGTCTCAAGCCTATCGTCGACTCAGCCTTGCCGAGAAGCACGACAACTTCATCAACCAGTACTCCCGGCGGACCCTGTTCCGGGTGGGCGCGATGGGCGGCGCGGCCCTCGCCACTGGCGGCGTCCTGCTCCCCGGCACCGCTGCGGCCTCCCCCGGCCCGACCGTCCTGCTGACCGCCGACAGAACCGCGGGTTCGGCGCTGCGGCCGTTCGGCAGGCACATCGCCTACGGGGCGGACCCGTCCCAGCAGGTCGTCGTCTCCTGGCAGGTCCCGGCGACAGTGACCGCGCCGTTCGTCCGGATCGGCACGGTTCCCGGCGACTTCAGCCCGCCCATCGCGGCCGAAGTCCGGGCCCTGACCAGTCAGATGTCCTGGCAGCACCCGGTCGAGGAAGTGCCGCCGAACAGTCCCAAGACGATCACCCAGTACTACCTTCACGCCCGGATCGACCGTCTGCTGCCCAACACCACGTACTACTACGTCGTCGGCCACGAGGGTTACGACCCCGCCGCCAGGCTCGGCGAGATGGCGAGTTTCCGCACCGCGCCCGCGCCGGGTGGCGACGGCACGTTCACCTTCACCGCGTTCGGCGACCAGGGCGTCGGCTACAACGCCGTCGCGACCAGCAGCCTGATCGCGGGCCTCGACCCGGCCTTCCACCTCGCCATGGGTGACCTGAGCTACGCGCTCGAAGGTGAGGGCGGGCATCCCGAAGAAGACCAGTACGACGCGCGGTTGTGGGACTCCTTCTTCGTGCAGAACGAACCCGTCACGGCGGGGATCCCGTGGATGATGGCGCTCGGCAACCACGAGATGGAGGGCTGGTATTCGGCCGACGGCTATGGTGGCGTGCGTGCCCGGTTCACCATGCCGGACAACGCGTGGACGGGCTCCACGTGCATCTACTCGTGGCGTTACCAGAACGTCGGGATGATCAGCCTCGACGGTAACGACGTCTGCTACAACAGCCCGTCGAATCTGGATTACACCAAGGGAAAACAGCTCAAGTGGCTCGGGAAGACGCTCGCCGCCTTCCGCACCGACCCGACGATCGACTTCATCGTCGTCTACTGCCACCAGTGCACGTACTCCACCTGCCATTCCAACGGCGCCGAACTCGGCGCGCAGACGGACTGGGCGCCGCTGTTCGACAAGTACCAGGTGGACCTCGTGCTCAACGGGCACAACCACATCTACGAGCGCACCGACCCCATCCGCGCCGGCAAGGCCGTCAAGAAGGTCCCCTCGCGCGGGACCACCAACCCGGTCAAGGACGGCACCACCTACATCACCGCGGGCGGTGGCGGCGGCAGCGTCTCGGAATTCCCCGCACCCGACACCTACCTGGGACACGAGACGAGCAACGACTCCCCCGTGCCGATGAAGTACTCGGAACGGGACGGGCACAGCCTGACGAAGAAGGTCACCTGGTCCCGCGTCCGCTTCCGCGGCTACAGCCTGGTCGCGGTCGACGTCATCGCGGGCACGGGTACCACTCCGCCCAAAATGGACGTCCGGGCGATCAGCGCGGACGGCACCCTGGTCGACCAGATCATCGTGCAGCGTGCCTGATCGAGGCGGCGGCTATCCCGGTCGCCGCCTCCCTGGTTCTTCCTCGGGAAAACCAGCCGCGTTCTCGACCGTCGCCCTGAAAGCGCTTACAAGCAGCTCGGCGAGACAGTCGCGCGGAGCAGCGGAAGCGGGCCCCGTCTGCGTTCTGAGCGCGGCCAGCTGCTCATCGGCCAGCGGTGCGACCCGGTCCAGGAACTGTCCGAGGAACCGCAGGGCGGCGACGGGCGGCACCCCGGCCCCGATCAGGTCGGCGACAGCGCGTCGCACGGAGGGGCGCACGACAGCGGGCCGCCCGGCGTCGTCCCGGCCCAGTACTCCGTGCCGTTCCAGGCAACGGGCGAGCGAAGGCTGGTCGCGGACGACGCCGTCCACCGCGGCACCCAGCCGGTCGACGCCGCCGTCCACTGTGGCCGTTCCCAGCATCGCGGCGATGGAGACCAGGTTGAAGCCCTGTTTTTGCAGCGTCGTGATGCGTCGCAGCCGCCGCAGATGAACAGGTCCGTAATAGGCGGATCTGCCGTGCCGGACGGGCGACGGCAACAGCCCTCTCGTCTGATGCGCCCGGATATTGCGCGCGGACATGCCGACGATCGCGGAAAGTTCTTCGATCGTGTATCCGGCCGGTCTCGGCAAAAGGGGCTCCACGCCCCCAGCTTAACCAATGGTCCGATGAGTAGCCCACGAAGCCGGTGCAATGACGACAGCACCGTCACCCGGCTGAATTGCCGAGCGGCGATAAGTCCATCGGTTCGCCACGCCGGCCGCAAGGTCCACCCGGAGACTTGCACCTTTTCGTGCCAAGGAATGCCGGTTTTGAGGCGTTCTACACCATCCGACTGCTCCAGTCAGGCGATCTTGATGGGCCGGAGACTTTCCTGCCGTTTAAATGCAGCTGAGACATCAGATGTCTTACTCTGCCGACGCCCGCGGAGCGCCGCTGAACCCGATGGTTGGTCGTCAAAGTTTCAACCTTTTCCCAGGAGGTTTCATGTTCTGGAAACGGATCACGGTCGCGGCCGTGGCCGCGACCGGTTTGGCCACGGCGCTGATGGTGTCGCATCAGGACACTCCCGCCGCCGCGATCGAACCCGCGGCCGCGACGGTGCCCGCGTTCGACCACATCGTTCTCGTGATGTTCGAGAACAAGGACTACAAGGAGATCAACGGCAGCTCCAAGGCACCGTACTTCAACAAGCTCGCCGCACAGGGCGCCAAGTTCACCAAGGCGTACGGGACGACGCACCCGAGCCAGCCGAACTACATCGCCCAGTTCGCAGGCTCGACCCACGGTGTCGACAGCAACAAATGCCAGGATCTGGGGAACAAGGAGAACATCGCCTCCCAGCTGGCGGGTATCGGCAAGACGTTCACCGGATACGCGGAAAGCATGCCCTCCGACGGCTACACCGGCTGCACGAAGGGCAAATACGCGCGTAAGCACAACAGCTGGGTCAGCTTCAGCAACGTCCCGGCGTCGGCGAACAAACGGTTCTCGTCGTTCCCCAGCGACTTCACGAAGCTTCCCCACGTGGCTTTCGTGACCCCGGACCTGTGCAGCGACATGCACGACTGCGCGGTCGACACCGGCGACAAATGGTTGAAGAACAACCTCGACGCCTATGCCCAGTGGGCGAAGACGCACAACAGCCTCCTGATCGTCAATTTCGACGAGGACAGCGGGACGTCGGTGAACCAGATCTTCACCACTTTCGTCGGCGCCCACGTGAAGCCGGGTAGTTACAGCGAATCCGTCAACCACTACTCGATCCTCCGCACGATGGAGGCGGCGTTCGGCCTGCCGGGCATCGCCAACGCGGCGAACAAGCCACCGATCACGAGCGTGTGGCAGTAATCGGGTGAACCCCGCGGGCGTGTCCACTGTGGACACGCCCGCGCGGGCGGGAAAGGGTGGTCCAACGCGTGTACCTGTCTGCGATCGGCCG
Organism: Amycolatopsis sp. NPDC034160; assembly: GCF_055575355.1. Classification (NCBI taxonomy): domain Bacteria; kingdom Bacillati; phylum Actinomycetota; class Actinomycetes; order Pseudonocardiales; family Pseudonocardiaceae; genus Amycolatopsis; species Amycolatopsis sp. NPDC034160. The sequence continues at coordinate 139,249 of NZ_JBVISU010000017.1, read as the reverse complement.
CCGGGAGCATCCCGGCGGCATGTCCAAGAAGTCGTTCGCCCTGCTGGGCGGGAACGTCTTCGCCTTGGGCACCGTCAGCCTGGTCACGGACGTCTCGTCGGAGATGGTGACGGCCGTGCTGCCGGTGTTCCTGGTGCTGGGGCTGCACCTCGGCCCCGCGGCGTACGGGGTGGTGGACGGCCTCTACACCGGCGCCACCGCCTTGCTGCGCCTGGTCGGTGGCTACGCCGCGGACCGGGTGCGGCGGCGCAAGGCGGTCGCCGGGCTGGGCTACGCGATGTCGGCGGTGGCGAAACGGGGGCTGGTGGCGGCGGGGTCGTCGGCGGCCGCCATCGGTGTGGTGCTGACCGCCGACCGGGCCGGTAAAGGCCTGCGAACCGCGCCCCGTGACGCGCTGATCACGTTGTCGGCGCCCGAGCACCTGCTGGGCCGCGCGTTCGGGGTGCACCGGGCGATGGACGGTGTCGGCGCGTTCCTCGGCCCGCTCGCCGCGGTCGGTTCGTCGACCGGAGTCGAGGGATTCGACGCCGTCTTCGTCACCAGCTTTTGCGTCGCCGCCTGCGGAGTACTGCTCCTGGCGTTGTTCGTCCGCGATCTTTCGTGGCAGTTCTGGAGTGCCACGACGGCGATCGCGATCGCCGCCGTCGCCGCCACCTTCGTTCTCTTGGCTCCCCGCAGGAAGGCACGACCGTGAACACCCGCACCCGCGTCCTGATCGCCGTCACCGGAGTACTCACGCTGGCCGCGGCCGCCGTGCTCTACGTCGGAGCAGCGGGAGCGCGCAATCAGCACACCGCCTCGGCGGGCACCAGCGGTGCCGTGACGCTCGACGGGCAGCGGTTGCTGTTCCGCAGCACCGCCGACGCCGACCGCGGTCACGTGTCCAGTGTCTCGGCGGCCGATCCGGGCGGCGCGCGGGCGGTGTCGGACGTGAGCTGCAGCCGCGTCTACGCGGCGGGCGGGACCGGGATCTGCCTGCGGCCGGAGACCGGGCTGACCACCCACCAGCTCGCCGTACTCGACAGCCGTCTCGCCGTCACGCAGGAGATCCCGTTGGTGGGGTTGCCCAACCGGGCGCGCGTCTCGCCCGACGGACGGCGGCTCGCGTGGACGGTGTTCGTCACCGGCGACTCCTACAACGGCGGCCGGTTCTCCACCCGCGCCGGCACCCTCGACCTCACCACCGACAACGTCGAAGGCACACTCGAAGACTTCGCCGTGACCGTGGACGGCAAGCCGTACCAAGCGGCCGACTTCAACTTCTGGGGCGTCACCTTCTCCAGACAACCGAACCGGTTCTACGCCACCATGTCCACCGGCTCCCATCGCTATCTCGTCGAAGGCGATTCCGCCGCCCGCACGATCCGGACGCTGCGGGACAACGTCGAGTGCCCGTCCCTGTCCCCCGACGAGACCCGCATCGCCTACAAGGCCGCCATCGACGGCGATCCCGCCAAGGGCTGGCGGGTCTCGGTGCTCGACCTCGCGAGCGGCACCGTGACACCACTGGCCGAGACCCGGAACGTCGACGACCAGCCCGCCTGGCTCGACGACCGCACCGTCGGCTACGCCCTTCCCCGCACACAAGGACATTCCGACGTCTGGGCGGTGTCCGCCGACGGCTCGGGTGCCCCGCGGCTGCTCATCCCGGAGGCCGAATCGCCCGCCGCGCTGCCCTAGGCTGCCGGACATGAAGGCAGCGCTGCTGATCGTCGACCTGCAGGACATGCTTGTTCCCCTCGTCTGGCGCGGCGAGGAACTGGCGGCCCGGATCGCCGCGCTGGCGCGCCGGGCCCGGGCGGAAGGCGTTCCCGTGATCGCCCTGCGGCAGATCGGCGCGCCCGGCACCGACTTCGACCCCGCGTCTCCCGGCACCCGGGTCAGCCCGCTGCTCGGGCTCGAACCGGTCGACGTGGTGGTCGACAAGACGGCGACGGACTCGTTCTACCGCACCGGGCTGGCAGGGCTGCTCGCCGACCGGGGCGTCGACACCGTGGTGCTGGCCGGGCTCGCCACCGACTACTGCGTCGACGCGACCACCCGGTCCGCGCAGAGCCACGGACTGGACGTCGTGCTGGTCGGCGACGGCCACGCGCCGTCCGCCGACGGCGACCCCGCCACTGGCCTGACCGCCGAGCAGGTCATCGCCCGGCACAACCTGCTCTTGAGCACGGCGATTCACCCCGGCGGACGGGTGCGCGTGGTGCCCGCGGTGGAGGTCGAGTTCTCGGCGTGAGCGGCCGTGATCATAGGAGCACCGCGCCATGATCACGAACTTCCCGCTCGACCACGCCGCCCTCGTGCCGGTGGCGATTCTGCTGGTCGCGCTCGTCTGCGCCAGTTCTCCCTGCCCGCCCGCTGACGATGTTCGCGGCGGGTTCGGGGCTGTCCGCCCTGATCGAGGCGCTGCAGGCGCTCATCCCCGCCATCGGCCGCGCCTGCGACACCGACGACCGGCTGATGAACACCATCGGCGCGGTCTTGGGCCCGCTCCTTGCGCTCGGCACAACGTAACTGGTGAAGCGCCGTGCTCAGTCCGGTAGTTCGATGGGCGCGATGTCGTCGTAGACGTCGCCGGGCCCCGGATTCGCCGGATCCGTCTCGCCGCCGAAGTGGTGCAGCACGCCCCACACCGCGTTGAGCGCCGTCTGCACCGCGCCCTCTGCCCAGCCCGCCGTCCACGAAACGTCGTCGCCCGCCAGGAAGAGGCCGCGATGGCGCTCCTCCAGCCGGTCCTGCACGAAATGCGTGAACAACCGGTGCTGGTAGCGGTAGTGGCCGGGCAGGTTGGCCTTGAACGCGCCCATGAAATGCGGTTCGGCCTCCCAGGACACCGTCACCGGGTCACCGATGATGTGCCGCCGGACGTCGACGCCGGGGTAGATCTCCCGCAGGGACTGCAGCATCACCTCGACCCGTTCGGACACCGAAAGCGGCAGCCACTTCAGCGAATCGTCGGCCCACGTGTAGGACAGGCAGATCACCGCGGGCGCGTCCGGATCGTCGCCGAGCAGGTAGGTGCCGCGCGGCATGCGGTCGGTGAGCGTCATGCTCATCGTGTCGCGGCCGGTCTCGGGGTCCTTGTCCAGCCAGAACGGCCGGTCGACCGGGACAAAGACCTTCGAGGACTCCATGTAGTGCGTGCGCTCGATCGCCGTCCAGTGGTCGATCGGGAACAGCGCCTCGTCGCACTCGATCTTCGACAGCAGCATCCAGCTCTGCGCGGTGAAAACCGCCGCGGGGTAGGTGCGGATGCGGCCCTCGGTGTCGGTCACGGTGATGTTGTTCGGCGCGGTGCGGTGCAGCCGGGCGACGCCGGGGTTCGGGCGGCCGCCGTGCAGTGAGCGCAAACTCGTCCCGGCAGGCCAGAACGCGAGGTCCTCCGGCGCGTGTTCCCACAGCCGCAACGGAAGTTGCCTGCTTCCGCCGGTGATGCTGCGATGCTCGTCGTCCGCGCCGGTGTAGACGACCCGCAGGATCTCCAAGATGGAGTTCGGGAAGTCGGTGTCCCAGCCGCCGGTGCCGAAGCCGACCTGCCCGAAGATCTCTCGGTCGCGGAACGAGGCGAACGCGGGCGAGTCGCAGAGGAAACCGTAGAACGTCTGGTTGTCCAGCCGCGGCACGAGTTCGTTCCACAGCCGCTTGATCGTCTTCGCGTCCCGGTCGCGGATGGCGGTCTGCATCTCGGTGAACGCGGCCTGCTCGTTCAGCGTGCTGTCCCAGGCGGCCGCGACCTTGCCGAAGACCGCGGGGAGTTCGTCCGCGGTGCGGGCGTAGTGGCTCTCCCCCTTGAGGTCGACGACGGTGCTCGGCGTTCCCGGGGCCAGCGGGTTCGGGAACGGCGTCGTCTCCAGGCCGACCTTGTCGATGTAGTGGAACAGCGCGGTGGACGCCGGCGGGAAGCGCATCGCGCCCATTTCCGCGACGACGTCTTCCGGGCAGCCGGGGAAGTTGACGGTGCGCAGGCGGCCGCCGATCTCGGCGATCTCGTAGACGACCGGGCGCAGGCCCAGCTTCATCAGTTCGTACGCGGTGACGATGCCCGAGAGACCGCCGCCGATCACCGCGACCTCGGTGCCGTGCCGCTCGGCCGGAAGCGTGCCGAGCCCGGCCGGATGGGCGAGGAAATCGTCGTAGGCGAACGGGAAATCGGGACCGAACATGGTGATCGGCCGACCGGCCCGCTCGTCGTGGTGGATCGCGGTCGGAACGGCGGAGGTCATGCGGTGTTTCCTTGTCCGGTCAGTGTTCGGTACAGCTCGGGCCGTCGGTCAGCCAGGTGGGTGTTCTCTTCGCGCGACGCGAGGAGCGCGTCACGCGTGACTTCGGCGCTGATCAGCTCGACCCCACCGCCCGCACGAGCGAGGACTTCGCCGGTCGGGGCGACGACGCAGGAGCGCCCGCAGTAGGTCAGTTCCTGTTCGGTGTCGCAGCGGTTCGCGTAGGCGACGAACAGCTGGCTCTCGTAGGCTCGCGCGGGTACCAGCGTGTCGGCGACCAGCTCGTACGGGCTCATCAGCGCGGTCGGCACCACGAGCAGTTCGGTTCCGGCCAGCGCGTGCGCCCGCACCAGTTCGGGGAATTCGACGTCGTAGCAGATCAGCAGCCCGACCCGGACGCCGTCGAGATCGGCCTGCACGACCGCCTCGGTGCCCGGTGTGAACCACGACCGGTCGATGTCACCGAACAGATGTGTCTTGCGGTAGTTCGCCAGGCGCCGTCCGGCCGCGTCGATCAGCTGGATGCTGTTGTGGACGTGTTCGCCGTCGCGCTCGGGATATCCGTAGGCGAGCGCCACACCGGTTTCCCTTGCCAGCGCGGACATCTGGGCCGCGGTGGGGCCGTCGGCCGGTTCGGCCAACGCATGGGAACGGGCGCCGATGTGGTAGCCGGTGGTGATCATTTCCGCGGCGATCACGAGATCGGCCCCGGACGCCGCGGCCGCACCGGGCAGTTCGGCGTAGGGGCCCTGGTGGATGGCGACCTTCATACCGACGACGATATCCGCCGCTTCACTGCGCCGATAAGGGCTGATCGTTGCGTAGATTTCTCACCAAACCTCGCTTCGCTGCACATCAGCACAATTCTGTGGCGATCTGTTGTGTGGATCACTGGTCTCGTGAGTGGTAATGACGGTTCTAACCGTCATTACCACTCACGAGGCGCGCTACGTGGACTTCTGGCCGTCGATGCTCTCGCGCAGGATGTCGGCGTGGCCCGCGTGCTGGGCGGTCTCGGCGACGACGTGTGCCAGCACCCGGCGCACGCTGCGTACCGCGCCCGGCTCGTTCCAGGGCGCTTCCGGGAGCGGATGGGCCGCGGACAGATCGGGAATCGACGCGATGATCTCCTTCGTCCGCGTGGCGACCTGTTCGTAGTACTCGAGGATCCCGGCGAGGGTGTCGCCGGGCAGCACCCGGAAGTTGTTCTGGTGGTCGATCGCCCACTGTGGGAACTCGCGCGCGGTCCCGGCGCCGAGGTCGGCCCAGGTGACGCCTTCGGGCAGGTCGTAGGTCATCGCGGACGGGCCCTCGGCCGCGAACCGCAGCCACATCTCCTCCATCGAGGCGACGTGTTTGAGCAGGCCGCCGAGGCACAGCTCGCTGGCCGTCGGGTGCTCGCCGAGTTGCTCGTCGGTGAGGCCGTTGGTGGTGGTGATCAGCGCGGCGCGGACGGTGTCGAGGGCTTCGAGCAGGTCGGCGCGTTCGGTGTTGTCGTTTTCTGGCACGAGACTCACTCTCGCAGGGGTAGAGGACAGGTTGTGGCCTCTATTCAAGGCATCATCGAAACCATGCCGAAGACCTCCGCGCGTCTGCTTTCGATGCTGTCGTTGCTGCAGGCCCGCCGCGACTGGCCGGGCGCGCTGCTGGCCGAGCGACTGGACATCAGCCCGCGCACCGTGCGGCGCGACGTCGACAGGCTCCGCGAACTCGGCTATCCGATCGCGACGATCAAGGGGCCCGACGGCGGATACCGGCTCGACGCCGGCTCCGAGCTGCCACCGCTGCTGTTCGACGACGAACAGGCGGTCGCGCTGGCCGTCGCGCTCCAGATCGCCACCACCAGCGGCGCGGGCATCGAGGAGGCTGCGATGCGGGCGCTGCACACCGTCCGGCAGGTGATGCCCTCGCGGCTGCGGCACCGGATCGACACCTTGCGCGTCACCGCCGTCGAATCGCCCGCGACCAGGGCGGATCCCGGCGTGGACGGCGAAGTCCTGTTGACGCTCGGCACCGCCGTCCATGCCCGCGAGGTCCTGCGCTTCGACTACACCGGTTCCGCGCTGCCACGCCGGGCCGAACCGCATCATCTGGTCACCTGGCACGGCCGCTGGTATCTCGTCGCCTGGGATCTCGAGCGTGCGGACTGGCGCACGTTCCGGGCCGACCGGATCACACCGCGCACCCCGACCGGGCCCCGATTCACCCCACGTGACCTGCCGTCCGCGGACGTGGCCACGTTCATCGCGAGCAGGTTCCGGGGCTCTTCCTCCTCCGATGACTGGCCGTGCCGCGGCGAAGTAATCCTCGATCTTCCCGCCGCCGAGGTGTCGCACTACGTCCGCGAGGGCGTCGTCGAAGAACTCGGGCCGCATCGGTGCCGTCTCCTGCTCGGCTCGTGGTCTTGGACCGGGCTGGCGGCGAGCTTCGGCCGGTTCGAGGCGGATATCGAGGTCATCGGGCCACCGGAACTCAGGGAGGCTTTCGCCTCGCTTGCTCGCCGCTACGCCAAGGCCGCGCGCGTTTAGTCCTCTGAATGCTGGTCAGGAATCGAGAAGCGACGCCAAGAAGTTCTCTTGAGGGGTAAGGCGAACGTGGGCGTGGCCGACACCACTACGACGCATCTCTCGAAGCCGCGACCGCTGCTGCCCATGTCGCGAAAACCACTTTCGGGACACCACATGTCCCCAAAGTGGCCTTCGCGACACAGCGGGAACACCGCTGCCCCAGCATCGAAGCCGCACGCCACGCTTGCCTTACCTCTCAAGACGCCGAAGGTCTCGGCTGCGGCGGTTGCTCGGCGCCCTTGTGGAGCGTGTCAGGCTGAAAGTCCATAAAGGACTAAAGTCGGCTACCGCTCCTCGTGCGGTTGCGCGAAGCCCCGGCCGGGTACTCCGCGCGCATGGAGCTACTCCTCGCCGGGGCCGGCGTTCTGGCGTTGTGCGCCGCGGTGCTGCCGAACCTGCTGCACGAACGCGCGTTGTCGATGCCACTGGTCCTGTTGGCCGGCGGACTGATCTTCGGGCTGCTCCCTTTGGGACACCCCTACGGCGAGGGTGTGCTCGATCCGCGATCGCATGTGCGCGCCGTCGAAGTGATCACCGAACTCGGCGTCCTGGTGTCGCTCGTGGGCGCGGGGCTGAAGTCGGACCGGCTGATCGGCTGGCGGTCGTGGAACTCGACGTGGCGGCTGCTGGCGCTCACGCTACCGCTGTCGATCTGCGCGGTGGCCCTGCTCGGCTGGTGGGCGCTCGCCCTGTCCCCGGCCGCCGCGCTGTTGCTCGGCGCCGTGCTGGCACCGACCGACCCGGTGCTGGCGAGCGATGTCCAGGTACCGGCGCCGCATACGGAGGACGGCAGGGGTTCGGACAACGAGATCAGGTTCACGCTCACCTCGGAGGCCGGACTCAATGACGGGCTGGCGATGCCGTTCGTGCTGGTGGCGCTCGCCATGGCCGGCACGGCGAGCACCTCTCCGGTGCCGTGGCTGCTGACCGAGGTCGTCGTCCCGCTCGTGGTCGCCGTGCTGGTCGGCCTCGCCTGCGGCCGGTTGCTGTCCTGGCTCATGTTCCGGGTGCGGCACGAACGGCTGCGCCTTGGCGAGTACTCCGACGGGCTGGTGGTGCTGGCCATCGCGTTTCTCCCGTTCGCGCTGTGCGAGTGGCTGGGCGGGATCGGCTTCGTCGCGGTGTTCACCACCGCCGCGACCATCCGCGCCAGCGAACGCTCACACGAGTACCACCGTGTGCTGCACGAATTCGGTGATCAGCTGGAACGGCTCTTCGTCGCGCTGGCCCTGCTCGGTCTCGGTGTCGCGCTGGGCGACGGGCTCCTGGCAGGCCTGCGGCTGGTCGAAGTCCTCGTGGCGGTGGCCGCGGTGATCGTCGTGCGCCCGCTGTTCGGCGGACTTGCCCTGATCGGCGGCGGGGCCACCCGTCCGGCGGCGACGGCGATCGCGTTCTTCGGCATCCGCGGGATCGGCAGTCTCTACTACCTGTCCTACGCGCTGGGGCACGGCGATTTCCCGATGGCCGACTCGCTCTGGCGTGTCACGGCACTCACGATCGCGGTGTCGGTCCTCGTGCACGGTCTCCTGTCCGGCCCGGTGATGCGCAAGCTGGAGAGCCGCGGCCTGCAGGAACCCGGCGTTTAGTCCGCTAAACGCGCCAGTCCCGGCCCTCGACGCGGGCCTTCACCCGCCGCAAGGTGGCGGCGATGTTGGCCCGGTTGGTCCCGGCGCGGTCGGGCTGGCCGGTGATCATGATGGCGAACGGGACGAACCACCGCGGCACCCGCAGCCAGTTCGTCACGGTGACCCGGCTGCCGTCGCCCTCGGGCCGGATGTCGTATTCCCAGCGGGAAATCGGCACGAAGAACGGCGTGCGCACGCGGTAGGCGAACCGGCTGCCCGGCTCGGCTTCGGTGATCTCGGCGTGGGTCACCCAGCGCCGCCATCCGTTGCGATTGCTGCCGGAGAACCAGTTCCCGACGGCGGCCTCGCTCGCGCCGCGGATCCAGCGGGCCTTACGGAGCTCCTCCGCGCACTCGGCCATCGCGACGGGGTCACTGACCAGCCGATACACCTTCTCCGGCGAAGCGTCGATCGAGACCTCTCCGGTGGCGAGCGGCTCGGTATAGGTCAGGGTGTGCTTCGGCTTCGTCACCATCGCGCCTCCAGTCGACCTCGTCAGCCCACCAGCACGCGGTGGCCTGGTCAAGGCCGTCGCGGCAAGCGCAGCACGATCGCGAAGATCATCGTGCGGCGGTGAGCGTTCGGAGAGCGCTCTGCGTCATCCGCGGACGAATCCAGGCTCAGCCGGCGGGTTCCGCGGGGAACGTCACCTGGAAGCCGAGCGCCGTGAGCATCCCGGTGAGCATCGCCTTCGTATTGGCCCTCGCCCGCTCGATCAGGCCGGAGCGCTGCGCGGCGTCGGCTATCCGCTGCTCGGCGGCCACGTAGAACTGTTGTTGCTGCGGCACGGACACCACCGCCGAAAGCCGGTCGATCAGCCCACGCTCTTGGCCGAAGACGTAACTGCGCTCGTTGTCCAGATTGGGTTTCGCCAGCCGAGGCTCCGGCAGTCGTACCTCGACCGACCGCCGGTCTTCCGACACGGTGAGCGCGTTCTCGACGATCGGCCCGAAATCGACGTACGCGTCGACCGAACCCGCCGCCACGAACAAGGTCCGTTCCCCGGCGATGCTCGCGGGCACCCACTTGACGTCCTTTTCGATGTCGACGATGACCTGATAGTCGCCGACCGCCGCGTGGTACTGGCTCAGATCGCGGACGGCCTGGAGCACCGCGGGCTGCGAGCGGTCCACAGTGGACGTTCCGAACGGGTTGAGCTTCGGCAGCAACCCGGTGAGCTGCAAGGCCGCCGCGACGACCAGGATTCCGGCCAGGGCGAACGCCCCGAGGCGCACCCAGCGTTTCTTCACGTCCACCACCGCCTCTCCAGGGCATGGGTACCCGGCGGACACCGAGCCAAAGCGTCCAGAGCCGTTTCTCGGACGTTCGGCGGAACCGGGTTCCGCACTTGGCGTAGTTTGGCCGCATGCAGAACGTCTTGCCCGCGCCGGAGAAGACCGGGCTGAACATCGGGACGCTGCACTGGGCGGGGTTCACCGGAATCGTCGTGCTGGTGCTGGTCACGTCCGGAATCGGTCTGCCATCGGTGCTGGTGGTGGCGCTCGGCGTCGCCGGGATGGCCATCCTCGTGCTCTCCTGGCTGGGCATCGGTCGGCTCGCCGCCGAGCTGCCGCGGCGGCGGCTGTACTGGATCGCCGTCTCGTGGTGCGCGCCGCTGCTGGCCGCGCGCCCGCTGTTCAGCGGCGACATCAACAGCTATCTGGCGCAGGGCCTGATCGCGGCCAAAGGAATCGACACCTACCTCGTCGGCCCGGCCGAGGCGCTCGGCGCCGATTCGCCGGTGACGCTGGCGGTCAGCCACTACTGGCGGGACACCCCCGCGCCGTACGGTCCGGCGTTCGTCGCGCTGGCGCGCGCGATCGCCCATATCGCCGGTGACGACCTCGTCCCGACCGTGCTGCTGCACCGATTGCTGGGGCTGGCGGGCATCGCGCTGATGGCGTGGGCGCTCCCCCGGCTGGCCCGCCGCGCCGGGGTCTCACCGTCGATCGCGCTGTGGCTGGCCCTGCTCAACCCGTTGGTGTTGTGGCACATCGTGGCGGGCGTGCACAACGACGGGCTCATGGTCGGGCTGATGGTCGCCGGACTGGAACTCGTCCTCATGGGCGCGGCGAAGACCGGCGCCGCCCGGCCGGCGTTGATCGCGGCGGGCGTGCTCGCGGTGAGTGCTGCCGCGAACGTGAAGATCGTGGCCGTCGCCGGACTGCTGTTCGTCGGCGTCGACCTGTTCCGCCGGGCGACGCCCCTCGGCCGGGTGGCGGTGGCACTCGGCCTGCCCGCCGGCTTCGCCGCGGTCACCGTGGCGATCTCACTCGGCAGCGGTCTCGGTTTCGGCTGGGTTCGGGTGCTTTCCGGGGTTTCCGGTCAGGTACACAGCTGGATGGCCCCCACCAACGAACTCGGCTTCCTCGTCGGCGGGGTGGGCAAGCTCTTCGGAGCGGATCTGACCGACAGCGCGATCGAGGTCTTCTCGCTCATCGGCGCGATCCTCGGCTTGGTCGTCGGGGCAAGGCTGCTGTGGCTCACCTACCGGGAGAAGACGCACCCGCTCTACGGCGCGGGGCTCACCTTCGCCGCGATGCTGGTCCTCGGGCCGGTCGTGCAGCCGTGGTATCTCTTGTGGACGGTCGCGTTGCTCGCCGTGAGCCTCCCGACCGACCGCGGACGCCGGATTCTCGCCGGCATCAGCGCCGTGTTCGGCGTCCTGCTCCCGCCCGCGAACGGCGGCGCCCTGTCACTGGTACTGGGCTACCTGATCGCCGTCGTGCTCCTCGGCGGAATCTTGCTCGCGCTGAAGCGAAAGAACCTCTTGCCGGAGATCAAGTTCCGCGAGAGCCGGACGTAAGGGCTCCACCGCGCGGGACCTTCACACCTTTCCCAGTACCTGATGGCCCCCTTCCTTGCGCCTGGCGCAAGGAAGGGGGCCATCAGGTACCTCACTCGGACAACGCCGCGGGGCACCCCTGTGCGATCCTGAAAGCGGAACCTCGTGATCGAGGTCCCCGGACGAGTGGGTGCCGTACCCGGCCAGCGACAAGACGGCGCTCTGGGAGCGTGTCATGTCCTGGCTTGTCCTCGTCGTTTCGGGTGTCCTGGAAGCCGTGTGGGCCACCGCCCTCGGCAGGTCCGAGGGACTGTCCCGGCTGACCCCGTCGGTGATTTTCGGCGTCGCGCTGGCGGCGAGCATGGTCGGTCTCGGTTACGCGATGAGGGATCTGCCGGTCGGTACCGCCTACGCGGTCTGGGTCGGGATCGGCGCGTCGCTCACCGTCGGCTACGGCATGTGGTCGGGAGCGGAAACCGTCTCACTGGCCAAGGTTCTGCTCATCGTGGGGATCGTCGCCTGCGTGGTGGGACTGAAAGTCCTGCACTGAAACAGAAAAAGGGACCGTCCCCGACGCACGGACGACGTCGGGGACGGTCGGGTCCGGGTCACCCCTGCGTGTGGCCCGGACGGCTAGGCGGTCAGGAGCGCGCCCAGAGGGCGGGAACGTTCGGCGGCTCCCAGCCGGCCTGAGCGGTGTGCGCCTGCAGCGCACGGTAGGAAACGCCGCCGTAGGTGACCGTCGCGCCCACGGCGTAGGAGGTACCCGCCGCCCAGGTGCCTCCCGGCGGGTTCGACGTCGTCGGGCTGGTCGGCGTCGTGGTCGGCGTCGTGGTCGTGCTGGACGGCGGGTTCGAGCCCGAAGTCACCAGACGCAGGCTGTAGACGCTCAGGATCTCCGAAAGCGGCTGGAAGTAGAACGTGCCGCCGGAGCTGCAGTTGCCGGAGCCGCCGGAGGTGACGCCCTGCGCCTGGTCGCCCGCGAGCCACGAGCCACCGGAGTCGCCCGGCTCGGCGCAGGCGTTGGTCCGGGTGAGGCCGGAAACGGTGCCCTGCGGGTAGTTCACCGAAGCGTTCTTCTGCTGGATGGTGCCGCAGCGCCAGCCGGTGGTGGAACCGGAACGGCAGACCGAGGCACCGATCGCGGCTTCCTGCGATCCCGCCACCGGCACGGTGCCCGGGTAGCGGTTCACCAGCGGCCGCGGCGTGTTGCCGGCGTCCACGCGGACCCAGGCGTAGTCGTTGCCGGGGAAGCTGGAACCCGCGACGGTCCCGCTCGGGTTCGAGGTGCGCGTGCCGGTCGTGCCGCAGTGCCCGGCGGTCACGAAGCCGCCCTCGACCGAGAAGCCGATCGAGCACCGGCCCGAACCGAAGGTGTAGGCGTTGCCGCCGATGACGTCGATCAGCGGAACCGGGCTTTCGGTGCTGGTCTCGACCCGCACCGCGTCGGCCCGCACGCCGGACGCGGTCGCCCACGTCTTCGCGGTGGCCTCGGCACCGGCGTTGGCCAGGACGACGACGGAGTTGGTGGTCGCGTCGACGTACCAGCCGGGCACACTCTTCGGCGCGCTGGATCCCTTGGTGTCCAACGACAGCTTCGCCGCGTCGAGCTGAGCGGCGCTCCGCGTGACGGTCTTCGGGATCGCTCCGGCCGCGCGGACCGTGCCCTCCAGCGCCGCGTCGGTGACGGCGACGGTCAGCGTGGTCCCGGCCGCGTCCAGCCAGGATCCGGCGTAGGACGAACCGAGCCTGGCTTTGAGGGCACTGTCGGCGTGTGCCGCCTTCTGCTCGCTCGCGAGGCGGGTTCTGGCCTGGTCCGGGCTGATCTTCAGGTCGCGCGACAGTGCCGCGACGATCTCCGACTGGACCTGGTCCGCCGCGGAGACGGTCTGACCGGCGCTGGCGCTCGGCGTCAGCGCGACGGCCGCGACCAGCCCGGCGCCGGTGATGGCCGCCGCGGCGGCCGCTACGATCTTTCGGTTCATTTAGGCGCTTCCTCGACACGTACCGGAGGGGATCTCGTCCCCGACCGTACGAGGCACCTCACGCAAAAGGTACATACCAATTAGGTCATATCCACCTCAGTGGACTGGACCTTTGAATGACCTTCGCGCAGGTCAGCGCACCGCGGCGTCCGTGTAGTCGACGCCATAACCCGGGTTCATCTCGAGGTATTTGGAGTAGACCGGCCGCCGGTCGATCAGTTCGCCGTACACCGCGCGGGACAACGCGATCATCTCCGCGGCGAAGGGGCCCATCTCCCCCCGATCCGACCAGCCGACGAGATTTCGCCAGCTCAGCGGATTTCCCGCGATCGGGACGGCGACGATACCGGGGATCTCGTGGAACAGCGGCTGGCACAGCACCACCGCGTGGCCCGATTCGACCATCTCGATACAGGTCAGGACATCGGTTTCGTACAACGAACGCGGGGTGAATCCCGACCGGGCGCACGCGGAGGCGAAACAGTCACCGAAGCAGCCGTCCCCCGGGGTCGCGCACCATCGTTCGTCCGCCAGCGCGCCGAGTTCGACCGAATCGTGCTGCGCTCGCTCGTCGCGTGCCGACATCAGCACGAAAACCGGGTGGTGGGCGAGGGTCCGCCACCGGAGACCGGGCGCCGGTGGCGGCGGGGCGTCACCGCAGACGCCGACGAAGGCGAAGTCCAGCGCGCCTTCGGCGGTCATGTCCGCGAGTTTGTTGGACGACCACGACGTATGCGTGGCGACATGGATGTCGGGATGGGTGCTGCCGAGGCGCTGCAGGAGCGCGCCGAGCATCGGGCCCGTCGCCGAGCCGAGCCGCAACGTGACCGGCTCGCCGGTACCGGTGTGCTGCGCGAGCCGCGCCGCCTCGTCGTGCAGCGACGACACGGCGGGGAGCACCATTTTGGCGCGGTCGAGGACGAGCAGGCCGAGCGCCGTCGGCCGGGTCCCGGTGTGATCACGCAGGAAGAGCTTCCCGCCGAGCGTCCGTTCGATGCGTTTCAATTGGGCGGTCAACGCGGGCTGCGCCATCCCGAGCGTGTTCGCCGCCTTGGTGATGCTCCCGAGTTCTGCGATCGCGCACATGATGCGCAGGTGGCGCAGTTCCAGCTCCATCCCTCTACGTTAGAGCGGTAACTGGACTGGACCAAGTGAAGAACTGCGCCAAATGGCTTCGGTCGTTCCGCCGCCGGCGGCACCCGGGACGAGGTTTTGGCCGCCGCCAAGGTGCTGACCAGGCACTAACACGCGGAATCGTTCCAGCGGCCGTGAAATGCCATCGATGTCAGGAATTCGGCGCCGGTCACCAGATCCGTGAAGAAATCCCTGTCCCGGCCCCCGGCGCCCCGCCTCGTCGACCGCCTCCGCCCACCGTTACGCCGGGATAACGGTTCGAAAACGGGCGCCCGCGCGGCCCCCGTCCGCCTCGTAAAGTGCCTTTTTCCGTGCCCAGGGGAGAGTTTTGTGTACATCCGCGAAGATCAACGGCGTCAAGAACATCCCACCGACGGCGTTCAAGCCGGGGAGGCTCGTCTTCGACGTGCCCGGTGCCTCCAAGGCGATCGTCGAGGACGTGCCCATGTACGCCGACAAGGTGGACATGAACACCTTTCCCTACGGCGCAATGGACGCCAAGAACGTGCAGACGCTGGAAGCGGCGATCAGGAAGGCCATGACCAGCTGAAAGCGGCTTCGAGCGGGGATCCGGCGGTCGCCGCGGCTCACGAAGTCTTGGACTTGCGGTTCAGGAACGCCGACGCGCCCACCCCGTGCGCGACGACACTCGCCAGCACCGTCACCGCCATGACGCTCAGCGCGACGTCCGCCGCGTCCCCGTCGAGCGAGTTGTAGGCCAGCAACCCGAACACGATCGACGCCGCCCCGCGCGGCGCCAGCAGGCCGATGGTCATCCGGTCACGCCACCGGAAGTCCGTCCGCAGCAAAGTGAGCAGCACCGGGATGAGCCGCGCGACGGTCAGCGCGACGACGCTGACGATCACCACCCCCCAGGTGAGGCCGAAGGACAGCACCAGCACCGCGGTACTGCCGAACACGAACCACATCAGCAGCCCGCACAGCGAACTGACCTCCTCGGCCAGCCCGAGTTCGTCCTCGCTGGGGTGCCGGGCGGTCTTGTAGGCGATCCCGCAGATGAACGCGGCGACGAACCCGTTGCCGCCGATCGCGACGGCGGTGGTGTAGGTCAGCAGCGGCAGCGCGACGGCCGCGACCCGCGCCGAATGCCGGGTGGACCAGCCGTGCCTGCCCGCCACGTTCATCGCCACCGCGGCCACCGCGCCGACGGCGGAGCCCACCAGCACCGCCAGCAAGGCCGCCGGGATCGCGGCCTGCAGGGCTTCCCCCGGCGTATTCGCGTGATGGTGACTCCCCGCGAGGGTGAGCGCGAAGATGAAGACCGGCGCGACGACGCCGTCGTTGTAGCCGCTTTCCACATTCAGCAGATGCCGCACGCGTTCGGGCACGCGGACGTCGTGCACCACCGACGTCGCGGGCGCGAAATCCGTGGGGGCGATGATGCAGGCGATCAGCAGCACCACCGCCCAGCCGAGGCCGGGCAGCACCAGCAGGCCGACGCCCAGCACGATCAGGATCGTCAGCGGCAGCGCGATCAGCAGCAACCGCACCGTTGTCTTGGCGTCGTGGCCGAGATAGCCGCCCTTGACCGCGGTGGCGTCCACGAACAGCAGCAGCGCGAGGATCAGTTCCGCGACGTTGAGGGCGATCTCGGTGTTGAGTCCCTCACCGAGGACGTTGCGGGTGCTGAACCCGATCGCCAGCCCGGCCACGACCATCGCCATCGGAGCGGTGACCCGCCACCGCTCCAGCCGCGCCGCCGTCACCGTCCACATCAGCACGACGACCGCGCCGACGAGCACGCTCTGGATCATCTACCCCGCCCCTCGTTCCCGGTGGACTCCCCCGCCACCGGGAACGAGCATAGAGACGGGACGACCGCCGCGGTCCACAAAGGAGCGACGATCACACCACCGCGCCGTTGTCGTCGCGCTTCCGTGCCCGCGGCGTCTTCCTCGCGGGGCGTCCGGCCCCTGGCCACCGCCGGTCGAGGAGGATGGCGACCGGGCCCGCGGTGGCCACAGTGGACACCGTGCCCGCCACGAGGCCTAGCAGGAGCGCGAGGGCGAAGTCGGCCAGCGACCCGTCCCCGAGGAACAGCAGCGCCCCGAGCACGAACAGCACACCGATCCCGGTGTTGATCGTCCTGGGCAAGGTCTGCAGCACCGCGATGCCGACGACGCGGGCGAACGGTTCCTTGCGGCGCTGCCCCCGGACTTCGCGTACCCGGTCGAAGACCACCACCGAATCGTTGACCGAATAGCCGATCACCGTCAGCATCGCGGCGAGGAAGACACCGTCCATCGACTTGCCCAGCCAGGCGAAGATCCCGAGGATGATCAGGACATCCTGGGCGAGCGCGGCCACCGTGGCGAGGCCGAGCCGCCAATCGAACCGCACCGCGAGGTAGGCCAGCTGCGCCAGTACCGCGAGGCCGAGCGCGACGATCGCCTTGGCGCGCAGTTCGGCGCCGAGGCTCGGGCCGATCTGCTCGTCACGGATCTCGGTGGTGTCACCGGCGACCCCGGCGACCGCCATCCGGATCCGCTCGGTGGCTGCCTCGTCGATCGGCTCGGTGCGTACCGAAATGTCCTTGTCCCCGGACATCTGCACTACGGCGCGCGGGAAGCCGGCGTCGGAAACCGCGTCCCGGACCTGTTCGACGTCGGCGGGCGCCGAGGTGCCGTACTCGATCACCCGGCCGCCGGTGAACTCCACGCCGAGGTTCGGCCCGGCCACCAAAAGCCCGGTGACGGCCGCGATCACGACGGCGCCCGCCACCATCAGCCACCGGCGCGGCCGGGCAAGGAACTCCGGATCGCGGCGGTTGACCCACCGGCGGACCCGGCCTTCGTGGGTGAGGCCGGATAGCCCCGGTTTGCGCGCGACCGCTCCCCGCATCGTGAGGTGCAGCAGCACCCGCGTGAGCACGAGCGAGATGAACAGGGCGACGACCACACCGACGGAGAGCGTCACCCCGAACCCGCGCACCGGGCCGGACGCCAGCCAGAACAGCAGTCCCGCGGCGAGCAGGGTGGTGACGTTCGAATCGACGATCGCCGACAACGCCCCGCTGAACCCGCGGCTGACCGATCGCGGCAGCGCACCACCGCGGTTGACCGCGTGTTCCTCTCTCGCCCGTTCGAAGACGAGCACGGTGGCGTCGACGGCCATCCCGATGGCCAGCACGAACCCGGCGAGCCCTGGCAAGGTCAGCGTCGCGCCGACGGCGAGCAGGGCGGCATAGGACACCGCGGCGTACGCGACCAGCGCGCCCACCGCGATCAATCCGGCCAGCCGGTACACCGCCAGCAGGAACAGCGCGGTCAGCGCCAGTCCGATCACGGCGGCGCGGGCGCTGGCGTCGATGGCGGCGGCGCCGAGCGTGGGGCCGACGGTGCGCTGCTCGATGATCTCGACCGGCGTCGGCAGCGCGCCGGCGTTGATCAGCAACGCCAGGTCCTTCGCCTCCGCCGGGGAGAACCGCCCGGTGATCTGCGTGCTCCCGCCGACGATCCCGACCCCGCAGGCGACCTGTGGGCTCACCTGCGGTGACGAGATCACCTTGTCGTCGAGCGCGATCGCCACCCGCCGGGTCGGATCACCCGGCGGGGAACACGCGGCCTGTCCGGTCAGCCGCTCCCAGGCGCGGCCGGAATCCCCTTTGAAGTCAACGGAAACGAGCCAGCCACCACCCTGCGAATCGATCGAAGACAGTGCCTCGTCGACGCCTTCGCCGGTCAGCGCCGCGGGCCCCAGCTTGAGCGGCTGGCCGCTTTCGTCGGGAAGGACCCGGGAGTCACCGGAGGCCGAGCCGGTGCCGAGCACGGGATGGAAGGACAGCTGCGCGGTCCGGCCGATCACCTCGACGGCCTCACGCGGATCCCGCACACCGGGTAATTCGACGATGATCCGGTTGTCCCCGGAGCGAGCCAGCATGGGCTCGGCGACGCCCAGCGCGTCGACGCGACGGCGCAGCACCTCGAGCGTCCGGTCGGTGGTCTCCGGTCCGGCGGTGGCGGTGGGTGAATCCTTCGTCTCCAGCACGATCTGCGTGCCACCACGCAGATCGAGCCCCAGGCGCGGGGCGGTGGTCAGCAACAGGTACACGGTCGCGGCGAGGACGACCAGCGAGACGACGGCTCGCCCGGTCATGCCTCGCCGCGCGGTTTCGCGCGGCACGACGGTTTCTCCTCGATCGGTTTCCCGGTTCGGGCACGCGGAAGACGCGCCCGTCAGCTTCAGACGGCTACTGGGAAAGGAGGAGCGCGATCCCCCAGCGCGAGGCGGTACGCCGCGCGGGAGACAGGAGTGGCTTCGGTGCGGAGCTCGCCGAGGCGGAGCAGCGTCGGCGACGCGGGCCCGTGCGGAACGGCGCCGAAGAGAGGCAGGTCACCGTGACCCTGCACACCCAAAAGCGCCGGCTCGGCGGCGAGCCTGCCCATGGCGCGTACCGGCGCCACGGCCTTGGAGAGCGACGAATCGACCGTCGCGTTCGCCCCGCGCGACTCGTCCGCGGACGCGGAATCAGCCGAGTGGAGCGCGAAGAACAGCCCGAGCGCGGTCAAGACGGCGGCGAGCAGCACCAGCACGGCCTGCCTGGCAGGCCGGTACGTCCGGCGCTCCACCGTCATCGAAACACTCCCCGGGGTTCTCCTCCGACACCCTACTGGCCGGAAACCACCGCCGTCGGTCACCTGTTCGGCCGCCATCGGGGCGGGTAGAGCGTGCGCGGCATGCTCCGGTCGGGCGCCGATGCCGTAACGCGCCACCCGCCGCGTCCAGGATGGCGGCCCGGTTCATCGTCGTGAGTGTTTGGGGTCGTTAGAACGACCCCAAACACTCACGACCTCGGCTGCGGTCAGGACTCCCTTCGTCGCCGTCCGGCCAGGAGCATCAGGGCACCGATGGCCAGCATTCCCAGCGCGAGCACCGTCATGGTCTTCACCGGCGAACCGGTGACAGCCAGTCCGGGCGGACGCGGCGTGGTCGGCGGCTGCGGTTCCGGCTTCTCCGGTGTCGGCGGCTCCGGTGGCACCCGGGTGTCCGTGCCACAGTCCGGGTTCGCGGAGCCGGGCGGGCAGTTGACGCCCGGTGTGTCGGATGTGACGGCGTTGCGGAGCCGGTGGTCACCGCGCACAGGCGACTTCACGGTGACCGCGTAGGTGACGGTGGCCTTCTTTCCCGCCTCGAGCTCGCCCTTCCAGGTGAGTTTCGGCGCGGAGTAGTTCACCGTTCCCCTGCCGGCCTTCACGGTGCCGTCGAAGGTGGCGTCACCCCGATAAATCACCTTGGACGGGACAAAACCCCCGGACGGGTGATGAAAACGATGTTCACCATCGGTGTCCACAACGGACTGTTCGGTGGAACATGGTGTTTTACCGAAAAAAATGCCACTCTCGACGGAGTGAACGACCTCAACTATCAAGGCTCCGGCCCGTACTGCTACACCCATTCCCTGTCGATGATGCTGGGCTCCGGCGCGCCGGGAACCGCCGTACTCGAGACGTTGACCGGCAGCCCGTTCGGTATGCAGCTCATCGGCGGCTCGCTGCCGCTCTTCGACCCGTTCGGCTGGGATCCCGAGTTCGGCATCGGGGACGCGCTGGCCGTCCTCGGCTGGACCGCGGCCACCGTCAGCGAAGAGGACCCGGACGCGGCCTTCGCCCGGCTCGTGGAAGGACTGGCCGACGGACCGGTCATGATCGGCCCGGTCGAAATGGGGTATCTGCGCTATCAGCCGGGCATGACCGGCCCGATCGGCGCCGACCACTATCTGGTGGCGCTCGCCGCGGACAGCGAAACCGTCACCGTCCACGACCCGCAGGGTTACCCGTACGCGCGGCTGCCGCGGACGGAGTTCGCCGCCGCCTGGCGCGCGGAGACCGTTGCCTACGGCAAACCGCACACCCTGCGCACGAACTTCGTCCGGCACACCGTCGTCAACGAGGACGCCGCGATCGTCGCGTCACTCCCCCGGGCGGCCGCCTGGCTCGGCGGCGAGAACGGGGCCGGGCTCCCGCCGGGCAGCCTCGGCAACGCCGACGCGGCCCTGTCGCTGGCCGAGCGGATCGAAGCGGGGCTTGATCCGGATTCGCGCGGGCACCTCGTCCACTTCGCGGTCCGGGTCGGCGCGCGACGACTGGACGACGCGGCGGCCTGCCTGCGCCGGGTGGACCACGGCGCCGCTGCCGAGATCGCCACCGCACAAGCCCGGCTGGTCGGCTCGTTGCAGTACGACCTCGTCACCGAAAACGACGCGCGCGCCGCGGCGACGCTCCGGACCCTCGCCCCGACCTACGGAGAACTCCGCCAGGCCCTCACCGCCTCGTGAGTGGTAATGACGGTTCTAACCGTCATTACCACTCACGAGGCCTGTCCGAAGTGGACTCAGAAGGTGATGCCGAATCCGTCGATGCTGCCGGTGTCGAACTTGTAGACGTCCTGGGCGCTCAGCTTCCAGGTCCCGTTGGCCGCCTCGCCGGAGGCGTCGACCGTGAAGGTCTGGTGCACGCCGCCGGCCGAGCCGACCCCGCCGGAACCCTTGAGGCGGTAGGCCTTGCCACTCGGCCCGATCAGGTCGAGAACGAGGTCGGCGCTGTAGGTGTGGGAGATGTCGACCTTGACCGCCAGGGACGCGGAAGCCTTGCCGTCACAGCCTTCCTGGGTCACCGAACTGGTCACCGCGGCTCCGGCGTCCGGAATGGACACCGGCGTGGTGTTCGACTTGACCCCGCACGCCGGACCGGGGCCGCCGCTGCCGATGAACGAGACGTCGAGCAGCTTGTTCGGCGAACCGCTGCCCACGTTCTTGATGACACCCGCCGTCGCGTTGGTCACCAGCGCGTCGCGGACCTGCTGCGGCGAGGCACCCGGGTTGGCCGACAGGTAAAGCGCGGCGGCGCCGACGACGTGCGGCGTCGCCATCGAGGTCCCGTTCATGGTCGCCGTCCCACCGCTGGTCGGGCTCAGTGACGTGATGTTCGAACCGGGCGCGAAGAGGTCGGTGCAGCTTCCGTAGTTGGAGAACGACGACCGGTTGTCACTCGAATCCGAGGCGTTGACGGTGATCGCCGCCGGGATCCGGGCCGGGCTGGTGTCGCAGGCGTCGGTTGAGGAGTTACCCGCCGCGACGCCGTAGACCACGCCCGAGGCGATCGACCGCTTGACCGCTTCGTCCCCGACACCGGGAGCGTCCATCGTGAGGCTCATGTTCGCCACCGCGGGCTTCTGCGCGTTGGCCGTCACCCAGTCGACGGCGTCGATGATGCCCGAGTCCGGCCCGGAGTTGTCGCAGCCCAGCACTTTCAGCCCGACGATCTTGACCTTCTTCGCCACGCCGTAGGTCTTGCTGCCGATCGTGCCCGCGGTGTGGCTGCCGTGACCGTTGCAGTCCTTACCATCGCCGCCGAAGAAGTCCTTGCCGAGACTGGCCCGGCCTTCGTACTCCGGATTCGACGGGTTGATACCGCTGTCGAGGTCGTAGGCGGTGACGCCCGCGCCTTCGTTGGGGTAGGTGTAGGTCTTGTCGAGCGGGAGGCTCTTCTGGTCGACCCGGTCCAGTCCCCACGTCGGGTTCTGCTGGGTGCCCGTGCCCCGTGCGGTGCCGTCCTCGTAGACCGCCTTGACCGACGGGTCCGCAGCCAGCTTCCGCGCTTCGGCCAGGCTCAGGCTCTTGGCCGAGAAGCCGCGGACTGCCGCGGTCCAGACCGAACGGACCTCGCCACCGTAGCGATGTGCCAGCTCCGCCGAAGCCGACTGGCCGGCCGCGGCGACGTCATGAAGAACGACGATGTACTGATCTCCGTAATGCTCCTTGGCCGGGATCACGACACCTTCGGCCTCGGCACCGACGGCCGTTCCGGCAGCGAGCGCGAGCAGCGGGCACAAGAGACCGAGTGCCAGCAGGGTTTTCGTCTTGCTACGCATGAGTGTTCACCTCTGTTTCGGCGAAGATCACTGGACAGTGAGGGTGTAGGTGGTGGTCGCGGTCTTGCCGGTGGCGTCCTTGGCGGTCACCGTGACCGGGTACGTGCCCGGTTGGAACGGCGCGAAGACCTGCATGGTCGAACTGCCGCCGCTGGACACGCTCTGCGGTGAGAAGAACGGGTTGATCGGCAACCCGGAACCACTGGCGGACAACGTGATCGATCCGCTGCCCCCGCTCGCGGTGACGGTGGCGCTCACGAGCGAACCCGCGCGGCCGGATCCGGAACCCGGGTCGACGGTCACCTTGAGGTCGCCGGCCGGCGGCTCGCCCGCGCCGACGGTGAGGGTGAGCGCGGCGGTGGCCGTCTCGGCCGTACCCTTCCCGGAAATCGTGACCTGGTAAGCCTTCTCCGGTGTCCCGGCGGCGGTCTCGATGGTCAGTTTCGTCACCTCGCCCGCCTTGATCGTGGCGGGCTGGAACGTCGCCTTGGCGCCCTCGGGCAGCCCGGTGGCCGACAGCGTGACGTCCTCGGCGCCGTTCTTGCCCGGTTTGCTGGTGACACTCGCCGAGATGTACTTGCCGGGCAGGACCTTCACCGACGACGGCGAGGCCGCGAGAGTGAAGGCCTCACCTGGCTGCTCGCCGCCGATCTGCTGGGCGACCCAGTCCCCCATCTCGTTGTTGAGTCTGCTGTAGACGCTGTACCAGCGGAAGTCACTGCGGCTCCACGAGGTGACCCCGACGACCTTCCCGTCGACGACGAACGGGCCACCGCTGTCACCGGGCAGGACGGTCTTGCGGCCGTCGGAATACCCGGCGCAGATCATCGTCTCCGGGTCGACACCGTTCTCCACACCGGTGCACTGACTCGCGTTGACGATCGGCAGGGTCAGCTTGTGCAGCGTGACGTCCTGGGTGGAGTCGTTGACGTCCTTCTTGCCGTAGCCGAGGCTGAAGCCGTCCTTGCCGGGCGTCTCCAGGCCGGTGTCGGCGGAGGTGGCGACCTTCGCGTAGCCGCCGGGCGGGACCGGGATGTCGCCGTCAGTGGTGATCACCGCGACGTCGTAACCGTTCCAGGGCTGGGTGAATCTGGGGTGGATCTGGTAGTCGACGGCCTTCAGCTGGGTGCCGCCCGCGCTCTTGAGGTCGTCGAGTCCATAAAGGACACTCTTCTCGCCTGCCAGTTCCTTGCAGTGCGCCGCGACCAGGACCTTCCGCGGCGCGATGACGGAACCGGAGCAGCTTTGCCCCCTCGGCCGGGAACCTCCTTCGCGCAACGCGGCGATGGCGTACGGGTGGTCCTTGACCGAGGCCGGCGAGCCGCCGATGCTCTGCGTGTGGACGCCGCCTTCCGGTAAGGGCGCGGCGTCGGTCGGGGCGATGGCACGGGGAGGGTCGGCGGGGACGGCGCGCAAGGACACCGCACCGGCGACGCCCGCCGGTGTCAGCGCGGCCATGGTCAGTGCGACCACGCCGAGGATTCGTTTTCTGCTCACGGTGATTCCTTTCAGAACTTCCGGATCGGGGAAGTACTCACAAAGGCCGCAGGGGAATTCGCGACTGCCCGACAACTGTCGAACGACAGGGGAAACGGAACAATAGTGGAGTGGAGCGGTCGATCCCCCATTTAAAGAAACAGGCCCCTACCTGCGGTTTCTCCGTGCCGTACCCAGCGAATCGCCGAATACGGGCCCCTAGGGAATAGGGTCGTCAGGCGGTTTGGGAACCCTCACCGGTCGCGTCGCGGAGCAGATCCTCGGTCAGGACCGTGCGCGAAGGCAGCCCCAGTTTGCGCAGCGCCCGCCCGACGTGGATCTCGACGGTGCGCGGTGACAGGAACAGCCGCTCCCCGATCGCCCGGTTGGTGAGGTTCTGGGCGGCGAGCCTGGCGACTTCGAGTTCCCTCGGCGACAACGCTTCGCCGTACCCTTTGCGGCCGCGGCGGGGCGCCTCCGGATCGCAGCGTCGCAGTGACCGGCGGCAGCGGAGCGCGTCCACGGCGGCGCCGAGGCGCACGTACGCCGTCTCCGCGGTGGTGAACGCGGAGACGGCACGGTCTCGCTCACCGGCTTCGGCGAAGCATCCGGCCGCGAGTTCGTCGGCGTAGGCGGCGAAATACGGAAGGGGCAGCGCGTGATAGGCCTGCGCGGCACCGAGCAGCAGGTCACCCGCGGCGAGTGTCTCGCCCCGGGCATGGGTGAGCATGCCGCGGCACAGCAGCGCGGCCGCGTTGGCGACCGGTGTGTCCTTGCCGTCGAGGCCCTGCCGATATTCCGCGAGCAGTTCCCTCGCCTCGACCAGCTGCCCCAGCCCGAGCATGGTGCGCACGGCGAACGGCATCAGTTCGGCCGCCCACACCCAGTTCTTCTTGCGGCGCACGGTCTCCAGCCCGTACTCGGCGAGGCGTCGGGCGGCCTGCAGGTCCTTGCCCGCCTGATGGACCGCGACGCGCCCCGCGTACGCCGAAGCCTGCACCGGGACGCTGCCCGCGGAGAGCGCGAACGCCGCGTCGAAACTGCGCAGCGCCGCCGTGGGCCGATGCTGCCCGTACTCGTACCAGCCGAGCACGAGCAAGGGCTCGGCGGCCAGCGAGCTGTCCTTGTCCACCCGCGTCAGCATCGCCCGCGCCTTCTCCGCGACGGTCGCCCACTCACCCATCGCGAGGTCCAGGCGCAGTTCTGTACCGTCGGCGAGCGCGTCGAGATAGGGCTGGTGGTCGTCGCGGATCAGCCGTCGCGCGGTCGCGAGGTAGGCCCGCGAGACCGGGTAGTGCCCGTTCCACGCCACCGCGTCGGCGAGGTTGATGTAGGTGCGCGCCACCTGACGGCACACCTCGGCCGATTCCGGGGCCCTCGGTAGCTCGGCGATGCCCTCCCAGGCGTCCGGATCGGCGACCTGCATCCGCGCCGACAGCCGGTTGGCGGCGATGGCGGCGAGCAGCCCGGCGTCGTGCTCACCCTTGCTCGCTTCTTCGGCCTGATCGAGCCAGCGGAAGTTCTCCTCGACCGGGATCGTCCCGATATGCGGCAACGCCAAGGTGACCAGTCCCCTGGCGAGCAGCGCCTGCCGCCTGCCGAGGTCGGCGGCGCCCAGTTCGATCTCGAGCCTGCCCGCTTCGACCTTGCCCACCTGGTTGATCAGCACCTGGCCGAGGTGGACCCGGATCTCTCCCCGCGCGGCCTTGCTCAGCGGCCATTCGCGCAGGATCTCGCGCAGCAACCGGACCGTTCCGGCGTGGGCGATGCTGCGCGGCAGTTCCCTGCCGAGCCGGACGGCGAACGATTCGCGCGCGGTCCGCGGCAGCTCCGTGTCCCGCAACGCGGTTTCGAGCAAACGGCTCGCTTCCTCGGTGCGGCCGTCTTCGATGGCGTTGTCGACCGCGACGCCGGTCCACTGTGTCCACGCGGTGAGGTCGCCTGCCAGCCGCGCGTGCCGGGCGATGAGTGACGCGAAAGGTTCGGCACCGGCGGCGAGCCGGGAGGCGGCGCGGCCGTGCATCGCGCACCGCTGCGGGCCGGGCAACAACGCGTAGACCGCTTCCGCGAGCAGGGGGCTTCCCGAGACGTATCGGCCACAGCCGAGATCCCGGAGCAGTCCCGCTTCGACCGCTTCGGTGACCGCGCCGGAGGTCTCTCCCGACGATCTCGCCGCTACCGCGCCCAGCTCCGGTTCCCCCGCCGGGGAACCCAGCACCGCGGCCGCGCGGACGACGTCCCGGGCGGCCGGGCCGAGCGCCGCCATCAGCTCGGCGACGCGGCCCCGCACGATCGGCGGCACGGTCGCCGACGCCAGTCTGTCGGCCGAAAACGCCTCGGCCGTGTCGCCGAGGCTCCGCACCAGCGCCATCAGGTCGACGGCTATCCCGGACGTCCGCCGGTGCACCGCTTCGGCGAAATCCGGCGCACAGCGGCCGAACGAGGTGTCCAGCAGCTTGCGCACCTGTCCGGCGGTGAACGCCGGAAGCGACAGGCGCGCCGCGATCTCCCGCATCGGCGGGAACCGCCGCGGTCCGCACGCCACGGAACTGACCACCACGCTCAGCGGGATCGCCGGTGACGCCGCGAGTCCGCGCACGAACTCCCACGTGTCGTCGTCGGCGGCGTGGACGTCGTCGAGGACCAGTACCGCCGGGCCGCAGCCGGTCAGTATCTCGCGCACGGCGCGGAACTCGTGCTGCCGGACGGTCTCGGCGTCCGCGTTCTCCGGGAACGGTGGCAGCCATGGCGACCACTCGGGGATCAGCCGCCGCAGGACACCGGTGACCGGCGAGAAGCCCGCCGCGTGGGCGGCGGCGACGTCACTCTTCCCGAGCAGCGCGTCGACCAGCGGGGCCAGCCGGCACGGGCGGACGAAGGAGCCGCAGCGCGCGGACCAGACCACGCGTGACGCGATCCCGGGATGGGCGACCAGTTCTTCGAGCAACCGGCTCCGGCCAACACCCGGTTCGCCCTCGACGACGGCGACCGACGGCGGGCTCGAGGTGACGCGCACCAGTTCGGCCAATGCGGTGTCGCGGGCCACGAACACCGGTGCCGCACCGAGCGTCGGCATGGTCACCGACCATACCGATCGGACACCCGCCGAAAGGCGGGAATACGGACAGTGACCGCCAGCGGTCCGTATCCGTCGCGCCGACCTGCGCGACCTGATCCACCGCACGCGCAATACGGACCCTTACGTATTGCCTCACGCCTTGCCACGGATGCCACCAGAGGGTGAATCTCATTCTGTTCGCAGTGCTCCTCTGTTACCTCGCCACAGCACAAGTCCCCCGCTCGCGCCGGACGGTCACCCGGTCGGGTAGCCGCGGTCCCCATCCGACCCTTCGGGTAGCCGCCCGCGCGTGCTTCGCGTTTCGACCATCCAGTTAGGAGTGTCCCCACGGTGAAAACCTCATTCAGGCGCGGGCTGGCCACGGCCTGCGCCGGTGTCGCCGCGATGGTCGCCCTGCAGGCGCCCGCCGCCGCGGTCCCCACGATCACGGCGGCCACCACGATCCCGATCAAGATGCAGGCACAGGAGAAGAGCAACTGGTGCTGGGACGCCAGCGGCAACACGATCGCCGCCTGGTGGGGGCACACCCTGTCCCAAACGAAGTTCTGCCAGGTCGCGCACAACGAGTCCGGTACGGACTGCGCCAACAACCAGGGCTACCTCAGCGATCAGCAGCGCGTGTTCCGCTGGCTCGGGTTCGGCAACGTCGGCACCTACAGCTCCTCGGGCCAGACGTTGAGCTTCGCGTCCATCAAGGGCCAGGTCGACGCGCGGCAGCCGATCGGCACCCGGATCGGCTGGCGCAACGGCGGCGGCCACATGCACGTGCTCTACGGCTACGACAACACGAACGGCGCGACGACGGTCTACTACGGCGACCCGTGGGGCTCGAGCCCCCGCTACAACCAGATGAACTACAACGCCTATCGGTCCAACAACTCGTTCACCTGGACCCACACCGTCTACGGGATCAAGGACTGAAACCATGAAGCGAACCTTCCTCGGCGCCACGATCCTCGCTCTCGGCCTGTCGCTCGCGCTCGGCGGCCAGGCGTCCGCCTCCGACGCGCCCAGCGGCGCGCCCACCGCGACCGACCTCGCCGCGGTGTCCACAGTGGTCACCAGCGATGCGACCACCCAGCGGCTCGCGAAGGCGGTGTTCCCCGGGGCCGCCCAGGCCGACGCGGCCGTCGCGGCCCGTACCGCCAAGGCCGATCCGCGTACTCCGGTAGCGGTTTACCAGCCGACCGCGGCCTTCCTCGCCGGAAAGCCCGGTGCCCCGGCGGAACTCGCCTACATCGCCACACCCGCCACCCTCGGAAACGGTGCCGCGGCGACCGTCTGGTCCCAGCGTGAAGGCACCGGCTGGTCGGTGTTCAACGTCGCATCGGGTGACGTCGAGAAGCGCCTCGCGGCGTTGACCGGCAAGGGATATCTTCTGAGCGAGCCGCAGGCAGGCGCCTGGTACGCCGTCGACGGGGACACCGTGACCGTCCTCGACGGCTCGTCGGTGGCGAAGACCGGCGAGAAGATGACGCTCGCCGCCTACCGCGAGGCCCTGCAGAGCCGTTACGGCGACAAGCTGCCCGGCTCGACCTACGACCGCACCGGTGCCGCCGGTGGTTACGGTGCTTCCCCGGTGGACGACACCTCGGTGCTGTGGTGGCCTTACGCGATCGGCGCGATCTTCCTCGCCGCGGCGGGCGCGGTCGTCACGCTCCGGCTACGCAGGCAGTGACCACAGGGTGCCGGGATCGCGCGGGATCCCGGCACCCGTTTCCCTACGCGAAGGTGTAGTCCTCGACGGGGAAGCTGCCCGCCTCCTTGATGGCGTTCAAGGTCGAGGACGGGCGGAGCAGGGTCGCCTCCCCGTGCGGGTTGAAGTAGTAGCTGTTCGCCGGAGCGCAGTTCCCGAGGGTGAAGATCGAGTCGCCGAGGCGTTCGGTCATCCGGTCGAGAAACGCGTCGTTGGCCTCCTGCGTGACCTCGAACTCGGTCGCGCCGCGTCGTCGCATCGCGGTGAACAGCCGGTCCATATGCCGCATCTGTGTCTCGATGGTGGTGAAATAGGACAGACCCGAGTAGGAATACGGGCTGTTGAGCGAAATAAAGTTGGGGAATTTCGGGATCGCGACCCCCTCATAAGCCTGGAAGCGGTTCTCCCGCCACCACTTTCCGAGGTTCCGGCCGTCGCGGCCGATGATCTCTATCGCCGGGAAGTTCGCCTCCCACAGGTCGAACCCGGTCGCGAGCACCAGGACGTCGATCTCCTGCCGCGCGCCGTCGGCCGTCACGATCCCGGTTTCGTCGATCCGCGCGATCGACGTCGTCTCCAGCCGAACGTGGTCCTTGGTGAAGGCCGGGTAGTACTCGTTGGAGAACGTCGGGCGCTTGCAGCCGAACGAATACCGCGGCGTCAGTGCCGCGCGCAAACCAGGATCCCGCACCTGACGGCGGAGATGCGCCTGGCACCACAGCTTGCCGAGCCGGTTCGCCATCGGCAGCTGCTTGTAGTGCAGGACGCCGGAGACCATCATCAGTTCCAGCACCGCCGTGCCGGTCAGCCGGGCGATCCGCTGGGTGAGCGGGACGGCGGCGAACGCGCGGCGGACCGCCTTGGGCACCGGGAAGTCCAGTTTCGGGCTCACCCAGATCGGGGTGCGCTGGTACACGGTGAGTTCCCGCGCGATCTTCGCGATTTCCGGGATCAACTGGACGGCGGTCGCGCCGGTGCCGATCACCGCCACGCGTTCGCCCGCGAGGTCGTAGTCCTCGTCCCAGGCGGTGGTGTGGATGACCTTGCCACCGAACGAGTCGATTCCGGTGATTTCGGGTTTCTTGGGCTGGGACAGAAATCCGGTCGCGGTGAGGAGATACTTCGCGGTGACGGATTCACCCTCGGCGAGGGACACCGTCCAGTGCGCGTTCGTCTCGTCCCAGACGGCGCCGGTGACCACGGTGCCGAAACGCATGTAGCGCCGCAGCCGGTACTTGTCCGCGACGTGTTCGGCGTACCGCTTGAGTTCCGCCCCCGGCGCGAACAGCCGCGACCAATGCGGGTTCGGCTCGAACGAGTACGAGTAGGTGGCCGACGGGATGTCGACAGCCAGGCCGGGATAGTGGTTCACATGCCAGGTGCCGCCGAGATCGGACTCGCGTTCGAGGATGAGCAGGTTGTCGTAGCCGAGCCGGTCGAGCTGGATCGCCGCGCCCATCCCGCCGAAACCGGCTCCGACGACGACGGCGTCGTATTGCGCGTTCATGCGTTTTCCTCCCGATGGGTGTCCTGGTCGAGGCGGCTGCGATAGTCCGCGCGCTCAGGTGAGTCGGGGCGCAGGGCCCGATCGTCGCGCATCAGGCGGCGGAACGCGTTGAGCGCCGGTTCGGGCGTCACGCCCGCGAGTGCGGCGAGCGCGCCGACGTAACCGGGCACGGCGATCTCGGCGGCGCGGGTGCGGACGGAAGTCACGACGGCGTCGGCGATCCTGCCCGGTTTCACTTTCGGGATCGGCCGCATGTCGAGCCCGGCAGCGAGCGCGGTCTCGACCGCGGACGGCAGCACGGCGGAGACGCTGACTCCGTGGGGCGCGTATTCCAGCCGCGTCGCCGCGGTCAACCCGACGACGGCGAACTTGCTGGCGTTGTAGATCGCTAGCCCCTTGACAGGGAACTTCCCGGCCAGCGACGCGACGTTGACGATATGTCCGCGCCCGCGTTCCAGCATGCCGGGCAGTGCCAGCCGCATGCCGTGGACGACGCCGAAGACGTTGACCTCCATGGTCGCCCGGTTCAGCGCGTCGGAGAGGTCGAGGAACCCGCCGTTGGGCATGATGCCGGCGTTGTTGACGAGTACCGCGAGCGGTCCGCTCGCCTGTTCGGCGTCGCCGAGAAAAGCGGCGAAAGAAACCGGATCGGCGACGTCGAGCCGATAGGCCGTCCCGCCGATGTCCGCGGCGGTGCGTTTCGCGGCTTCGAAGTCGAGGTCGCCGATGGACACGCGCGCGCCGCGAGCGGCCATCCGTTCCGCGATCGCGCGGCCGATGCCCTGCCCCGCGCCGGTGATCGCCACATGTGCCCCGTCGAGGTCGAGGGCCGGGTACTTGCTCACGCGCGCACTCCTTCTCGTGCGAAGGCGGCGGCGACCAGGTCCGGCGCCGTCCTCACCGCGGTGGCGAGCACATGCTCCCGCCGCCGCCCGTCCATGAAGTTGGCGCCCATGGCGGCCAGATCGTCCGGAGCCGGTTCGATCCTGACCACCCGCACGCCCGCCGCGCGCAGCCGTCGCACCTCGTCGTCCACACGCCGGGTCATCGCGCTCCGCAGCAAACGTTCCAGCCTGGTCAGGCCGCGCGCCGGAGCCCCGCCTTCACTGCTCATCGGTGCGATCAGCACGACCTCGCCGACGTCGTGGCCGAGCAGGAGATCGGCCGAGGTCGGGGAAACCGTCCCGCCGTCGAGCAACGGACGTCCGTCCACGAGAGATGGAGGGAACCAGCCGGGAATGGCCCATGACGCCGCGATCGCCTCACCGAGCCTGGCGGGCGGCGCGCCCGGGGAACCGAGCGCGACCCGCCGGCCCGCTGGATCCGCGGCCACCAGCCAGGTCGCGGGATGCGGGACCCAGCCATCGGGCGCCAGCGCGTCCCCGAGGTCACGGAGCCAGCCCGCGTCTCCCCTGCCCTGCGGAAGCAGCCCCGCGAGGCCGGCGAGCGTGTCGACGTCCCGGCGCACCGCGGCCCGCACCAGTCCGGCGGCAGGCCACCGCGGGTACGGCACCGGCGGGAACCGGTTCGGCACTCGCTGGACGTGAGCCGCGACGACGGGATCGCCGTCGGGCGTGCCGGCCAGCGCCCCGAGGATCGCCTTCCCCGGGATACCCGTCCCGAGCATGGCCACCGCCTCGGCCCCTGCCGAGGTCCCGACCAGGACGTCCGCCTCGCGCGGGTCCCAGCCGGCCCGTGTGTGCAGCGCGTCGAGGACCGCCGCGGTCCAGCCGAAGCCCAGGGTGCCGCCGCAACCGAGCACCAGAGCCCTCGCGGAATGACGTGTCATTTCCGGAACGGTATGTCATTCGAACGCGTCAGGCAATAAGCTGACCGGCATGACGACGGAGACCCCGGTCAGCAGGGCCGCACGGAAGAAGCAGGAGCTACGGCGCGAGATCGTGGAGACCGCGTTCGACTGCTTCGCCGAACGCGGCTACCACGCGACCGGTATCGCCGACATCGCCGCGCGGCTGGGCATCGGGCACGGCACCTTCTACCGGTATTTCCAGAACAAGCGGGACATCGTCGACCACGTCATCACCGACCTGGTCGAGAAGGTGGTCGCCTCGCTGGCGGCGGACAATGCCCCGGACGCGGTCAGCAGCCTGGCCGAATACCGCAAGCAGAGCGCCAGGATCGGCGACGCGCTCGCGCAGATTTTCGGCAGCGATCCCCGGATGGCCCGGTTCCTCCTGCTCGAAGCCGCGGGTATCGACGCGGAGATGCGGGAGCGGGTGCTGGACTTCTACGAGACCGCCGCCGACCTCACCGCGGGCTACCTGCACCACGGCGTCCACCTCGGCTACCTGCACGCGGATCTGGACGTCGACGCCACCGCGCGGGCGATCAACGGGATGATCCTCGCGTCGATCCTCTCCGGGCTGCGTGATCCGTCGCCGACGGGGCAGGCGGCGATGAGCAGGGCCGTCCGCCGCGTCATGTACGACGGGATCGCGTCACGTCACGACCGGACAGGAGAAGGATGACCACCCTCCCCCGCACCGGCCACGCCGTCGCCGCCGATGGCACGCGACTGGCCTACCAGTGGCGCGGCACGGGAAGGCCGCTCGTGCTGCTGGCCGGGCAGGCGAACGACCATACGTGGTGGAACCGCACGCGCGGGGACTTCCCGAGCACGATCACCATGGACTACCGCGGCACCGGCGCCAGCGACGCGCCCGATGTTCCTTACTCCACAACGGGTTTCGCGGACGACGTGATCGCGGTCCTCGACGAATTGAGGGTCACCGAAGCCGACGTCTACGGCACCTCCATGGGCGGGCGCGTCGCGCAATGGGTCGCCGCCCGGTATCCCGGCCGAGTTCGCCGACTCGTCCTCGGCTGCACCTCGCCGGGTGGGAAGCACGGCATCGAACGCTCGAACGACGTCCGGCTGGCACTCGCGAAACGGCATTCGACCGAAGCGCGGGAAGCTTTGGAGGACATGATGTACAGCCCCGCCTGGCGGGCCGCGAACCCCGGCCCGTACACCGTCCTCGGCGCCCACGGAATGCTTCCGCACGCCGTCCGCGGTCACCTCGTGGCGAGCAACACGCACGACGCCTGGGACGCCCTGCCCCGGATCACCGCTCCTACCCTGGTCCTGCACGGAGACGACGACATTCTCGCGCCGCCCGCGAACGCGCCCTTGCTGACCGAGCGGATCCCTGGCGCGCGGATGCACGTCTTCGCCGGGGCACGGCATGCGTACTTCGACGAATGCCGTCCTGAGTCGAGCGCGCTGGTGAACGACTTCCTGAAGTAAGCCCTAGCGGCCGTCGCCATTCCCCGGCGACGAGGTCCATCCCCGCCTTTGCAGACCACGCACGACACACCCCCCCTCGACGAACGCCGACCCCAGTCGAGCGCGCTGATAAACAACTTCCTGAAGTAAGCCCTAGCGGCCGTCGCCATTCCCCGGCGACAGGCTCACGACGATGGTGGTTGGACGGCTTTGCGTGCGGGTCCGTGACGCCATCCCCGACGCGCGGACACGCATCTTCGCCGAGGCACGGCACGCCTCCTTCGACGAACGCCGTCCTCGCACCGCGCGGGAACGAGACTCGCACCACTCCGAGGGCTACCGGCCGTCGCCGGTTCCCGGCAATAAGCCTCAGAACGGTGGTGGTTCCTCGCCGGGCGGGGTGTGTGTGCGGGGTTCGTGGAGAGGTGGTGGTGTGCTGTCGTAGGTGTGTCCGGTTGGGGTGGTGACGGTCAACGTGCCGTCAGCCGCGAGCCGGTAGGTCCAGCCGGGTTCGTCTTTGAGCCGGTGATCGCGGCGGCAGAGATCGACCAACTCGTCGGCGGCGGTGTGGCCGCCGAACTGCCACGGCACCACATGATCCAGATCGCACGCCTGCGCCGGACGCCCCCACCCCGGTCTTCGACATTCACGATCCCGCACCCGCACAAACTCACCCAACCCCGCCGTAGGCCGATACCGACCCCGCCCCAAATCCAGCACCTGCCCCGACAACGGATCACTGATGATCCGCCGCAACACCGCGTCCGACCCCGTCACGATCCGCCGCGCCAACCCCGCCGGAACATGCCCATGCCCAGCCAACTCCGCCGGATCATCGTTGAGCCCGAGATAAGTGAACAGGTCCATGTACAGGAACACCTCCGCACGTTCACTCGTCCCGCCCTGCCCACCCAGCAGCAGATCAAGCGCGACATCCGCACGGAGCTGATCCAACGTCCGGGTCTCCCCACCCCTCCGCAAAGCACGGGCCTCACGATCGATCCGCCGGTAAGCCGCGGTCACCTTCTCCACGGGCCCGCCTTCGACCTCAATCGACGCCACACCCGTCTCACCCTGCCGCACAGTGAGCCGACGCCCTTCCCGATGATGCGCGGTACGTTTGCCCGCACCGTCACGGTCGACGGCGATCGCCGCATGGCTGGCCGCTTTCCGGATCTGATCGGCATTCTTCTCCGGTAACCGATCCTCCACCACAGCATCCGCGGCCCGCGCGTTCTCATCCGAGAGCCACGCCGTCGCGGCGGCGACCTTCAACGCACCGAAACCACACACCTTCCCCTGATCCATCAAACCCAGGGTGCGCGGCAGACGTGTCGCCAACGCCTCCGCCGCGGAGACCATCGCACCCGCGTGATTGTCCACAAGAGACAACTCGACCGCGACCTCCTGCACCACACTCCGCGCACCCCCACGATGCCGACTCAACTGCGCCAACGCCCGAAACCGCACCGCCTCCAACCGCGCGATCCCCACCGACACCGCCTGTGCCACCGCCACCGAATCCTTGGCATCCAACGAATCTATACAAGCATTGACCAACTCCAACACATCAGGATCCGAAAGTTCTTCCAAAAGCGCCACCGAAGCGGCCTTGTGCGTTTCCACGCCAAAAACCGTACAACCAGCCACCGACAGTTCTGGATCAGGCGAACACCACAGCCGTTACCGAAATCCGGCGACAATCCTCCAGGCAGAAACGCCGCCGAAACGCGACAACGACATCCCCCAAGAACGCCGAGAAAACTCCAACGATCGACCACGGCACCAAGTACAGGCACTGATCACGGCGGAACCGACCTCCGAACGAAAACGGACGTGAACCCTCTTACCGCAACCCGGCACCGAAACCCCAGAGCCGACACTCCAGCACCCCCAAGGAATCTCACCGGACAAGAGCGTCATCGTGCGAATCAAGCAGCCCAGCAGCCCCACCTTCGAGCTGTCGAGCGATCTCGACCGACCGCGGCACCATCGTCTTCTCATAGGCCGCAACACCTTCGCCGATCGTGGCGGAACCAGCCAACGCGAGAGCGAGTTCGCAAGCGTCGAGCATGGCCAGATTGACACCGACGCCCAGGGGCGGCATCAGGTGGGCGGCGTCGCCGAGCAAGGTCACCGTCGGCCTGTGCTCCCACGTATGCGGCACGGGCAGGGCGAACAACGGACGATCGACGTAGGGGCCGTCGTTGTCGGTGATCATCCGGAGCATGCTCGGCGACCATTCGGCAAAGGCGTCGAGCAGCCGTGAACGGATGTCACCGGGATTCAGCCGGGCCGCGGCGATCCAGTCCACGGGCAGCCGCTGGATGATGTACACGCGGATATGGTCTCCGCTGTTCCGTTGCGCGAACACGCATCGGTCGCCGTCGGCGGCCATGGCGCTGCCCTGACCGACGAGGGCGGCGAGGTCGGGGTGCGCGTTCTCGACGTCCTCGAACCAGGCTTCCAGGAAAGTGATCCCGGTGTACTCCGGGACGGCCGCCGACACCGCCGGGCGAACCCGAGAGAAGGCGCCGTCGGCCCCGATGACCAGGTCCGTTTCGACCGTCGCCCCATCCGTGAAACGCAACCGGCTCTCGCCTTCGACTCTCTTCAGGGTCCGGCCCCAGTGCACGGTGCCCGGTTCGAGTGAGCCGAGCAGCAGATCACGCAGCTGGCCTCGGTCGATCTCAGGTTTGAAGAACTCGCCTTCGGCCGGGAAGTGCCGTTCCAGCAAGCGGCCCTCTGGATCCAGCTTGCGCGTCTCCTGGCCTTCCGGCCGCGCCAGGGCGAGGAACTCTTCGGTCAGGCCGGCTTCGCGCAGGGCCAGTTGCCCGTCGTCCGCGTGGAGGTCGAGGGTGCCGCCCTGATCGCGCGCGTGAGGATGCGGGTCCCGGTCGTAGACCGTCACGGGGACGCCGTGCTTCTGCAGGATGCGGGCGCAGGTCAAGCCGCCGGGGCCCGCGCCGATGATGCTGATTCTCGAAGTCATGACCCCAGAAAAGCAGAACGAGTTAAAAAGTGCAACGAGTCAACTTAGTGACTCCGACAACCACTGCGCTAGAGTGCGTTCATGGAGACACTGGGACGGCGCGAACGCAAGAAGGCCGCGACCCGTCAGGCACTCGCGGACGCCGCGTTGGAGCTGTTCCTCGAGCGGGGCTACGACCAGGTGAGCATCCGTGACATCGCCGAGGCGGCCGACGTGTCGACGACGACGCTCTTCAAGCACTTCTCCGGTAAAGAGGCGTTGGTCTTCGACGAGGCTCAGGACCGCGAAGCGAACCTGATCGCCTCAGTGCGGCAACGCGAGGAAGGGCAGAGCGTGGTCGAAGCGCTGCGCGAGTACGTGCTCGCCTCGTGGCTTTCCATAACGGCTCATCCGCGGTACACCGAATTCACCGCCTTGGTCAGCGGCACCCCGGCACTGCGGGAGTACGGCGAGCGCATGTGGACCCGGCATGCCAAAGCCCTCGGCGCGGCCATCGCCGAAGACGCCGGCGTCGACTCCGACGACATCGCCTGCCACGCGCTCGCGCGCTTCGTTCTGGACATTCCGGCGCTCACCAGGGGAAGGCCGGATCCCCGTGAGGACGTCGAGCGGATCTTCGATCTCCTCACCCACGGCTGGCGTTAGTCCTCTTCGGGGCGGGAGCCGCGTAGCGAACCCGGATGTGCTTTGGCGGTGGGATTTTTGCGGGTCTTGAGCAGGCTCGCCACCGTCACCACGACGAGGATGCCGATGATCACCGCGAGACTCACCGGCGTCGAGATCTCCGGAACGCTCTCGTCGATGTCGACGTGGGCCCAGTGCAGGATCAGCTTGATCCCGATGAACCCGAGGATGATCGCGAGCCCGGCCGACAGGTACACCAGACGGTCGAGCAGGCCCTTCACGAGGAAGTACAGCGCGCGCAGGCCCAGCAGGGCGAAGGCGTTGGCGGCGAAGACCAGGTACGGCTCGTCCGTGACACCGAAGACGGCGGGGATCGAGTCCAGGGCGAACAGCAGGTCGATCCCGCCGATCGCGAGCAGCACCACCACCAGCGGCGTGCCGACCCGCTTCCCTTCGACGCGGGTGACCAGCTTGCCGCCGTCGTATTCCGTGGACAGCGGCAGCAGGCGGCGTGCCGTCCGCACCACCACGTTGTTCTCGACGTCCGGATCCTCGTCGCGATGCCGGAACAGCTGGATGCCGGTGTAGATCAGCAGCAGGCCGAACAGCAGGAACATGAAGGAGAACAACGAAAGCAGCGTGGCGCCGAGCGCGATGAAGATCGCGCGCATGATCAGCGCGACGACGATGCCGAACGTGAGCACCTTGTGCTGGTGCTCGTCGGGCACCGCGAAGGTGGTCATGATGATCACGAAGACGAAGAGGTTGTCGACCGACAGGCTCTTCTCCACGATGTAGCCCGCGAAGTACTGCTGCCCGAAGTCCCCACCGTGCGCCAGCGTCAGCCAGACGCCGAACGCCACCGCGACCAGGATGTAGCCGACCGACCAGGCCACCGCTTCACCGAAGCCGACCTTGTGCGGCCGCACGGCCGCGAGGATGAGGTCGAGTGCCAGCAGGGCGAGCACCAGCCCGATCGTGACGGTCCAGGTCAGGCCATCGATCTGGAGCATTCGCGCCCTGTCTTTCTTTCGACGGCTGGTTTCCCAGATCCTACGGGCGCATTCCCTGGTCCGCATTCGCATGCCGGGGGGCCGCTTCCAACAGGGCCGCGAGGACGGTCTTGAGCAGCGGGTGATCCGCGCTCCCCAGCCGGACCGCGGCGAACACGCGGCGCAGCGGTGGCTCGCCACGCAACGGGACGGCGACCGCGCCGGGCACGGCGGTGAAAGCGTTGCGCGGCACCAAGGCCACCCCTTCCCCCGCGGCGACCAGGGTGGTGATCGCGTGGAAATCGTCGGAGACGTGCCGGATCTCCGGATTGGCGCAGGCGATTGTCAGCACGTCGCGGCAGGGGTTTCCCGGTTTGGGCGCGATCCACTCGTCGTCGGCGAGTTCGTCGATGTCCACTTCGGACGATCTGGCCAGCCGGTGCGCGGTGGGCAGCACGACGTCGAACGGCTCCACGTACAACGGGAACCGGCTCAGCCTGCTTTCATCCGTTCGAGGCGAGAGCCGGTACTCCTCGGTGATCGCCAAGTCGATCTCTCCGTCGAGCAGCAGCGGGATGCTCGCGTGCCCTTCGACGTCCTGCACCCGCACCGAAACGCCGGGCGATCCGGCGCGCAGCGCGGCGATCGACGGCGCGACGACCATGGTGATCGCCGAAGCGAAGCTCGCCAGCCGCACCTGCCCCTGAACCCCGGAATCCAGCGCCGCCAGGGTGGCCTGCGCCCGTTCCAGTTCGGCGGCGACGGCGTTGGCGTGCACCACCATCAGCTCACCCGCGGAGGTCAGTGAGACCCGCCTGCCCCACCGCCTCAACAGCTGCTGGCCGCACTCGGCTTCGAGCGCGGCCAGCTGCTGGGAGACCGCGGACGGCGTCAGGTGCAGCGCGTGGCCCGCAGCCGTCACGGTGCCGTGGTCGGCGAGAGCGCGCAGTACCCGCAGCCGTCGCGGATCGATCATTCGTCCATCATGGACCTTGCGGTCACGAACGCGTCGACCGCACGGTGGATGTCCTCGATCGAATGCGCCGCCGACATCTGCGTCCGGATCCTGGCTTTGCCGTGCGGCACCACCGGGTAAGAGAAACCGACCACGTAGATGCCCTGGTCGAGCAGCAGATCCGCCATCTTGCCCGCCTTGGCGGCGTCGCCGATCATCACCGGGATGATGGGGTGCTCACCCGGGAGCAGATCGAAGCCGGCCTCGGTCATCCGGCGCCGGAACAGCTCGGTGTTGGCGCGCAGCTTCTCCAACAGCTCACCCGAGGAGTCCAGCAGTTCCAGTGTGGCGAGCGCGGCGGCGGTGATCGACGGCGCGAGCGAGTTCGAGAACAGATACGGCCGGGAACGCTGCCGCAGCATCTCGACGATCTCCGCGCGGCCCGAGGTGTAACCGCCGCTCGCCCCGCCCAGAGCCTTGCCGAGGGTGCCGGTCAGGACGTCGACCTTGTCCTGCACCCCGAACAGCTCGGGCGTGCCGCGTCCGGTCGGGCCGGTGAAGCCGACCGCGTGCGAATCGTCCACCATCACCAGCGCGTCGTAGCGCTCGGCCAGCGCGCAGATCTCGTCGAGCGGGGCGAGGTAACCGTCCATGGAGAACACGCCGTCGGTGGCGATCATCCGGTATCGCGCGCCGGAGGACTCCTTGAGCCGCTGCTCCAGGTCGGCGACGTCACGGTTGCGGTAACGCATCCGCTTCGCCTTGCACAGCCGGACGCCGTCGATGATCGACGCGTGGTTGAGCTCGTCGGAGATGATGACGTCCTGGTCGGTCAGCAACGTCTCGAACAGCCCGGCGTTCGCGTCGAAGCAGGAGCTGTAGAGGATCGTGTCCTCGGTGCCGAGGAACTCCGACAGTTTGGCTTCCAGCTCTTTGTGCGGTTGCTGGGTCCCGCAGATGAACCGCACCGACGCCATGCCGAAGCCCCAGCGGTCCAGCGCCTTCTGCGCGGCCTTGACCAGCACCGGGTGGTCGGCGAGACCGAGGTAGTTGTTGGCACAGAAGTTGAGGACTTCGCCGTCTGCGACACTCACCGAGGCCCGCTGTGGCCCCCGGATCACCCGCTCGCCCTTGTACAGCCCCGCTTCCCGGATCTCGGCGAGCCCGGCCTTGAGGTCGTCGCGCATCGCGCCGTACATCAGTTCTCCGTCCAATCCAGAATGACCTTGCCGCAACGGCCTTCCCTGGCCGTCGCGAACGCCTTCGCGTATTCGGTGTAGCCGAACCGGTGGGTGATCACCGGCGAGATGTCCAGCCCCGCCTGCAGCAGCACGGACATCGAGTACCAGGTCTCGTACATCTCGCGGCCGTAGATTCCCTTGATCTGGATCATCTTCAGCACGACGGCGGCGATGTCCACGGAGACGTCGGAGGCGGGCAGGCCGAGCAGCGCGACGCGACCGCCGTGCGACATGTTCGCGATCATGTCCCGCAGCGCCTCGGGCCGTCCGCTCATCTCCATGCCGACGTCGAAGCCTTCGGCCATGCCGAGCCGCTCCTGCGCGTCGGCGATGGTCGCCGACGAGACGTCCAGCGCGAGGTCGACGCCGACCTTGCGAGCCAGCTCCAGGCGGTGCTCACTGACATCGGTGACGACGACGTTGCGCGCGCCGGCGTGGCGGGCGATCGCGGCGGCCATGATGCCGATCGGTCCGGCGCCGGTGACCAGGACGTCCTCGCCGATGACCGGGAAGGACAGCGCGGTGTGCACGGCGTTGCCCAGCGGGTCGAAGATCGCGGCGATGTCGAGGTCGACTTCGCTGCGGTGCACCCAGGCGTTCTCCTCCGGCAGCACGGCGTACTGCGCGAAGGCTCCGTCGGTGTGCACGCCGAGCCCCTTGGTCCGAGCGCACAGGTGCCGTCGCCCGGCCTTGCAGTTGCGGCAGCTGCCGCAGACCAGATGCCCCTCGCCACTGACCAGGTCACCGACCTTGACACTCGTCACCGACCGGCCGATTTCGACGACCTCGCCGACGAACTCGTGCCCGATGACCAGTGGCGCGGCGATGGTGCGCGCCGCCCAGTCGTCCCAGGAGTCGATGTGCAGATCGGTACCGCAGATACCGGCGCGCAGCACCCGGACGGCAACTTCCCCGGGACCGACGGCGGGGTCCGGCACGTCGGTGAGTTCCAGCCCGGGTGCTCGGTCGGCTTTGACCAATGCCTTCATGGCGCGAAGTCTTACCGGTGCCCGCTGTGCGGTCCATCGCGAGTTTCTGAAATCCCTCGTTAGCGTGGCTTCACAAGGACTCCGTCCCCCGCGATGCGCAGCGCTTCCACCAGCTCCCGGTACAGCGTGTCCGTGGCGAGCAGGTGTTCATGGGTTCCGCTCGCCCGCACCCGGCCTCCCTCCATCACCACGATCGTGTCCGCGTCGATCACCGTGGACAGCCGGTGCGCCACGGTGACCACGGCGCCCTCGCGCGCCCGCCGCCGGATGCAGTCGTGGATCGCGCTCTCGGTCCGGCCGTCCACCTGCGCGGTCGCCTCGTCCAGCAGCACGACGTCCGGTGTGCGCAGGATGGCCCTGGCCAACGCGATCCGCTGGCGTTCCCCGCCGGACACCGACGTCGACGACAGCGGCGTGTCCAAGCCTTCGTCGAGGGCGGCGATCTTGTCGCTCAGGCGGACTTCACCGAGTGCTCGCAGCACCTCCTCCTCGGTCGCGTCCGGATGGGTGAAGAGCAGGTTCTCCCGGATCGTGCCCGGCACGATCGGCGTCTCCTGCTCGACGTAGGCCAGCCGTGTCCGCACCGAGGCGTAGGGCAGGTCCGCGTACGGCCGCCCGTCCAGCAGCAACGTTCCCGACGACGGCTGGACGAAGCGCATGATCAGCGACAGCATCGTGGTCTTGCCGGCCCCGGACGGCCCGACGATCGCGGTGTGCCCGCGTCTCGGGATCTTCAGCGAGACGTCCCGCAGTGCCGGTTCGCCGCCGTAGCCCGCGGTCACGCCGCGCAGTTCCAGTACCGGGCCGTCGTGCTCGCCTGCCGGATCCGGCGGCGTGGACACCTCGTCCTCCTCGACCTCCAGAGCGTCCATCTCCCGGATCCGCCCAGCGGCGGCGATCCCCGCCTGCAACGCGGTCATGTTCTGGCTCAGTTCGGTGATCGGCTCCATCAGCGCGAACGCGTACAGCAGGAACGCGATGAGGCTCGACACTTCGAGCAGGCCGGCGTCGACGCGCCAGGCGCCGAGGCCGAGGATCACCAGGATCGCGCCCTGGATGCCCGACCACGCCACCACCCAGGCGACGGCCTCGCGCCGCACCGCGCGGACGCCGTGCACGGTGGCCGCCTCGGCGTCGACCAGGACCCGCTCGGACTGGCGGGCTTCGGTGCGGCTGGCCTTCACCGTGCGGATCGCCCGCAGCGCGCCCTCCAGCACGCCGCCGAGATGGCCCACCCGGTCCTGCGCCTTCTCCTGTTCCTTCGCGATCGCGGGCATGAGCCACGCGAACAACGCGATCACCACGACCACGGCGGCGACCGTCGTCCCCAGCAGCACCGGGTCGAGCACGCTCATCAGCACGAGCGTGCCGACGAGCATCACCACCCCGTTGATCAGGCCGATCACGCTCGACGAGGCCGCCTCACGCAGCAGGACCGTATCCGAGGTGACGCGCGTGACCAGTTCTCCCGTCGGCCGTTGGGTGATCGCCGGGATCGTCGCGCGGAAGAACCGCCGCACCATCGATTCCCGCGCCTTCAGCACCACGCGCTCGCCGACCGTGCCGAGCAGGATCCACTGCCCCAGCCAGACCACCGAGCCAGCCAGGATCAGGCCGAGCAGCGCCAGTATTGGTCCCGCCAGCGACGCCGACGAACCGAGCGAGTCGAGCACCCACTTCGTGACCATGGGCGTGGCGAGACCGGTCGCGGAGCCGAGCAGAGCGAGCACCAGGCCGATCGCGAGTGCCCCCTTGTGCGGTCTGGCGAAAAACCACAGCACCTTCAATCGTGGAGTATCCATGGTTCCCAATGGAACACGTGTGTTCCAAAATCGTCAAGCGAGTTCCGAATCGGGGAGCGAGGTACGGTACGGCCATGAGTGAGGGTGTGGTCACCGAGACGGGTGTCCGGGCGAGGACCCGGCGCGCGATCCTGGACGCGGCCATCGAAAAGTTGACGAAGCAGCCGAGCGCGACTCTGGCCGACATCGCGGCGGCCGCGAACGTCGGGCGCACCACCGTGCACCGCTATTTCCCGGAGCGCTCGGATCTCATCGACGCCATCAGCCTCGACGCCCTCGACAAGATCTCCCAGGGCACCAGGCGGGCCCGGATCGACGAGGGCCCCGCCCCGGCGGCGCTGGCGAGGCTGTGCCAGGAGTACTTCGAATTCGGCGACATCTTCCAGTTGCTCTTCACCATGCCGGATCTGGTGACCCGCCCGGAATGGCAGGAAGAGAGCGACGACGACCGGTCGCTGCTGAACCTCGTCGAGCGTGGGCACCGCGAAGGCACGATCGACCCGGCGATGCCGAAGGAATGGCTGCTGCAACTGCTGTGGAGCCTGCTCTACACGGCGTGGGAAATGACGCGCGAGAAGACGCCGAAGCACGAGGCGCTCGGTTTGTGCCTGCGCAGCTTGGAAAAGGTCATCGCGGTCGGCTGAAGTCCTCCGAAATGATGACGCGGGCCAGCGCCGCTTCGATGATCCTTTCCTGGTGATGAAAGAGACCGGCGTCCGGCCTGGCGCCACCCGATGGATACTCCTCGGCGGACTCGCGGCGTTCGTCGCCGCCCCCGCGCTCCTGCTGGCGACCGGACACGACGTGCTCAAACCGTCCGCCGATTCGGACAAGGAACTTTCCCTCGCGGGCGCGCTGATTCCCGCACTGGCGGGAATCCTGCTGATCCGCGGGCTCCCGCTCCACGCGCCAAAACTGCTTCCCCAGGTGGACGACCGGCACGCCCTGCGGAGACAGGCGATGGCCTTGGCGCTCATCGCGTTCGTCTGGCCCTTGGCGTTGTTCCTGGTGTCGGCGGCGGGACAGCAGGGGCTGGTCCGCGACATCTGGGGACTCGCGAAGCCGCTCGTGTTCCTGGCGCTGCCACTGATCCTCCTGCGGGCTTTGCGCCCGCGAGGGGAACAGGATCCGTTCCGCCTCAGGCACCTCTGGTGGCCCCGGCGGACTTGGCAATGGCTCGCACCCGTTCCGGCGGTGCTCGTGTTCGGCTGGCTTTACGTCCTCGGCCCGCTCGCGCCACCGCTACCCACCACGGAGGACTACCCCGACCCGGTGTACCTCGCGGTGGTCGCGACGCTGACCTTCTTCACCGCGAACGTGCTCGAAGAGGTCTTCTTCCGCGGCATGCTGCAGACCCGGCTTGAGGCGCTTTTCGGGCGGTGGCCCGGGATTCTGCTGGCGTCACTGCTGTTCGCCTGGCTGCATCTGCCGACCCACGGACAAGCAGGCTCACCCTGGGCCGGACTTCCGCTCACCTTGGGCGCGATCGTGGCCTTCCAAGGGTTTTTCGGCCTGTTCACCGGCTACCTGTGGTCCCGCTACCGCAACCTGGTGGCGCCGATCGCCGCGCACACCGCGATGAACACCCTGCCGTTGCTGCTGATGTGAAGCGGCGGCCGGTCCGCCCACGGGAAGACCGGCCGCCACAAGAGAAGTCACGCGCCGATGGTCGCCGCGTCGATGACGAACCGGTAGCGGACGTCGCTGTTCTCGACCCGGTCGTAGGCCACGTTCACCTGGTCGGCCGAGATCGTTTCGATCTCCGCGCCGATGCCGTGCTCGGCGCAGAAGTCGAGCATCTCCTGAGTCTCGGCGATGCCGCCGATCATCGACCCGGCGAGCACCTTGTTCCCGCCGAGCAGCGAGAAGGCGTTGTAGGACAGTGGTTCGCCGGGCGCGCCGACGTTCACCATCGCGCCGCCGACGCGCAGCATGCCGAGGTAGGAGTCGACGGGCAGCGTCGCCGAGACGGTGTTGAGGATCAGGTC
This sequence comes from Amycolatopsis sp. NPDC034160, assembly GCF_055575355.1. Taxonomy (NCBI): domain Bacteria; kingdom Bacillati; phylum Actinomycetota; class Actinomycetes; order Pseudonocardiales; family Pseudonocardiaceae; genus Amycolatopsis; species Amycolatopsis sp. NPDC034160. Next base: position 94,455 of record NZ_JBVISU010000017.1, on the reverse strand, counting down.
GAAGCGGCCACGCAGGGTCTGGAACGTCGACGCGTCACCGGTCGCGAAGTAGTCCTTCGCGCCCAGCTTCAGGCCGTCCTCCTGCTTCTTCAGGCTCTGACTGAGCACGGTGACCTCGGCGCCCATGGCGACCGCGATCTTGACCGCCAGGTGGCCGAGCCCGCCGAGGCCGACGACGGCGACCTTCTTGCCCGGTCCGGCGCCCCACCGGTTCAGCGGGGAGTAGGTGGTGATGCCCGCGCACAGCAGCGGAGCGGCCACATCGAGGCCGATGCCCTCCGGGATGCGGCAGACGAACGCGTCCTTCACGACGATCTGGCGGCTGTAGCCGCCATAGGTGTTCTCGCCGTCGAAGCCGACGCCGTTGTAGGTCTGGATGTTGCCCTTGAGGCAGAACTGCTCGGTGCCCGCGAGGCAGTACTCGCACTCGCCGCAGGAGTCGACCATGCAGCCGACCCCGACGCGGTCTCCCACCTGGTACTTCGTCACGCCGGATCCGACCGCGGCGACGACGCCGGCGATCTCGTGTCCCGGCACCATCGGGAAGATCGCGGTGCCCCAGTCTTCCTTCACCTGGTGGATGTCGCTGTGGCAGATCCCCGCGTACGCGATGTCGATCAGCACGTCGTCCGGGCGCAGGTCGCGGCGCTCGATGGTGGTCGGCGACAGCGGGGCGCCCGGGGACGGCGCGGCGATGGCGTGCGTGGTCGTGCTCATGAAACCCTCCGAGAACAGTGAGACCATGTAAGAGGTCACTTACCCTGACGTAAGAGGGCTCTTACATATTCCACCACCTGGGGTGTGATCCACGACATGGGCGGCAAGTACCACCACGGCGACCTTCGCGCGGAACTCGTGCGGGTCTCCCTCGATCTGATCGCCGAGCAGGGACTCGCCGCCTTTTCCGTGGCCGAGGTCGCCCGTCGCGCGAAGGTGAGTCCCGGCGCGCCTTACCGGCACTTCCGGGACAAGGAAAGTTTGATGGCCGCCATCGCCGCCACGGTGGCCTGCCAACTGGCCGATCGGGTGCACGACGCCATCGAGGCCGAAGCCGATCCCGTCACCGCGCTCGCCGCGGCCGCGGGCGCCTACACGGCCTATCTGATCGAACGCCGCGCCGGGATGAACGTCATCTACGCCGACGGCCTTCAAGGACCGGAACACACGACCTTGCACGAACAGACCCGCCGCCTGACCGACCAGTTCCTCATGCTCTGCCTCACCGTCGCCGACCGGCCGCAGGACGGGCTCGAACTGATGGAGCAGCTGTTCACGCAGGCGCACGGTTACGGCACGTTTTACCTCGACCGGGTCTTCACGAAGCAGGGCTATTCCACGGAAGTCGTCGTCCGGAAGTCGGTCGAGGCCGCCCGCGCCGCCATTGAAGGCCGCAAAAAGATGTGACGCGCTTCCCGGCGCCGCCTGAGACGCGGTCAGTTCCGGGAGTGCTTACCACGTACGCGGGGAAGTGCTTCCGGACAACCGCCGTCACAGCGGATATGCGCCCAGACGAGCTTCCCGCCGCGCACCGACTCACGCCGGACGCCCCATTGCACGGCCACTCCGTCGACGACCAGCAGCCCACGTCCGCGCGGATCCTCGATCTGCGAACGGCGCGCCCGAGGCTGTTCGACGCTGACATCCGCGACCTCGATCCGGATCGCGCACGGCGACACGCCGCGCCACAGCTGGATGTGGCGCGCGCCACCACCGTGCACGTAGGCGTTGGCGACGAGTTCCGTCGCGGCGAGCAGGACGTCGTCGCGGTGGCCCTCGCCGAGGTCGGGCAGGCATCTGACCACCCAGGCCCGTATTTCCGGCAACGCACGCGGCGTCGTCGCCCGCAGATCCAGCACCCAGGTTCCCGGAACCGGATGCTCCGCGATGCTGATCATGGAGACACCCTTCCGTCGCGCGGCCTCTGCCGAAGACGCACGATCGGGTTACCCAGAACTCACGCCGATCAACCCGTGAACCGCCGTGGCGTATCCGGCCGCAGGTCAGCGGGCCGCGATCCCCGTCAGCACCGTCGCGACCACGGCGTCGACCGCGGGCGCGGTGACCACCTTCGGACCGTGCGGGAACAGGCCGGACAGCACGGTTTCGTGGCAGACGCCGACCAGCATCGCCGTCGCTGCCCCGACATCGCCGGAAATCCTGCCGAGTTCCTTTTCCGCGCCCAGATACCCGGCGAGGCGATCCCGCCAGTTCGCCCCGTCCCCGGTCAGTTCCCCGAACCGCGCGAGCACGGCGGGGCGGGCGAGGAGCCCGGCGAACGCGGGCAGGATCTCCTTGTGCAGAGCCAAACCATAGGTCAACTGCGCACGCAGATTGGCCTCGACGGTACCTGAACCAGGCTCGGGCAGCGCGCCTAGTCCGCGTTCGACGGCCCGGACATGCTCGGCCAAGGCGTTGGCCAGCAACTCCTCCTTGTCGGCGAAGTGGTTGTACAGCACGCCATCGGCGACGCCTGCCTCCCGGGCGATCGCCCGCACCGTGAGCTCCGCGGTGCCTCGCAAGGAAATCAGGTTCGCGGCCGTGGCGATCAGATGCTCACGAAGGCTTCGGCCGTCTTCACTGTCGCGCAGGGCCGCCGCTTTCCTGGGGGACATCCGGGCTCAGCGTTTCGCGGACGCCGTGACCGACCACGCCGCCCCTCGCAAGCGGACCCCATCCGGCCCTTCGAACGGTCGGAGCACAGCCGAAAGTGCTTCGCGCGCGCCATCCGCGGCTTCGGCGCTCGCTTGGTCGAGGTGATACTTGACCGGCCCCCAGTCCGCGATGAAAGCCGTCGCGTCGACGACGTCGCTTCCCCAGACCTGGTCCGCCTCGACGCGGGTACAGGTGACATCGGTGAATCCGGCGTCCGTGAGCACCGAACGGATCCGCGCGGGATCGGCGAAGGACGTGGGGCCGGTACCGTCCTCGCCGGTGGGCGTCGGCAGGAACGGTGCCAGAGCACCGAAAACGACACCGAGATCGGTTCCGCCGAGTTCGGTCATGCAGAGGAACGCGAGCCGCCCTCCCGGCCGCAACGCGCGACGCACATTGGCGAAGGCCGCGACGGGATCGGCGAAGAACATCACCGCGAACCGGCTGAGCGCGACGTCGAAAACGGCTTCCCCGAACGGAAAGACCTGGACGTCGCCCTGCTCGAACGTCACGTTCGCGACCCCCTCGGCCTCCGCGCGGGCCCGCGCGGTGGCGAGCATCGGCGCGGACAGGTCGACGCCCGTCGCGCTCCCGAGCGGGGCACGGACGGCGGCGAGCCGGGTGACCTGACCGTTTCCGCAGCCGATGTCCAGCACCCGGTCCCGTTCACCGATACGGGCCGCGGCGAACAAGGTTTCGTTGAATCCCTCGTTCACGGCGTCGTAGCGCTCGTGGTGAGCCGCCCAATGCCGTCCCTCGTAGCCGTTCCACGCTTCCGCCTGCGCGGTGTTGACGATGCCGGTCATGCCAGACCTCCTCGGTTATGAACACACGTTCATGAACACGCGTTCATAATGATGGAGACCAGCACGGACGTCAAGGCGCAGCAAATGCCGGGATCGGTTTCCCGGCGGGGTCGTGAGTGATTTGGGTCGTTCTGGCGAACCGTCTCTTAGATACCTACTCGTGGCCTGCGGCCTTGCTGGCGTGAAGTACGCGATGGCCCCCTTCCTTGCGCTAGGCGCAAGGAAGGGGGCCATCACGTACTGGGGAAGGTGGACGAGGAAGCCTTCGGCTCACCCGCTACCAGCCCACGCGATCGCCACTCACGGGCAATGGGGCGGAAGCCAGCCCGGCGTGGTCACCATCTGCTCGGGTGTCACCGTCATCTGCGACGTCTTCGACCCGAAGCTGAAGCCGACGAGGCCACCAGGACAGACGCGGACCGCGCCAGGACCACCCTGGGTCCGGGATTCCCGCCAGGCGACGGGATCGAGGCCGACCCGCCACACCTTCCAGAACGGCGCGCCGTCCCGGTGACCGGTACAGGAATCGTCGGCGGGCAGTCCTTCGACCCGGCAGACGTAGCGGGAATCCCCGTATGGCCCGCTGCCACTCCCGAGACGCACATCGAGCCCGGAGCGCTCGAGCGCGGTCCGCGCGTCGCCGGGCGAGCCGGCCACACAGCGCACGAGGACTTCGGGGCGGCCTGCCCCTTTGAGATCGACGGCGACAGTCACCCCTTCCGCTCCTTCACAGGCACCCACGCGAGAAACCGGGTCCACGGCGGGAAAAAGAGCCACCAGGCTGAGAAGCACAGTCAAGATCGACACCCTCGGATACTACGGGTGTCACCCCGGATACCACAGTAGGACTTTTACGGAAGGCCGACACAGATCACCCTCCGTTTCGGCGGCACCTGACTTGTGGTGCCGGGGAGCTTGACCGAACAGGACGTTTCATCGGGATTTCATGGCGCCTCCTTACCGTTCAGCGGCGGACCGCTGGTCCACGAGGAGGCGTGCATGAGCCCGGCGAGCCGGACCCCGTACAACACGGTGGTGCCCAGGGACGACCGGCCGAGTCCCGGGGAACTGGACGGGGTCGTCGGACCGGGTTGGAGCTGGACGGCGTTCTCCACGCCGTGGGCCACCGGCCGCCCGGCGCCCAAGTACCGGTGGACGCTGTTCGAGACCGCCGCCCACGCCGTCGACGACCTCCGGCGCTGTCTCGACGACGGAGCCGTCAGCAGGCGCGGTGCCCTGTGCGCGTCCGTACTCCGGAAACGCGGGGCACCGCGGGAACTGGTGCTGTGCGACGGCGCGGACTGGGCGTGCGTCGTCCACGAGGTCCGCCCCGGAGTTCACCTGACCGACGCCGGTGACACTTACTTCGCACGCTGGCGGGCGACCATGGAAGGACACCGCTTCACGATCATCAACGCCGGCGTGCCGACTGTCTGGTGAGGTCCAGACCTTCCAGCGCGAGGGTGCGCTGGAGGGCGTCGCCGTCGGGTCCTATGGTGGTCAGCACCCATTCGAAGTGCTCCCTGGCGGCCACCGGATCACCCGCGGCGAGATGGGTGCGGCCGAGCCGGTTGCGGATCTCGGACTCCATCCCGGCGATGGTCTCCTCGGTGACCGCGGTCAGCGCCCGCCGCTGGAGTTCGAACGCCTCGTCGAGGTTCCCGAGTTCCAGTTCCGCCGCGCCCAGCCGGGCGAGGCTGGTCGCGGTCAGCAGGCCGTCGGTCGTCTCCTCGGCCAGTTCGACGGAACGCCGCAGATCCAGCGAGGCTTCGGCGAACCTCCCGATTTCGAGACGGACGGTGCCGCTGTGGCACAGCACCCGCGCCAGCATTCCGGCGCTGCCGATCTCCTCGCTCAGGTCGCGGGCGCGGGCGAGGTGCTCCAGCGCTTCTTCGTACTCGCCCCGCGTATAGGCGAGATAGCCGAGCGCGGACAACGACCGTTCGGCGAGCCAGCCGTCGCCCACCTCGTCGGCCATGGTCGTCACCCGCCGCATCCCCGGCGTCGCGAGGTCGTGCCGTCCGGCGATCAGGTCCACCATGGTGAGCCCGCCCAGCGCCCGCGCCTCCACCCCGCGGTCGCCGCAGGCCTGGCCCGCTCGCAGCGCGTCGTCGAACCAGCCGCGCGCCCGGTCCAGCTGCCCCTGCATGGCGTAGGCGTAGCCGAGGCAGAACCGCAGCGACGAGACCAGACGCTCGTCTTCCGCCCGTTCGGCCAGTGGCAGCGCGACCTGCAGCGCGGTCCGGCATTCGTGGTACCGCTGCTGGCGCGCGAGGTAGTCGACCAGCCCTTCGGCGATCGAGCAAGCGACGCCGTCTAGCCCCGCTTCGGCGGCTTGAGTGACCACTTCGGGCAGGTCGCCGACGGCGTCGAGCCAGACGGAAGCGTCCCGCTGTCCGGTGAACGGCCCGGCTCCCGACTCCACCGGGAACCGCGCGACTCCCCATTCGCTCGCCCGGCGAGCGGCCTTGAGGTACAGCCCGTACACGCGGTTCCGCGCGGCTTCGACGACGTCGTCCGGCAGCTCTCCGGCGAGCCGCCGGGCGTAGACCGCCACCAGATCGTGCAGCCGGTAGCGGCCGCTCGCCGGTTCCTGCACGAGACTCGCGTCGACGAGGTTTTCCAGCCGACGCTCGGCTTCGGCAGGCGAGCAGTCCAGCAGGGCCGCCACCGAAAGGCTGTCGAACTCAGGCGTCGGCGACAGTCCGAGCGCGCCGAACGCGCGTTTCTCGGCGGGCCGCAGCTGCTCGTACGACAGGCTCAGCGCCACCTCGACGCTGCGGTCCTCGGCGGTCAGTTCGCCGAGGCGCCGTTCGTCGTCCGACATCCGGTCCACCAGGTCCTTGAACGTCCACATCGGACGGTTCTGCAACCGGGCACCCGCGATCCGCAGCGCGAGCGGCAGCCGTCCGCACAGCCCGGCGAGCGCGCGCACGGCGAACCGCTCCCCCTCGGCCCTCGGTGCGCCCACGATGCGGCTCAGCAGCCGTTCCGCGGCTTCGAGCCCCAGCGCGCCAAGGGAAACACGTCGATCGGCGTCCAAACCGGACAGACGGCGGCGACTGGTCACCAGCACGCGACTGCCCGGGCCCGCCGGCAGCAAAGGCCGTACCTGCCCGGCGGATTCGGCGTTGTCGAGCACCAGCAGCAACTCGAGCCGTGCGGTCGCCGCCCGCCACGACGCGGACAGCTCGTCGAGATCGTCCGGCATGGCGATGTCCTCCACGCCGACCGCTCGCAACAGCCGCCGCAGTGCGCGTTCCGGGGTTACCGGCTCGCGGCCTTCGGTGTATCCGTGCAGATCCACGAACAGCGCACCGTCGGAATAGGACTCGCGGAGCCGGTGGGCCGCGCACACCGCGAGCGTCGTCTTCCCGGAGCCGGGGACACCGTCGACGGCGTCGACCGAGACCGACTCCGGATCGCCTTCCGCGACGAGCAGCGCGAGTTCCCGGTCCCGCCCGACGAGTTCGCCGGTGGTGGCGGGCAGTTCGTTGCGGGCCCGGCGCGGCGCCTCCCGGCGCTGTGCCTCCCGGTGCTGTGCTATGCCGAGCAACGCGTCGTCACCACGCAGTACCGATTCCTGAACCTGCCGTAATTCCTCGCCCGGCTCGACCCCGAGTTGCTCGATCAACCGCTCGCGGACGTCGGTGAACACCTCCAGCGCCTCCGCCTGCCGACCGCCGCCGTAGAGGGCGCGCATCAGCAGGGCGGCCAGCGGCTCACTCGGCGGGTCGGCGGACACCAGCGCCGACAACTCGCCGATCACCTCGTCGAACCGGCCGAGTTTCAGCTGGGCGCCCAGTTTCCGGCGCAGCAGCAGAAGTCTGCGTTCCTCCAGCCGTCGCCGTTCGCCCTGCACGAACGCGCCGGGCAGCCCCGTCAGCGGCTCGCCGTGGAACAACCGGAGCGCGTCGGCGAAGGTGTCCACCGCGGTGACAAGGTCGCCTGTCTCCTCGGCGGCGGCCGCGACGGCGGCCATCTCCTCCAGTCGCGCCACGTCCAGCCGCACCCCGGCGCTGGCGAACCGGTAGCCGCCACGGTCGGACACGATCACCGAGTCCCGCGGCCGCTGCCCGGAAGTGTCCAGGCACTGCCGCAGCCGTCGGACGTAGACCGGCAGCACGTTCGACTCCGGCGGCCGTTCCCAGAGCCCGTCGGTGAGTTCGTGATGGCTGACGGTCACATCCGGGCGCAGCACCAGCGCGGCCAACACGGCCTGCTGCCGGACCGGACCGAGATCCAGCCGAGTCTCCCCCTGCCAGGCCCGCAACGGGCCGAGCACCTCGAAGCGCAACGAGTCCGGCATGGTCATCCCCCCTTCGTTTCCCATGGCTAGCCCGGCACCACGATCCCGTGGTCGAACGCGTAGACGATCGCCGCCGCCCGGTCACGCAGCTGGAGCTTGGTGAAGATCCGGCCGATGTGGCTTTTCACGGTCACCTCCGAAATCACCAGCGTCGCGGCGATCTCCGCGTTGGTCAGCCCGCGGCCGATCGCCCGGAGCACGTCCTGCTCCCTCGGGGTCAGCAGTTCGGGTGAACGTCCGCCGCTGCCGGTCCCGGCGGCCTGCCGGTAGGCGGCGAGCACGCGGCCGGTGACGCCGGGGTCGAGCCAGGCGTCGCCCGCGGCGACCGCGCGCACGGCCCGGATCAGATCTTCGGCCGGGGAATCCTTGAGGACGTATCCCGCCGCCCCCGCCCGTAGCGCGTCGGCGAGCAGGTTGTCGTCGTCGAAGGTGGTCAGCGCGAGCACCGGCGGATGGCCGCCGGAGCGCCGCAACCGCCTGGTCGCCTCCACGCCGCCGACGTTCTTCATCCGCAGGTCCATCACGATGACGTCGACCTCGTTCGCGGCCAGCGCCGCGGGCACTTCCGAACCGTCGCCGCATTCCCCCGCGATGACGAACCCGTCGCGACGCCGCAGGATGCGCCGAAGTCCGGACCGGACCAGCTCCTGATCGTCGACCAGCAACACCCGGATCTCCGTGGCGGTCACGGCTGCACCGCCCTGGTCTTCGGCACGGTGACCTCGACGATCCACTGCTTGCCCTTGGGCCCGGCGCTGAGTTCCGCGCCGAGCTGGGCCGCGCGGACGGCCATCCCGGCCAGCCCCGACCCGTCCTCCGACGTGCGCCGGACGGCCGTGGGCAGGGTGTTGCTGACGATGAGTTTCGCGCCCGACCGGCCGGTGTCCAGCCGGACCTCCGCGGTCGCGCCGGGGGCGTGTTTGACGACGTTGACGAGTGATTCCTGCACGATGCGGTAGAGGCCCAATCCTTCCGAGGCGCCTACCAGACCGAGGTCGCCTTCCTGTGTATAGCGCACCGCCAAACCGGCGACCCTGGTGCGTTCCACCAGCGTCGCGATGTCCTCCACGCCCGGTAACGGGGCGCTTCCGGACGGTGTGTCGGCGAGCAGGCCGACCGTGCGGCGGATGTCGGCCATCGCGGCGCGTCCCACCTGTTCGGCTTCGGTGAGCGCTTCGATCGCCTCGTCGACGTCGCGGTCCTGCTGCAGCGCGCGCCGGGCACCGGTCAGATGCAGCAGCGTGATGCTGAGCGAATGGCCGACGACGTCGTGCACCTCACGCGCGATCCGCTGCCGCTCGGCCAGCAGCGCCTTGTCGCGGGAGGCGTCACGGTTGCCGCGTTCGGCGTCCAGCACCCTGGTGTACCAGCGGACCATGAGCCCGCCGCTGAGCCCGAGCAGGATCGCGACCAGGTAGACGGGCACGCCGATCAGCCCGCCCCAGACGCCCGCGACGATCAGGACCGCCTCACACGTGACGGTGACGATGGCGATCCCCATCGTCGTCCGCAGGACACTGCCCGCTTCGGTGGCCGCGACCAGCAGCAGCAACGGCGCGAAATCCGGGAGTACCGGTTCGAAGAGCAGGACCGAGGCGGCGGCGATCAGCGCCGCCATCCGCACCCACGGCATGATCCAGGCGGTGGTCACCCAGATCAGCGACGGCGCGATCACGATCAGCCCGGCCAGCGCGATCGGCTCCGGCGGCAGCAGCGCGTCCCGCTGCACCAGCGCGACCAGCGTGAACACCAAGCTCACGCCGGTCGCGCACAACGCGCCCCACCACGGCAGGGTCAACCCGGCCCGGGTGAGGCTCACCTGCACCCGTGCCCGGAATCGGTCCCGCAAGATCACCAGCACCGCTTCAGCCTAGGAAGTCCGGGGCGGCGCGTCATCGTGCGGCGGGCGGCACCCGTCTCCGCCCACGGTAGGAGGCCGGGCGAGCACGGACCGATGAAATCCGGATGAAACGCAGGCCGTTCATTCCTGGCTGAGCGCGACCCACTTCAGCTTCTCCTGCTCCCGCTTCGGCAGGCCCGCGACGACGAGGTCGTAGGAGTCCTCGATCAGCTCGCGGACGAAGTCGCCGGTCAGCGAACCGTCGAGTTCGACGGTGTTCCAGTGCTGCTTGTTGAGGTGGTAGCCGGGGATGATCGCCGGATGCTCGGCGCGCAACCGGACCGCCAGATCGGGTTCGCATTTGAGGCTGATCCGCAGCGGTTTCGCCTTGAGCGCGCTGAGCGCGAACATCTTGCCCGAGACCTTGAACACACTGGACCGTTCGTCGAACGGGAACTCCTCGCGGGCACCGGGGAAGCCGAGGCAGATCTTCCGGAGAGCGGCAGGCGTCATCCGGTCAGGCTAACCCCCTCATCCGACAGAAATCTGTCCTGTGCCGCGCATTGACCGGCGGTCGGTGATTCACCGACGATGAGCGGAGCCGACTGGGTGGAGGCGTGACGACATGCGACCGAACCGTGTCTTTCGAAGCGAGCATTCAGGAAAGCGCTTACTGGCGGCGGCCGTCCTGCTGCTGGGCGTCGTACCGGGCGCAGTGGCGGCGGCCCCGGCGAGCCAGGTGGAGGGCACCACCACGAGCGGATGGGTGGGCACCTGGGCGGCGGCACCCGCGGCCGGGGTGGCCGGGACCGACAACGGCTACCCGAACTTCTCGATCCGCAACATCGTGCACATCAGCGCCGGCGGGCACGAGGTCCGCGTGCGGCTGTCCAACGCTTTCGGCCGGACGCCGGTGCTGTTCGGCCGGGTGACCGTCGCGGTCGCCGCCGGACCGGACACCCCGCAGGCAGTCCCCGGCACCATGCGCGCGCTCACCTTCGGCGGCAACCGCGAGATCACCGTGCCGCCGGGCGCCGACGTCGTCAGCGACGGCACGGCGCTGAACGTGCCGAGGGACAGCGACCTCCTGGTGACCACCTACACCCCGACGCCGTCCGGCCCGGTCACCCATCACCCGCTGGCCATGCAGAACTCGTACTTCACCCGTGACGGCGACAAGGCGGCCGACGAGTCGGCGGCGGCGTTCCCGGAACGGACCGCCGTGTGGCACTACGTGTCCGGAGTGGACGTCCGCGGCCATGGGCTGCGGGGCAGCGTCGTCGCGATCGGCGACTCGATCACCGACGGGGCGAACTCGACCTGGGGCGCCAATCTGCGCTGGCCCGATCAACTCGCCGACAAGATCAGCCGTCACCTCGGCGTGCTCAACGCGGGGATCAGCGGGAACCGCCTGCTGCTCGACGGCGGCAACTACGGCGTCAACGCGCTGGCGCGGCTCGACCGGGACGTGCTGAGTCAATCCGGCGCGCGCACGGCGATCGTGTTCGAGGGCATCAACGACATCCAGCAGACGCCGCACCAGGCCGATCCGCACAAGATCATCTCGGCGCTGAAGCAGATCGCCACTCGGGCACGCGACCGCGGTCTGCGGGTCCTCGGCGCGACGATCACACCGTGGAAGGGTTGGCATTCCTACACCCCCGAACTCGAAGAGACCCGGCAGGCGGTCAACCGGTTCATCCGGACCAGCAGGCTGTTCGACGGCTACGTCGACTTCGACGCGGTGATCCGCGATCCCGCCGACCCGCAGCGGATGAAACCCGAGTACGACTCCGGCGATCACCTCCACCCCGGGGACAAGGGCTTCACGGCGATGGCGGACGCCGTCCCCTTGCCTCGGCTCGGGTAGAGATTAAGGGCTGCGCGTGGCGGTTTCGTCAGGCACGATGAGTTGATGGCGATCAATGATGGCTGACAACGACAGCGGCATCCGAGCGACGGCGCGGTTGGTCCGGTTCGCCGAACACGAAGCGCGCACGGAGACTCTCCGTGCGCAACTGGCCGGTCTCCACGGCACCATCCGGCTGGCGAAGCGGACGTCGAACCTGTTCCGTGCGCGGACGGCGACCAGTACGCCGGGACTGGACGTCTCGGGGTTCACGCACGTGCTCGATGTCGATCCACTGGCCCGAACGGCGGACGTCGAGGGCATGGTCACCTACGAGCAACTGGTGGACGCGACCCTGCCACACGGGCTGATGCCACTGGTCGTGCCGCAGCTCAAGACGATCACCCTCGGCGGCGCGGTCACCGGCCTCGGCATCGAATCCTCGTCGTTCCGCAACGGTCTCGTGCACGAGTCGGTGCTGGAGATGGAGTTGCTCACCGGTGACGGCAGGGTCGTCGTCGCGCGGGCGGACAACGAGCACAGCGACCTGTTCCACGGCTTCCCGAACTCGTACGGAACGCTCGGCTACGCGCTGCGGCTGAAGATCGAATTGGAGCCGGTCAAACCGTACGTGCGGCTCGACCACATCCGGTACGACGACACCGAGGAGTACTTCACGGCGCTCGGTGAAGCCTGCCGCAACGGGTCGGCCGACTTCGTCGACGGAACGGTCTTCGGTCCCGGCGAGCAGTACCTGACGCTGGGTACGTTCACCACCTCCGCGCCCGCGACCAGCGACTACACCTGGCTCGACATCTACTACCGGTCGATCCGCGAACGGGAGACCGATCACCTGAGCGTCCGGGACTACCTGTGGCGCTGGGACACGGACTGGTTCTGGTGCTCGCGGGCGTTCGGCGTGCAGCACCGGCTCCCCCGGCTGCTGCTGGGCAGGCGGCTGCTCCGGTCGTCGGTCTATTGGAAGGCGGTGGCGCTCGACCGCCGGTTCGGGATCGCGGCGAAGCTGCTCAAGCTGCGCGGTCTCCCGCCGGAAGAGACCGTCGTCCAGGACATCGAGGTACCGCTGTCGCGCGCCGCGGAGTTCCTGGACTTCTTCCGCCGCGAGATCCCGATCAGCCCGGTGTGGATCTGCCCGCTGAAGCAGCGGCCAGGTGGCGTGAACTCGCCGCTGTACGAATTGGATCCCGAAACGCTGTACGTCAACTTCGGCTTCTGGTCCGCGGTCCCGCTGGACCCCGGCGAGGAGCCGGATACGCACAATCGGCTGATCGAAGCCGAAGTGACGCGGCTCGGCGGGCGGAAATCGCTGTACTCCGACAGTTTCTATACCGAAGAGGAGTTCTGGCGGCTGTACAACGGCGACGCCTACCGGAAACTCAAAACGGCCAACGACCCGGACGGCCGCCTGCTCGACCTGTACGCGAAATGCGTGCGGCGGCGGTGACCCCGGGCCGGGAAGAAGAGAGAGAACATGGCTGAGAACACGACCGTCGGGAAGATCTTCGAGCGGTTGCTCGGCCCGAGCGCCCAGGTGTCCATCACCGCCTACGACGGCAGCTCGAGCGGTCCGGCGGACGCGCCGGTGTCGATCCAGGTGCGCTCGCCACTGGCGCTGACGTACCTGATGTCCTCGCCGGGCGACCTCGGTCTCGCGCGCGCCTATGTCGCCGGCGCGCTCGACGTGGACGGTGACCTCTACACGGCGCTGCGTGCCCTCGTGGCACAGGTCGATCAGCTCAGCGCCGCGGATCGCCTGTGGCTGCTGCGCGAACTCGGCCCCAGGCATCTGCGCCGGGTCGCCCCACCCGCCGAAGAACTGCCAAGCCGCGCCAAACGCGTCTTCGACGGGCTGCGGCACTCGAAAGCCCGCGACAGCAACGCGATAGCGAACCACTACGACGTCTCGAACCGGTTCTACGAACTGGTTCTGGGTCCGTCGATGGCCTACACCTGCGCCGCGTTCCCGTCCGCCGAAGCGTCGCTGGAAGAGGCACAGGAGCACAAATTCGACCTGGTGTGCCGGAAACTCGGCCTCAAACCGGGGATGCGGCTGCTGGACGTCGGCTGTGGCTGGGGCGGGATGGTCGAGCACGCGGTCGCGAACTACGGTGTCGAGGCGCTGGGCGTCACCCTCTCGCGCGAACAGGCGCAATGGGCGCAGAAGGACATCGTGACCAAGGGCCTCGCCGACCGGGCCGAAGTACGGCACCTCGACTACCGCGACGTCACCGAAACCGGCTTCGACGCCGTGTCGTCGATCGGGCTCACCGAGCACATCGGCGCGCGGAACCTGCCGTCGTACTTCCGTTTCCTCGCCGGGAAACTGAAGCCGCAAGGGCGGTTGCTGAACCACTGCATCACCAACCCGGACACCTCCGTCCCGCACCGGTCGCGCGGTTTCATCGACCGGTACGTCTTCCCCGACGGCGAACTGGAGTCCGTCGGGGAGATCGCCACCGCGATGCACGACAGCGGGCTCGAGGTGCGGCATTCGGAGAACCTCCGCGAGCATTACGCCACCACCCTCGGCGCGTGGTGCGCCAACCTCGACGCGAACTGGGACGCGGCCGTCGCCGAAGCGGGCGCCGGCCGGAGCCGGGTCTGGGCGCTGTACATGGCCGCCTGCCGCCTCGCGTTCGAACGGCGGGAGATCGAACTGCACCAGGTGCTCGGGGTGAAGGTCGGTCCGGACGGCGACTCGGGCATGCCGTTGCGGCCGGACTGGGGCGTGTAGCACTCAGTGGCGGAAGGCCTCGGCCAGCCACCACGAGCCGCCGTCGTCGGCGATCTTGGCGTCGACGACGAGTGGCGCGTCCCGTGGTCCGCCGAGCCACTCCGTGACGGCCGTCAGATCCTCGGCCGATCGCACGGTGACGCCCGCGCAGCCGAAGCCGCGGCCGATCGCCGCGATATCGGTGTCGGGGAACCGGACCGTGGTCATGTCCGCGTCGCCGAAGTGGTGGATCTCGGCGCCATACGCGGCGTCGTTGTAGACGACGACCACGAGCGGCATCCTCAGCCGTACGGCGGTTTCCAGCTCCGAGAGGGCCATGTGGAACCCGCCGTCGCCGATGGCGAGCACCGGTAGCCTGTCCGGCCTGGCCAGTGCCGCGCCGATCGCCGTGCCGAAACCGAGCCCGACGCATTGGAACGCCTGAGTGAAGCAGAAACCGTTCTCGTCGGGAACGGACAGATACGCGCTCGGGTAGCCCATGAAGTTGCCGGAGTCGACCGAGACCACGCGTTCGGCGGGAAGGATCTCGTCGAGCCGGCGGCTGAGCGTGCGCGGATCGATCCTCCCGTCGCCGGATAGGTCGTTATACGGCACGTCATTCCACCATGTTCCCGTGACGACTTCGCGACTCGCGCCGTGGCCACGCCTGGTGAGTTCGGCGTGGACGTCCTCGGCGGTGCTGGTGACGTCGCCGACGACGCCCAGGTCGATCGGGCGGTGGGCGCCGAGCGCGGCCTGCTCCACGTCGACCTGGACCAGGCGGGCCTCCGGGCCTAGGAGGGTGCCGTGCCGTGTGGTCCACATGTTCAGCGCGCAGCCCCAGCCGACCACGAGGTCGGCGTCACCGATGAGGTCCGCCGTCCTCGGGGACGAAAACCCGCCCGCGATCCCGATCGAGAAGGGATCGTCGTGGAAGAGGCCGTGCGCCACCGCGGAGGTCGCCAGCAGCGAGCCGGAGACCTCCGCGAGTTCTCGCAGGGCCACGGAACTCCCTCGCGCACCGCGACCGGCGATGAACATCGGCCGCCGGGCCTGGGCGAGAAGATCAGCCAGTTTCGCGACCGCCTCGACACTCGGCCGGATCGGCGCCGGGCCGTCGATTTCCGGAACCGGGACCGCTTCGGGTGCTTCCTGGGCTTGGACATCGAGCGGCAGGTTGAGCAGGACGGTCCGGCGTTGCTGCCAGGCCGTCCGGTAGGCGCGGACGGTGTCGGCGACCGCGGTCGCCGCGCTGTGGACGCGTTCCGGTACGGCACCGACGGCCGTCGCGAGCGCGTCCTGGTCGATCCGGAAGTTCGACAGCACCGCCGAGGCCGCGGTGTCGGCGGCCAGGACGATCATCGGTGTCCGGCTCTTGGCAGCCTCGGTGATCCCGGTGATCGCGTTGGTCAGCCCGACGCCCTGGTGCAGACTCAGCACCGACATCCGGCCGCTAATCCGCGCGTACGCGTCGGCCATACTCGCCGCGCCGCCCTCGTGCCGCGCGGCGACGAAGCGCACTCCCCCTGCCCGCAACCCGTTGGTGGCCTCGAAATTGCCGCTGCCCACGACCCCGAACGCGGCACCCACGCCGAGTTCCGCCAATGTGCGTCCGACCAGCTCCGCGACCTTCATGCCCGCTCCACCAACGCGTAGACCCGGGCCGGGCTGCCGGAGCCACCGACGATCGGGAGCGGACTCACGATCAACAGCGATCCGGTCGGCGGCAGGCTCGCCAGGTTCCGCAGCTGGGTCAAACCGTGCTTTCCCGCCCCCAGCATGAGTTCATGGCAGGGGAAGGCCGGTTCGAGAGCCAGCGCCTGTCCGGCGTCCGTGCCCACCGTCTCCACGCCGAACCCGGTGATCGGCGCCTCCTCGGCGAGCCAGCGAGCACAGTCAGCCGAGATCCCCGGCGTATGCGGGCCGTTCTCGTCGTTGTTGAGGAACGTCTCCTGCTCGTGCGAACGGGCATCCCAGCCGGTGCGGTAGAGCAGCCATCCACCGTCCGGAAGCGACCCGTGCTCACGCTCCCACTCGCGGATGTCGTCGACGGACAGCAGGAAATCCGGATCTTCGGCCGCACGGGCCGACGCGTCGAGCACCACCGCCGGGGCGACCAGCGTCCGCAGCGGGACCTCCGAGACGTCGTGGCCGTCCTTGCCCGACAACCAATGCACCGGGACGTCGAGATGGGTTCCGGTGTGCTCGCCCGTGTGGATGTTGTTCCAGTACCAGCGCGGCCCGCGTTCGTCGTAGCGGCTGATCTCCTCCAGACCGAACGGGATCGTGTTCGCGAACGGCTCCGGCAACCGCAGGACGGGCGTGCTCGCGCTCAACGGCGCGGTGAGGTCGACGACCTCGATCGCGCCGGTGGTGATCGCGGTGTTCAGCTGGGCCAACAGCGACATGCGTGCCTCCCGGAGTGACTGCGGTGTCTCGGTCACTTTAGGCCGGTTTTCGGTGTTGGGGCGAGGAAGTCCGTGAAGGCCTCCTTCCCTGCTCTCAAGGTAGGAAAGGAGGCCTTCACGACGTGGGTCTGGACTGGTCGGTCGCGAGTGATGATGAGCGTTATTGAGGGGTAAGGCCAGGTTGTCGTGGCCGGCACCGCTGCGGTGCGCGTCCCCGCGAAGCCGGGGCCCTCTGCTCGTGTCGCAAACTTTCCCTATCTCTCAATAAGGGAGCTCCCCAGCCTCGTGACTATTCACTCGATGGAGTAATTTCAGCATTATGGAACGTGAAGTGCATTCATTACACCTTTGAGTACTGGCATTCCGAGGTCGAATGTGTGTTCGATTCGGTGGTACTATGGCGGGGTGTCCAGCCGACGAACTCTCGAGCCGCCGCAGGAGTTGTGGCGGGCTGGTGCGCGGGAGCTCGCGCATGGTGTGGTGGAGCGGTTGTCGCTGGCACGTCAGGCGTTGGCGGAGGTGGGGCAGTTTCTGGTGGAGATCGAATCGCGGGGTCCGATGGAACTCTACGGGCATGGTTCGACGGCGGGTTGGTTCGCCGAGACGGCTCGTGTCAGCCTGAAGGAAGCGCGTGACACCGTGGCGCGGGCGGTGGCGCTGAACGAGGGCCGGAATCTGGACGGCACGCCCGCGCCGGCGTCGGCGCCGATCGCGGGTGCCGCCGCGGCCGAGGGCGACCTCGGGCATCAGCAACTGGACCCTCTTCTGGCGGTGTTGAAGAAGATCCCCGCCGCAGTGTCGGCCGAGGATCGGCCGGGGGCGGAGCAGATCCTGGTCGATCTGGCGCGGCGGGCGGGGCCGCGGGAGATCCTTGACGCGGGTGCGGACCTGCTCGCCCATCTCGATCCCGACGGGACCGAGCCGAAGGACGAGGACCTCACGCCCCCGTCCCGCGAGGTGTACTTGCGGAAACGCGAGGACGGGTGGTGGCGGCTGACCGGGCTGCTGGACCCGGAATTCGGGGCACGCGCGAACGCCCTGTTCGAAACCTGGGGGCAACGAAGACCCGTCGACACCGACGGCAACCATGATCCGCGCACCCCCGCCGAACGTCATGGTGACGCCCTGTTCGACGCCATCCACTACGCGATGACCAACGACAAAGCCCCCACCTTGTCCGGCGACCGGACGACCATCGTGGTCACCATTCCCCTGGAGACTTTGTCCTCAGGGCTCGGATCCGCGTGTGTGGATGGGGTCTCCCGGATCACCGCACGGCACGCCCGGATGCTCGCCTGCGACGCGAAGGTCATCCCCGCCGTCCTCGGCACCGACAGCGAACCACTCGACATCGGCCGCGCCGCCCGCACCGTCACACCCGGACAACGCCGGGCGTTGAACCTCCGAGACCACGGCTGCGCCTTCCCCGGCTGCCACCGCAGGCCGAAACACTGCGAAGCCCACCACATTTTGCCGTGGGGCCAACTCGGCGACACCGACCTCAACAACCTCTGCCTGCTCTGCCGCTACCACCACATGGTCATCCACGGCCAGTCCGGCTGGACAGTCCGCATGGCCACCGACAGGCGCCCCGAATTCATCCCGCCCCACTATCTGGACCCACTACAAGAGCCTCGCCGCTGAACCCGAGGAGCCCGCCGACCACCACCGGCGACGGGCCCTTCGGCATGGCCACGCTCAGTTGAACCAGGTACCGAACATCGAGCTTTGTGACCGCCCCGCCAACCGCTTCCCGAGGTCCACCGCCTGGACCTCGGTGAGCAGGCAGATGTAGTCGGTGACAGCCCGAGCACAGCGAGCCTCCTTGTTATCGTCGAAGGTGCCTTCCGCCTCACTGTCACGCTTGATGTCGCGGTAGAGCACGCGGAGATGGAGCGGGATCTTCGGGCTGTTCGGCGACTTCTCCAGACACATGAGCAACCGGTCGAAGAGCGAACCGATGATCCTCTTCTGGCCTTCCTGCTGGATGGCCAGCGGCGGCCTGTCGATCACGTAGAACCACGTGAGTTCCTTGAGCGCGGCGACCCGGTATTGACTCGTCTCGTCGACCTCCACAAAGGGCGGTTCGTCAACGAGCCGCACCGCCTCCACGAGCCTGGTGAGATGACTGCTGGTGATCATGTTCATCCGAACCCGGTTTTCCCGGGTGTCCCAGCACTGTGACTTGAGGTTTTCGCCGAACTCGTCGACGATCACGTCGATCTGCTCCCGAAAGCGGTCTTCGTTGAAGCCGAAATCCCCCTTCAGCCTGCGTCGGCCATGCTTCAGGATGCGCTTCTTGTCGATCTCGATATTGTGCAGGGGGATCAGACCTGCCCGGAAATAGTCCTCGAGATCATGCGTCGCGTAGCTGATGTCGTCGGCCCAGTCCATCAAAATCGCGTTCGCGGACCTCAGCTCACCGCGGCAGGACTCCCTCGCCCACTCGAAGTCCTGCCGTTCGGTCTGATAGACGCCCCATTTCTCACCGTAGCCACGGTTGGTCCACAACACCTGGGCCTTGGCCGAATCACGCGGCTTGAGGCGTGGATACTTGAGGATGGCGTCCAAGGTAGCCCGAGTCAGGTTGAGCCCCATATGTTCCGTCTTCCGCCGCGCGAGTTTCGTCACCACGCGGAAAGACTGCGCGTTGCCTTCAAAGCCTTCCAGCCCCGCGACCTGGGCAAGACGCTGGCCGAGAACCTCTTCGGCGACGTGACCGAACGGCGGATGTCCGATGTCATGCGCGAGCCCCGCCGTCTCGACCACATCTTCGTTCAAATCCGATTCCGGCGGAAATCCCGCCTCCGGATCGGGCAATTGGCAGCGCAGGTTCTGCACGAGTCTTCGCCCCATCTGCGCGACCTTCAAGCTATGCGTCAGCCGGTTGTGCAGCACCAATTGCTCACTGACCGCGGCAACCTGAGTCACCCCGGCCAGCCGCCGAAAGGCGGATGAATAGAGAACTCGATCCCGGTCGCGCTGATACGCGTCCCGATAGGTCTCCTTCTCCGGCACTTTGTGGCGCCGAGCTCCTCCGAGCGTCCCCTCCGACATTGCCGCCTCCTCGTCGTTTGCTCCAAGAGCTTCGAAAAGAAGGCGGACCGCGACAGGAAACCGTTAACAGCCGCGACCGAATCGCAACCCAACGATCAATCCAAAACCACCGGATCCAGCCCCCGTAACCGGTCCCGGTCCGCGATGACGTCGATCTCCCTGATCTACGAGCCACCGTGTCGACACCGCGCAGGGGGTCCGGCGAACATGTCGTCCAGGACGAACGCGCGGCGGGGGCCAGTGTTTCCAAGACCACCAGCATCACGAGGCCGCCGGTCCTATTCAACGACCCGCGGGAAGCGCCGGATGTGACCGGATGTGACCGGGTCAGCAACCGCGCGTGCCGTCGGTGAACCGCACGCCCGACGACCGGTACGACGCGGCGCGCTCGGCGGCCGCTTGAGGTGTGAGGACCTCGTTCTTCGCGTAATAGACCCAGTCCACCTGTTCCAGGTAGGTGCTCGTGCCGCCGGCGTGCTGCGTGAGGTCGATGAACCACTGGTTGAAGTTCAGTGACATGTCCTGTCGCGGATACACGTCGAACGGGCCACCGCGGTCGTGGTCGGCCACCAGTGCGCCGTCGACGTAGTAGCGCACATGGCCGTCGGACACGGTCGCCGCCACGGAGTGCCAGCCGTCGATGCTGCGACGCTGCGCGTCACTCTTGTTCTCGGCGTACCAGGGGTCCGGTGTGTAGGTGTGCCAACTGGTCTGGAAATTGACCGGGCCCGCCTCGCCCCATCCGCCGTTGGGCAGGTACTCCGAGAAGTCCAGCTCGCTGTAGATCGGGTCGTTGTCGTAGCGAAGCGGGCTGATCGTGAAGAACGTCTGGTTGATGCGGTCGCCATCGGGGCCGGACGCCGGCGTGTCGGAGAACCGGATCCGCGCCGCATAGGTCCCCTCGAAGAACCGCCGGTCCGGCTGCATGATCTCGGTTTGTGTCGTACCCGCGGGCGTGCCGTCGGTGGCGGAAGCCAGCTGCAGCACCTTGTCCCCGCCGGACGTCGGGAACGTGATGCCTTCCGGAGCCCACCGCGCGCCCGCGACGCCGGGTCCGCCGCCACCCGAACGTACCTGCCAGCCGTGCTGCCCGAGAAGCCCGTCGGTGTGCGAGGCGTAGTGGAAGTCGTCGAACAGCGCCCCGCAAGCCGTCGCCCCGCTCGCGGTACCCGGCACCGCTGCGAGCACTGCGACCGAGAGGGCGGTGACGGCCAAGGTGGTGAGCCGGAACTTCGGCATCGCTGCCTCCTTTACCACTGGTCAGTTTTTATCAAGGTCGCCCGCCGAAGTGGTAAAGTCAATAGGTCTAGACAAGTTGTCCACCAGCGGATTCAGGACAACCACTGGCTAAGCTGTGGTCATGCGGCGCACAGAGGTCAAGGAACGACTGCGCAAGCTCATCGAGCGGCGGCGGCCGGGTGAGGTCCTGCCTTCGGAACGCGCGCTGAGCATGGAAATCGGCGTCTCGCGCCCCACTTTGCGGGCGGCGATCGACGAACTCGCGCGGGACGGCCTCCTCGTCCGCGAGCACGGGCGCGGCACGTTCACCGCGCCGCGCAAGATCTCCCAGGATCTCCTGCCCGCCACCGGCGGCGACCAGTTCGCCCCGCCCGCCGAGGGCGAGTGGACGAGCCGGGTGGTCGACTTCGCCATCACGACGGCGGGCGCCCGGCTCGGCAAACGGCTCGAGGTCTCCCCCGCCTGCCCGCTGGTGGCGGTCACGCGCGTCCGAATCGTCGAAGAAGCACCGATGGCGATCGAGCGGATCCTGGTCCCACGGGGCCTGGTGCCCGACATCACGCGCGCCGACTTCGAATCCGGCTCGTTCTACGAATTGCTCCGCACGCGGTACGAGGTCTTGCCCGCGACGGCCGTGCAGGTCACCGAACCGACCGTCACCGATACCGACGAGTCCGGGCTGCTCGGCGTCCCGCAGCACTCCCCCGCGTTGCTGTTCGAACGCACCACCCGCGACCCCGGCGGCCGGGTGATCGAGTACACCCGCTCGATCTACCGGGGCGACCGCTACCGGATCACCTCACATCTGAAGTTCGACCGCACCTCCGGCTGACTCCGGCGCGCCGGGACCGTCCATCCGGGAGTCCGTGCGAGACTCCCGGGCGATGTACACCCCGTCCGATCTCGCCGACCTGCTCGAATGCGAGCACCGCAGCGTCCTGAACCAGGCGCTGGCCGCCGGTCTCCCGGGAGCGCCCCGGCCGGGTTCCGGGCCGGATCGGCTGGCGGTCACCCACGGGCGAGCGCACGAGGCCGCGACGCTGGACAAGCTGCGCGGCGAGCGGAGTGCCGTCGTCGAGATCGACGAACGCGACCCGGTCGTCGCCGCGAAGGCCACCGAAGAAGCGCTGCGGGCCGGTGCCCCGGTGATCTACCAGGCAGTCTTCCACGACGGCGAGTTCTCCGGCCGCGCCGACTTCCTGATGCGGGACGACGAAGGCCGCTACGAGGTCTACGACACGAAGCTCGCCAGGCACGCGAAGCCCGCGGCCGTGGTGCAGTTGACCGCGTACGCCGACGCCCTGCGCCGGGCGGGCTGGCCCAGCGGTCCGCGAATGCACCTGCTGCTCGGCGACCACAGCGCCCGCTCGCTCCGCGTCGACGACTTCCTCCCGCTGGTGGATCGGCTCCGCGCCCGGCTGGAGAACCGGCCGCCCACCCTGCCGGTCCAGCTTTGGGCCGACGAGCGGCCCGCTTGCGGCGGCTGCTCGTACTCCGCGCACTGCGCGAGCGCCCGCGAGGCCGATCGCGATCTGTCGCTGGTCGCGGGGATGCGCGGCGACCAGCGGCGCAAACTCGTCGCGGCGGGCCTCGGCACCATCGACGCGCTCGCGGCCGCCACGCCGGAGGACCGGCCGCGCGACATCTCGGTGACGTCGTTCACCACGCTGCGCGCCCAGGCCGCGATCCAGGTGCGTCAGGACGCCACCGGCGAGATCGCCTACGAGATCATCGATCCGGACGCGCTGGCGGAACTGCCGCCACCCGCGCCCGGCGATGTCTTCTTCGACATGGAGGGCGACCCGTACGCCCTGGCAGGCGAGGGACTCGAATACCTCTTCGGCGCGGTGACCGCCGACGAGGACACGAAGTTCACTCCGTTCTGGGCACACAGCCGGGCACAGGAGAAACGCGCTTTCGAAGAGTTCATCGACTTCGCCACCGCAAGGCTCGCGGAGCATCCCGGATCGCACGTCTACCACTACGCCCCGTATGAGGTCACCGCGATCAAACGGCTCGCGGCCGTGCATGGGACCCGCGAGGACGCCGTCGACCATCTGCTCCGCAGCGGCGGGCTCGTCGATCTGTACTCCGTGGTGCGCAAGGCACTCCGGGTCTCGCAGCGGTCGTACTCGATCAAGTACCTCGAACCGCTCTACATGCCGGAAGCTCGCGACGGCGACGTGAAGACGGCGGTTTCGAGTATCGAGGCCTACGAGGACTACCTGTCGCTCACCGCCTCCGGCGAGACCGGTCAAGCGGACGAGATCTTGCGCGGGATCAGCGACTACAACGAATACGACTGCGTCTCCACGCTGCGGCTGTTCGAATTCCTCCACAAGATCCGCGCGGAAGAAGGGATCCCGCTCGCCGAGCCGCCGGAAGAGTCCGATGTGGACGCTTTGCTCCGGGAGACCGAAGAGGACGTCGCCGCCCGGAAACGCGCCGAACGCGCTGCCCAGCTGGCCGCGCTGGTCGATCCGCTGCTGGACGGTTTGCCCGACGATCCGGCCGAGTTCACCGCGGAGGACCGCGCCCGCGCGTTGCTCGCCGCGTCCGTCGGTTATCACCGCCGCGAGACGAATCCGGCGTGGTGGGAGTACTTCCGCCAACTGGCGGCACCGCTGGGCGATCTGGAAACCGACAACGCCTGCACCGTCCCGGTGGCCATGGAGGCCGGGGAATGGGTGCCGCCTTCGGGCCGGGTCCGCAAGGCCAAACGTTCGCTGACGCTTCGCTGCGACCCGGATCGGCCGCATCCCTTCGCCCCCGGTGACGACGTCCGCCTGCGCTACGGGGCCGCCGCACGGGACGCCAAGGTCGTCTCGGCCACCGCTGTAGAGCTGACCCTCGAAGAGAGCTGCGCGCCCGACGAGACCACCGCGGACCGGCCGGTCGCGGTACTGCCGGGAAGTCCGGTGCGGCCCTCCCCCAAGGACGACGCGGTCGCGGACCTCGCCCGGCTCGTCGTCGACGCGCTTCCGACGCTACCCGCTCACCCCGGTGTCGACCTGCTCCGGCGCACGCCGCCGCGGCTGCGTGACGACCGAAGCCTCCCCGAGCCCGGGACGGACCTGGTGAGCACGGTGATCGACGCCGTCGAAGCACTCGACGGCTCGACGCTCGCCGTCCAGGGGCCGCCAGGCGCGGGCAAGACGTACCTGGCAGGCAGGCTGATCGCGAAGCTGGTGCGCGCGGGCAAGACGATCGCCGTCACCTCGACCAGCCACAAAGCCGTGGAGAACGTGCTGTCCGCCGCGCTGAAGAACGCGCCGGACCTGCCGTGCGCCAAGCGCGCCAAGCGGACTCCGGATCCGGCGGCGCCGTGGGAGCAGCCGAAGACGAATCCCGCGCTGGTGAAATGGCGCGAGGAGCACGACACCGGCCATCTGGTCGGCGGGACCGCGTGGACGTTCGCGAACGCCGCGATCCGTGAAGAGCCGTTCGACCTGCTGATCATCGACGAGGCGGGCCAGTTCGCCCTCGCCGACGCGCTCGCGGTGTCGATGTGCGCCAAGAACCTCCTGCTGCTGGGCGATCCGCAGCAGTTGCCGCAGGTCGTGCAGGGCACGCATCCCGCCGGCGCCGAGGCGTCCGCGCTCGGGCATCTGATCGGCGAGGCCGACATCATCCCGGCCGAACTCGGCTACTTCCTCGACGAGACCCGCCGGATGCATCCGGCCGTCTGCGCGCCGGTGTCGCGGCTGTCCTACGCGGGCCGCCTGCACTCACATCCGTCGGCGGCCGAACGGGCGATCGACGGCGTCGAGGCCGGGCTGTACCTCGCCGAAGTCGACCACCACGGCAACACGACGCGTTCGGTCGAAGAAGCCGAAGCCGTCACCGCCATCGTGGCGGATCTCCACGGGCGGGCCTGGACCGACCACGGCGAGCCCCGGCCGCTCGGTGACGAGGACATCCTGGTCGTGGCGCCGTACAACCTGCAGGCCCGGGTCGTGGCCCGCGCCCTCGACCAGGCGGGATTCCCCGGCGTGCGGGTGGGCACCGTCGACCGGTTCCAGGGGCAGGAGGCGCCGGTGGTGATCACCACGATGACCTCGTCGGCGGCGGTCGATCTGCCGCGCGGCCTGGACTTCCTGCTGTCCCGCAACCGGCTGAACGTGGCACTTTCGCGGGCGCAGGCGCTCGCGATCGTGGTCTGTTCGCCGCGACTGGTCGAAGCCGACATCCGCACGGTCGACCAGATGCGCCTGGTCTCGGGCATGCTCGGGTTGATGACCGAAGCCGTGCCCTGGCACGAAGGACGGAGTGGACGATGAGTGAGAAAGACCCGGACAAGACGCCGGAAGTGATCGACGCCGAGATCGTCGAGGAGGCTTCTGCGGCCCCGGTGGAGGTCCCGGAGCCGGATTACAGCGAGTCCGGGGTGCCGTCGTTCGACCACGTGCGCGACCGGATCGAGCAGCGGTACACCACCTCGTTGGGCTCGACCGAACTCGCCGGCCTCGGCGGCAAGGAGGACGTCGCCTCCCTGGACAAGAAGATCGCCGACCGCGACAAGGCAGCCAAGGACAAGCTGGCCGAGATCCGCCGCGCGATGCGCGAGAAGTGAGCTATCGAGGGTAAGGCGAACGTGGGGTTGTCGAGCTTCTGCCGCGTAGGCGCTCCTCGCTGGCACCAGGATGGAGAGAGACCGTCGCGACGTGGGCGGGGGTTACCCCGTCCTCACAGCGGCCGGTAGTGAAGGCCTCCTTCCCTACCTTTCAGGGTAGGCAAAGAGGCCTTCACGGACCAGGCGAACGCGATGCCCCGCTCATGACCCCTGGCGTGCCGCGGCCGCCCAATGCGGCGAGCCCGCCTTCACCGCGATGACGTGTGCCTGCCGGTAATGCGCGGTGGCCGCTTCTCGCAGGTCGAGGGCGGTGGCCAGCTCGCCGAGGTAGTGCGCGACCGGCCGGAGGGTGAGCATCCCGCTCCCGGCCCCGGCGATCTCTCCGGCGGCGGGCAGGAGTTCGGCGTACAGCCGCTCCATCGCCGTCCGGTCGCCGAGTTCGAGCGCGACGACGGCGTGCAGACAGGTGCGGGCTTCGTAGAGCAGGTCGCGGGGTGAGTCCGGGATCGGGAGCACCGGACGGCACCAGTTTTCGTAAGCGCCGTAACTCTCTTCGCGCGCTTCACGGGGCAACCCTCGCTGGAGCCGGTCGCACAACAGCGCGAAGGCGAGGATCCCGTTGTCCACTCCGGACATGGACGTCCCGGCGAGCCCGGCCGCCGCGGCACGATAGGCGGCTTCCCCGCCGGGACCGGTCATCGCGGTCCGCATCGCGCGATACCACCGGGTGAACACGCCGACGAGCGGAGTGCCGTACTTCTCCCCGAGTTCGTCCGCCGACGCGGCATGCCGGTCCGCGGCGGCGAACTCCGCGAGCGCGCTTTTCGCCTGCATGAGCACGAGATGTCCGAGCACCTCGAACGTCACCAGCCGGTGCCGTGCGGCGAGTTCGACCAGCTCCTCGCCGATCTCGGCCCGCCGCGGCGCGAGCCCGGCCCGGTCGAAGGATTGCAGGAACCGGGCGTTGAGCGCGAAGGCCAGCAGCGCTGGGTCGCCGAGGCGTCGTGCGAGCGCTTCGGCTTCTTCGGCCGCCGCACGAGCCCGTCGCCCGCCCGCGTTCCGCAGCTCGACGGCGAGCGTCGCCAGCAGACGGCAACGCTCGGCCTCCCGGTCGGCGGGTAACGCGACGAGGGTCCGTTCGACGGCGTCCGTGATCCGGGAGGCCAGTCCCGGGTCGTCGTTTTCGGTCCAGATCGCGGGGACGTCGAAGGCACCGACCACCCGCGCGGTCAGGAGCGGATCGTCAAGTTTTCCCGCCAGTTCCAGCGCTTCGGCCCGATACCGCCGGGCCTGACCGAGCCCGCCGGACACGGCCGACGCACGGGCCTTGCCCATGATGAGCTCCAGCCGCGTCTCCGGGTCAGAGGCGCCGGACCGGTCGTACGCGGTGAGCGCGGCGTCCCACAGCTTGGCCGCTTCCGTCGAGGCGAAACGACTTTCCGCCCGTTCGGCGGCGGCCCGCGCGTAGTGCGCGGCGCGATCGGCGTGCTTTCCGGACAGCACGAAATGGTGCGCCAAGGCGTCGACGTCTTCCGGGCGCAGGCTTTCCAGCGCCTCTGCGATCTCGCCGTGCTCGCGGGCCCGCCGCGAACGAGAGAGGTCGTGATAGAGCGTGTCCCGAACGAGAGCGTGCGCGAAGCGGAACCGATGCGGCGCCCTCTCGGTCAGGAAACCGCGCTGCGCCGCGCTTTCGACCGCGTCGAGCGCGGTTTCCCCCGTCAGGGTTTCGAGCACGTCCAGGTCGACGTCCGTGCCGATCACCGCGGCGCGGCGCACCACGTTCCGCACGGCTTCCGGCAGGGTCTGGACCCGGTGCCGGACGACGTCGCGGACTCCCGGCGGTACCGCGTTTAGCGCGGCCGGGCCCTCGGCGGCCAGCAGGCGGGCGAGTTCCCGCACGAAGAAGGCGTTTCCGCCGGTGCGCCGGTGGATCACCCTGGCGGTCTCGTGGTCGACCTCCTCGCCGGTCGTGGCGCGGACGAGGTCCGCGATCTCGGTCTCGGGCAGACCACCGAGGTAGATCCGGGTCGGCTCGGTGCGAGCGGCCCGGCCGAGGAAATTCGCCAGCGGGGCGGGCAGGTCGGTCCCACGATAGGTCGCGACGATCAGCGAGGGTCCACCGCCGGGCTCGACGAGCACCGACGTCAACAAGGCCAACGTTTCTTCGCCCGCCCAGTGCAAATCGTCGAACACCAGCAGGAGTGGCGCGGCACCGGCCAGATAGGAGGCGACCGCCCGATGCCGGCGCCAGCGCGCGGACACGGGATCCTCGGCACCCTGGTCCGCGGTCGGCGCGGCACCGTATCCGGCGTCGGCGAGCGTGGCGAGGATCCGGGTCCATGCCCAGGCGGGTGGCAGGCCCTCGTCGTCGGGATTGCTCCCCCACGCGGTGGTCCAGCCCCGCGCGGCGAGGCGGGCGGAAAAAGCCTCGGTCAACGCGGTCTTCCCCACCCCGGCGTCACCTGAGATCAGCACCAGCCGGGACCGTGTCGCGGCTTCCTCCAGCCTGGCCAGTTCCGCGTGCCGTCCGATCAGCGGCCGTTCGACCGGCTTCGGCACGGACGGCTCCAGCCGGGGTGCCTGCGCCAGGATGTCGGCCTCCAGGTCACGCAGGCCGGCACCAGGATCGATACCGAGTTCGTCGGCGAGTACTTCGCGCGCCGTTCTCAACGTCGCCAGCGCGTCGCCTTGCCGTCCGGACCGGTAGAGCGCCAATGCCAGCAGCCGGGAACCGTTCTCCCGCAACGGATGTTCGCGTACCTGCGCTTCCAGATCGGGAATGACCTCGGCCGCCCTCCCCAGCGCCAGAAGGGCTTCGGCACGCAATTCCCTTGCCTGCAGCCGGAGTTCGGTAAGGCGGGAGATCTCGCCGCGTGCCCAGCCCTCCTCGGCGAACTCGGCATAGGCGGGCCCGCGCCACAACGCGAGCGCCCTGTCCACTTCCGACAGTGCGGCGTCCGGGCGGCGGACGTCGATCTGCTCGCGGGCGGCGGTCACGGCGGCCTCGAACTCCCAGGCGTCGACCGATTCCACACGCAGCGCGTAACCGCGGGCGACCGTGACGAGCAGTCTCGCGGGTTTACGCGGCGCGCGATCCGGCTCCAGCGCGCGGCGCAGGGCTCCGACGAAGGTCTGGACGGCGCCGACCGCTCCTTCGGGCGGGCGCTCCCAAAGGTCGTCGACCAGGCGTTCCACCGGCACGACGCGGCCGCGGGCGATCAACAGCCGCGCCAGCACCGCCCGGTGCCGCGGCCCCTTGAGCCCGACCTCGCCGCGCTCGTCGGCGGCCACGAGCGGACCGAGCACTCCGAACCGCATCCTCACCTCCCTCACCGACGGTGATCATCGTGCCCGGAGCGCTCGTTCGGCGCTGACCGGGTGCTGATTCGCCCCGGGGACGCTGGCCTGACAGCGAACGACCAGGAAGGTTCTCATGCGCATCACCGGATTCGACTACCAGCGCGTCCCCGTGGCGGACGGCGTGGCACTCAACGTCGCCGTCGCCGGGAGCGGCGACCCGATCGTGCTGCTGCACGGCTTCCCCGAGACCCACCTCATGTGGCGCCATGTGGCCGCGGAACTGGCGGCGGACCACCTGGTTCTATGCCCTGACCTGCGGGGATACGGCGAGAGCGACAAACCGGCCGACACCGGCGAGACCTACTCCAAGCGCACGATGGCGGCCGACGTCGTCGCCGTCGCGAAAGCGTTCGGCCACGGCCGGTTCGCGCTCGCCGGACACGATCGGGGCGCGCTGGTGGCCCTGCGGGCCGGACTCGACCACGCGGACAAGGTGAGTCACCTCGCGATCCTCGACGTGCTGCCGACGCTGGACATGTGGGACGTGCTGCACGGCACCAGCGCCGCCGTCGGCTTCCACCTCTACCTGATGGCGCAACCGCCCGGCCTGCCGGAAACCCTGATCGGCGCCGCGCCCGACGCGTTCTTCGGGCACTTCCTCGACGCGTGGACGCAGCGCGGCGACGCGATCCCCGCCGACGTCCGGGCCGCCTACCTGGAGGCGTCACGCGACGCCGTGACCTCGATCGTCGCCGACTACCGCGCGTCGGCGGGCATCGACGTCGCCCACGACACGGCGGACCGGGAAGCGGGCAACCGGCTCACGATGCCGCTCACTGTGCTCCAGCAGGACTGGGGCGCCGCACTCGGCTATGACGCCGTCGCGCTCTGGGAGGCGTGGGCGACCGACCTGGACCACCGGACGGTCACATCGGGCCATTTCATGGCCGAGGAATCGCCGTCGGAGGTGGTGAAGGCGATGCGGGACCTGCTGACGCGCTAGCCGGCGTTCGTCGTCGGTACAGGTGGTCGTGAGTGGCGATTCGGGTTAGAACCCGAATCGCCACTCACGACCCGTTACGGAACCGACGCCCGATCTGAGCCGAACGGCCCAATCCGCACCCCCACCCGCCCCAATCCGACGTACGTTCGTGTTTAGCCCTGCCCCTGCGGGGTATCGGTTCTTCGCACCACCGACGAGGGGCCCGACATGAAACCCAGTCCCAGACGGGCGCACACCATCGCCCGCGATCTCCTTTCACTCACCAGATCGGGCGAGGCCGACCGGCTCGCCACCGCGCTGGTGTCCACCGCCTCATCCACCCGGCGAGGACCTGCTCTCGACGACGTCGTCGGACGGCTGGTCGACACGTTCTCCTTGGCCGCCAAGGATCGCCGACGTTCGCTGCGGATCCGTGAACCGTTCACCCTGCGGCTGCGCGACCCGGCGGGGGTGACGGTCCGGCCGGACAAACTCGACCCGAGGGTGGCGGCGATCGCCCGCGCCATCGCCGCCAGCGTCCGCGACGACACCGACACCTGCGCCGATCAGATCGGCGAAGCCTGCGAGAACGCCGATCTCGCCCAGCGGATCCGGGTACTCGCGCACTGCCTCGTCTGGACGTCGGATCTCCTCAGCGCCGACACCACCGCCTATCCCCCGGTCCTGTCCTGCCTCGACGGCTCGCATCCGCATCGTCCACAGTAGACATTGCGCGGTTCGGATGACTTCTCTTCGAACCGGTGGACATCCCTTGGGCGGCACGGCAAGCTGGATCACCGCGCACGAAGTCCCGGCCCCCGATGACGGGCGCACCCCTTTTCGGCGAGTTTCCCCGAACCTGGAGTGCAGACTTGGACGAGGTAGCGCCATCGACGGTACCCGCGGACTCCCGTGCCGCCGCGACGGCGGGACGGCTGCCGAACCCGGACAGCAGGCTGGTGCGCGCGGCCGTCGCCGGTGATCCGGACGCGGTCCGGGAACTGGTCGGTTTCCTTTCCCCGCACGTGTTCCGTTACTGCGCCAGAAGGCTCGGGAACGCCGGAACGGGTGCTTGCGACGCGCAGGACTGCGCGCAGGAAGTATTGCAGGCGGTCCTGATCGCCCTGCCCCGCTACCGGTATCGCCCGGACCGGTTCCTCGCGTTCGCCCTCGGGATCGCCGGGCACAAGGTGGCCGACCTCTACCGGCGCCGCTCCCGTGAACCGGTCGCCTCGGTCCCCGAGATCGGCGACGGGATGACCCAGTGGGCCCGCCGCGACCCCGACGAGATCGAACGGCTTGAGCACCGGATGCAGGCCGGGCTCCTGCTGGCCAGACTGCCGATGCCGCACCGGCAGGTGCTGGCCCTCCGGTTCGTGTTCGGTCTTTCGGCCGAGGAGACGGCGGAGCGGCTCGGCCTGCCGAGCGCCGGTGCCGTCCGCGCGGCCCAGTTCCGGGCGCTCGCGCGGTTGCGCGTGCTGCTCACCGAGCGGAACGCCCGTTACGCGGCCGATGTCCGGGACATCGAGCAGGTCGCCGCACCGGAGCTCGTCCCGGTATAGAACCGTCCACTTCGGACCATCGAACACTTGTACGCCGCTTGTACGCGCGTCCTCCATCCTGGGAACACATCTGGGGAAACCACTGGAGGACGAAGATGAAGATCCGATCGAGGATCGCCAGAGGCGCCATGGGCGTGCTCGCGATCGCCGGAGCGGTCATGCTCGGCGGCGCGGGCGAGGCACTGGCGGCGACGGGCACCGTCAACACCGACTCCGGCGTCGCGGTGACCGTCCGGTCGAGCCCGAACACCGGGGCGAGTTCGGTCGGCACGATCGCGAGCGGCACCGCCGTCACGATCGACTGCCAGACGAACGGCTCGACAGTGACCGGCAAGTACGGCACCACCGACATCTGGGACTACGTGCCGTCCAAGGGCGGCTACATCAGCGACGCTTACGTCTACACCGGTTCGGACGGCCGGGTCGCCCCGGACTGCGCCGGCAGCACCCTCTCCTGTTCCACCGCGGGCACCGGCAACCCGCGGACCTGCGCCGAAGCCATCGCCTGGGCGAAGGCGCACGTGCACACCCACAACGACCCGGACTACTACCGCTGGTGCGACCGGATCAACGCGTGGGCCTACGGCTGGAATGCGAGCGGCTCGGAAACGGCCTACGTCCACTGGACTCAGATCCCCGGTTCGTTCAAGCACCCCGGTGACACCCAGGTCCCCGCGGGCGGGCTCGCCTTCTTCAGCAACGGCGGCACCGGGCACGCGATGTTCTCCATCGGCGGCGGCAAGTTCCTGTCGAACGACATCCACGGCCCCGGCAGCTTCACCGAGACCACGATCTCGGAGATCAAGAGCACGTGGGGCTACACCTATCTCGGCTGGTCGCAGCCCTGGTTCAAGATCAACCACTGATCGCGCGCGTCGCCTCGAAACGCTGCCGGACGAAGGGGTCCTCGTCCGGCAGCGTTTCTTCCGCCCGCCAGGAGAAACTCCCGGCGGTGAGCTCCGAAAAGATCCACCGGCGCCGGACACCGTCGGTGTCGGACTCGATCTCGAAACCGTCCTCGGTCCGCTTCCCGAGGAAAGGGATCACCCAGCCGTTGCGCGGGCCGAGCCAGGTCGACCGGAACGCGTCGATCTTCTCGTCGTAGAAGCGCAGGCTCATCCCCCATTCGCCGTCCACGCCGTCGCCTCGGCTCACCCGTGCCGGGCTGATCCACACGTCGGTCACCGCGCGGCCGTCCAGCGCCCAGCCGAAATGCCATTCCCCGTCGACGGTCCGGACACTCCCGTCCTCGCCGTAGTTGTGCACCACCAGGTCCCAGCTGCCGATCAGCGGCTCGAACACGCCGAGCCGGGCGGCGAGTTCGGGGCGTGGCCCGGTGGCGGTGAAGACAGCGGCGATCCGCTCGGTAACGTCCATGCGGCCAGGATCACCATTTTGACAGTATGCTGTCAACCATGACCGATCTGGTGCGCGACTACCGGCTGCTGATCGCCGACGTCTACGAACTGGCGGGCTTGAGCCGCCGGATCAGCGAGCGGGAAGCGGCGGAACAGGGCACGACGGTGGCCCGCTGGCACGCGCTGAGCGTGGTGTCGGAGGAACCGGCCACCGTTCCCGCCATCGCGCGACGGCTCGGCCAAGTCCGTCAGGCCGTCCAGCGGGTCGTGGACGACCTCACCGAAGCCGGCCAACTGCGGACGGAGCCGAATCCCGCGCATCGCCGCTCACCCCTGTACGTCATCACACCCGAGGGTTCACGGCTGCTGGAACGGCTGTGGGATACGAGCGCGTCACGGCGCCTCGGCATGCTCGATGACAGCGGTGTCAGCGTCGAGAACCTGCGACAGGCCCGCGACACGCTGCGCCGGTTGTCAGCCGCGCTCAGCACCGGAAAGCACCCTTCCGTCGCATCGTGACAAAAAGCGGCCGGTTCGTCGGGTGAGAGTTGGCGAATGGGCACTGAGGCTCTCGCTACTGTGTGCGGCCGCGAGTCGTCGTGGCGACCGGCAGGGTCACCTCGGGATTCGCGGATCTCGTCCACTGTGGACGGCGCCCGGCCGCGGACAGGACGATGTCCGGATGCGGGGATCGCCGTCCGGGCCGCCATCGTGATCTCCTGGCGTCGAGATCGCGGATCACGTTGCCGTGCAACGAAAGCAACGCGGTGACGTCCGCGACCGCGGCGCGGAGTTCGACATCGGTGATGGAATCCGAGTACGCGCCGATGTCCAGCGCGCGGGGATCGCTCGGGTCCGGCGGCACTGAGTTCCTTTCCGCTCGGGGGGAAGTCGTCCGATGGTGGTCCCGCTCACGTTGTTCCCGGGAACCCCTTCCCCAGTACATGAAGGTCCCCTTCCTTGCGCCAGGCGCAAGCAAGGGGACCATCACGTACTTCACGCCGACAAGACCACAGGCCACCGGTAAGTACCACTCACGAGCCCCAGCACCGCCGCCCTGGGCCCGCGACTTAACCGAAGTACCTGCCTGCCCCGATATGGGCACCGGCGGCCTGCCACCATCCGGCGTCGCCGGTCGAGTCGATCCCGTCCGCGACCACCGTCGCGCCCGCCATGGTCGCGGTCTCGATGAGGCTCCGCAGCGAGCGTTCGGCCAGCGGATCCGTGCGCCGTTCGGCCAGCTGCGGAGCGATCCGGACCGTCCGCACGGGCACGTCCACGAGGCAGATGACGTCACCGGCGGCGCCGAAGTCCTGCAGTTCGGCGTCCACGCCGATCTCGGCGAGGAGATGCAGGTTTTCGACGGTCTCCCCGAGGTCGCCGAGCACGGCACCGGCGGGAAAGCCCAGCCGCAGCCGAGACGGTCCGAGGCCGGTCGCGGTGAGCATGCCTCGTATCGACCCGAAGAGGTCCGGGTCCGCGGCCTGGTGCGGTGTCAGTCCCACCACCATCGGCAGCCTGTCGTCCGCCTCCTCGCAAGCGGTGCGAATGAACCATTCGCCGAGCGGCACGATGAGGCCGGTCTCGTTGGCGAAGCGGACGCAGGTGTCGTGGCCGATCCGGCCGTGGCGGGGGTGGTTCCACGCCAATCTCGCCTCGATGCCCGCGGGAGTACTGTCCGCCAGCCAGGTCAGCGGCCGGAAGCCGACTTCGATCTCGCCGGT
This sequence comes from Amycolatopsis sp. NPDC034160, assembly GCF_055575355.1. Classification (NCBI taxonomy): domain Bacteria; kingdom Bacillati; phylum Actinomycetota; class Actinomycetes; order Pseudonocardiales; family Pseudonocardiaceae; genus Amycolatopsis; species Amycolatopsis sp. NPDC034160. The sequence goes on along the minus strand of NZ_JBVISU010000017.1, from coordinate 60,062 downwards.
CTCCCAAGCGCCCGCCATGGAGACGGCCAGGCCGAACTCGTGCCGCTCCCTGGTGTCGAGCACGGAGTCGGACAGCGCCCACTGCCGGTAGCCGTTGGCCTGCGCCCGGCGCAGTGTCATGCCGGAGACGCGCAACAGCTCGGTCGGCGCGATGTCCCGCGGCGGCCGGTGCACGACCCCGACACACGCCGAAACCGCCACCCCGCTCCCGCCTTCGAGGTAGACCGGTTCGGAGAGTTCCTGGTTGATCATGCCGATGACGGTGGCGACGTCCGGGCTGGCGGCGGTGTTCTGGATGAGGATGCCGAACTCGTCTCCGCCGATCCTGGCGACCAGCGCGTCCTCGCCGCCCACGACGGCTCGTAGTTTCGCGGCGACGTTCTTCAGCAGCTCGTCGCTCTGTTTCTGGCCGAGCCCGCCCGCGATCAGGGAGAACCCGTCGAGATCGAGGTGGTAGACCGTGACGCCGAAGGCCGGGTCGGCATGCCGTAGCGCCCGTTCCAGGCGGGTGCCGAAGAACTGCCGATTCGGCAGGCCGGTCAGCGGATCGTGCAGAGCCTGGCGGCTCAGCTGCCGTTGGAGCAGGGAGACGTCGGTGTCGCCGTCGATCAGGGTGATCAACTGCCGGGCTTCGCCTGCCGGATCGCGGATCACGGCGCCGGTGAACCTCGCCCACGTCGCTTCCTCGTCGTCGGCGACGAGTCTTCGTGACAGTTCGAGTCGCTGGCGCTCGCCTTCGAGCAGCTTCCGGTACCCCTCGCGCAGGCCGTCGGCGTCTTCCGGATGGACGAGTTCGTAGAGGTTGAGTCCGATCAGGTCCGCGACGGGCCGGTTCAGCATTTCGGCGAACGCGGGGTTCACCCGCTGGACGCGACCGTCCACCCTGGTGATGGCGACCCCGGTCGCCGAGCCGGTGAACAGCTGCTCGAAGCGGGCCTGCGAGAGCACCAGCTCGCGTCTGGTCTCGCGTTCGAGGGTGACCAGCGTGCGGCTCAGATCCTCCTGCTGGGTCTGGATGTTTTCTCGCAGGGCCTCTCCGTAGCCGGAGGCGAGCGCTCCGAGCACCTGCAGCACCCTTTCGGGTAGCGGCCTCACGCCCTGCAATTCCGGTTCGTGCAAGAGCCCCTTGCCGAGGACCTCCATCGTGCGGCGCAGGCTGTCCGGACCGACGCATCTAAGCGCGACGAGCCGCGCGCCGGCTTCGGTCGCCTGCGGGGGCTCGGCCTCGTCACTCAGCACTGCCGCGAACACGTCGTCCAGCAGGGCGGCGAAATGCTCTTCGATCTGGGCGTGGGTATACGGAAGGTACGCCGTACCGGTGACCAGATAGGCCCACTTCCTGGCCAGCGTGGCGCGGGTCGGTGCGGCGTTCTTCCTCTTGGGCGTCGCGGACGACGAAGTACTCTTCGGGGCGTCAGGCGATACCAGATACTCATCGCCGTTCGGAAATGGGGCAGTCACGTCTGCCGGTCCTGGGGTCGTTTTCGCATTCCGTCGTGGAGGAACATCCTCCACGATTCTCGGGTCGTACTCACGATTTACTGATCACCCGAACGGGTGGTAACCCTATGGTAGTACAACACCGACCTTATCCCTCAACCATAGACGTGTGGCGTCCCGATACTCGGACGCGTTGCGATGTAACGCCACCGAATGTCCGGCACCGGACAGAACATACGTGGAAAGCTCCGCTTCGGGCCGATAGTACGGCGCTTCCGCCGGAAGCAGCCTCTCCGCGCTCGAACAGTCCCGAAGCGCGAACAAACCGCAGAACAGGATGTCCTTCTCCCCGACAACCTGGAAAACCGGCACCCTGATCGCCTTCGTCGTCGGCAGTACGATGCCGAACACGGCGACCGTTCCCATTCCCGGAACCGAAACCTGGTCCTTGGTCGCTTCATCCGCCTCGATGACGCGCGGGTCGGCATTTTCCGTCGCGTAGAACAGTCCGGCACGCGCTCCCGGTTTCGTCGCGAAATAGAGCGGATCGCTGCCGAGTGAACCGAGCCGGTCGTCCACGAACGCGGGCTGCAGGCCGAAAAGCACACCGAAGGTCAAGGCGGGTACCGACGGCAGATGCGTGATGCCGGTGAGGATGACGCCGTCGACGTCCTGATACGTCGACGCCTCGGCCGCGACGATGCCCGAACCGACCGAATGCCCGACGATCACGACCTTTCCGAACGGCGTCCCACCGACCCGGCCGGCGCGCAGATGCCCGACCACCTCGTGCATCGACCGCGCCAGCACCGGTAGGAGGAGCGGAAGGCTGAGCGGTTTGCTGCTCCGGCCCGAACCGAGCTGATCCGCGGCGAAGGTCGCGTAGCCGTGCTTGGCCATGTCGCGCTGGTACGAGTAGCGATCCGGGTCGTAGGGCAGGTCCCAGTAGGCGCTGTTGTAGGTGCCGCCGTGCACCAGGAGCTGGACCGCATCGGGCGCCGGACCCTCCGGCAGGCAGAACCGGCCGTGCACCGTCGCCGGTTCGCCGAGCGGGCCGGTGACCGGCAGATCCACCTCCGTACAACGAATTCCCACAGCCGGGATTTCGACGGCCGGGGCCGGGGAGGCGACCAGGAAACCCCCGAGGAGCACGCAGCAGGCGGCCACCGCGGTGGCCAGTTTGAGCGGCATTCTCACAGAATCCTCTCCGGAATCGGAATGCTCGGAAGGAGCATGAACTCTACACCTGGTAATCGAACGCTCACCGTCAGCCTGATCCTCTGGCCACCACTATCATCGGCAGCCGATTCGGCTGCATGGTCGCTTTGATCTTGGGGAAGACCTTCACCCCTGGCAGCGGCACCAAGCGCCACCGCGCGCCGATCGTCGCCGCGACCAAGGCGATCTCCGTGGGCGCGAACTGGTGGCCGGGACACAGCCGGGCGCCGGCGCCGAACGGGATGAACGCGCCCTTCGGCACCGCCGCGGCCCGTTCCGGTTCCCAGCGATCCGGGTCGAACCGGTCGGGTTCCGGGAACCAGCGCGGATCGCGGTGCAGGGTGTGCTGGCTGACGGCGACCTCGGTACCGGCGGGAAGCCGCACCCCACCGAGTTCGACGTCCTCGCGTGCGCGCCGCATCAGGATCACCGGCGGGGTCCGGCGGACGACCTCGTTGATGATCCGCTGGGTGTAGACCAATCGCGGTAGCTGCTCGAAACGCGCGGGCCCGCCCGCCAGGACCTCGTCGACCTCGGCGTGGAAACGGCTTTCGATGTCCGGCCGCGCCCCGATCTCGTGGAAGAACCAGGCCAGCGCGACGGCGGTGGTCTCGGCGCCGGTGGTGAGGATGGTGATGACCTCGTCCTCCACCTGACGGTCGGTCATCCGCTCGCCGGTCTCGTCGTCCTTGGCCAGCAACAACATCGACAGCAGGTCACCCTGATCGCCGCCCTTCACGCGCGCGTCGAGGACGGCCTCGCCGATGACCCGTCGCAGCCGCGCGGCCGCGGCGTCGAACTCGCGGTTCGCCGGAATCGGCAGCCGCTCCACGAACTTCGGGGAAAAGGCCCTGACCATGACGTACTTCAGCATGATCGGGATCGACCGCCGGATTTCGGCGAGTGCCTCGTCGCCGAGTTCGGCGGAGAACAGCGTGCGTCCGGAGATGGTCAGCGCGAGGTCCTGCATCCGCCGGTCGAATTCCACCACCTCGCCCGGTTTCCACGAATCGGCAAGCTCTACAGCCAGCTTCGTCATCGTCGTCTCGGCGTAGAGTTCGATACGGCTTCGCTGGAAGGCGGGCAGCATCATCCGCCGTTGCCGCTGGTTGAACGCGCCATTGGAAGTGGCGAGCCCGTCACCGAACAATGGTCGCATTTTGTCGAACACAAGGCCTTTGTCGAACTTCCCCGCGTCGACGGCCAGCAGCCGCCAGGCCAGTTCCGGTGTGGTGACCAGGTAAACGGGCATCGGGCCGAAGTCGAGCCGGACGACGTCGCCGTGCGATCCCAGTGACGACAGCAGTTTCAGCGGGTCACGGAGCATCGCGACGGTATGCCCCAGCAGCGGACGGCGGCCCGGTGCGACGGCGACGTCCGGAGGTGGTGCCATCGTGTTCGTCTCCCGGTGCCTGGACGCTGAACCCGGTCACCTTAGGACCGCCGGACGGCGGACGGGGTTCCACCGCCGCATGACCACACGATCGGACGATGGCGGCCCGCTCCCCCGGGCCCGCTAGAATCCTGTGCCCCAATGGATTCCCACGGAAACGGCGGCGACGACGGTGACTGCGAACCCGAACTGGGTGCCCCCCGAGGTCGACACGACCGTGCCGAATCCCGCCAGGGTCTACGATTACTGGCTCGACGGCGACCACAACTTCCAGGCCGACCGCGACCTCGGCGAACAGATTCTGCGGATCATGCCGGGGATCCGCGACGCGGCCCGGCTCAACCGCGCCTTCCTGCGCCGCGCCGCGCTGCACATGGTGGAAGCGGGCGTGCGGCAGTTCCTCGACATCGGCTCCGGCATCCCGACCGTCGGCAACCTGCACGAGATCGTCCAGCAGGTCGACCCGGACTGCCGGGTGGTCTACGTCGACCGTGAATCGGTCGCCGTGGCGCACGCCAGACTGCTGCTGCGCGACAACGACCGTTGTGCCGCCATCCAAGCCGACCTGCGTGACGTCAACGACATCCTCGACGCGCCCGAAGCGAAGGAACTGCTGGACCTCGACCAGCCGGTCGGCGTGTTCATGTTGCTGCTGCTGCATTTCGTACCGGACTCCTGGGACCCCCACGCGATCCTCGCCCGCTATCGCGAACGCATCGCCCCTGGCAGCTTCCTCGCCATCTCGCACGTCGCCGCCGACGCGGACTCGAGCGGTCTCGACGAAGCCATCGAGGCGTACCGGAGCACGCAGAACGACCCCATCCCCCGCACACACGACCAGGTGCTGTCGTTCTTCGAGGGTTTCGAAGTCGTCGAGCCCGGTGTCGTCGGGTGCGCGATGTGGAACCCGCAGGGCGCCGGTGACATGTCCGACGACCCGGGGATCAACTCGCTCCCGTATGCGGGGGTCGGCCGGAAGCCGTAGGGACCAGCCTCGTGAGTGGTAATGGCGGTTCTAACCGTCATCACCACTCACGAGCCGCTCAGGGCAGGACGTCGGTCACGGTGTCCTTGATGACCTGCCACTTACCGTGTTCGCGCACCAGCGTCAGGCTGATCGTGTAGTGCCGGTCGATGTTCTGTGACGGCGCCTTGTAGTAGGCGTCAAGGAGCGCGAAGCCCATCTTGCAGTCCTCGACGACGGTGTGCGTGACCGTCCACGGCATGCTCCACTCGTACGGCAGTTTGAACTGCACATCGACCACCGGCTCCACGTTGTCCTGATAGCCGATGATCAGCTGCCCCTTGCGCCCGACGGTCACCATGTTCTGGTGGATGATCGCCCGGTAGCGGGCCTCGTCACGCTTGTTGAAGCTGTCCATGTCCTCCCAGACGGCGCGGTCGAACGAACGCTGGCAGGCCTGCCGCTCGCTCTCGGCCCGCTGCTCGCCCGCGGTCGCCGCGGCGGGCACGCCGATCCCCGCCGCCACCACGACCAGCCCGGCCAACGCCGCGTAATACCGCTTGCGCATAGGGTTCTCCTCATCACGTCCGATACTTCGTCCACCAGCAGGTTCGCCGGACGGCGCATCACAGCTGCATCACTTCCGCATCGGTGCGAGCGCGTGGCCGGTTAACCTCGCGGGAGGGGGTGTGATGGAGTTTCGGGTACTGGGGCCGGTGCAGTGCCGGACGGGCGCGCGGCCGCTGAAGCTGGCGGGTCCACGGCAGGAGCGGATCCTGGCCGCGCTGCTGCTCGGCGCCGATCGCGTCGTCTCGGTTTCCCGGCTGGTGGACGTCGTCTGGGACGAGGACCCGCCCGCCACGGCCATCCGGCAGATCCGCAACCTCACCACCGCGCTGAAGCGCACACTCGTCGCCGCGGGCGCCGACGAAGTCCTGACCGCCGAAGGGCCCGGCTTCGTCCTGCGCCCGCCTTCTTTCGATCTGCGCTCGTTCGAGAAGCATGTGGCACGCGGCCAGTTCCGCGAGGCGCTCGCGTGCTGGCGCGGGCCTGCACTGTCCGGTGTGGACAGTGCAGTTTTGCGCGGTGAAGCCGATGAGCTTGACGAACGCCGTCTGTCCGTTGTGGAACGTTGTTTCGACGAAGAGATCTCCGCCGGTGAGGACCGTGTCGCGGAACTGACCGCGCTGGTCGCCGAGCACCCGTTCAGGGAGGCGTTCGCCGGACTGCTCATGCGCGCGCTCCACCAGCAGGGCAGACAGGCCGACGCGCTGAACGTCTACCGGCGGACCCAGACGCGGCTGGTGGACGAACTCGGGATCGACCCCGGACCGAAATTGCGCGAACGCTACGAGCGGATCCTCCGCGACGAACCGGAGTACGGCAAGGCCCGCTGCTTCCTTCCTTACGACGTCCCGGATTTCACCGGCCGCGCAGCCGAGATCCGCCGCCTTTCCGACGCCGTCCGACTCGGCCGCCCCGTGGTGCTCGACGGGATGGCGGGCGTCGGCAAGACCTCGCTCGCTGTCCACGTCGCGCACCGGCTCGCCGCCGATTTCCCCGACGGACAGCTGTTCGTGGACCTCCACGGCCATTCCCCCGGACGGGAACCACTTCCGCCCGAGGCCGCGCTCGAAGCCCTGCTCGGGCAACTGGACGTCCCCGCGAGCAGGCTCCCCGGCGGAGTGGACCGGCGAGCCGAACTATGGCGGACCAGGACGGTCGGCCGGTCGCTGCTCGTGGTGCTCGACAACGCCGCGAGCGCCGAACAGTTGCGGCCGCTCCTGCCCGGTTCGGCCACGGTCGCCCTCGTGGTCACCGGCAGGCGGCGGCTGGCCGCCATCGACGGCGCCGCGTCGATCAGTCTCGACGTCCTGTCCGACGAACAAGCGAGCGCCCTGTTCACCGCGGCGTCGGGACGGCCGGACTCGGGAGTGGCCGCGCTGTGCGGGAACCTGCCGCTGGCGATCCGGATCGCGGCGGCCCGGCTACAAAATCGTCCACAGTGGACCGTGGAAACCCTCGCCGAACGACTGGGGTCCGAACACGACAGGCTGGCCGAGCTGAAGATCGCCGGACGCGACGTCGCCGCCGCGTTCGCCCTGTCCTATCAGGAACTGGAGGCCGGACGGCAGCGTATGTTCCGGCTGCTGGGAAGGAACCCGGGTACCGACATCGGCGTACCCGCGGCCGCCGCGCTCGCCGGGGTCAGCGAGTCCGAAGCCGAGCGGCTGCTGGAAGACCTGCTCGACGCCCACCTGCTCAGGCAGCCTTCACTGGGCCGGTACTCGTTCCACGACCTCATCGCCGAGCACGCCCGCAACGCCGCGCACGACGAGGAATCGGTTCCGGCGTTGAGCAGACTGCTCGATCACTACCGCGACGGCGGCGGCGACGGCTGGTACGCGGCGGAACGGGCCAACCTGGTCGCGGTGACCCGCCACGCCTTCGAGGCCGGTCACGATGACCATGCCTGGCGGATCGCCGAGAACACCGCGGAACACCTCCGGGAGAGCGGGCATCTCGACGAACTGCTCGCCGTGGCGCGAACCGGCGTCGCCGCCGCCCGCCGGATCGGCGACCCGCACCCGATCCAGCGGAGCCTGGCGAGCCTCACCTTGGCCTTGTGGGAGAACGGGCGGCTCGCGGAGGGGATGCGCTGCGCGCTGGAGCGGCTGGACGTCGTCCGCACGTCCGGTGACCGCGCCGCCGAGGCGACCGCTCTCTCCAGAGCGGGCGCGTTGCACGGCATGCTCGGCCGCTACCCCGAGGCGATCCGGTTCTATCGCGACGGCCTCGCCGCGGCGGAAGGGACCGCCGACCGCGAAACCACCGCCACGCTCTGGAGCAACCTCAGCAACGTGCAGGAAACCCTCGGTCTGCTGGACGAGGCACTGGTCTCCGCCCGGCGGTCGGTAAAACTACGCGAGGATCCCCGGAACACGGTCCTCAGTTCGGCGCAGCTCGGTCTGGTCCTCGCCCGGCTCGGCCGGTTCGAGGAAGCGTTCGAGGTCACCGAACGCTCGATCGGCTCGGCACGGGGACTCGGTTACCTGTTCGGCGAGGCGTGGAGCCTAATCGACCACGCCGACGCCCTTCTGCTCGCCCATCGGCCGGGCGAAGCGCGCGAGCACGCCGAACGCGCGTGCGGCATCCTCGCCCGGCTCAACCATCCGCTGCTGCTGACCATGGCGGCCAACAGCCTGGGTACCGCCTGTCTCGCACGCGGCGAAGCGACGGCGAGCCTGGCGCGGCACCGCCTCGCGCTCGAAACGGCGAAGCGGATCGGCTACCGGCTGCAGGAGGCCCGCGCACTGGCCGGGATCGGACAGGCCCGCGCCGCGCTCGGCGAGGAGGCCGACGCCGAGCTCCGGGCGGCGCGCGGCCACTACGGCGCGATGGGCCTGCCCGAACCGCTGCTGGTCGTCACCGGAGGAATTCGGTGAGCAGGCCGCGCAGGGCGTCCGGCTGCTGGAGGACGCCGTGGTCCTGGCCTTCGACGGTGGCGTGCCGGGCACCGGGGACGGTCTCGGCGACGGCACGAGCGGCGGCGCGCATCCACGCGTCGCTTTCGCCGCCGTCCATGACCAGCGTGGGTGCGGTGATCTTGGCGAGCCTGCCGGCGGGAAGGACGTTGCCGGGACCGCACAGCGCGAGGTCGTAGGGCAAGGTGTGGGCGAGTCCGGCGAACCACGCCCAGAACGCGTCCTCCCGCATGCCTTTGACGACCTCGGCCGGGGTGGCCGTCGCTTCGACCAGGAACAGCTCCGCCGCGTCGTCGCGATCGCCGTCGGCGATCAGCGCCCGGACGCGGTCGAAGAGGTCGGACGCGGGCTTCGGACGGCTGTCGTCGACGATGTACGGCGGCTCGTACACCGCGAGGCTGGTCATAGAGACGCCGCGGGCGGCCGCTTCCAGCGCCAGCACCGCTCCCGACGAGTGCCCGAAGACCGCCGCCGAACCGCCCACGCGGTCGATCACCGCGGCGAGGTCCTCGACCTCGCGTTCCACCGAATAGACCGCGCCCGCGCCACTGTCGCCCCGGCCACGCCGGTCGTAGGCGATCGCGGTGAAGTCCGCGGCCAGCGTCGTGGCCAGTCCGGCGACGGTCGTCCGGTCGTTGAAAGCGCCGCCGACCAGGATCACCGGCGTGCCTTCCCCGGTCCGCTCGAAGGCGATCAGGGTGCCGTCGGCCGAGGTCACGGTCTCGAATGTGGTGGTCATCGGTTCCTCCTGCTGGGATCTCGCGCCGCTATCTTCGCCCATGGGTCGGAGCCGACGACCACCGCTCGACATCACCGCCGAAGTTCTCCGAAGAATGCGCGGATCTCGGTCACCACGTCTTCCGGGACGGCCATCGCGACCATGTGGCTGGGACTCTCGTGGTCGGCCCAGCGCACGATGTCGTTCTTGCGCGAGGCGATCTTGCGCAACGCGGCCGGGCCGCCGTGCGAGACGCCGGTCGGGACCACGGTCTGGTCCATCGGCATCGCGGCCGCGCCTTCGTAGTACGGCCACAGCGAAGTGCCACCGGTCGCGGTCAGCCAGTACAACGTCACGTTGGTGAGCAGCAGGTCACGGTCGATCGGCTCGGCGGGACCGGCGCCGTCGGGCCAGCCGTCGAACTCCTTGAACCGTTCGACCAGGTAGGCCAGCTGCGCGACCGGCGAATCCAGGAAGCCGAAGCTCAGGGTCTGTGGCCTGTTCGTCAGGTACGGTGCGTACCCGCTACCGCCCGCGAAGCGTTCCATCAGCCCCGTGAGATCGGCCTGATCCTGTTCCGTAAGCCCTTCGAAGTCGGCAGGGTCGCCCATCGGCACGCCGAGTCCGGAGGTGATGTGCGAGCCGATGACGTGCTCGGGCGCGTGCGCCGCCAGACACGGCGTCACCAGCGCGCCGGCGTCGTTCCCGTGTGCGCCATAGCGTTCGTAGCCGAGACGGCTCATCAGTTCCGCCCAGGTCCGCGCCACGCGCGCGATGTCCCACGGCCGCTCGTCGGCCGGTTCCGGGAAGGGCGAGAACCCGAAACCGGGCAAGCTCGGCGCGACCACGTGGAACGCCCGGGAAGGATCGAGACCGTGGGCTCGCGGGTCGGTGAGCGGGCCGAGGACGGACAGGAACTCGGCGATCGAGTTCGGCCAGCTGTGCGTCATGACCAGCGGGATCGCGTCCGGTTCCGGCGAGCGGACGTGGAGAAAATGCACACGCTGGCCGTCGATCTCGGTGGTGTACTGCGGGAAATCGTTGAGTCGCTTCTCCCATGCGCGCCAGTCGTAGCCGTCCCGCCAGTACTCGGCCAGATCCTTGAGGTAGGCGACCGGGACGCCTCGGCTCCATTCGGCACCGGGCAGCGCCGACGGCCAGCGGGTACGGGCGAGGCGGTCGGTGAGGTCGTCCAGATCGGACTGGGGGATGTCGATGCGGAACTGCTCGATGTCGGTCATGAGATGACCGTAGGAGCCATATAGGACAGCTCGTGTCCTAAAGCCTCGTGAGTGGTAATGACGGTTCTAACCGTCATTACCACTCACGAGGCGGGCGGCTCATCGGCCGAGTGAGATCACCTGCGTCGCACCGAAGGTGTCCTTCACCGGCACCTCGACGGTCTTGCGCCGCACCGTCACCCGGATGACGTCCTGCCGCTGCGTCGGATCGGAAACGGCCAGCTGCCAACCGTTCTTTCCGCGACCCAGTGCCACCGACGCCGGACCGGTCACCGACACCTCGTCGACCGAACCCGCGGCGAAGAAGTTCGCCAGCAGCGTCGCGTCCCACAGCCGGACGGCCTGCACGGTCGGGGTGTTGGACCGCACGCGCCACGCCCAGGCCGAGGCGATCGTCTCCAGCACCGACGCCGTCGGCAAAACGGCGTAGGCATAACTCGCGCCCGCGGGTCTCGTCCCGTGCTCGATCACCAGTTTCTGGTAACGCCGGGTGTAGGGCACCGTGGTGCCCTTGGTGTTGGCTCCCTTGTCGACGTCGCGCCAGGTCCCCGTCCGGTCCTCGCGCAGCGCGGTCACCTCCGCGTCGTCGAGCAGGATGTACCCGCCGACCTTCTCCAGATGCAGCCATCGCTTGCGCCGCAACGACTCCGAGCCGCCGACGAGGCGACCGTCCGCCAGCAGCACCCCCGAGCCGTTCTCCCCGAGGTTGCGGTTCTCGATCGTGGTGCGAACCCGCTCACCCGACGCGTCGGTGATGCCGGCACCGAGGCAGACCACCCCCGACGGCGTGAAGAACCATGACTTCTTCGCGGTCAGCGTGCCGTCCTGCGAGACGAAGTCGAGGGCGTGCGCGCCGTGCCGCGCGTCCCAGCGGACGCCGCCGCAGTGGGCCTTACTGGTCAGCGGCACCTGTTCCAGGGTCGGCGTCGGCCCGGTCTTGGTCGTGGTGCCCGGAAGCAGCAGCGGATCGACGGTCGGCCAGTAGGCGTCGGTGAAGTGTCCCTTGGCCTTGGGCACGAACAGATACAGCGAACCGTCGCCGGTGTACCAGCCGTGCAGGTTCATCGCGTTGACCGACTCGTAGCGCGAGATCCGCGTCGAAGCGACGCCGAGCGAGGCCGACCAGCCTTCGGTGATGTGCACCATCCGGTCCTGCTGGCCGAAGATCCGATGGGTCGCGACGGTCGGGGCCGGCCGGATGCCGGTCGCCAGCAGCTCCTGCGCGAACTCGATGCCGGGAACGCCGACGAGATCCGGTCCCGGTGCGAACCGCTCGGGAACGGGGATTTTCAGATAGGGCGCGAAAGTGTCCTCGGTGATCCACTTCGCGGCGAGCCCGCCGAGTTCTTCCTCGCGTTTCCCGCTCGCCGACCGCGCCAGCAGGACGACGGCACCGGTGAGCTGGTGTCCGATGTCGTGCGCGGATTCCCCCTGCCGGGAAAGGAACCGGCCGCGGACCGACTCCATCAGCGCGCCCGCGTAGACGAACGGGGCGAAGGTGTCGGACACCAACGCGTACGCCGCTTCCCTGACATCGGCGGGCAGCTCGAACTCCGTGCCCTTGGTGACGTGGATGGCGGCCGCGACCGCGGTGAGCAGGACGATCCCGTAGTGCCCGGGATACGGCACCGAATCGTGCTGGATGAACGAGCCGTCGGTGTGGAAACCGTCGCCCGCCGCACGGTGGAGTTTGGCGATGACGCTCGCCGCTCCCCCGCCTTCGACGTCGGTGAACGCCCCGACACCGCGCCGGATCCGCCCGGCGTCACCCAGCATCGCCCCGGACACGATGGCGATCGTCGACTTGTCCGCGCGGTTGGCGCCGGTCTCGACGACGTTCGGGTTGTTCGTGCGAAGGTTCGGGTTGCCGGAGAACTTCAGCACCGGCTTCAGGTACCTGGCGACCTCGTCCTGGGTCAGCTCGTCCGCCACCGTCGCGAGGATGTGCAGCAGGTAGAGCGGGATGCCGATCTCGTAGGTGTACCAGTTGCCGATCTCGGCGGTCTTCTCGCTGTACTGATCGCTGGTGTACAACAGTTCCAGCGCCGCCTTGAGCCGGCCGAGCACGGCGGGATCACCGGCCAGCACGCCGCCGGGGGTACCCCAGTTGACCGCGATCGCGCGCAGCCGCGCGTACATCGACGTGGTGAACTCGCTGCCCGGTCCGAGCGGGAGGTCCTTCCACAGTGGACCGCCGCCGACCGTCATGCCGTCGTGGTAGGCCTTCGCGACCCTATTCAGGTTCGCCAGCGCGGCGGTCCGCTCCTCCGACGGCCGGTTGATCCCGGTCTGCAGCTCGCGATAGCCGGTCACGATGGATGCCGTGCCCGACGCGGGGAGTGCCGACGAAGGGGTCGCGAGAGTGGTCGTGAGCGCGACCGTGGCGGCCGCCGCCGCACCTGAACGCAAGGCGGTTCTCCGGTCGATGCAACCGAATCCGGGCATGACGAGGCCTCCCAAGAGGTCGAAGACAACAACAAGGGGCGGCGGCGTGTAGTGGGCCTCGTGAGTGGTAATGACGGTTCTAACCGTCATTACCACTCACGAGTCTTCTAGCGTTTCCCGTCGGTCCTGCGGGGCAGGCCCCACGGGTTGTCCTCCTGCAACGGTTCCGGCAGCAGCGCGTCGGGGAAGCCCTGCCAGGCGATCGGGCGCAGGAACCGCTCGATCGCGGCGGTGCCGACCGAAGTGCTGGTCGGCGCGGTGGTCGCCGGGTAGGGGCCACCGTGTTCCTGTGCCCAGGTGACCGTGACTCCGGTCGGCCAGTCGTTCCACAGCAGACGGCCGGCGACGCGGGTCAGCGACGGGAGGACGGGACGGATCCAGTCCACATCGGACTCTTCGCCCTGGATGGTCGCGGTGAGCCCGGGTTCCATTACGCCGAGCAGGCTGATCAACTCGGCCTGGTCGGCGTAGGTGACGATCAGCGAGGCCGGGCCGAAGCACTCCTCGCGAACGGTGTCGGCATCGGCGAGGAAAGCCTTGGCGGTGGTGGCCAGCAGGGTCGCGCCGTGCGAGATCCCTTCCGTGCCACCGGACTCGGACAGCACCTCGACGCCGGTCACGGTACGCAGTTTCGCCAGTCCGTCGGCGAATCCGGCCGCGATGCGCTCGTTGAGCATCGGCTGAGCAGGGATCGCCGAGACGGCCTCACGCAGCGTGTCCTCCAGCCCGTGTCCTTCGGGAAGGAACAGCAGACCGGGCTTGGTGCAGAACTGACCGGCACCGAGGGTGAACGAACCCGCGTAGCCCTTGGCGATCGCTTCGCCACGAGCGTCGATCGCCGCCTGCGTCACGACGACGGGGTTGACACTGCCCAGTTCGCCGTAGAACGGGATCGGCGACGGCCGCGAGGTCGCGATGTCGAACAGCGCGCGCCCGCCCGGGACCGAGCCGGTGAACGACGCCGCCTGGATCCGCGGGTCCTTCAGTGCCGTCACACCGTTCTGCTGGCCGTGGATGACGGCGAAGATCCCCTCCGGGGCCCCCGCCTCGACCAGCGCCTCACGGAGGACTTCACCGGTACGGGCGGACAGCTCGGGGTGGCCGGAGTGCGCTTTGAGCACCACGGGACAGCCGGCGGCGAGTGCCGACGCGGTGTCGCCGCCCGCGACACTGAAGGCGAACGGGAAGTTGCTGGCGGCGAACACCAGCACCGGACCGATCGGCGTGAGCGACCGCCGGATGTCCGGCCGCGGGCCCATCGGCCACGCGGCGTCCGCGTGGTCGACGGTGGCGCCGAGGAACGCGCCGTCGGTCAGCACCTCGCCGAACAGGCGCAGTTGGAACGTCGTGCGCTTCAGTTCTCCCTGCAGGCGCGGGGAGGCCGGGAGGTGCGTCTCCTCGGCGGCCAGCGCGATCAGCTCGTCGGCGGCCGCGTCGAGGGCGTCGGCCGCGGCGTTCAGCCAGTCGGCGCGCTGAGCCGGCGTCGCGGCCGCCGCCGTGCCTGCCGCAGCGGAGGCGGCCGTGAGAATCTGGTCGAGCGTGGCGGGATCTGTTGCCTGGCTCATGGGTTCTGCGTCTCCTAGAGTTCTTGCGCGGCGCTGACGGCGGCGATGAGATCCGCCCAGCGCCCCGGGCCGGCGAGGCCGAGGTGGTACAGGTGCAATTCGGTGGCGCCTGCCTTGCGGAGTTCGGTGGTGTAGGCCTCGATGTCGGGCACCGGGCTCGCCGCCACCGCGGTGATGTAGCTGCCGACGGCGACCTTCCCCGGCAGTTTCGCCCGCGCGGTCGCGACGGCGCCCACGCTGGGACGGCCGGGCGCCCAGTTCTGCAGCACCACCGCGTCGACGTCCTCCGGGGCCGACGGCGTCAGTCCGGGCAGCGCGCCGGTGACCCACGGGTCCATCGCGCCGTGGAGCACGATCCTGGGCCCGGATGGGATCTTCGCGATCACTTCGCGCCGGAGCGCGTCCGTGGCCTTCTGCCGGGTGTCGAGCAGGACCTGCCGCAGGGTGGGCAGGATCTTGTCCTCGGTGGTGCGGAGATCACCGCCGTCGATCAGCCGACGGACCTCGGCACGCAGCTTGCCCAGCGCCTTCGCCGGGTCTTGGCCCGCCTTGGCCCATTCCTCCAGGCAGGCGTCGCAGCAGCAGATCGACAGCATCCGCGCCGTCGCGGGCGACCAGACGCCGTCGGTCTTCTCGTGCTGGTGCTGGTGCACGGCGCCGAGCGGCCCGCACGCCTCGAGGATCACCGAGGCGAAGTCGAGTCCGGCGAGGCTCTCCGCCGTCACGTTCGCGGCGTACTCGCGGACCGCCTGCTGCCCGGG
This sequence comes from Amycolatopsis sp. NPDC034160, assembly GCF_055575355.1. Lineage (NCBI taxonomy): Bacteria > Bacillati > Actinomycetota > Actinomycetes > Pseudonocardiales > Pseudonocardiaceae > Amycolatopsis > Amycolatopsis sp. NPDC034160. Next base: position 44,832 of record NZ_JBVISU010000017.1, on the reverse strand, counting down.
GCACAGCGCCCACGGGTACCGCTCGCCGAAGCAGTTGCGCACGGTGAAATCGGGGAACTCTGTGCCCAGCTGGGAGTTGTGGGTCAGCACGAGCCATGCCGCCGCCGGGATGCCCGCCTCGTTCAGCGCCCGGACGGCGTCGCCCGCACTGTCCCGGCTCTCCATCCAGTCCGGTTCGGCGGGCCGCAGCTCTCCCCACGCCTCCTCGCGCACCGGCCGGTACAGCGCCGCGTGGCGCGCGACGACCGAGGTGCGGTCGGGCGACCAGGGTGTCGCCGCGCGGGCGCTGTGGTACGACACGGCGACGGCGACCTCGTCGACGCCGAGTTCCCGTACGCGCTCGACGAACCCGGGATCGTCGACGACGTCCCAGGGGTAGGCGTATCCGGTGGCCTTCACCCTGTCACCACCGCGCCGTATTCGGTTCGAAGTCTCCGACGAACTTCCGCATATAGGTCACGTCATCCCGTTTGGTCTGTCCACATCGGACGTAGTCTTCATGGGCCCGTGCCAGCGCGTCGGGGTCCAGTTCGACCCCCAGCCCCGGTTTGTCGGGCACCGCGACCGCACCGTCGACGAACTCCAGCGCACCCGGGGCGATGACGTCGGCCGTCTTCCACGGCCAGTGGGTGTCGCAGGCGTAGGTCAGGTGCGGCGTCGCCGCGGCCACGTGCACCATAGCGGCCAGACTGATCCCGAGATGACTGTTCGAATGCATGGAAAGCCCCACGTCGAAGCATTCCGCCGTGGTGGAGAGGGCTTGCGTGTCCCGCAGGCCACCCCAGTAATGATGGTCCGAAAGTATTACGCCGACCGCTCGCTGCCGGAAGGCCGGCTCGATGTCCGCGAAGCGCACGACGCACATGTTGGTGGCCAGCGGCATGTTCGCCTTCTCGGCGACGCGCGCCATCCCCTCGATGCCCGGGGTCGGGTCTTCGAGGTACTCCAGGACGCCGTCGAGTTCCTCGGCGACCCGGATGCCGGTGTCCACGGTCCACGCCGCGTTGGGGTCGATCCGCAGCGGGTGCTCCGGAAACGCCTCCGCGAGCGCGCGGATGCCGTCCATCTCCTGGTCGGGGTCGAAGGCACCGCCCTTGAGCTTGATGGAGCCGAAGCCGTACTCCTCGACCATGCGCCGCGCCTCGCCGACGAGCGCCTCCGGCGTGGTCACCTCGCCCCACGAGTCCTCTTCGGCGCCCAAGTGGGCACCGAACTTGTAGAACAGGTAGGCGGAGAAGTCGACGGCGTCGCGCGCCTTGCCGCCGAGCAGATCCACCACCGGCCTGCCGAGGTAGTGGCCCTGCGCGTCGAGCGCGGCCACCTCGAACAGCGAGTACACGCTGGCGACGGTCTTGCTGACGGAGAATCCGCCGGTGAGTCCGTGCGCGTCGGCGAAGACGACCTCGCCGAGAGTGGTGGCGACCTTCCGGCGGAGGCCGGGCAGGTCGAACACGTCCTGTCCCTTGAGTTCCGGCAGCACCTTCCTGACCTGCTCGAGGAAGGCGAGATCCCCATAGGACTCACCCAGGCCGACCACACCGTCCTCGCAGATCAGCTGGACGACGCCGCGCAGCGCGAAGGGCTCGTGCACGCCCATCGCGTTGAGCAGCGGCGGGTCGGCGAAGGCGACCGGGGTCAGGACGACGTCGAGAACCTTCATCTTCAGGCACCGGCCTCGACGGACTTGAGGACGGCGAAGCCGTCGTCGACGATCTTCTCCAGCCGGGCGATCTGGTCGGCGGTCGGTTCGACCAGCGGCGGCCGGACCGAGCCGACCTTGTCGCCGCGCAGCCGCGCGGCGGCCTTGACCAGCGACACGGCGAAGCCCCGTCCCTCGTCCCGCAACGCCACCAGCGGCAGGTAGAAGCCGGCGAGCAGGGCCTCCATCACCGCGTCGTCGTTTTCGGCGAGCGCGCGGTGGAAACGGGCCGCGATCTCGGGCGCGAAGCAGTGCACGGCCGAGGAGTACCGCACCACGCCGATGGCGGAGTAGGCGCGAGCGGAGACCTCCGCGGTCGGAAGACCGTTGAAGAACAGGAAGTCCCGCGCGCGGTCGGTGCCTGCGGAGCGGATCGTGGTGATGATCCGGCTCATCAGTTCGACGTCGCCGAAGCCGTCCTTGAGGCCCACCACCGAGGGGATGTCGAGGAGAGCGGCCGCGGACTCCGGGGTGAAGACCCCGGTGGAACGGTGATAGACGATCACCGGGATCGAGGAATCCCCGACGGCGTAACGAACGTGGTCGACCAGCCCCGACGGCGGGCCGGTGACCAGGTAGGGCGGCAGGAGGAGGACGCCGTCCGCGCCGTCCGCCTCCGCCGCCGCGATCCCGGCACGGGCCGACGACGCACCGCCGCCCGCCCCGACCCAGACAGGTACGCGCCCGGCGACGACCTCACGAGCCTTGCGCAGGATCGCCGCGTGCTCGTCCGGGGACAGCGAGCTGAATTCGCCCGTACCGCAGGCGACGAACAGCGCGCCGGCTCCGGCGGCCACGTGGCTCTCGACGTTTTCCGCGAACGCGTCGAGGTTGAGTTCCAGCCCCTCGGTGAAGGGGGTCAGCGGGAACGCCAGCAGGCCGTCGAGCTCAACTCGTGCTGATGAGTTCTCGGCGGGAATACGTGCCTCGAACTTGGGCTGTGCCATGGATTTCTCTTTCGTTCTTTGTGGTCGGTCCCGGGTTCGGGCCCGGTCAGGCAGGCACGGTGGTGCCGTCCTTGGTCTTGCTGGGTGTGACCTCGTCGTCACGGTCGATCATGTCGATGATCTCGTCGGTGCTGGCCCTGCGCTCGGGCATGAGGTAACCGAGCCCGATGAACAGCGCCAACGAGACCAGGATCGGGGTGGAGACGGTGACCGCGAGGGTGGCGTTGAAGCCGTAGTAAGCGATCGCGTAGGCGGTGAGACCGCCCGCCCAGGAGATCAGCGCCGCGCGGGAACCGGACCGGCGGAACCACGGGAGCATGCCGAGCAGCAGCGGCACCGAGATCGGGCCCATCAGCGCCGCGACCCAGAGCACCACGATACCCAGCACCCCACCGAGTTTGGGGGCCTGCGTGGCGACCGCCATGGTCAGCACGATGAAGATCGCGGTCGTGACGCGGGCGGCCAGCAGACCCTGCGCTTCGGTCCACCGCCGGGTCTTCTTGACCAGCACCGGCAGCATGTCGCGGGTGATGACCGCGGAGATCGCGTTCGCGTCGGACGACACCATCGCCATCGTGTGGGAGAAGATGCCTGCCAGCACCAGTCCGATCAGACCTGGGGGCAGGAACGTCGTCGTCATGATCGCGTAGGCGTTGTCCGGGTTCTCGATGTTCGGGATCAGCAGCGGTGCCGCGAACATCGGGAACATCATGAACAGCGGCCACACCAGGTACAGGATCGAAGAGAGCCGCGCGCCCCGGCGCGCCGCGTGCGTGTCCGGCGCGGCCATGTAGCGCTGCGCCAGGTTCCACATACCGCCGTTGTACTCCAGCGTTTTCACCAGCACGTAGACGAGCAGCACGACGGTGGTGAACTTCGACGTGGTCGGGTTGAGGTGGCTCGGCGGGAGGTCGCCCCACATCGTCCACAGCCCGGAGACGCCACCGAGCTTGCCCAGCACCACCCAGAGCATGGCGATGGCCGCGATGGCCTGGATGACGAACTGGCCGAAGTCGGTGAGCGCGTCGGCCCACAGCCCGCCGACGGTGCAGTAGACCAGTGTGACCGAGCCGGTGATGATGATGCCCCAGGTGTAGTCCACCCCGGCGAAGACGTTGAGGATCGTGGCGATCGCGAACCACTTCGCCGCGATGTCGAAGATCTTCAGCAGGCTTCCGCTCCACGCGAGCGCCTGCTGCGTCGGGACGTTGAACCGCCGCGCGAGGTATTCGAGCGGGGATGCCACGCCCACCTTCGACCGGAGCCTGTTCCACCGGGCGGCGAACAGCCAGCTACCGATGCCGACGCCGATGCCGATGCTGGCCATGCCCCAGAAATAGACGGTGATCCCGCTCGTATAGGCCACGCCCGCGTAGGCGACGAACAGCACCGCGCTGTAACCGGACATGTGATGCGAGATCCCGGTCAGCCACCAGGGCATCCGGCCCCCGGCGGTGAAGAAGTCCTTCACGTCGTGGATCCGTTTGTGCGACCACCAGCCGATCACGACCATCAACGCGAAATACGCGCAGACCATCGCCCAGTCGAGTACGTGCACCGCTGACTCCCTTCCGCGTCCACGATGATGCGGCCTACTGTTCACATCCATGAACGGAGTCTGTTATAGTGATTATGTTCATCCACAAGAACGCTGTTCGGGACGCTAATATGGCCGGAGTCACAAGTCAACGGCCGGATGGAGGAGCGCGGATGCCGCAGCAGGAAGCCCCCGCTGTCATGGTGGCGAACGGCGCGTCCGCGTCCGAGCCCGCCGGGGTGAAGTCGGCGCGGCGGGCGATCGACCTGATCGAGACCTTCGCCGCCAACGACGTCTGGCTTTCCCTTTCGGATCTCCACGCGCGCACGGGTTTCCCCAGGTCGAGCCTGCACGGGCTGCTGCGCACCCTGCTCGAAGTCGGCTGGCTGGAAGTGGACACCAACACCGCCCGCTACCGCCTCGGCGTGCGCGCGCTGATCTGTGGCACGGCCTACCTCGATCGCGACCCGGTCGTCCCGTTCGCGACAGAGGCGCTGGAGCGGATCCGGGAGAAGACCGGCTTCACCGCGCACTTCGCGCGCCGCGAGGGCACCGACGTCGTCTACTTGGAGACGCGGGAGTCGCGGCACTCGACACACCTCGTCTCCCGCGTCGGCCGCACGCTGCCCACCCACGCGACCGCGCTGGGGAAGGCCTTGCTGGCCGAACTGACGCACGACGAGATCGACGACCTCCTGACGGGAGAGCTGTCGGCGCTCACCCCGAACACCATCACCACGGTCGAAGCGCTGCACGCCGAATGCGCGAAGACCCGCGAACGCGGCTATGCGGCGGAAATCGAGGAAGGCAGCCTCGGTGTCCGGTGCGTGGCGGCCGTGATCCCCTACCGCATTCCCGGCACGGACGCGATCAGCTGCTCCATGCCGGTCACCGAAGTCACCGACGCCGACGCTCAGCGCGTCGGCGAACTCCTCGCCGAAATCACCGCCGAGCTCGGCCAGCAGCTGCGCCGCGCCGGTATCCGCTGATCATTCCCGTTCTTCTCGCACAGACAGACAAGGGGCTCCCATGGCAGACCAGCGCGTCCTGATCACCGGCTCGGCGGGCATCGTCGGCACCCTGATGCGGCCGCGGCTGCGTCGTTCCGGACGGGTGTTGCGCCTGCTCGACCTGGCTCCGCAGCCCGAAGCGGAAACCGGCGAGAGCGTCGAGTTGATCACGGGGTCGGTGACCGACCCGGAGGCGATGGCGAAGGCGTGCGAGGGCGTCGACGCGCTCATCCACCTTGGCGGCCACAGCCGTGAGAACTCGTGGGAAGCGACTCTCGACGTCAACATCAACGGCACCCACACCGTCCTCGAAGCCGCGCGGGCGGCCGGTGTTCCGCGAGTGATCCTGGCTTCCAGCAACCACGCCGTCGGTTTCCGCCGCAACGACGAAGCGGGCGAGAACGGTCTCCCCGCCGACTCGACGCCGCGGCCCGACACCTACTACGGCGTCAGCAAGGCGGCCATCGAATCGCTGGGCAGCCTGTACCACTCGCGGTTCGGCATGGACGTGATCGTCATCCGCATCGGCTCGTGCTTCGAAAGCCCGCTCGTGCTCGGTCCCCGCGGCCTGACCACCTGGCTCTCCCCCGACGACGGCGCCCGCCTGTTCGAGGCGTGCCTGAGCTATCCCTCGCCCGGCTACCGGCTGATCTGGGGCGTCTCCGACAACACGCGCCGGATCTACTCGCTCGCCGAAGCCGAAGAGCTGGGCTACAAATCGCTCGACAACGCGGAGACCTACGCCGACCAGCTGGCGGACAAGCCGGCGCCGACCGGTGCGGCGGCGGAGTACGTCGGCGGCCCGTTCTGCACGGCGCCGTTGGGAGCGCACAACCCGCTCTGAGGCACTCGCGTCCGGCCTGACGACGGTGGTTGACAGCCGCGGCGGTGGGCGGGAATGATCCACGCGCACAACTGAAGACGAAGTCAGCGCCATGGTGGTAGGTGGGTGCGCTGGTGTGTCCGCGCGCGTCGCGGACACGACCAACACACCCAGGAGGTCAAGTGTCCCACCATCATGCCGACATCGACATCGACATCGACATCGACGTGGTCGTGATCGGCGCCGGTATGGCCGGTCTCGTCTGCGCCGACCGGCTCCGTGCTCGCGGAGTCGGAGTCCTTCTTCTCGAAGCCCGCTCCCAAGTCGGTGGCCGTACGGCCGGCACCGAGGTCGACGGCGAGATCGTCGACCTCGGCGGCCAATTCATCGGGCCGGGTCAGGACCGGGTGTACGCGCTGGCCGCGGAGCTCGGCGTGGCCACCATCCCGACGTACACGGACGGCGAAAACCTACTCCGGACGGAGAGCGGACGGTTACGCCGTTTTCGGGGCATGGTGCCGAAACTCGGCCCGCTGGCGCTGCTCGATGTCGCGCGGATCCAGTATCGCCTCGACCGGCTCGCCCGCACCATCGACACCGAAGCGCCGTGGCGTAGCCCGAACGCGGCCGCACTTGACGGGCAGACTCTCCAGTCCTGGATCGCCCGCAGGGCGAGAACCCGGGGCGGCCGCCGATTCCTCACCCTTGCCTGCCAGGCCATCTGGGCCTGTGAACCGAGTGAACTGTCGCTGCTGCATGCCCTGTTCTCCGTGAAGTCCGGCGGCGACCTGTCGGCGTTGACCGACGTCGAAGGCGGTGCTCAGCAAGACCGCTTGGACGGCGGGGCCTACGGTCTGGCCATCAAACTCGCCGACCGGCTGGGCACCTCGCTGCGGCTCAACGCACCGGTCCGGAGGATCGAGCAGGTCGATTCCGGTGTCGTGGTCACCGTCGACGACGGCACCACCTGGCGGGCCGGCCACGTAGTGGTCGCGGTTCCGCCTCCGCTCGCGGCGCGGATCGTCTACCACCCACCGCTTCCGGCCGCACGCGACAACCTGCTGCAGCGACTGCCCATGGGCAGCGTGATCAAATGCGTCGCCACCTACCCGGAACCGTTCTGGCGGTCGGCCGGCCTCACCGGCGCCGCCCTCAGCTTGCGCGGCCCGCTCGCGCTGACCGTCGACAGCAGCCCGCCGTCCGGCCGTCGCGGCGTACTGCTGGGCTTCGTCAACGGCGCGTCCGCCCGAGACCTCGCCACCCGCTCTTCCGCCGACCGCCGGGCGGTCCTCCTCGGCGAACTGGTCCACCTGTTCGGTCCACAGGCCGCGGCACCGGTGCGCTTCGTCGAACGAAACTGGAACGAGGAACCGTTCGCCCGGGGTGGCTACTCAGCGGTGTTCCCGCCGGGTGCCTGGACGCGGCACGGCTCCGCGCTGCGCGCTCCTGTCGGCAGAATCCATTGGGCGGGAACGGAAACCTCGACGCACTGGTACGGCTACATCGACGGCGCGGTGCGATCGGGCGAAGCCGCGGCGGACGCGGTGACCACTCACCGAGTATCCGGCGAGGCGTAAAAGGCGCGGCGGCCGGGGGATCTCCTGCGTCCTGGTGAGCACGCCGGACGTTCCCCCGGCGACCGCGGTCAGCCCACCGCGATCGACTGGAACGTCACCGCGGTGTTCGGCGGTCCCGTCCCGTCACCAGGTCCCTTCGCCTCGTCCACCCCGCCGCGCGCGACCTTGTCCAGTACCTGCAGGCCCGCGTCGGAGATGCTTCCGAACACCGTGTACTCCGGCGGGAGTTCCGCTTCACCGAAGACCATGAAGAACTGGCTGCCGCCCGAGTCCGGCGCCTGCTTCTTCGCCATCGCGAGGACGCCCCGGCCGTATTTGAGTTCGGGGAAGACCTCGTCCGGGACGGTGTATCCCGGACCGCCCGTCCCGGTGCCCGCCGGGTCGCCGCACTGGAGCATCTGGAGTCCCGACGTCCCGAGCCGGTGGCACGAGTGCCCGTCGTAGTAACCCTGCTGCGCCAACGAGAGAAAGTTCGCCACGGTGCACGGCGCGAGGGCCCGGTCCAGTGTGAGCCCGATGTCTCCCGCGGTCGTCTTGACGGTGACATTCGTCGTGCCGCTCGCCGGAGTGGGTCCCGCCGCGGGCGGATTCACCTTCTTCGGCACCAAGCCACTGGTGTCCGACTGGTAGACGCAGCTCGCCGGATCCGGCAGCGGCGTCGCCCGTTTCGGCAGCGCGACCCGGTCCGCCGGGATCCGCACCGGACTCTGTGTCGTCGTCGTTTCCTGGCCACTCGAAGTCGGGGCCGGAGAGGACGAGGACGCGACGGCGCTCTTGCCCTTGGCGTCCGGCAGGAAGAACCCCGGCGCCACGAATCCGGTGATCGCCACGACGGCGACCACCACCACGAGCCCCAGCACGCCCAGCCCGATCCACAACGCCGTCTTGCTCGAAGACGACGGCGGCGGCGGTTGTTGCGGAGCGGCGTACCAGCCCTGTTGCGGATAGGGCTGTTGATAGGGCTGATACGGCTGCCCCTGCGGAGCCCCGGGGTCGGGCGTCTGGCCTTCGGGCTCGCCCGGCTGCGGCGGCTGGGACATCGGTGCTCCTGTCGTCCGGAGGAAGTTCAGGAACACTCTCGCGTATCGCCACGCGCGAAGTCACGGTGGGCTCAGGGCACCCACCGAATCGTGTTGATACGGCTCGGCGACCTGGCTCGTCAGGTGCGCGCGGTACCCACAGGTCGCCCTCACCGGCGCCTTCTCGCGCGCGGCCACCGGGGCGTCAGGCGACGCGATTCCTGCGAGCTTTGGCCGCACGGAACGCGGACACCAGTTCGGCGGCGACCTGATTCGGCTCCGTCCGCAATCGGCTGGGCAGTGTCTGGAGCACCGCGATACCTGCGGCCGCGTACCTACCGTTTCTCGCCAAAGTCGCGGCGTACTGCCGCTTACCGAAGTGGAAGTCATAGGAGTCGATCTCCCAGGCGAACTCCGCATCCACGAAATACGCATCGGGTGTCGCGACGTATTCACCGCGTTCGTCTCGTAGCTGATGATTCCAAAGCGGCTCGGGTAGACCGGTCGATCTCCACACCCGCATGGCGTCGACTTCCGCGACCGACCTGGCGCCGTCGGCGATCCGGTACAGAACTTCACGCGGCATCGCCGTACCGCGGCTGCTTCCGGCGTCGAGCTCCGCGAACAGGTCCGAAACGCGCACGCCGTGCTGGACCGTCTCGGCGAGCAAACTCGAAACCGCCTGTCGGGAACCGAGCCGACGACATTCATCGAGTACTGCCCGGACCAGAGGTGCCAGCGGTACTCCGCCGGTGATGACCGGTTGCGGCATCCGAGTCGTCCGCTCGACGACCACGTGTCCCGAACTCCCGATCTTGTGTTCAAGGGGGACGAGAAGGTGTACCAGGAACGGATCGTCCGGCAGCGCCCGCAATCCTTGCCGTCGGCAAGCGGCGGCTCCTGTCACCACCGCATCAGGTCCGGCGTACAGAAGAGCGGCATCCACCAGCTGCTTTCGCGTCGGCACGCCCGAATTGAGCAGGAGAACGCCGGGCAGCAGCCGCCGCCAAGGCCCACCCGGCCGACATCGCCGATAGCACGTCCTCGATGGGACGCCGAGTTCTCCGAGCCGGGCGACGGTGATCACGCCCTCACGGCTCCATTGGTAGAGGCCCTCAGGATCACGGGCCCACTCTCCGGCTTTCACCTCGTGATCGTCGGCCGATCGGGCTTCAGACCGCCAGCACCTTCTGCCGATCTGTGGACAACTCGCCACATCAGCCCCACTGTGGACAACTCCGCGGATGTCGCGAAAGCCACTTTCGAGACGTCAGATGTCCCGAAAGTGGCTTTCGCGACATCAGCGCAAGCGCCTCAAGGCAGCGGCGGTAGCGGAGGCAGCGCCGGAGCCTCCAGCCAAGCGGCGAAGAAGCCGGCGAGAGAGCGACCAGCGAACCGTTCAGCCAGCGCCACAAAAGCGGCGGTAGTCACCAAACCGTGCCGGTTCTCCGTCGCCCATGCCTTCACCAGCGGGAAGAAAACCGCGTCGCCGACGGTGCACCGCAAGGCGTGCAACAGAAGGCCGCCGCGTTTGTACACCCGCTCGTCGAACATCCGCGCCACCCCGGGGTCGGCGAGACGCAGATCCGCGGGCTTCGCCTTCATCCGCACGTGCCACGTCTTCGCCCACGAGTGCGCGCTCTGCCCGCCGGATTCCTCGGACCAGAGCCATTCCGCGTAGGTCGCGAAGCCCTCGTTCAGCCAGATGTGCCGCCAGTCCGCGACGGTGAGGCTGTTGCCGAACCACTGGTGCGCCAGTTCGTGGACGACGAGGCGTTCGTGGGTGCGCCGTCCGTCGACGTGGTTGGCGCCGAAGATCGACATGCCTTGCGCTTCGATCGGATCGTCGAGATCGTCGTCGGTGACCACGATGACGTACTCACCGAACGGGTAAGGCCCGAACAGCCGCTGCAGGGCGTCCATGATCTGGCCCTGCCGCCCGAAATCGCGGGAGAACGGCCGGCGCAGCCGCGGCGGCACGGCGGCCCGCTGCGGAACGGAAGCCAGCACCTGGTCGCCGACGAGGCTGATCCGGTACGCGGCGGCTTCCGGATGGGAGAACCAGCCGGGGATGGCGCCCGAGACCAGTTCGATGTCGTCGTACCGTCCGATTTGGACGCTCATCAGGTATGTCGGCGTCGGCTCGCGCCGTTCGAAGACCCACCGGGTGGTGCTCGCGCGACCGTGCCGCGACACCAGGTTCCCGGTGACCGCCACGACATACGGCGACGACGTCGTCAGCGCGACGCGGTAGGTCGCCTTGTCCGCCGGATGGTCGTTGCACGGGAACCACGACGGCGCACCGACCGGCTGGCTCGCGACGAGTGAGCCGTCGGTCAGTTCGTCCCAGCCGATGTCGCCCCACAGCCCGGGGATCGGGCGTGGGTTGCCGACATAGTGGATCTCCGCGACGAACTCGCTCCCATCGGGCAACGACTTCGCCGGCTTCACGTTCAGCTTGTGCCCGCGCCGCGTGTACTTGGCGGGTTTCCCGTTGACCAGCACCCGGTTGATCCGGAAATCGCCGAAGTCCAGGGTGAACCGCGACAGCGCCTGCGTCGCCTCGGCGGTGATCACCGCGGCGGCCGAAAGCCGGTTGGGGCCGATCTTGTAGTCCAGCTCGAGATCGTAGTGCCGGACACGGTAACCGCCGTTGCCGTGCAGGGGCAGATAGGAATCGCCGGAGGTGTCCGCGCCGGGCGAGGGTTGCGCGGAGGCCTTCGAAATCACCCGCGAAGACCCCGCTTCCCTACTTCGTCCAGGCCGAGATGGGATTCCCGAGCCACCGAGAGTCGGCGGGAACCGCGTCGCCCCGGGTCACCAGAGACCCCGGTCCGACGGTCGTCCGCGCGCCGATGCTCGCGCCGGGCAACACGATACCGTGCGGCCCGAGCGTCGCTCCCTCGTCCAGGGTCACCGGCGACATCGTCATGATCCGGTCGTGGAAAAGGTGCGTCTGCACGACACAGCCGCGGTTGATCGTCGCGCCGTCGCCGAGGCTGACGAGGTCCGATTCGGGCAGCCAGTACGTCTCCAGCCACACGCCGCGACCGATCTTGACGCCCAGGGTGCGCAGCCACGCGGGCAGCAGCGGTGTGCCGCCCAGTGAACCGACCAGCCACGGCACGGCGAGCGCCTCGACGAAGGTGTCGGCGAGTTCGTTGCGCCAGACGAACGAACTCCACAAGGGATGGTCGACCGCGCGGAACTTGCCCACCAGCAGCCACTTCATCGCGGTGGCGGTCAGCGCGGCGACGGCACCGGCGGCGAACATGAGCGGCCCGCCGAGCAACACGGCGACCAGGAAGCCGTACGCCGACGCCAGCGCGAAGATACCGGCGGCAACCAGCACGGTGAGCGCGACGCCGCACATCACCGGCACGATCCGGCACAGTTCGACCAGCGCGCGGGCCGCCTTCAGCCGCAGCGGCGGTGTGTAGGTGCGGCTCGTGTCGGATTCGCCGACCGACCGGCGGACCGGCAGCGGCGGCATCCCGAGGTACGAGGACCCCTTCTTCGCCTTCAGCGGCGTCGAAGACAGCACACCGACCAGCCCTCGCTTGGGGACGGAACGGCCGGGCGCGGTCATCCCCGAGTTGCCGAGGAACGCCTGCTTGCCGATCCGGGCGGGCGCGACGTGCAGCCAGCCGTGGCCGAGTTCGTAGGTGGCGACCATGGTGTCGTCCGCCAGGAACGCGCCACTGTCCACCTGGGTCATCTTCGGCACCGCGAGGACGGTGGACGCCTCCACGTTGCGGCCGACCTTCGCCCCGAGCAGCCGGAGCCACACCGGGGTGAACAGGCTGGCGTACAAGGGGAACAGCCCCTCACGCGCCATGCCCATCAAGCGTTCGGTCGCCCAGACCTGCCATGCGACGCGGCCGTGCACCGGGTGGTAACCCTCGACCATGCCGATGCTCAGCAAACGGACGCCCACCAGCACGAGCAGGGCGTAGGTCACGAAGTACGCGATGGTCGCGAGCGGGGTGAACAGCAGAGCCCGTCCGAGCGCGGCGCCCAGCGAAGGAGTACCGGCGATCGCGTAACCGAGGACCGCGACGGCAGGGAGCGCGGCGACGGCGGGCAGGAGACCGAGCGCGACCGAGGTCGCGCCGTAGACCGACGACCAGAACCGCGAACGCGGTGGGCGGCTCGACGGCCACTTCAGCGAGTCCTTGGTGGTCCGCGCCGCAGGGGCGCCTGCCCAGCGCTGCCCGGCGGGGACGACGCCGCGGACGGTCGACCCGGCCGCGATCTCCGCGCCCTTGCCGATCCGCGCGCCGGGGAACAGCGTGCTGCGCGAGCCGATCCGGGCGTCCGCGCCGATGCGGATCTTGCCGATGTGCACAAGATCGCCGTCCACCCAATGCCCGGTCAGGTCGACCTCGGGTTCGACGGCGGCACCACGGCCCAGTTTCAGCATGCCGGTGACCGGCGGCGGCGAGTGCAGGTCGACGTCCTTGGCGATACGCGCGCCGAGTGCCTTGGCATACGTCGTCATCCAGGACGCGCCCGCGACGCTGTCCGCGCCACTGAACTCGGCGAGCTTCTCGGCCGTCCACAGTCGCAAGTGGACACTGCCGCCACGCGGGTAGCTGCCGGGGCGGACCCCGCGCAGCAACAGCCGCGAGCCGGTCGCCGAGATCGCGATCCGGCCAGCCGGGCTGAACAGCACGACCCACGCGACGGCGATCCACGCCCAGTGCAGCGTCGGCGCCCAGCCGAAACCGGCGAGGGAGAGCACGTTCGACAGCGCCGCGGCGATCGTCGTCCAGCGCAGGCCGACCAATCCCATCAGCGGGATCATCAGCAGGGACTGAATGATCCCGGCTTTGCGCGGGGTCGGCACGATGTCGCGGCGTTCGGTCTTCTGGCCACTCAGCGCGTCCAGCAGCGAAGCCAGCGCGCCGAGCTTCGGGTTGGCGTAGATGTCGTTCACCGACACCTGCGGATGTCGCGTGCGGATCCGCGCGATCAGCTGCGCGGCCGTCAGGCTCCCGCCGCCGTTGGTGAAGAAGTCGGCCTTCGGGTTGCCGACCGAAACACCCAAGATCTCGGACCAGCCTTCGGCCAACCAGCTCTCCGTCGGCGAGAGCCCGGATTTCGCGGCGTCCACAGTGGACAGCGGCCAGGGCAGGGCGTTGCGGTCGACCTTGCCGGACGTCCGCGTCGGCAGGTCACCGACCAGCGCCAGCAGCGGGACGAGCGCGGCGGGCAGCTGCTCGCGCAGCCGGGTCGCGGCTTCGTCGTGGTCGAATTCGGTACCTTCGGCGGGCACGACATAGCCGACGAGAACCTGGTTCCCCGCCTTGGTGCGACGGATCGCGGCGGCCGCGCCCTGCACCCCGGGCAGCGCCTGGAGCGCGGCGTCGACCTCGCCGAGTTCGATCCGGCGGCCGCCGAGCTTGACCTGCTCGTCGAGGCGCCCGAGGAACAGCAGCCCCTCGGCCTCGGCGCGGACCATGTCACCGCTGCGGTACGCGCGGCGCCAGCCCAGCGAGGGCAGCGGCGCGAACTTCTCGGCGTCCTTCTCCGGGTCGAGGTAGCGGGCCAGGCCGACGCCGCCGATGACCAGCTCGCCGGTCTCCCCCATCGCGACCGGCTCGCCGGCCTCGTTGACGACGGCGAGCTGCCAGCCCAGGAGCGGCAGGCCGATCCGGACGGGGCCCTCACCGGTCATCTGCGCGGCGCAGGCGACGACGGTGGCCTCGGTCGGACCGTAGGTGTTCCAGACTTCGCGGCCTTCGACAGCGACGCGTTCGGCCAGTTCCGGCGGGCAGGCTTCGCCACCGAAGATCAGCAGACGGACGTCTTCGAGCGCGTCCGACGGCCACAGCGCGGCCAGCGTGGGGACGGTCGAGACGACGGTGATGCCCTGCGCGACCAGCCACGGGCCGAGGTCGACCCCGGTCCGCACCAGCGAACGCGGCGCCGGGACCAGGCAGGCGCCGTGGCGCCAGGCGAGCCACATCTCTTCACACGACGCGTCGAAGGCGACGGACAGACCGGCGAGCACGCGGTCGCCGGGGCCGATCGGCTCCTCGGTCAAGAACAGCTGGGCTTCGGCGTCGACGAACGCGGCGGCGGACGCGTGCGAGACCGCGACACCCTTCGGCTTACCGGTCGAACCCGAGGTGAAGATGATCCACGCGTCGTCGGCAGGGGAAGGAGTGCCTTCGACACCGCCGGGCGTGCCGGTGACGGTGATCGCGCCGCCATCGGTGACGACGGCGGCGACGTCGGCCTCGCCGAAGACCAGTTCGGCGCGCTCGTCGGGGTCGTCCGCGTCGACCGGCACGTAGGCGGCGCCGACGGACAGGATCGCGAGGATGGCGACGTACAGCTCGGCGGTGCCGGAGGAGATCCGGACGCCGACCCGGTCGCCGACGCCGACGCCGTTGGCGGTCAGCTTGCGGCCGTAGTCGTCGATCTCTTCGACGAGCTTGCGGTAGGACAGTGTGGTCTCGCCGTCGTCGATCGCGCCGGCGTTGGGGTGGCGGAGCGCGGTCTCGGCGAGGATGTCGATCAGGGTGCGCTCACCGGCGCCAGGCCCGGACCGGAACAGGGCGCGGTCGGCGACCGGGCTTTCCGCGTCATCGGCGGCACCGGCGGGCGGACGGGAGTCGGCGGTCAAGGTCATCGGGCTGTCACCACGGGCAGGAAAGAACCATGGGCGCTCAAGCCCATCACACACCTTTCGCGAAGTGCGTCATTCGGGCTCGCTCTCCGAATGAGGCGCCCGCTAACAGACCTATGACTTTACCTCAGGTGGGCGACATATCTCAGGAGGGTCTCGACAGAGTGTCGAAACTCACCCGGTGGACACGCCGTAACCCGAGGTCAACGGCGTGTCCACGCAGTGAACTATTCACCTACATCGTGAGAAATTCAGCGGTTCTTCGGTTTTCCAGCCGCTTTTCCGCTGACCGCTTTTCCGCCGACCTTGGGCCTTTGCTTCTTTTCCCGCACCCGGACATTCACCCGGACGGGGCTGCCTTCGAAGCCGAATCGCTCGCGGAATTTGCGTTCGATGAACCGGCGGTAGCCCGCCTCGAGGAAGCCGGTGGTGAACAGGACCAGCGTCGGCGGGCGGATGCCCGCCTGGGTCGCGAACAGCACCTTCGGCTGCTTGCCACCGCGCACCGGCGGCGGGGTCGCGGCGATGAGGTCGGCGAGCCAGCCGTTCAGCTGACCGGTGGGAACCCGCTGGTCCCAGGACTTCAGCGCGGTCCGCAGCGCCGGCGCGAGCTTGCGCACGGAACGGCCGGTGAGCGCGGAGATGTTGACCTTCTCCGCCCACGGCACCCGGACCAGGCCGCGGTCGAGTTCGCGGACCATCGCGTGGCGGCGGTCCTCGTCGACGAGGTCCCACTTGTTGAACGCGAGCACGCAGGCACGTCCCGCCTCGACGACCATGGTCAGCACCCGCAGGTCCTGCTCCGAAAGCGGCTCGGCGGCGTCCAGCAGCACGATCGCGACCTCGGCCGCGTCGATCGCGGTCTTGGTCCGCAGCGACGCGTAGTACTCCGCGCCGTTCGCGGAGTTGACGCGCTTGCGCAGACCGGCCGTGTCGACGAACCGCCAGGTGTCGCCATCCAGCTCGACCAGCGAGTCGACCGGGTCGACCGTGGTACCGGCGACCGAGTCCACCACGGACCGCTCCTCGCCGGAGATCTTGTTCAGCAGGCTGGACTTGCCCACGTTCGGCTTGCCGACGAGCGCGACGCGGCGCGGGCCGGCGGTGGCGCGGTCGCCGTCACGGGGCATCGTCGGCAACGCCTTGACGATGGCGTCGAGCAGATCACCCGAACTACGGCCGTGCAACGCGCTGACCGGATGCGGTTCGCCGAGGCCGAGTGACCACAGCGAGGCGGTGTCGGCGAGCAGGCGGTCGTCGTCGACCTTGTTGGCGACGAGCAGCACCGGCTTCTTCGAACGGCGTAGCACCTTCGAGGCGGCCTCGTCGGTCGCGGTCGCGCCGACACTGGCGTCGATGACCAGCAGCACCGCGTCGGCGGTGGCCATCGCGATCTCGGCCTGCGCGGCGACGGAGGCCTGCAGCCCGGTCGCGTCCGGCTCCCAGCCGCCCGTGTCGACCAGGGTGAACCGGCGGCCCGCCCAGAAGGCGTCGTAGGCGACGCGGTCCCGGGTCACGCCGGGAACGTCCTGCACGACCGCCTCACGGCGGCCGAGAATGCGGTTGACCAGGGTCGACTTGCCCACGTTCGGCCGACCGACCACGGCGAGGACCGGCTGCGCGAGTTGCGCCTCCTCCTCGGCCTCGCCGACGGCGATCTGCGCGTCCAGCGCGGTGAATTCGGACTCGTCGGACCAGGAGCCGTCGATTTCGCCGACTCCGTCAAGCTCTGTCATCTACTCAATCCTGTCGCGTGTCTTGGAGCCCGTGCTCCAAGCGCCATTCGTCCAGTGCCTTCACGAGGTCCGCGAGCGCGATGCGAAGCCGCTCGGTTCCCTCCTCCAGCCCTGTCCTTCCCTTCCCGATGGCGGGAGTGAAAGGTTCGCCGACCATGATGTCGACGCGTGGCCGCCAACGCCTCCTGGCGCCGGCGGGTTTGTACGTCCCCCGAGTGGCGACCGGTACCACGGTCGCGTTCCCGGCGCGGACCAGGAAGGCCGCGCCGCGCTCGAAGTTTTCGGCGTCACCGAGGCCGCGGGTGCCTTCGGGGAAGATCCCGACCGCGCCGCCGTCCTCGAGCACCTTGACCGCCGTCATCAGCGGTCTGCGGTCGACCGCGCCCCGTTTCACCGGGATCTGGCCCAGTTTCGGGAAGAACCAGCCGACGAACCCACGGAAGAGTTCCTCCTTGACGAGGAACGCCGTGCGCCGCGACAACATTCCGAACAGCAGCTGCGGTTCCACCATCGAGCTGTGGTTGGCGATGAACACCACCGGACCCGACGCCGGTACCCGGTCGCCGCCGTGCAGCCGGACCCGGAACGCGGGCCGGACGATGAACTTCGAGATACCCCTGCCGAAGGTGTGCAGCGGGCCGCTCGCGCCTTCGGGCAGTCCCCTCGCGCTCACCTGGCCGCCTCCGCCGGGCAGCCTTCGAGCAGGCCGCGGTGCAGCGCCAGTTCCGCCAGCGCGACGATCACCTGGTCGATGTTCAGCCGGGAGGTGTCGACCTCGACGGCGTCGTCGGCCGCGCGCAGGGGCGACGTCGCCCGCGTGGAGTCGAGCCGGTCACGCCGTTCCACCGCCGCCTTCGCGACGTCCACAGTGGACTCGCGACCGGCGGCGGAGTCCTGCGCGCTGCGGCGTGCGGCGCGGACCTCGGCCGAAGCGGTGAGGAAGACCTTCAGCTCGGCGTCCGGGGCGACGACGGTGCCGATGTCGCGGCCTTCGACGACGATGCCGCCGACCCGGCCGAGTACCTCGGCGATGAGTTCACGCTGCCGCGCGACCAGCAGCTCGCGGACCGCGGGGACGGCCGAAACCGGCGATACCGCCGTAGTGACGTCCGCGCCGCGGATCTCGGCGGTGACATCCTCACCCGCCAGGGTGACGGTCGCTTCGTCCGGGCTGGTTCCGATGCCGAGTTCGGCCTGCTCCGCGACGGCGATCACGGACGGCGCGTCGGCCGGGTCGGCCCCGGCGCGCAGCACGGCGAGGGTGACCATGCGGTACATCGCTCCGGTGTCGAGGTAGCCGGCGCCGAGCTTCGTCGCGAGCTTCCGCGAGACCGTGGATTTCCCGGTTCCGGACGGGCCGTCCATCGCGACCACACCACGCAGGGCTCCCGCCACCGAAACTCTCCTCTGACTCTTCGTCGCTCACCTGATCGAGGTCCATTCTGCCTGGTGGCGCACGACACGCCTCAGCCGCCCACGGCGAGGTGGTGATATGCGAGTCCTAGCAACGCTAGGCAGTTCCGCAGACCCAGACGGGTGGCTTCGGGCTGCCGGTGATGCCGCCCGAGGGAGATCCGATCCTCGCGGTCAAAGGTGTCCGCGACATCGGCACGGCACTCGTGGTGCTCGCGCTGCTCGTGTTTCCGCAACGCCCGCGCGCTGGGCTGTGCGCTGCTCGCGCTGGCGTTCATCCCGTTCGGCGACATGCTGATCGTGTTGACCCACAACGGGTCCATGGGCGCCGCGCTCGGCATCCACGGCGCGACGTGCGCCCTGATGATCCTGAGCTCGGCGCTGTTCCTCATCTGCCCGAAGCAAAACGGACAGTGAGTTACTGTTGATGACGTGAACGTCGAAGTGACTCCGCTCCCCGGAATAGGTGTCCGCAAGGACTTCGCCACTCGCAACGGCCGCCGCGTCGGCGTGGTGACCCACCGCGATGGGCATGTCGAGCTGATCGTGTCCAAAACGGACGATCCCGACGCCTGCCTGGCCTCACTTCCGCTCACCAACGACGAAGCGGGGGCGCTGGCGAACCTGCTCGGCGCGCCCCAGCTGGTCGCCCAGCTCACCGAGGAGCACCGGGATCTGCCGGGGATCAACACCAAGCAGCTGCCGATCAAGGCCTCGTCGCCGTTCGACGGGCGCACTCTCGGCGACACGGCCATGCGGACGAGGACGGGTGTCTCGGTGGTCGCGGTGATGCGCGCCGGGCAGGTCCACCCCTCCCCCACGCCGGACTTCAACCTCACCGCCGGCGACGTGCTCGTCGCGGTCGGCACGTCCGACGGCCTCGAGTCCGCCATCAAGATCCTCAAGTACGGCTGAGCGCGGATGGATCACACCGCACTGTCCTTGATCGAACTCGGGGCGGTCTTCTTCGGCCTGGGTGTGCTGGGCCGCCTCGCCGGGAAGATCGGGATGTCCCCCATCCCGCTGTACCTGATCGGAGGCCTGTGTTTCGGGCAGGGCGGGCTGATCCCGCTCGGCGACATCGGCGACTTCACCCACCTCGCCAGCGAGATCGGCGTCGTCCTCCTACTTCTGCTGCTGGGCCTGGAGTACTCGGCGGCCGAACTGTTCACCGGGCTCAAACGCTCGTGGCTGGCGGGGATCGTCGACATCGTGCTCAACGCCGCGCCGGGCGCGATCGTCGCGCTCATCCTCGGCTGGGGACCGATCGGCGCGATCGTGCTCGCGGGCGTCACCTACATCTCGTCGTCCGGGATCATCGCGAAGGTGCTCGGCGACCTCGGCAGGCTCGGTAACCGGGAAACGCCGGTGGTGCTGTCGATCCTGGTGTTCGAAGACCTGGTGATGGCGCTGTACCTGCCGATCCTCACCGCGGTGCTCGGTGGCGTGAGCTTCCTCGGCGGGATGAAGGCGGTCGGGATCTCACTACTGGTGATCACCGTCGTCCTGGTGATCGCGCTGAAGTTCGGCCGCTACGTCTCCGCGGCGGTGGACAGCCCGGATCGCGAGGTGTTCCTGCTCAAGGTCCTCGGCGCGGCGCTGCTCGTCGCGGGGCTCGCTTCGGCGATGCAGGTGTCGGCCGCGGTCGGCGCGTTCCTGCTCGGCATCGCGATCTCCGGCTCCACGGCGGAGAACGCGACACACATGCTGGAACCGCTGCGAGACCTCTTCGCGGCCATCTTCTTCGTCGTGTTCGGTCTCAACACGAACCCCGCGTCGATCCCGCCCGTGCTCGGCTGGGCGGTCGTGCTGGCGGTGGCGACCACGCTCACGAAGGTCGGCACCGGCTGGTGGGCCGCGCGGAGACAGGGCATCGGGAAGATGGGCCGGGCCCGTGCCGGAGCCGCACTGGTCGCCCGCGGTGAGTTCTCGATCGTCATCGCCGGGCTGGCGGTGGCCGCGGGAGCCGTGACCGGCGAACTGGCGGCCCTCGCGACGGCTTACGTGCTCCTGATGGCGGTCCTCGGCCCGACGGCCGCGCGGATCGTCGAACCGGTGGCCCGCGCGCTGCAGCGGAAGCCGTTCGGGTCGAAGAGTCCCGCTTCGCAGACCGGCTGACGCGCCCGGTCCCGAAGTGTCATGAGGGGTCCCCATAGGACGAAATTTGTCCCATGGGGACCCCTCATGACATCTCGCCTCCGTCAGCCGCCGTCGAGCACCTGGGCGGCCAGAAGCCCCTCGACCCAGCGTTCCCACGCCGCCGGGTCCCACCCGCGGTCACGCGTGAGGATGAGGAACAGCTCCGGGCTCAGCAGGGCGTAAAGAATGTCCGCCGCCTCGTCGACGGCGAGATCGGCCCTGGCACCGGGCTTCCCCGATAAGGCCTTCGCCGCCGCCACGTGCACGGTGTGGCGGGGGTCCTCGCGCTCCGGCCACAGTTCACGGAGTTCGGGGTGGGCCGCGGTCGCGGCGCGCACCATTTCGCTGACGGCGGCGACCCGTTCGAGCACGGCGCGGCTACCCGCGACGAGAGCGGTGAGCGCCGTCCCCGCGTCCGGAGCGTCCACCACACGCGCGAACCATGGCCGCTCCATGGTCGCCACCGGACGGTCGTCGCCGGCGATCGCGACGTCGACCAGCTCCTTCAGCAACGTCGGCTTGTTGCGGAAGGCGAAGTAGATGGTCTGGACGGCCACCCCCGCCCGGTCGGCGACCTGCTGCAGCGTGGTCGCCCCATAGCCGTCGGCGAGAAAGAGATCCTTGGCGGCTTCGATGATCCGCCGCCGCGTTTCGGCCGCCTTGGCGGCCTTGACACCACTCATGATTGGAGTCTATCTCTAGAGTCAAACACTAGAGTCCAACTCTAGTAACGATGCGGGGAGACCTCATGGTGACGATCGCCAATCAGCAGCAAGCCGAAGCGTGGAACGGCTGGGAGGGGAAACTCTGGGCCGAGCATCCCGAGCGCTACAACGGAATGATGGAGTCCTTCGACGCGCCGCTTTTCGCCGCCGCGAACATCGAAGACGGCGCCGCGGTCCTGGACGTCGGCTGTGGCGCCGGGCTCACCACCCGGCTGGCCGCGAGAAAGGCCGGGAGCGGGCACGCGCTGGGCATCGACATTTCGGCGCCGCTGGTGGAAAGGGCCCGCTTGGACGCGGCGGCCGAGAACATCACGAATATCGAGTTCGTCCAGGGAGACGCGCAGGTCCACCCGTTCGAAGGGCCCGGCTTCGACGTCATCCTGAGCAGGGGCGGCGTGATGTTCTTCGCCGACCTGGTGGCGGCCTTCGGACATCTCCGCGACGCCCTGGCACCAGGCGGCAGGCTGGCCTTCCTGGGGCCGCGATCGGGCAACGCCGACAGTGCCTACGCCCGGGCGACCGCGGCGCTCACGCCCTACCTCCGTGAGCCGTCGCCCGCCGCACGCGGGATGGGTTCCCTGCTGGCCCCCGAACGGATCGCCGAGGTGCTCACGGCCGCGGGTTTCGGTGGCATCGAGATCACTCCGGTGGACGCGGACATGAACTTCGGCGCGGACGCTCCTGACGCGACCGAGTTCGTCTTCTCGATGGCCCCGATCCGGCACAACCTGCGGACCGTGGACACGGACTCGATCGCCGGGCTCCGCGACCGGGTACGGGACGCGCTCGGCGAATTCGAGACACCGCAGGGGGTACGGATTCCCGGCGGGGTTTGGATCGTCACCGCCGGGCGCTGAAGCCCGACTGCCCGGTCCCACGCGCTATGAAAGGTCCTTTCCTGGCAAATTTTGCGAGGAAAGGACCTTTCATAGCATCGCTTACCCGCGCTCCAGCCCCGAAGCACCCGCCGGAGCGATCTGCGCCGGAGCCGCCGGCAACGGAGCCGGAACAGCCGCCGGACCCGCACCCGCGACCGGCAGAGCCAGCGAAGTCTTACCCAGATCCACCGTGATCTTCGGGTACTGCGCCGGACCGGAGATGAACGAACCGTCCGTCCCGCCGATGATCAACGCGAGCTGATGTCCCTGCGGGACAACGTGATCCGTACTCGCCAGCCGGAACGTCATGGTGTACGGCTGTCCCGGCGTCAGCGGCGATTCCTGGCCCAGTGACCGATAGTTGGCCAGATCCGCCCAGCCGCGGCTGATGATGTTCAGCCCGACCGAGACCGAGTCGGTGCTCGTGTTCAGGTAGCAGGCGTCATTGCCGGAAG
This sequence comes from Amycolatopsis sp. NPDC034160, assembly GCF_055575355.1. Classification (NCBI taxonomy): domain Bacteria; kingdom Bacillati; phylum Actinomycetota; class Actinomycetes; order Pseudonocardiales; family Pseudonocardiaceae; genus Amycolatopsis; species Amycolatopsis sp. NPDC034160. Next base: position 22,237 of record NZ_JBVISU010000017.1, on the reverse strand, counting down.
CGCTCGATCCCCAGCACGACTGTGTCACCTCGTTCTTGATGCCTTCCTTCGGTCCGGTGTAGTTCCGGATCGTCGCCGGGCCGTAGTCCACCAAGATCGCCGAGAGCCGCGCGGTGGACGTCGACGGCGTCGCGGTCACCGTCACCTTCGCGGTCCCGGAGACGTGCAGGTCCTTCGCGAGCGCGCCGGTGCTGAACAGCACGCGGCCACTGGAGGTCTCCGTCGGCCGCGCCGCCCAGCCGTTCGAGGTCTGGCCGGACGAGTCGGTGAACGACGCCGTACCCGTTCCGGCGGTGGTGCCGAGCGTTCCGACACCCGGGGTGCCGCCGGCCGCGGGCCGCAGGGTCACCGCGCTCCCCGCGGGCCACGCCGCCTGATCCACCCAGACGTCGGGAGCGCGTTCAACACTCGCGCCCGGGGTCTTCTCGATCCCGTTGTCGACGCCGAGCAGGTAGTGGTCGAACCATTTGTGCAGGGTGTCGACCCACGCCGATCGCCGGTAGTCGAACGGATCGACGTGACCGGCCTGCGTCAGCCACACCTTGCGCTCCACCCGCAGCGCTTCCCACCACTGTCCGAAGTTGATCATCTTGACGTTGAGGTCGCCCAGGCCGTGCGAAGCGAGCACACTCGCTTTCACCTTCGAGGCGCTCTGAACGTGGTCCCGGTCGAGCCAAAACGAGTTGTAGTCACCGTTCGCGGTCGCGCCCTCGGTGAGCTTCCGGTTGGCCCCGGCACAGTTCTGGCCGCCGTTGCGCTGGGAGACGGTCTGCGCCAACCCGGCGGGGCTGCCCTGACGCAGGTTCGCGCCGTCGGAACGGTAGTAGTCGTACCAGGAACTGATCGCGCCGATCGGCACGATGGTCTTGAGCCCGTCGACCCCGGTCGCCGCGACGCCATTGGCGATCGTGCCGTCGTAGGACTTCCCGATCATGCCGACAGCGCCTGTCGACCACGACGCGTTCGTTCTCGCGGAGCCGGTCGCGGAGGTGTACCCGTTCGCCCGGCCGTTCAGCCAGTCGACGACCTTGCGGGCCGAATTGACGTCCGAGGGCCCGCCGATATCGGTGCAGCCGCGAGATTTGTTGGTACCGGCCAGATCCACCAGTACCACGGCGTACCCGCGGGGGACGAAGAAGTTGTCGTAGTAGAGCGGGAACCCGACCGGCCTGCCCGCCGGGTCGTAGGTCTTGAGTTCGCTCTCGTTGCCGCGGCCGCAGCACGAGTAGTACGGGCTCGCGTCCATGATGACCGGCACCTTCGTGCCCCGCGCCGCGGGTTCCCTCGGCCGGATGATGTCGGCGGCGACCCGGTCGGAGCGGCCGTCGCCGTCGCCGTCGAGCCCGATGTCCACCCAGGCCGTCTCGCGGACGGCCTGGGCGAAATCGTAGACCGGTTCGCTGCCCCGCGGTTTCGCCGCGGCCTGCGGCGCCGCGACCACGGCCGCGGCGACCGCCAAAATCCCTGCCAGCACAACTGTTTTCACGGTTGAGCCCTTCCCCGTCGGCTGAAAGCCCGTCAGGGAGAGCTAAACGCGATGATCAGTCACGCAGTAGAGCGGAAAGTCTTACAGATCGACCGCACGGTAGAGCGAACCGACCTCGCCGCGGTTGAGCCGACGGATCGAGCCCGAGCGCTGGGCGCCGAGCTGAACGTCGCCGAGCGCGGTCCGGACCAGTTTGCGCACCGGGTGCCCGGTGGCCGCCATCAGCCGCCGCACGATGTGCTTGCGGCCTTCGTGGATGACCAGTTCGATCTGGGTCCGGCCGGCGAGCATGTCCTTGACCCGGAACTGGTCGACCTTGACGATGCCGTCCGGCAGTTCGAAGCCTGCCCGCAGTTCCTTGCCGAGCCCACGCGGGACGATGCCCTCGACCTCGGCGAAGTAGGTCTTCAGTACCTGGAACGACGGGTGCATCAGCCGGTGGCCGAGGTCGCCGTCGTTGGTGAGCAGCAGCAGGCCTTCGGTGTTCTCGTCGAGCCTGCCGACGTGCACGATGCCGGGGGTCTCTTCGTACCGGCCGCGCAGGTAGTCGCCGACGCACGGGCGGCCGCGGTCGTCGCTCATCGTGCTGTGCACGCCCTTGGGCTTGTTCAGCACGAGGTAGACGAGGTCCTCGCGGATCTGGACGCGGGTGCCGTCCACGTGGATCACGCAGTTGTCCGGATCGACCCGGCGGCCGAGTTCGGTGACCACCTTGCCGTCCACGCTCACGCGACCGCGCACGATCAGGTCCTCGGCCGCGCGCCGGGAGGCGACGCCCGCCTGCGAAAGGACCTTCTGCAGCCGAATGCCGTCGGGATGCGGGTCAGATGTCATCGATGGTGTCCACTTCGGGTAGCAATGGAGCGATGGGCGGAAGGTCGGCCAAGGACGAGAGGCCCAGTCGCTCCAGGAACAGCTCGGTCGTCACATACAGCGTGCCTGTGGTTTCGGGGTCGGTCCCCATCTCCTCGATCAGGCCGCGTGCCAGCAGCGTCCTGATCACCCCGTCCACGTTCACCCCTCGGACGGCGGCGACCCTGGCTCTGGTCACCGGCTGCCGATAGGCGATCACGGCGAGGCTCTCCAGAGCGGCTCGCGTCAGCTTGGAACGCTGGCCGTCGAGCAGAAGCTTCTCCACGAACGGGGCATAGACGTCTCTAGTGTAGAACCGCCACCCTTCGCCGACGCGGCGCAGGTCGATTCCGCTGGATCGCTCGGTGAACTTCTGCGCCATCGTGCGCAGCGCGACGGTCACCCGTGACTCGGGCTGGCCGACGGTCTCGGCGAGCGATTCCTCGTTGATCGGCGAGTCCACGACCAGCAACAACGCTTCGAGGGCGGCTTCGAGCGCCTCGTCGGAGGTGAGGTCGGGATAGTCCCCGGCACCCGCCGCCACGAGCCCCTCGTCGGCGGGAGCGTCGTCGGACACCGGCTCGTCGGCGAACGGCTCCCCAATCTCTTCCGGTCCTGCAGTCTCGTCTGGCTTCGCAGTCTCTTCCGGCTCCACTCGGGTGTCTTCGGTCTCTTCGGTGCTCTCGGGGCTCACCCGTACTCCTCGTCCTCAACGACGGCCAGATCGTGTTCGGCCGCCACCGACGCCTCCGCCACGGACCCGCCGGTCCAGCGCACGTGCAATTCGGCGAGCGCCTCTAGTTGCTCGAACTGGACCGTCGCCTCGCGGTACAGCTCCAGCAGCGCGAGGAACCGCGCCACGATCTCGACGGTGTGTTCGCAGTCTTCGACAAGCTCACTGAAGGTCGCTTCGCCCAGCTCCGCGAGCTTGAGCCGCAGCAGCGCGGCGTGCTCGCGCACCGAGACCCGGCCCATGTGGATGTGCGCGATCGACACCGTCGGCGGCGGCTTCGGCCGGAAGACCGCGATCGCGATCTCGGCGAACTTCGCCGGGTCGACGCCGAGCATCACCTCGGGCAGCAGCCCCATGAACCGGTCTTCGAGCGCGACCGACCGCGGATAGCGCCGCAGAGCGCCGGCCTCCAGCTCGCCGAACAGCGCCGCGACCTGTTTGTACGCCCGGTACTGCAGCACGCGCGCGAACAGCAGGTCCCGCGCCTCGAGCAACGCGAGGTCGTCTTCGCTCTCCACCTCCGCCGAGGGCAGGAGCCGCGCCGCCTTGAGATCGAGCAGGGTGGCCGCGATGACCAGGAACTCGGTCGTCTCGTCGAGGTTCCATTCCGTGCCGAGCGCACGGGTGTAGGCGATGAAATCGTCAGTGACCTGGTGCAACGCGACTTCGGTGACGTCGAGCTGGTGCTGCGAAATCAGCTGGAGCAGCAGATCGAACGGGCCCTGGAAGTTCGCCAGGTTCACCTTGAACTTGGACGTGCTCAGCTCTTCGCTGGCCAGTCCTTCGGGGACCATCCCGCCGTGCACGGTCTCGTGCACGGCGGGGGTCTCCTCTGCCTCTGTCCGCTCGACCGGCTCTGAGCCGCTGGGAGCAGCCGCGGCCGGGTCGTCCATCAGCTCTCGGTCTCTTTCCCGCCCTCGGCGCCCGCCCGCAAGCGCTGGACGAGGACCGACTCCTCGCCGGCCGCGTCGAAATCGGCCAGCAGGACGGCCACCGCCTCGCGGACGAGCCTGCCGCGGTCGAGCACGAGCCCGTGCTTCGCGCGGAGGTTCAGCCTGGCCTGCTCCATCGCCAGCAGCTCGTCGCCGGAGACGTAGACGGTGATCTTCGCGTCGTGTTTGGTCCGCCCCGAACCGCTGCGCGCGGCCCTGGTCAGCTGGTCCTTGTGCGCCTGCCCGTCCCCGTCCGCCGAACCGTTCCCGGTGCCGTTCCCCGTCGAGGGGGCGGGCTGCGCGGGCGCGGGCGGGAGATCGAGGGCGGGGCTGGAGGTGATCCTGAAAAGTTCGGACGCTCCGGGCAGGGAAGCTCGCCTGCTCACCGGGCGATCACCTCGCGGGCCAGCGCGCGATAGGCTGCCGCGCCGGCTGATTTGGGGGCCCAGGTCGTGATCGGCTCGCCCGCGACTGTCGTCTCGGGGAACCGCACGGTGCGGTTGATCACCGTGTCGAACACGATGTCGCCGAATGCCTCCACCACTCTCGCCATGACCTCCTTCGAGTGCAGGGTTCTCGGGTCGTACATGGTGGCGAGAATCCCCGTGATGTCCAGTTTGGGGTTGAGGCGTTCCTGCACCTTCTCGATGGTGTCGATCAGGAGCGCTACGCCTCGCAGACTGAAGAACTCGCACTCCAGCGGGATGATCACACCGTCCGCGGCGGTCAGTGCGTTCACCGTCAGCAGGCCTAGCGAGGGCTGGCAGTCGACAAGAACATAGTCGTAGTCGTTCATGACCGGACGAAGGACCCGTAACAAAGTGTGTTCGCGCCCTACCTCTGCGACCAACTGGACCTCGGCCGCGGACAGGTCGATGTTGCTCGGCAGCAGGTCGACGCCGTCCACCCGGGTCTTCCGGATGACGTCGGTGATGCTGACCGAGCGCTCCATGATGACGTTGTAAACCGTCTGGTCCAGCTCGTGCGGCTGAATGCCGAGGCCGACCGAGAGCGCGCCCTGCGGGTCGAAGTCGACCAGCAGGACCCGGCGGCCGCATTCGGCGAGCGCCGCACCGAGGTTGATGGTCGAGGTGGTCTTGCCGACGCCGCCCTTCTGGTTGCACATGGCCATCACCAGTGCGGGGCCGTGCCGGTCCAGAACCGGCGGCTCGGGGATCTCGCGGAGGGGACGGCCGGTGGGGCCGATGCCTTCCCTCTCGAGTTCTTGTTGCTTGGTTTCTTTGGCGCGCTTGGCCTTGCGGCCACGGGAAGAGATCGTGTCCTCCGACGGTTCGTCGCCGTCGTGTTCGGCGGGGGTTGCGATGGTCACCTGGCTGAGGCTCGCCGCGGCCGAACCGGCGGACGCGGACGGCTTCGCCGGCTCGTTCGGTGTCGACATGGCGCGAAAGCTCCTCTTCGGCTAGGTCTCCGGCAGCCTATGCGCGGATCGCGAATCGAGCCAAAGCGGCTCGCCGGGGCCGATCGGGTCGATTAACCGAGCGCGCGGGGATGTGCTGTCGCGTAAACCTCGCGGAGCGTGTTGACCGTGACCAGCGTGTACACCTGAGTGGTGGTCACCGAGGCGTGACCGAGCAGTTCCTGTACGACACGGACGTCGGCGCCGCCTTCGAGCAGGTGCGTGGCGAAGGAATGGCGCAACGTATGCGGGGAGACGCCCGCCGTGATGCCCGCGGCTTCCGCCGTGTCCTTGAGAACCTGCCACGCGCTTTGCCGGGAAAGCCGGGAACCGCGGGCGTTGAGGAACATCGCCGGGGTCCCCCTGCCGTGGGTGGCGAGCACCGGCCGCGCGCGGACGAGATAGGCGTGCACCGCTTCGAGCGCGGGGCGGCCGATCGGGACGATGCGCTGTTTGCCGCCCTTCCCGTCGAGCAGCACGGTCCGTTCGGTGTCGTCGATGTCGTCGACGTCGAGTCCGACGGCCTCGGAGATCCGCGCGCCGGTGGAGTAGAGCAGTTCCAGCAGCGCGCGGTCCCGCAGCGCGCGTTCGCCTTCCGGTGGCGGGGTTTCCAGGAGTTTCAGCACTTCGTGCACCGGCAGTGCCTTGGGCAGCCGCTTCGCCGCAGCGGGCGGGCGGACCTCGCGGGCCGGATCGCTTTCGGTGATGCCGTCGGCGTGCGCGAACTTGTGCAGCCCCCGCACCGCGACGAGGGCGCGAGCCGCCGACGACGCGGCAAGCGGCTGGTGCTCTTCGTCGCCTTCGCGCAGCGCCGCGCCGAACGAGGTGATGTGCGCCGGGGTGACGTCGGCGAAGCGTTCGACGCCGGCTTCGCTGAGGTAGGCGATGTACCGGCGCAGATCGCGTGAGTAGCTGTCGAGCGTATTCCTCGCGGTTCCGCGCTCGACCACCAGATGGTCGAGGTATGCGGCGACCACCTGGGCGACTCCGGCACCGCCAGCCCGTGACACACGGACACTCTAGGCCCCACCAAGAACTTCTTGGTGGCGCCGCGCTCGCCGCGCCGCGGGTGTGAAGCGGGCTACCTTGGGACCATGTCCCAGCAACCGGACCCGGACGAGATGCGCGTCGGCACCGCCGAGCGCGAGGAGGCGGCAAGGCTGCTCGCCGACCACTACAGCCAGGGGAGGATCACGCCCGACGAGTACGAGGGTCGTGTCCTCGCCGCGTACGAGGCCGTGACGCTCGGCGAACTCCGGCCGCTGTTCCAGGACCTGCCCGCCCCGCATCCAACGTACCTCGCGCCGCGGTTCGACCCGCCGCCGTTCTTGCCCGTGTACCAGCAGCCCGCCGCCGTCCTGCCGTACTCACCGAAGTCGAAGATCGCGGCCGGGGTGCTGCAGATCGTGCTGCCGTTCGGGATCGGGCGGTTCTACACCGGGCATGTCGGACTCGCTTTGGGGCAACTGGCGGTCGTGGTGTTCACCTGCGGCATCGGGGTGGTCTGGCCGATGGTCGACGGGATCGTGCTGCTGACGAACGGCGGCACCGACGCGCAGGGCCGCCGTCTGCGCGACTGAGCCCCGGCACGTCACCGGCCCTCTGACTCCCCTCCCGGATGCTATGAAAGGTCCTTTCCTTGCAAATTTTGCAAGGAAAGGACCTTTCATAGCGCGCGAAAGGGGGTCAGAGACCGCGCGAAGCGAACTTCGTCGGCCGGTCCTCCCAAGGCGCGTCCGCCGGACGGGACGAAGCCGCGCCCGAAAGCACCGCGTGCGCGGCCAGCACGCCGCCGACGGTCGCCCCGTTCACCAGCTCACCGGCCAGCGCCATCCGGACCGCCTCGGCGAGCGGGAACTTCCGCGTGACGAGGTCCGCCTCCTCCTCGCCGAGGATCTCCCTGTCCACTTCGGACAACCCTCGGGCGAGGTAGACCCGGACGACCTCGTCGGTGAACCCCGGCGACGCCGCGACGTCGACGAGGGTTTCCCAGCGCTCGGCGCTGAGCCCGACCTCCTCGACCAGCTCGCGTTTCGCCGCGCCGACGGGGTCCTCCCCCGCCTTGTCGATCAGTCCGGCGGGCAGTTCCCACAGCCGCCGCCCGATCGGGTGGCGATACTGGTGGATCAACGTCACCGCGCCGTCTTCGTCGAGCGCGACGACGGCGACCGCGCCGAGGTGCTCGACGACCTCGCGGCGGGCCGTACCGCCGCCGGGCATCACGACCTCGTCGACCCGCAGCCCCACCACCCGTCCGATGTGGACGTCCCTTGTGGACGCGACGGTGAACTCGTGCTTGCCGGGCTCGGTCACCTCGCCACCGCGGGGGCTTCGGCCAGCTCGACCGGCAGCCGCTCGGCGACCTTGCGGTCCACGACCGCCTTCACGAACGCGCTGAACAGCGGGTGCGGCCGGGTCGGGCGGCTCTTGAGCTCCGGGTGCGCCTGGGTGCCGACGAAGAACGGGTGCTTGTCGGCAGGCAGCTCCACGAACTCCACCAGGTGGTCGTCGGGCGAGGTGCCCGAGAACACCAGACCGGCCTCGGAAAGGCGCTTGCGGTAGGCGTTGTTGACCTCGTAGCGGTGACGGTGCCGCTCGGAGACCTCATTGCTGCCGTACGCCTTCGCGACCTGCGACCCCGGCTTGAGCTTGGCGACGTAGGCGCCGAGCCGCATCGTGCCGCCCATGTCGCGCTCGCCCGCGACGACGTCACGCTGGTCGGCCATCGTGGAGATGACCGGGTTCGCGCCGGTGTCGTCGAACTCGGCCGAGTTCGCGTCCTTGATCCCGGCCAGGTTCCTGGCCGCGTCGATCACCATGCACTGCAGGCCGAGGCACAGGCCCAGCAGCGGCAGCCCGTGGGTGCGGGCGTGGGCGATCGCGCCGACCTTGCCCTCGATACCGCGGATGCCGAATCCACCGGGGATCAGCACACCGTCCACATCGGACAACGCGGAGGCGGCACCGGCCGGGGTCTCGCAGGTGTCGGAGGCGACCCAGACGATCTGGACCTTGGCACGGTGGGCGAACCCGCCCGCGCGCAGCGCCTCGGTCACCGAGAGGTACGCGTCCGGCAGGTCGATGTACTTGCCGACGACCGCGACCCGCACCGTCTCCGACGGGTTGTGCACCCGGTCGAGCAGGTCGCCCCACACGGTCCAGTCGACGTCGCGGAACGGCAGCCCGAGGCGGCGCACCACGTAGGCGTCGAGCGCCTCACGGTGCAGCACCTTCGGGATGTCGTAGATCGACGGCGCGTCCGGGCAGGCGATGACGGCCTCGGTGTCGACGTCGCACATCAGGCCGATCTTGCGCTTGAGCTCCTCCGGCAGCTCACGATCGGCGCGGCAGACGAGCGCGTCGGGCTGGATACCGATGTTGCGCAGCGCGGCGACCGAGTGCTGGGTCGGCTTGGTCTTCAACTCACCCGAGGGGGCGAGGTAAGGCACCAGCGAGACATGGAGGAAGAAGCACTGGTCGCGGCCGACGTCGTGACGGACCTGACGGCAGGCCTCCAGGAACGGCAGCGACTCGATGTCGCCGACGGTGCCGCCGACCTCGGTGATCACCACGTCCGGGCTGTTCCCGTCCTCGTCGGCGCCGGCGGCGGCGGTGATCCTGGCCTTGATCTCGTCGGTGATGTGCGGGATGACCTGCACGGTGTCGCCGAGATACTCACCACGGCGTTCCTTGGCGATGACCTCGGAGTAGACCTGGCCGGTGGTGACGTTGGCCTTGCCGTCGAGGGACCGGTCGAGAAAACGCTCGTAATGCCCGATGTCCAGATCGGTTTCGGCGCCGTCGTCGGTGACGAACACCTCACCGTGCTGGAACGGGTTCATCGTGCCTGGATCGACGTTGAGGTATGGATCCAGCTTCTGCATCGTGACCCGGAGCCCACGTGCGGTAAGGAGCTGACCCAGGCTGGAAGCCGTGAGTCCCTTACCCAGAGAGGAGGCAACGCCTCCGGTGACAAAGACATACTTGGTAGCCCGCGACTGAAGTCCCACGGGCTTCCACCTTATCGCACGCCCGCCGGGGCGCTCAGTGGCCACGCCGCAAGCGTCCGATGGAGTGGAAAACCGCTACTCTCGCGACGTGACTGACGCGCACGACACCTGGACCGCACCGGTCGCGGAAGGCCCGCTCGACGCGGACATCCGCGTCCCCGGCTCGAAGTCGATCACCAACCGGGCCTACGTTCTCGCCGCGCTCGCCAGCGCGCCGACGCGGGTGCGGACCCCGCTCGACTCCCGGGACGCGCGACTCATGCTCGGCGCCATCTCCACCCTCGGCGCCCATTCTCAGGGCAGCATCGGCGGCTACCTCGTGCACCCGCTCGGCCACGGCCGGGTGCATCCCGACGAGACCGTCCGGGTGGAACTGGGCAACGCGGGCACGGTCGCCCGGTTCACCCCCGCCCTCGCCGCGCTGGGCACCGGCCCGGCGCTGTTCGACGGCGACGAGGCCATCCGCCGCCGTCCGATCGGGCCGCTGCTGAAGGCCCTGCGCGGCCTCGGCGCCCGGATCGAGGACGACCGCCGCGAGGCGCCGCCGTTCACCGTCCACGGCGAAGGGGGTCTGCGGGGCGGCAAAGTCGACCTGGATTCTTCGGCGTCGAGCCAGTTCCTGTCCGCGCTGCTGCTCGCCGGGCCGTCGTTCCAGCAAGGGGTCACCGTGCGCCTGGTGGGCGGCACGGTCCCGAGCGAACCGCATATCTCGATGACCGTGGAGATGCTGCGCCGGTTCGGGGCCACCGTGGACCGCGAGGGAACCGAGTTCCACGTCGCGCCGACCCGGCTTTCCTGCCCCGAGTACATCGTCGAGCCGGATCTTTCGACGGCCGCCCCGTTCGTCGCCGCGGCGGTCGTGACCGGCGGCACGGTGCGGATCGCGGGCTGGCCGCTTCAGACGACCCAGCCCGGCGACTGGCTCCGCAGCCTGCTGCCCGTGCTCGGCGCGACCGCCGAACTCGACGCGGCGGGACTGACGGTCACCGGCAGCGGCACGATCCCCGGCGTCGAACTGGATCTGCACGACGTCGGCGAGCTGACCCCGGTCATCGCGGCGCTGCTGTGCTTCGCCGAGGGCCCGTCGATCATCTCCGGCGTGGCGCATCTGCGTGGCCACGAGACCGACAGGCTGACCGCGCTGGCCACCGAGCTGTCGTCACTCGGCGCCGACGTCCGCGAGACCGAAGACGGGCTCCGGATCACCCCCGCCCCGCTGCACGGCGGGAAGTTCCACACCTACGACGACCACCGGCTGGTGATGGCGGCCGCCGTACTGGGACTGCGTGTCGAAGGGATCGAGGTCGAGAACCCGGAGACGGTCGGGAAGACCTACCCCGGGTTCGCCGAAGCCTGGACCGCGATGCTCGGCTAGCCCAGCCCGCCCGCGAACGGCGCCGCCCGCCACTGGTCGATCATCGGCGCGATACCTTCCGCGAGCACCGGCAGGTCCGGCGTCATCGGCAGGCAGGCCACCATCTGCAACAGGCTCACGGCTTCGAGCGCCCGGAGCACGCCGTCGTCCACCTCGCGCGAGCCTGCCGCCTTGGCGGCGGCGTTGTACGCCTCGACGCCCTCGGGATCGTTGAACATGAGGTCGCGCTCGATCGGGCCGCGGTTGACGAGTTCGAAGTCGGACCACAGGACGCCGCCGGGAGTGGGGATCAGGTTGTACGCCGGCGCGTCGCCGTGGATGGTCTGGACGTCGACCCCGGGAAAGGCCGCGGTGAAGGCGTCTTCCGACTCGAACAGCGGCCGGAACACGCCCCATTCCCGGCGCGCGCGGTCGAGGTCGGCGGGATCGAGGAGATCGGGCCGGTCTTCGAGCCACGTCAGGGCACCGGGGATGAAAGGGTCCAGGCCGCCCATGAAGGCCAGGTGGCCGGGATAGCCGCGGAGCGCGGCGTGCAGCTCCGCGACGATCTCGCCTGAGCGCGCCGGGCCGATCTCGATGTCCTTGCGGTGCTCGACGAACTGCCAGAACGTCATCGAGAACCCATCACGCTGAACGGGTTCCGCGGGTACGAGCGGACTGGGCGGGACGACCGGAAGTCCTTGTCCGGCGAGCCACCCGGTGACGGCCAGCTCACCCCGCTGACCGGTCAGCTGGGATTCGAGAGTGGCGGACGGCGGCAGGACGGCGGGCACCCGCACGATCACCGGCAACGGTGACAAGCGCACGATGACCGAGAAGACGTCGTACAGGATTTCCGGCTCGTCGAAGGTCAGTCCGAGATCGCGGCCCGCGGAGACGGCGGCGGCCACCGCCCGCGTCGTACGGGCGGCCCGTTGTTCGTCGGTGATCATCCACCGAGTCTGACATGTCCGGTTCAGCCCGCGGAGCGTTCGCCACCGTCCTCGGGGAACAGCGCCCGCAGCGTGACTTCACGGTTCACCCGCACATGCTCGACGGCGTGGGCCCGCGCGCGGTCCGCGTCGCCCGAAGCGATCGCGTCGTAGAGACGGCGGTGCTCGTCGAGCAGTTCGCCCCAGTGCTCGTTCTGGCTGGTGAGCCAGCGCAGTCTGCCTTCGAGCGGCCGCAGGATCTCGTGCAGGAGGCCGTTGCCCGCCAGCGCGACGATCTCGTCGTGGAACCGGGTGTTGAGCAGGGTGATCCGGGCCGGGTCCCCGCTTTCGGTGGCGCGCGCGGCGTCGGTGAGCAGACGTTCGAGCGCCCGGAGTCCGGCTTTGCCCGCCCGCTCGGTGGCCAGGCCTGCGGCGAGGCCTTCGAGCGCCTCCCGGACGTCGAACAGCTCCTCGACGTCCGCCCTGTCCAGCTGACGCACGACGATGCGCCGGGGTGATTGGACGACGAGGAAGCCTTCGGCCTCCAGGCTGCGGATGGCCTCACGCACCGGGACTCGCGAGACGCCGAGGTCTTCGGCGAGTTCCCGCTCGACGAGCCTGTCCCCCGGCTTCAACCGTCCGGTGAGGATCCGTTCGCGCAGCTCGTCCCGGACCCGTTGCCGGGTCGCGGCCAGCGGCTGCCGCGGTCCTTCCTCGGCCACTCCGTCCCCCTCGCTCAACGCAGCCGTAACAGCTCGTAAGCCGAGTTTATCGGCAGAAACCTGGCTGGCTGGACAGCTTCTCGAGCGCGGCGGCTGCTCGACGTCCCGGTCGTCGACATCACCGAAGCGGCCGCGCATCTGGCCTGTCTGCTGGGAAGACGGTACGGCGTGGTGACCACAGTGGACCGGACGTGCGGGCTCATCGAAGACAGCCCGCACGCCTCGGGAGTCGCGCAGAACTGCGTCGGCGTCCCGGGCGCCGGACTCGGCGTACTCGAATTGACCGACGAACGCCGGGCGCGCGCCCCCTGCCCAAAACCCGCCGCTGGCCCGGCGTTTAGTCCTCTGAATGCGGTCCTTGCGCGTGCAACTACCGCATCCAGAGGACTGAACGCGCGGGGTCGGAAGCCCAGTGGCTAGTTGCCCGCGGCGGCGATGCCCGGAGCCGGGGCCTGGGCGTTGCCGGCGATGCCGTAGCGCCCGGCGCCGCCTTCGAGCTGCTCGCGCAGCGCCATGATCGTGGTGACGCGGCCCGCCGAGGTCTCCGCGTTGTCCACTGTGGACAGGATGGAGGTCGCCGAGGTGTCGGCGCGGACGACCCCGATCGCGCCGGTGCCGTCGGCGGATCCGGCGTCGCCCGCGAGTACCGTGCCCGCGCCGGACCGGTCGAGCTGCGCGGCGAAACGCGCGACGGTCGAGGCGCGGTCGCCCGCGCCGTCACCGGTGTACTTGGAGCCGGTGAGCACGATCGCGAGCTGCGCGGGCTTCACGTCCTGGCCCGCCTTGAGAAAACCGCCGTCGGTGAGCCCGCCGAGCGCGGCCGCCAGTTCCACCGGCGTGGACTGCGGCTGCGCGTTGTCCTTGTTCAGCAACGCCACCGACCCGAGCAGCGCGCCCGCGAGAGTGCCGGGGTCGCCCGCGGTCGGGAATTGGACTCCGGCGGGCTGCAAGCGCGTCACGACGTCACGCAGCTGATCGGAGCGCATCGGGTCGGAGAAGGCTTCGGTCAGCTGGATCTCGCCGGTGACCGAGGCACCGGCTTGTCCGACGAGCTGCTTGAGCGCGTCGCGGTCCGCGGGCTTCGCGTCCTCGGTGGTCACCAGCACCACCGAACGCTTGTCCAGTTGTCCGGCGACGACCTTCGGCCCCATCGCCCCGGCGAACGCGTCCGCGTCGCTGAGCCGGGCGTTGAGGGAATTGCGCTGCGCCTCCAGATCCGCGACCTGGGAACCCAGGTCCTCCTTCTGCCCGGCCAGCCCGGACAGCAGCGAACCGTTCAGCGCCGTGGACCCGAGCACCACCCCGATGGCGAGCGCCAGGAAGCAGGCGGCGATGGAAACGATGTGGTACCGCAGAGAAATCACGTGAAAAGTCCCTTGCCCCAGGCGATGAACGAGTTCCAGGTGTCGCGGATCCAGTCGAGGTAGACCGAACCCACGTCGGAGACCAGCAGCGCGGCCGCGACGGCCACCAAGGCCGCCAGCACCAGGAGGACGATGGCGCCGATCGACACGCGGCTGCGGTGCAGGGTCGCGACCGCCTTGCCGTCGACCAGTTTCGTGCCGAGTTTCAGCCGGGTGAGGAACGTCGACGGGTTCGACCCGGACCGGCCGTGGTCGAGGAATTCCCGCAGTGTCGCCTGGAAACCGACGGTGACGACCAGACTCGCCTCATGCGCGTCGGCCAGCAGCAGGGCCAGGTCCTCGGCGTTGCCCGTGGCGGGGAAGGTGACCGCGCCGATCCCGAGGTCCTGGATGCGCTCGACCCCCGGCGCGTGCCCGTCCGGCTGTGCCGGGACCACGACCTCGCCACCGCTGCGCAGCGTTTCCGCGCCGATCCCGTGCGGGTCACCGACGATGACGTCCGGCTGGTACCCCTGCGCCCGCAGGGTGTCGGCACCGGCGTCGACCCCGATCAGCACCGGCCGGTGCTCGGAAATGTACTTCTTCAGTTTCTTCAGGTCCTCGGCGTGCCCGTTGCCGCCCGCGACCACCAGGGCATGCCGGTCCCGCAAAGGAACCCGGATCTCCGGCACCCCGACGCCGTCAAGAATGAGGCTGCGTTCCCGGCGGAGGAATTCGATCGTGTTCGCGGAGAACGCCTCCAGCTGGGTGGACATCCCGGCCTTGGCCTCGATCATCTGGTCCGCGACGCTTTCGCGTGTCTGCTGGACCCCGGACCCGATCTGCCGCTCGCCGACGTAGACGACGCCCTCGTGCAGGCGGAGTTTCGTGCCGTCCTTCACCTTGCGCAGCAACTCGCCGCCGACCGAATCGACCAGCAGGATGCCCGCCTCGAGCAAAACCTCCGGACCCAGGTTGGGGAACCGGCCGGAGATCGACGGCGAGGCGTTCACCACCGCCGCGACTTCGGCCTCCACCAAGGCGTCGGCCGTCGAACGGTCGAGATCGAGCTGGTCGAGGACGACGATGTCACCAGGGCTCAGCCGGCGGAGGAGCTCGCGCGTACGCCTGTCGACCCTGGCGACGCCGGTGATCCCGGGGAGGGTCTCTTGGTTACGCGTGAGCAAGCCGGTGAGCTTCATGCGACCGATAGTGACAAATCGGTGCGGCCTTATGCGTCCGCCACGCCGAAGCGAACACGCCGATTAACCCACACCGGGGTGGCGTCACTCCGCGAGCGTCTCGTGAGTGGTAATGACGGTTCTAACCGTCATTACCACTCACGAGGCCCGTTACTTCGCCTTCTTGCGCTTTCCGCCGCGGCGGGCTTTGGGCTTGTCCGGCGCGCTTTTGTCGGCCTCGGCGACGGCGAGCAATTCCTCGGCGTGCGCCCGGCCGGTCTCGGTGCTTTCCATTCCGGCGAGCATCCGCGCGAGTTCGACGACCCGCTCGGATTGTTCGAGTACGCGCACGCCACTGCGGGTCACCCCGCCGCTGGTGCCCTTGTCCACCACCAGATGCTGATCGGCGAACGCGGCGACCTGCGGCAGGTGCGTGACCACCAGAACCTGATGGCTGCGCGCCAGCCGCGCCAGCCGCCTGCCGATCTCGACCGCCGCGCGGCCGCCGACCCCGGCGTCGACCTCGTCGAACACCAGGGTCTGCACGGTGTCCGCGTGCGCGAGGACGACCTCGATCGCCAGCATCACGCGGGAAAGCTCACCGCCGGAAGCGGCCTTGTGCACCGGGAGCGGCGGTGCGCCGTTGTGCGCGCGCAGCAACAGCTCGACGTCGTCGACGCCGTCGGGGCCGGCGTGCACGAGCCTGCCTTCGACCTTCACCGCGTACGGGTCGCTGTCCTCCACGGTGCGCCGCTCGACGGTGATCTCGATTTCCGCCTGCCCCATGGCGAGCCCGGACATCTCGGCGGTGATCGCCTCGGCCAGTTCGGCGGCGGCCTCGACCCGCGCCTCCGACAGCCGGAGAGCGTGTTCCGCCAGCGTGACGGCGAGTTCGTCGCGGCGCTTGGCCAGTTCGGCCAGCGCCTCCTCGGAAGTGTCCATCGTGGACATCCGGCGGCGGGCGTCGTCGGCCCAGGCGAGCACACCGTCCACATCGGCGGCGTACTTGCGCGTGAGCCGCTTCAGATCGGCCTGGCGCGCGAGCACCTTCTCCAGCAGCGCGGGGTCGGCGTCGAGCGTTTCGAGGTAGCTCCCCAGCTCGGTGCCCACTTCGGACAGCAGCACCGAAGCCTCGTCGAGGCGGGGGCCCAGATCGCGGAGCACGGCGTCCTCGGAGCCCGTCAGCTGGCGGGTCGCCTCGCCGATCAGCCCCAGCGCGCCGGGCGCGTCCGGATCCCCGTCGGACGAACCGGCGACGGCGGCGTGCGCCGCACTGGCCGCGGCCCGCAGTTCGTCGACCGCGGCGAGGCGCTTGATCTGCTCGGTGAGTTCGGTGTCCTCGCCGGGTTCCGGCGCGACGGCGTCGATCTCGGCGAGACCATGCCGCAGCAGGTCCGCCTGCTGGGCCATCTCGCGGGAACGGGTGGATCGCTCGGTCAGTTCGGCGACGACGGCGAGCCACTCGTCCCGTACCGCGCGATACTGCTCCAGCGGTTCAGTGACGGCTTCACCGGCGAACCGGTCGATGACGGCGCGCTGTTCGGCGGGCCGCAGCAGCCGCAGCTGATCGTTCTGCCCGTGCACCGCGATCAGCTGCTCGGACAGATCGGCCAGCACCCCGACCGGCACCGAACGGCCACCGAGGTGGGCACGGGAGCGGCCGTCGACCGAGACCGCGCGCAGCGCGATGACGCTGCCGTCCTCGTCGACCTCCGCCCCGGCGTCGGTGACTATCCGGGTGGCGCCCTCGGCGCCACCCAGTTCGAATCGGCCTTCCACGAAGGCCTTCAGCATTCCCGTTCGCACCTTGGACACTTCGGCTCGGCCGCCGGAGAGCAGGTGCAACCCGCTGACGACCATGGTCTTGCCCGCACCCGTCTCACCGGTGACGACGGTGAAGCCCGCGTGCAGTTCCAGCAGGGCGTCCTCGATGACTCCGAGGCCCTGGATGCGCATCTCGGCCAGCACGACGCCCACCGTAGCGGCCTACCCCGACCATTCCCGCACCCGGCACGAGATGAACGGGACTTTCCTGGCGAATTTCGCGATGAAAGTCCCGTTCATGACATCTCCTCAGCGGGCGTGCCGCTCCCGCCAGCCCTTGATCGGCAACGAGAACTTGTGCACCAGCCGGTCGGTGAAGGGGCCTTCCCACAACCGGATCAGCCGCACCGGCACCCGGCCGCAGGTGACTCGCACCGCGGAGCCGGCGGGAAGGTCGAAGGTCCGCGATCCGTCGCAGGTCAGTACGGCGGGCGAGCCGTCCGGATCGATGGCGACGGTGATCTCCGAGTCGCGGGACACGACCAGCGGACGCGAGAACATCGCGTGCGCGTTGCTCGGCACCACCAGCAGCGCCTGGACGTCCGGCCAGATGATCGGCCCGCCCGCGGAGAACGCGTACGCCGTCGAGCCGGTCGGAGTGGCGCACAGGACACCGTCGCAGCCGAAGGAGGACACGGGCCTGCCGTCGACCTCGATGAGGGCGTCCAGCACGCGCTCCCGTGAGCTCTTCTCGACGCTGGCCTCGTTGAGCGCCCACGTGTGGACGGTCTCCTCGCCGTCGATGCTGACCGTGACGTCGACGGTCATCCGCTCTTCGACCTGGTAATCGCCGTCGACCGCGCGCTGCACGGTGTCGGCCAGCTTGTCCGAATCGGCCTCGGCGAGGAACCCGACCCGGCCGAGGTTCACCCCGAGCACCGGAACCCCGTTCGGCCTGGCCAGTTCCGCGGCCCGCAGCAACGTGCCGTCGCCGCCGAGCACGAACACCAGCTCGGTCCCGGCCGCCGGGTCCTGCTCCGGCGCCATGACCGTGCAGGGCGCGCCGATCCCGCCGTCCGCCTCGAGCATCTCCCGGACGTCTTCGTCGAGGACCCGCAGCCGCACACCGGCCTTGGCGAAACGGGCCGATACCTCGCGTGCCGCGTCCCGGGTCGCGTCCCGGTCCGGGTGCACGACGAGCAGCACCTCGCGATCGCTCATTGGGGTCCCTCCAGGACTGCGGTACGGACGAGCCGTTCGGCGTCGGTGCCGGCGGTCTCCCCCGCCCCGCGGGTAAGCCAGACGAAGTATTCGACGTTCCCGGACGGGCCCGGAAGCGGGCTCGCCACGACGCCGCGCAGGCGCAGGTCCAGCTTCTCGGCCTCGGCGAGCACGCCGAGCACCGATTCGGCCCGCAACTCCGGGTCACGCACGACGCCCCCGCTGCCGAGCCGGTCCTTGCCGACCTCGAACTGCGGTTTCACCATCGGCACCAGATCGGCGCCGTCCCGCGCGCAGGCGGCCAGCGCGGGCAGCACGAGTTTGAGCGAGATGAACGAGAGATCACCGACCACGAGGTCGACCTGCCCGCCGAGGTCTTCCGGGGTCAGGTTGCGGACGTTCGTCTTGTCGAGGACGACCACCCGGTCGTCGGTGCGCAGGCGCCAGTCCAGCAGGCCGCGGCCGACGTCGGCCGCGAGCACCGTGGCGGCGCCGTTGCGCAGCAGGACGTCGGTGAACCCCCCGGTCGAGGCACCGGCGTCGAGGCAGCGCTTTCCGTCGACGGAAAGGCCGTGTGGGGTGAAGGCGGCGAGCGCGCCCAGCAGTTTGTGCGCACCGCGCGAGGCCCAGCCCGGGTCGTCGCTGTCGCGCACCACGATCGGCGCGCCGGACTCGACCCCGGTCGCGGGTTTGGTGGCCACCATCCCGCGCACGCTGACCTTGCCCTCGGCGATCAGCGCGGACGCCTGCTCGCGGGAGCGGGCCAGACCCCGCCGGACGAGCTCGGCGTCCAGGCGGGCGCGTTTCGGCACGCGGTCAGACCTTGTCGATGGTGGACAGCGCCACCGTCAGCTCGGTGTGCACGGCTTCGAAGCGGTCGACGTGCTCCGAGAGCGGAAGCGAGGCGAGGTCGTCGAGGCCGGCCACGGCTTCGACGACCCCGGCACGGGGATCCGTGTCCTGCTGCGCGTACAGCGCCGATGGTCCCTCGGCGGGAAAGCGTGCCTCGGGACGGTCGGTCTGGTCGCTCGGGACCGGCGGCGGTCCGGGCACCGGGGGCCGCGGAACGGGGTGGAAGTGGTCTTGCACCCCACCAAGTTAGCAGCGCTGGTCAGGCGAGGCGCAGCTCGCCGAGCGCGGCGCGGGCGGTGTCGCCGACGCCACGGACCTCGGTGATCCCCGACTCCCAGGCCACCGCGCACAACGCGCGCAACAGGTCCAAGGAGTCGCCTTCACCCTCGGCTTCGAGCACGTCACCCGGTGCGGTGACCCGCCAGCCGTCCTTCGGGCCGACCTCGAGCAGATCCGCGCGGGCGCCGAGTCCGGACAGATCCCACGCGAGGTACCGCGGTCGTTCCTCGGGCCTCGCCTTGAGCAGGGACGCCGCGTCGGCGACCCCGGTCAGCACGCAGAGCGCGTCGATCCCGGCCGCGACCGCGCCCTCGATGTCGGTGTCCAAACGGTCGCCGACGACGAGGGCTCGCTCCGCGCCGGCGTCACGTGCCGCCGTGGTGAACAGCGACGGCGCCGGTTTACCCGCCACGAGCGGCTCGACCTCGGTGGCGGTGCGCAACGCGGCCACCATCGACCCGTTGCCCGGCAGCAGACCGCGTTCGGACGGCAGGGTCGCGTCGACGTTGGTCGCCACCCACAGCGCGCCCGCGCGGATGGCGAGACACGCCTCCGCGAGGGCGGCCCAGGTGTTCTGCGGGGAATGCCCCTGCACCACGGCGGCCACGTCCGGCCCGGCTTCCCGGACCGTACGCAGCCCCACCGACTCGATCTGGGCGGCGAGCGAGTCCGTCCCCACGACGAGCACGACGGCACCCTCGGGCAGCCGCTCACCCAGCAGGGCGGCGGCGGCTTGAGAGCTCGTGTGGACCTCGTCGGGGGCGGCGGGCAGTCCGAGTGCCTCCAGGTGCGCGGAGACCTCCTCGGGTGCCTTGGAGGCGTTGTTCGTCACCCAGCGGACGGCCGTGCCGGCGTCCCGAAGCGCCTGGAGTGCTTCCGGGGCGCCCGGGACGACCGTGCTGCCGTGATAGACCGTGCCGTCGAGGTCGAACAGGACCGCGTCGTACCCGGCCGACAGGGCGTCAGCCATTCGTGAGCTCCGCGGCGCGCTCGGCGGCGTCGGTCTCGTCCTCCTCGTCGGCTTCTGCCGCGTTGAGGAACCAGCGGATCGCTTCTTCCTTGCGGTCGGCGGCCGCGAGGTTGTCGGCGTAGGCGTAGAACAGCCGGGCGCTCCACGGGTCGCGCTTCTCCGCCTTGAGGTCGTCGCCCTGCAGGGAGACGACGGCGGCTTCCAGCTGACCGAGGTCACGGCGCGCACCGGCGGCGACGATCGCGAGTTCGATCTGGGTCGCCTTGGACAGGCGCTCCTTGTCGACCTCCTTCGCGAGGTCCAGCGCCCGCTCCGGGCGGCCGATGGCACGCTCGGCGTCGGCGATGATCGCGATGTGGTCGTCGGCGCGGGTCATCCGGCGCACGGCTCGAAGCTCCGAAAGCGCTTCGGACCAGTTGCCGGCGTGGTAAGCCACCAGACCGAGCGCCTCACGGACGATCGGGACACGCGACGCCTTGGCCTTCGCGTACTTGGCGTGCTCCATCGCGGCCTCAGGGTCTTCGTCGACGAGTCCGCCTGCCGCGACGAGGTGCTTGCCGACGGTTTCCGCGAGTGCCTTGGGCAGGGTGCGGAGTTCGCGACGGACCTCTTCGTCGAGGTCGGAGAACTCGATGCCCTCGGGCAGTTCCGGAGCCGACAGCAGTTCGCGCGCCAAGGTTTCGTCGTCGACCGGCTTGTCCTCGGTGCGCGGCATGGACCGGAAGTCCTTGCGGCCCTCGGAACGCTCGCGCTGGGGACGGTCGTCGCGCTTGCGCTCGAACCGGCCTTCGCCGCCGCGGGAATCGCCACGCTTGTCGTCGTACCGCTTCTCCGGCCGGTCGGACGGCTTGCGGTCCGGACGGTCGGAACGGACTGGGCGGTCGGAACGCTCGGGACGATCGCCGGAGGGGCGGTAGCCGCCACGGCGGTCGTCATCGCGGCCGCGGTCACGGTCGCCGAAGCTCTTGCGCTCGTAGCCACCGCCAGTGGGGCGGCGGTCGCCCGAGGAGGGACCACGCCGGTCGTCACGGCGATCGTCACCACGGTCGCCGCCGTAGCCGCCGGAACGCGCACCACCGCGGTCGTCGCGGTACGAGGGGCGCCGGTCGTCGCTGCCGCCACGCTTGTCGCGGTCGCCGTAGGACTTGCCCTGCGGACGGCCTTCGTAGCGGTTGCCGGACGGGCGGTCGTCGGAACGGCCGCGGTTGTCCGAGCTGTAGCCGGAGCGAGCCGGACGGCTGTCGGGGCGCTTCTCGTACCGGCCCTCGGACCGGTTGTCGGAGCGGTTGTCGTAGCGACGCTCGGGACGGCCCTCGGAGGAGCGATAACCCCCACGGTCGCCACCGCGGTTCTCACGGTTGTCCGACCGGTAGCCACCGCGATCGCCACCACGGGAGTCCCCGCCACGACTGTCCGACCGGTAGCCGCCGCGGTCACCGCCGCGACTGTCACCACCACGATTGTCGGAGCGGTACCCGCCGCGGTCGCCGCCACGGGTGTCGCGGCTGTCACGCCGGTCGTCGGACCGGTAGCCACCACGACGGTCGTTGTCGCGGCCACCGGACCGGTCGTCGCGGCGATCGCCTGCTCCGGTACCGCCACGGCGGTCGTCGTTGTTGTTGTAGCGCGGACGGTTCTCGTCGCGGCCCTGACCGGCGAACCGGCTGCCACCGGGGCGCTGGTCACGGGGACCATCACCACTGCGCGCGGGCTTGCCGGGATAGCTGCTGCCGGAACCGCGGGCACCGCGATCATCACGGCGCGGGCGGCCCTGGTAGCCACCGTCACGACCGCCTCGGTCCTGCCCGCCGCCGGCGGAACCGCGCCGATCACCTCGTTGCGCGTCAGACCGGCCTCCGCGGGGACTCTCGTCCCGGCGACCCGACCGGCCGGACGCGCCATCATCTGAGTCACGTCGACCGAACTCGGACACCTGGCCTCCTGCCACTATTGAAAAAGTTTTCGATACCGGCGACACCCACCGGGCGCGCCAACGGACCACTGTAGTCCGTCCATGGACATGAAAAGAGACAGGGCCCTGACCGGGGAGAACCTGTCAGAGGTTCTCGACCCTGGTCAGGACCCTGTCCTGAAGTTAGTCCGGCGGTGTCCTACTCTCCCACAACCCTTCGGTTGCAGTACCATCGGCGCTGTCAGGCTTAGCTTCCGGGTTCGGAATGGGACCGGGC
>NZ_JBVISU010000016.1:0-221554 GCF_055575355.1 Amycolatopsis sp. NPDC034160 | reverse complement strand
CCGCGTCCGCACCAGCACCCACCGCGTCACCGCACTAGCCAAAGCCATCCTCACCCTCGAATACAGCCTCAGCTAACCAAGATGGAAAAGGCTCAATGAAAGGTCCTTTCCTTGCGAAATTTGCAAGGAAAGGACCTTTCATAGCGCTCGTCAGGAGGCGGGCAGCGTCGCCAACCGGGCGTTGATGCGCTCGATGTCGGCGACCGCGGTCTCCTTGCGGGCCCGGATCTTGCCGATCACCGGCTCCGGTGCCTTGTCGATGAAGGCCTGGTTGCCGAGCTTGGCTTCAGCCTGCGCCAGTTCCTTCTCCGCCGCGCCGAGGTCTTTCTGCAAACGCTTGCGTTCCGCGGCGACGTCGATCGTGCCGGACAGGTCCAGCTCGACGGTGACGACACCGGTCGACAGCCCGACCTCGATCGACGCGCTCGGCGCGAAGCCGTCCTCCGGCTGGGTGAGCCGGACCAGCGAGCGGATCGGCTCGTCGTGCCCGGTGATCTCGGCGAATCCGTCGCCGGACAGCCGCGCGGCCACCTTCTGGCTGGGCTTGAGGCCCTGGTCCGCGCGGAACCGGCGGACCTCGGTGACCAGCTTCTGCACGTCCGCGATCCGCTTGTCCGCCACGGCGTCGGCGTACGAGGGGTCCGCCACCGGCCACGGGGCGATCACCAGTGACTCGCGGCCGGTCAGCGCCGTCCACAGCTTCTCGGTGATGAACGGGATGAAGGGGTGCAGCAGCTTCAGCACCGTGTCGAACACGTGCCCCAGCACCGCGCGCGTCGCCGTCACGCGGGCCTCGTCACCCTGGAAGACCTGGACCTTCGACAGCTCCAGGTACCAGTCGCACAGCTCGGTCCAGGTGAACTGGTAGAGCGTGTCGGTGGCCTTGGCGAACTGGTAGTCCGCCAGGTAGCCGGTGACGTCCTCGACAACGGTCCCGAGCCTGCCGAGGATCCAGCGGTCGGCCTCGGTGAGTTCGGCCGGGGCGGGCAGCGGGGCGTTCGCGTCCGCGCCGTTCATCATCGCGAACTTGGTGGCGTTCCAGAGCTTCGTGGTGAAGTTCCGGGAGCCCGCGACCCATTCCTCGCCGATCGGCACGTCGGTGCCCGGGTTGGCGCCACGCGTGAGGGTGAACCGCAGCGCGTCGGTGCCGTAGCGGTCCATCCACTCGATGGGGTCGACACCGTTGCCCGCGGTCTTCGACATCTTCTTGCCGAACTGGTCACGGACCATGCCGTGCAGCGCGATGGTCTTGAACGGCGCCTCGCCGGTGGCGTAGAGGCCGAACATCATCATCCGCACGACCCAGAAGAACAGGATGTCGTAGCCGGTGACCAGCACCGACGTCGGATAGAACTTGTTCAGGTCCGGCGTCTTCTCCGGCCAGCCGAGGGTCGAGAAAGGCCACAGGCCCGAGGAGAACCAAGTGTCGAGGACGTCCGGGTCCTGGGTCCAGCCCTCGGCGGTGGGCGGCTCCTCGTCCGGTCCGACGCAGACGACTTCGCCGTCCGGGCCGTACCAGACCGGGATGCGGTGGCCCCACCACAGCTGGCGCGAGATGCACCAGTCGTGCAGGTTGTCGACCCAGTCGAAGTAGCGCTTCTCCAGCTCCGGCGGGTGGACGTTCACCCGGCCGTCGCGCACCGCGTCACCGGCGGCCTTCGCGAGCGGGCCGACCTTGACGAACCACTGCAGCGAAAGGCGCGGCTCGATCGGCTCCTTCGAGCGCTCGGAGTGCCCGACACTGTGCAGGTACGGCCGCTTCTCGGCGACGATGCGGCCCTGCTCGCGCAGCTTCTCCCGCACCGCGACACGGGCCTCGAAGCGGTCCATGCCGTCGAACTCGGTGCCGGTGCCCTCGATCCGGCCCTGCTCGTCCATGATGGTGATCATCGGCAGGTCGTGGCGCTGGCCGATCTCGAAGTCGTTCGGGTCGTGCGCGGGGGTCACCTTGACCGCGCCGGTGCCGAACTCCGGGTCGACGTGCTTGTCCGCGACGATCGGGATCCGGCGCCCGGTCAGCGGCAGTTCGACCTCGGTGCCGATGAGGTGCGTGTAGCGCTCGTCGTCCGGGTGGACCGCGACGGCGGTGTCGCCGAGCATCGTCTCCATCCGGGTGGTGGCCACGACGATCGCGTTCTCGCCGTCGCCGTAGCGCATGGAGACGAGTTCGCCCTCGACCTCCTCGTGCTTCACCTCGGCGTCGGAAAGCACCGACCGCAGCTCCGGTGACCAGTTGACCAGTCGCTCGGCGCGGTAGATGAGGCCGTCGTCGAAGAGCTTCTTGAAGATCGTGTTGACGGCCTTGGACAGGCCGTCGTCCATGGTGAACCGCTCGCGGGTCCAGTCGACTCCCTCGCCGAGTCGCTTCATCTGGGCGAGGATGCGGCCGCCGTGCTCCTGCTTCCACTGCCAGACGCGCTCGACGAAGGCCTCGCGGCCGAGTTCGCGGCGGCTGGTGCCTTCGGCGCGGAGCTGCTTCTCGACCAGGGCGTGGACCGCGATGCTCGCGTGGTCCATTCCCGGCAGGTACAGCGTCTCGTCGCCGAGCATGCGGTGGTAGCGGGTGATGGCGTCGATCAGGGTGTGCTCGAAGGCGTGCCCGATGTGCAGCGAACCGGTCACGTTCGGGGGCGGGATGACTACCGTGAACGGCGGCTTGTCCGACGTGGGGTCGGCCGTGAAGTACCCGGCGTCTACCCAGCGCTGGTAGAGCGAGGCTTCTTCGTCGGCCGGGTTCCAGGCACCCGGTAGGTCGGTCTGCTGCTGCTGGGCGTTCTCGGTCACAGTTGACAAGTCTACGAACCCCGTCCTCCGCGTTCCTCACCGGCCGTGACGGGCGGCGACCCGGGTAAGGTGGCCGGTGGAATTCGGCGACGAATCACGATCACCCGGGGGATCAGAGCCACATGGACGAAGAAGACCGGCGGATCGAGACCCATCCGGACTTGGTCGACCCGAACTGGCAGAAGCACGCGGAGCTGGACGCCTGGCTCGGCGCGAAGAAGGAACTCAAGAAGAAGCGCCGCAAGCAGCGGAAGGCGGGCGCGGCGACGGGCGGTTACCGCGAGCCGGGTTCGAGCCGGTGGCCGGGGATCGCCGCGATCATCGGCCTGATCGTGCTGGTCGTGGCCGCGGTGACGGTGAACGCGGTGCAGGAACGCGGTGTCAACGAGACGCCGTGGTTCCCCTACGACGAATCGCAGATCACCCGGATCGTCACTGACGCCTGACGTTTCAGCGCGTTTCGTCCTCTGAATGCGGTCCTTGCGTGTGCAAGTACCGCATTCAGAGGACGAAACGCGGCGTACCCGGGCCCCTCGGTCGCGCCAGGGAACGCCTAGGCGCACGATGGAGCCATGACCCGCGAAGCACCCGCGAACGACGTTGACGAGACACAGCTCGAAGTCGGGAAACCGAAGGGCTGGGCGGCCGGGATCCCCGGGGTGGCCGTCTCCCTGAAACGCGGCATGGAGCAGATGGGCGCCGCGCGCACGGTGAAGACGCTGCGGCTGCTCAACCAGCGCGAGGGCTTCGACTGTCCGGGCTGTGCCTGGCCGGAGCCGCGCGAGGTCGACGGCGAGCACCGCAAGCTCGCGGAGTTCTGCGAGAACGGTGCGAAGGCGGTCGCCGAGGAGGCGACCAAGCGCCGGGTGGGCCGCGAGTTCTTCGCCGAGCACTCCATCCACGAGCTGGCGGAGAAGACCGACTTCTGGCTCGGCCAGCAGGGCCGGATCACCGAACCGTTCGTGTTGCGCGAGGGCGCGTCGCATTACGAGCCCATCTCCTGGGACGACGCGTTCACCCTGGTCGCGGACGAACTGCGCGCGCTGCGGGACCCGAACGAGGCGATCTTCTACACCTCCGGCCGCACCAGCAACGAGGCCGCGTTCCTCTACCAGCTGCTCGTGCGCTCCTACGGCACCAACAACCTGCCGGACTGCTCCAACATGTGCCACGAGTCCTCCGGTGCGGCGCTGGCGGCCACCACCGGGATCGGCAAGGGCTCGGTGTCGCTCGCCGACATCCACAAGGCGGACCTGATCGTCGTGGTCGGCCAGAATCCGGGCACCAACCACCCGCGCATGCTGTCCGCGCTGGAGGAGGCCAAGGGCAACGGGGCCAAGATCATGGCGGTCAACCCGCTGCCCGAAGCCGGCCTGATGCGGTTCAAGAACCCGCAGAACGTCCGCGGCGTGATCGGCAAGGGCACCCCGCTCGCCGACGAGTTCGCGCAGATCCGGCTCGGGGGCGATCTCGCGCTGTTCCAGGCGATCGGGCACCTTTTACTGCGGTGGGAGCAGGAGACGCCGGGCACGATCGTCGACCGCGCGTTCGTCGAGTCGTCCACCGAGGGCTTCGAGGACTACGCGAAACACCTTCGGGAGATCGACTGGTCCGAGGTCGGCGCCGCGACCGGGTTGCCGCGTGAGCAGATCGAGCGGCTGGCGCGGATGATCGCGACCTCGGAGCGGACCATCTACTGCTGGGCGATGGGTCTGACCCAGCACAAGCACGCCGTGCAGACGATCTCCGAGATCGCCAACCTGGCGCTGGTCCGCGGCATGATCGGCCAACCGGGCGCGGGACTGTGCCCGGTGCGCGGGCACTCCAACGTCCAGGGCGACCGGACGATGGGCATCTGGGAGAAGATGCCGGAGTCGTTCATGGACCGCCTCGACGACGAGTTCGGCATCAAGGTCCCGCGCGAGCACGGCTACGACACCGTGGCCGCGATCCGCGCGATGCGGGACGGCAAGGGCAAGGTCTTCTTCGCCGTCGGCGGCAACTTCGCCTCCGCCACGCCGGACACCGAGCTGACCGAGAAGGCGCTCAAGTCGTGCTCGCTGACCGCGCACGTGTCGACGAAGCTCAACCGCTCGCACGTCGTCCCCGGCAAGACGGCGCTGATCCTGCCCACCCTCGGCCGTACCGAACGCGACACGCAGGCGGGCGGCGACCAGTTCGTCACGGTCGAGGATTCGATGTCGCAGGTGCACACCTCACGCGGTCGGCTGACCCCGGCCAGTGAGCAGCTGCTGTCCGAAGTCGCGATCATCTGCCACCTCGCGGAAGCACTGCTGGGGGCCGGGCACGCCGTGCCGTGGCGGGACTTCCACCGCGACTACGACCTCATCCGCGACCGGATCGCCCGCGTCGTTCCCGGCTGCCACGATTACAACGCCCGCGTTCGCGAGCCCGACGGGTTCGTCCTCCCGCACGCGCCGCGCGATTCCCGGCAGTTCAACGGGACGGCCAACGGCAAGGCGAACTTCACCGTCTCCGGACTCGAATATCCGCGAGTCCCCGAAGGCAGGCTGCTGCTGCAGACGATGCGCAGCCACGACCAGTACAACACCACGATCTACGGCCTTTCCGACCGCTATCGCGGGATCGAGGACGCCCGGCGCGTGGTGCTGGTCAACCCCGGCGACCTGGTCTCGCTCGGGCTGACCGACGGCGCGATGGTCGATCTGGTCTCGGAATGGCGCGACGGTGATCGCCGGGCCCCGCGGTTCCGGGTGGTCTCCTACCCGACCGCGCCCGGCTGCGCCGCGGCGTACTTCCCCGAGGCGAACGCCTTGGTGCCACTGGATTCGGTGGCGGACAAGTCGAACACCCCGGTGTCGAAGGCGATCGTGGTGCGGCTGGAGCCGCCGTCCTGAGCGTCAGTCGATACATCCCGCGGTGTCGGGGGTGATCGGCTGGTCGCCCTGACCGGCCGCTCCCCCGCCACCCGAGGACGAGCCCGGTCCTTTGTAGACCTGCCCGAGCACGACCTCGACATGGCCTGCCGCGACCGAATCGGCCTTTTGGACGTCCAGTCCGCCGAGCAGCTTCGCGATCTCCGCGGCCGGCCCGGACGCGTCGCTGAACCGGACGACGGAAGTCCGGCGCCCGGCCTCGGCCTTGGTGTCCCCCTTGGTGAAACCCTTCTCCCCCACCACGTCCGCGACGCGGGCGGCGAGGCCGTCCTTGCCGCTGGCGTTGACGACGTCGACCGTGGGCCCGGCGGGCGCCTGCGAGGTGGCGGCGGGCGGGGCGCCGATCAGCGAGGCGGCGAAGGCGCGCACCTGGGCGGGATCCACCTGCACGGCGGTCCATGTGGGGTGTTTCGGGTCGTAGCGGTAGTCGGGGTTGACCACCGGGATCGTCTCGAACGCGATGCCACCGCCGGAGACGCCACGCATCTGCCGGACGAAGTCGAGCAGATCCCACGAACCGTCGAGGATGACCGACCGCTTCACCGCGTCGATCAGTTCGGAGACCCGGGCCGGGTTCGCCAGCGTCCCGCCCGACAGCACCTGTTTCGCCAGCCCGGCGAGGAACACCTGCTGACGGCGCATGCGGTCGAGGTCGCTGCGGGGCAGGTTCTTGCGCTGGCGGACGAAGGCGAGCGCGTCGGCGCCCTGGATCGTCTGCCGTCCGGCGGGGAAGTCCGCGCCGGAATCGCGGTCCTTGGTGGCCTTGTTCAGGCACACCTCGACCCCGCCGACGGCCTTGCTGATCTCGTAGAAGCTCAGCAGGTTGACCTCGGCGAAGTGGTCGATCTTGAGCCCGGCGAGCTCCTCGACCGCCTTCAAGGTCGCCTTCCGCGCGGCGGTGATCGCCTGCTTGTCGATCTCGGCCTTGTCGGTTTTGCCCTGCTTGCGCAGTTCGCCGGCCACGGCGAACTTGGTCCGGCCGAAGATCTCGTTGATCTTGCTCTTGTCCTTGCCGCCCGGCTGGACGACCCAGGAGTCACGCGGGATGGAGAACGCCTTCACCGCCTGCTGACCGTTGGGGATGCGCAGCACGATCAGCGTGTCGGTCAGGTCGTCGCCGTTCGCGCCGGTCCGCAGCTCGCGCAGGATCTCCGGCGACAGCGGGTTGCCCTGGGCGTCGGTCCGCGAATCACGGCCGACCAGCAGGATGTCCAGCGAGCCGTCGGCGGGCCGCTCCCCCGGTTCCGGGGAATCGATGAGGTCCTCGCGGGTGACACCGTCCAGCGAGCTCATCGTCGTGTATCCGTACGCGGTCCCACCGAAAACGGCCACCGCGAGCGCGGCGACGAGGACCTTCCCCAGCTTGTGCACATCCCTAGGACGCACGAGGAGCCGCCGATGCTGCACAAGTGATCCACTTCACATCCGCAGATGCGAGGCCCCGTTCAGGTCGAGGATCGCCCCCGAGGCCCAGGTGGCCTCGGGGGAAGCGAGGTAGCGCACCGCGGCCGCGACCTCCTCCGGCGTGCCGACCCGGCCGAACGGGCTCTGCCCGCGCAGGGCCTCGCCGCTCTCGCCTTCGAGACGGCCGGCGACCCGGTCGGTGGCGGTGAACCCGGGCGCGACCGAGGTCACGGCGATCCCGTGCGGGGCGAGGGAGACCGCGAGCGACTGTCCGAGCGAGTGCAGCGCGGCCTTGCTCGCCCCGTACGCCGGGTGGTCGGGCTCACCCTTGAAGGCGCCCCGCGACCCGATGTTGACGACCCGGCCGGGAGCGCCGCGCGCGATCATGTGCCGCGCGACGCAATAGGTCACGTTCGCGGTGCCGAGCAGGTTGACGTCGACCGTTCGCCGCCAGATCCGCTGCCAGTCCGCATAGGACACTTCGGCGACCGGATGGGCCGTCGCGGGCGAGGTCGCGACGGCGGCGTTGTTCACCAGCACGTCGACTCCGTCCACAAGGGACTCAGCCTCGTCCGCGATCCGTTGCGCCACTTCGGGATCCGCGAGGTCGCCCCGCACGAGCCCGTGGCCGTCGCCGGCAAGCCCGCCGAACGTCCGCTCGGCGTCTTCCCGGTTGCCGGCATAGTGGACGACGACACGCTCGCCCTGTTCCGCGAAAGCACGGGCGATCGCCCGGCCGATGCCACGCGACGCCCCGGTCACCAGTACACCCACGGGCCGAACCCTACGCGGGTCAGCCACCGAAGAGCTGGACCACCTTCCGGAACAGTTCGTAGACGCCGTAAGCGAACGGGAGCGCCACCCACAGCCAAGCCAGCACCATCAGGCCGACGCGGCGGCGCTCGGGAGCCTGTTCGGTCATCGGGTCTCACTCCTCACGGCCGCGCCGGTCGAGCCGGGCTCGTGGTACTTCGGGTTCACCGGCCGCACCAGTTCGTTGGCCACGAAGCCGACGACCAGCAGGCCGATCATGATGAACAACGACGTCGTGTAGAGGTCGGGGCCGACCTTGCCCGCCGCCTTCTGACTGTCGGCGATGGCGTTGACGATGAGCGGCCCGAGCACCCCCGCCATCGACCACGCGGTCAGCAGCCTGCCGTGGATCGCCCCGACCTGGTCGGTGCCGAAGAGGTCCTTCAGATACGCCGGGACGGTCGCGAAGCCACCGCCGTAGAAAGACAGGATCAGCATGGCGCACAGGACGAACACGAGTTTCGAGGTGTTGGTGGTCAACGCGATCACGAGGTACAACAGGGCGCCGGCACCGAGGTAGAGCCGATAGATGTTCTTGCGCCCCACCAGGTCCGAAGTGGACGACCAGACGAACCGGCCGAGCATGTTGGTCAGCGAGAGCAGGGCGACGAACCCGGCCGCGGCCGCCGCGCCGACCGGTGTCGAGGTTTCGCGGAAGAAGTCCGCGATCATCGGCGACGCCTTCTCCAGGATGCCGATCCCCGCGGTCACGTTGAAGCACAGGACCACCCAAAGACACCAGAACTGCGGTGTCCTGACGGCGTTGCGCGCCGACACGTTCGCGGTGGTGATCATCGCCTTGCCGTGATCGGTCTTCGGCTCCCAGCCTCGGGGCTTCCAGTCGTCGGCCGGGACCCGGACCAGCAGGATCCCGAGACTCATGAAGACGGCGTAGACCAGGCCGTGCACAAGGAACGCGGTCGCGACCGTCCCGATCGACCACGGCGCCGTGCCCAGCATCTGCGCCGACCACGGGGAGGCGATCAGCGCGCCGCCACCGAAGCCCATGATCGCGATCCCGGTGGCCATTCCCGGGCGGTCCGGGAACCATTTGATCAGCGTCGACACCGGCGAGATGTAGCCGATCCCGAGGCCGATGCCGCCGATCCCGCCCCAGCCGAGGACGACGAGCCAGTACTGCGAAGTCGCCACACCGAGCGCGGAAAGCAGGAAACCCGAGCTGAAGCAGACCATCGAGACGAACATCGCCCAGCGTGGCCCGTTGCGCTCGACCAGCGTCCCGCCGAAGGCCGCCGAGAGCCCGAGCATCACGATGCCGAGCTGGAACGGCAGCGCGCTCTGGCTGCCGGTGAGGCCGAGGGTCTTCTCCAGCGGCGGTTTGAAGACACTCCACGCGTACGCCTGCCCGATGGACAGGTGGACCGCCAGCGCGGCGGGCGGCACCAGCCAGCGGCTCCAGCCGGGTGGCGCGACGATGCGGGAACGGTCCAGGAAGCCGACAGCCATCCAGCGCCTCCGTACTCTGGGGATGTGCAGAGGGAATGTATTACTTAATTCCCGACGTTGCAGTAGTCAGGTGTCAAATGAACCGGTCAGAAGGGTGGACAAGTGGGCAGGGTGACGGTGCGCCGTCCGGTGCGGAAGATCTCCGCGAACCGTGACGTGCGACGGCCCGACGCGCTGGCGGCCGAAGAACCGCTGGAGATCCGCGTCGGCGGCAAGGCACTCGCGGTCACCATGCGGACACCCGGCAACGACGTCGAACTGGCGCACGGGTTCCTGTTGTCCGAGGGCGTGCTCGCCTCCCGCGAGGACGTGGCGGTCGCCCGGTACTGCGACGGCGTCGACGATCAGGGCCGCAACACCTACAACGTGCTGGACGTAGCACTGGCCGAGGGGGTCGCCCCGCCGGAGACCGGGGTCGAGCGCAACTTCTACACGACGTCCTCATGCGGCGTCTGCGGCAAAGCCGCACTCGACGCGGTGAAGCTGCGAAGCCGGTTTTCCCCGGAAAAGTCCGAGTTCGCGGTGAGCACCGACGTCCTGTCGAAGCTCCCGGACACGCTGCGCACCCAGCAGAAGGTCTTCGCCAGCACCGGTGGACTGCACGCGGCCGCCCTGTTCGACGCCGAAGGGAACCTCGCCGTCGTCCGGGAAGACGTCGGCAGGCACAACGCCGTCGACAAGGTGCTCGGCTGGGCGTTGCAGGAGGGCCGGATCCCCGCGGCGGACACCGGTCTGCTGGTGTCCGGCCGTGCCTCGTTCGAGCTGGTGCAGAAGGCCGCCATGGCCGGGATCGGCCTGCTCGCGGCGGTTTCCGCGCCGTCGTCGCTGGCCGCGGAACTGGCCGAGGAGAACGGTATGACGCTCATCGGTTTCCTGCGGGGCGACAGCATGAATCTCTACACCGGTGAGCACCGCGTGCTCGGCCTCGACTGACTTTCAGGCGCCCACCCAGTTTCCATGGAAGCCGTTCGGCACCCGGTCCGGCAGGTGCACGGCGCCGACGGTCTCCAGCGTCCCGGCGTCCAGGATCGTGAGATCGCTCTTCCGCGTCGCGGCGTCGAAGACGAATCCCATCAGTACGCCGTCGTCCTCGGCGGCGTCCACAGAGGACGGTACGAAGACGAACTCCCCCACTTGGGCGCCGTCGCCGAATTCCCGGCGCTGGACCGATCGCTTCCCCAGATCGTGCTTGAGCAGCGCGCCGGAGGAGGCCGATCCGTCCCCTGTGGACACCGAGTAGCCGAACCGGTGCGGACGTCCGACCAGCCGCTCGTCCACGCGCGGGAACTCCTGCCCCTGATCGTCGAGGCGTTCCTCGATCACCTTGCCCACGTTCAGGTCGACGGTCCAGCGGTCCAGGGTCGGCGGCCCCTCGGCGGGCCCGCGCAGTTCGCTGTCGAACATCTTGGGATGCCGGACGACGTCGAGCACGACGCTGTCGCCGTCGTCGTAGGCGTTCATCGGGTGGAACACGTAGCAAGGCTCGACCTCGAACCAGCGGACGTCGCCGTTGCCGCCCTCCCTCGGCATGACCCCGATCCGCGCCGGGTACTTCGGGTTCCACCGGTACGGGAAGTCCGCGTTCCCCTGGATGCGCTGGCGCAGCCTCGCCGTGACGGGATCCGGCACCTTCACCCTGCCCAAGAGCGCGGAGATCACCAGCCGGGCCGGGGTCCGCAGGAACGACGGGACGGACGCGGCGACAGCCTCCTCGACCTCGAAGGTGACCGGCAGGTCGTAGAAGACGACGTACTTCTCGGTCAGGGAGAAGTCGTGCATCATCGGTGAGCCGGTGACCTCGATGTCGACCTTGCGCCGCGCGCGGCCCTCGGCGTCGATCACCGAGTACTGGACCTTGTTGCCCCAGCCGAAGAAGTAGGACACGGCGTGGAGTTCGCCGGTCTCCGGGTCGCGTTTGGGATGGGCGGTGTAGCCGCCGGGCAAGGTGCCGTCGAAGTCGCACGCGCCGACGGTGTCGAGCTCGTCGGTCAGCTCGAAATTCGTCGGCCCGCCTTCGATCAGCGCGAGGGTCTTGCCCGCGTGCCCGATCACGTTGGTGTTGGCGCCGAGGGCGGACATCCCGGCGGTCGACCCGCCCGCCCAGCGCTCGCCGAGCCTCGCGGACAGGCCGGGCGTGCGGACCCAGCGGTTGCGGTACCACTCGGCTCGCCCGTCGCGCAGCCGGACCCCGTGCACCATCCCGTCGCCCGTGAACCAGTGGTAGGTCGCCGGATCCACTTCGGACAGCGGATTCGGGCCGTTCCGCAGGTAGCGGCCGTCGAGGTACTCCGGGATGTGCCCGGTGACCTCCAGCTCGGTGCTCGTGCGCTCTTGCCTGACCGGGGCGAAATTGCCCTGGAGGAACTTGTTGCCCATCACTTGCCCCCTAGCGACGAATATAACGTGGTTATGGATTCATTTATAACAGGGTTATGGAATACTGGCAACCATGTCCCCGAAGCCCGCCGCCATGGAGGTCAAGACCAAGCTGATCGAGGCGGCGATCCGGCTGCTCTCGGACGGCGGCCCCGAGGCACTCCAGGCCCGCAAACTGGCCGCCGAGATCGGCGCGTCGACCATGGCCGTCTACACCCACTTCGGCGGCATGGGCGCCTTGGTGGACGCGGTCGCCCGTGAAGGTTTCCGCCGGCTGTCGGCGAACCTGGCCGAGGTCGCCGAAACCGCCGATCCGGTGGCGGACATCCTCACCCTGGCCCTGGTGTACCGGCGAACAGTGGTGGAAAACCCGCAGCTCTACGCGGTGACCTTCGGCCAGAGCCAGCCCAGCGGGCAGAAGGCGGCGCTCGGCGACCTGACCGACGAGGCGACCCGCCGCAACCTCAGCGACGAGGGCATCGAGGCCTTCGACCACCTCGTCCGCGCCGCGGCACGGACGATCAACGCGGGCCGCTTCCGCCCCGCCCCGGAATTCGCCGTCGCCGCCCAGCTCTGGAGCGCCCTGCACGGGTACATCACGCTGGAGGTCGCCGGTCATTTCGGCACCGACGACCATGGTGTGGACCACATCCTCGTACCACTGGCGGTCACGCTCGGGGTCGGTCTCGGCGACACCCTCGAAGCGGCGACCAGGTCCGCGCAGGTCTCGATCGAGTCATGGCGCGCGAAAGAAGGAAACGACGGCACCTGATCCGGCGATACCC
This sequence comes from Amycolatopsis sp. NPDC034160, assembly GCF_055575355.1. Classification (NCBI taxonomy): domain Bacteria; kingdom Bacillati; phylum Actinomycetota; class Actinomycetes; order Pseudonocardiales; family Pseudonocardiaceae; genus Amycolatopsis; species Amycolatopsis sp. NPDC034160. Next base: position 209,007 of record NZ_JBVISU010000016.1, on the reverse strand, counting down.
CGGTCACAGGTCGGTGACATGTGCAACCTCCGAGCGGAAGCGCACGTCTGACCTGGTAGAAGATCAACGGGGGAACGGGGACGGGTGAACGACGACGACCAGGGGCAGACCACGCTGCCGGGGGTGCACGGCGCCCGACGGTGGCTGAGCCGTCGTTCCGTTCTGATCGCCGGTGCCTCCGGCCTCGGTGTCGCGGGTCTCGCCGCCGGAACGGCCAGCGGAGCCCTGCCGTTCAGCGAAGCGCTCCAGCGAGCACTCGGCGTCGCTTCGCCGACCCCGGCGACCCAACTGGGCAGCCCCCGTGTCGAACGCGTCTACTCCGAAGCACGCGGACGTGAAGTCGATCTCGTGCTGATGCTGCCGACCAAGGCCCCGCCCAAAGGCCTGCCGATGTCGCTGATGCTGCACGGTCTCCACGGCACCGCCCGGCACGCGGCCCCCACCGGACTGCTCAAGCAACTCGGCAGTGAAGTCGCCCGCAAGGCGGTGCCCCCGTTCGGGTTCGTCGCGGTCGACGGCGGCGACCACTACTGGCACGAGAACCAGCCCGGCGACAACCCGATGGCGATGCTGCTCGAAGAGGTCCCCCGCTGGCTGGCCGCCCGCGGCCTCGGTGGCCGGGACGGCCTGCCGTTCGCCGCCACCGGGCTGTCGATGGGCGGTTTCGGCGCGCTGCTCTACACCCGCCGCCGGCTGGAACGCCGCCGCCCGCCCGCCGCGGTCGCGGCACTCGCGCCGGCGCTGATCACGTCGTGGGCGGAGATGAGCAAACGACGCGCCTTCCGGGACGCCGCCGACTGGAACGCGCTGGACCCGTTGCGCCACATCGACATCACCAAGAAGGTGCCGACCGGGATCTGGTGCGGTACCGAGGACCCGTTCATCGGCGGGGTGCGGAAGTTCATCTCCGAAGCGCGACCCACGGTCGCGCACACCGCGCGGGGTAAGCACGGCGACGCGTTCAACCGCACGGTCGTGCCGAGCTTGATCGCGTTCCTCGGGAAACACGTTCCGAAGAACTCCTGAAACGTCTCGTGAGTGGTAATGACGGTTAGAACCGTCATTACCACTCACGAGACGTGACGGAAGAAGATCCTCGTGACGGTGGAGCCCGGTCTGCGGTACTGCCGGACCAGATCGGCGACCTGGTTCACCAGCACCAGGCCGCGGCCGCCGATCTGCCCCGGGGTGGCGGGCCGCCTGCCGGCCAGCGGGTCGCTCAGCGTGCCTTCGTCGATGACCTCGCAGAGCACGTACTCCCCGTCGTTCCAGATGCGGACGACGCCGTGGCCCGAACCGTGCAGCACGCTGTTGGCGGACAGTTCCGCGACGGCGAGCACGAGATCCTCCACCCGGCCCCGTCCGAGTCCGTTCTCCTCGGCACAGATCTGCGCGAAGTGGCGCACCGCGGAGAGCCTCGCGAGGTCGAAACGGAACGTGTCGGCCCGCCGCGGCTCGGGCAGCGGCAGGTTGTACTTGTCGACGACCGAGTCGGGGGCGTAGTGCTCGCTCGGGCGGTCCCCCTCGGTGCCGGAGAGGATCGGATGGGTCCGTTGGGCGTCGGCCAGGACGTCGTCGTCGAGCCGGTCGCGGTCGTACGGGCACAGGATGCTGAGGTCACGGTCGCCGAAAGCGAAGTTGATCAGCGCTTCGTGCTGGGCGCACGCCGGATACTCGACGGCCGACCGCCCCGCCCAGATCGGCTCGCCGATGATCCGGACCGGCCCCGGCCGGGTGTCGGCGAACGCCAGGAGCACGCCGGGAAGGATGCGGCCCGGATTGCGGCCGGCTTGGGTCATATCGATGAGTTCGACTTCGGCGGCCGCGTCACCCAAGGCCTCTTCGATGAGTGTCAGGTTCGGACCCGGTACGGCCACCGCGACGGGCTCGTCGAGCTTCAGCCCCTCCAGGATGTACGGAACCGTGCCGTCCAAGTACTCGGAGTCACCGGAGTAGAGCAGACCCACGTGCGAGAAGGGTCCCGCGGTGAGTGTCACGGTCTCGTCTTACCCCGCCGGAGCGATTCTGAAACCCTGCCAATGGAGGGAAATCCGAAAACGGGTCGGGCCGATCAGCCGAGCCAGCGTCCCGCCATCGAGATCAACCAGAATCCGGCGAGCGTCGCACCGGCGAACAAGCCCGTCCAGGCGACGAGCGCGCGGTTCGCCCCTGCGGAGCGCGCCGCCTTGACCCGGATGAGGGCGTAACCCGATACGGCGAACATCGGTAGCGGGATCAGCGGCAGCGGCGACAACCGGACGACGCCGGCCACCAGGCAGGTGGCCACCAGCACGCCCAGTGTGATCGTCAGCGCGCGCGGGATCCACGGGTGCCCGCGATAGGCCCCGATGACAATGCGTTCGGTGAGCTCGACGAGTCCCCTGACCTCGCGTGGACTCGCGGCTGCCAGCTCGGGAGCCTCGTTCTCGTCCTTCGTGGAAGTCAGCGGCACCATCGCATCCTATCTCGGTCGGGTCCCCGGCCGGACGCGACCGGAGAAACCGATGCCCCGGCCGGAAGATCCGGCCGGGGCATCGGTGACGACAGCGCGCTGTGCGGAGGCGCCGCCTCAGGCGGACTTCTCGCCGCGCTCGCTGCTGCGACGACGGGACGGCTGACGCGCCACGATCGTCGGGTTCACGTTCTCGCGGACGGTCTGCTCGGTGATGACGACCTTCGCGACGTCGTCGCGGCTGGGGATGTCGTACATGACCGGCTGCAGGACCTCTTCCATGATCGCGCGCAGACCGCGGGCGCCGGTGCCGCGGAGTACGGCCTGGTCGGCGATGGCCTCGAGGGCGTTCTTGGTGAACTCCAGCTCGACGTTGTCCATCTCGAAGAGCTTCTTGTACTGCTTCACGAGCGCGTTGCGCGGCGTGGTCAAGATGCTGACCAGCGACTCCTTGTCCAGGTGGGTCACCGTCGCCACGACCGGGAGCCGGCCGATGAACTCCGGGATCAACCCGAACTTGATCAGGTCCTCCGGCATCGTGTCGGAGAAGATGTCGCTCTCGTCGATCTCGGCCTTGGTGCGAATCTCCGCGCCGAAGCCGAGGCCGCGCTTGCCGACCCGCTCGTTGATGATCTTCTCCAGCCCGGCGAACGCACCGGCCACGATGAACAGCACGTTCGTCGTGTCGATCTGGATGAACTCCTGGTGCGGATGCTTGCGGCCGCCCTGCGGCGGTACCGAGGCAGTGGTGCCTTCGAGGATCTTCAGCAGCGCCTGCTGCACGCCCTCACCGGACACGTCGCGGGTGATCGACGGGTTCTCCGACTTCCGGGCGATCTTGTCGACCTCGTCGATGTAGATGATGCCCGTCTCGGCCCGCTTGACGTCGTAATCCGCCGCCTGGATCAGCTTGAGCAGGATGTTCTCGACGTCCTCGCCCACGTAACCGGCTTCGGTGAGCGCCGTGGCGTCCGCGATCGCGAACGGGACGTTCAGCATCTTCGCCAGTGTCTGGGCCAGGTAGGTCTTGCCGCAGCCTGTCGGCCCGAGCATCAGGATGTTGGACTTCGCCAGTTCGACGGTCTCGTCCTTGGAATCCTTCGGCCCGGCCTTGTCGTCGGACTGCACGCGCTTGTAGTGGTTGTACACCGCCACTGCCAGCGAACGCTTCGCGTCGTCCTGGCCGATGATGTACTGCTCGAGGAACTCGTGGATCTCGGCGGGTTTGGGCAGCTCGTCGAGCTTGACCTCACCGGCCTCCGCCAGTTCTTCCTCGATGATCTCGTTGCAGAGATCGATGCACTCATCGCAGATGTAGACCCCAGGGCCGGCAATGAGCTTTTTCACCTGCTTTTGGCTCTTGCCGCAGAAAGAACATTTCAGCAGGTCGCCGCCGTCACCGATCCGTGCCATGGCCGTTGACCTCGTCCCCTCCGGCGCACTCTATTACGCCTGCACTGCACGCCTGAACTGCAACGCCTGCGCTGGTGCGCCTGCACTGTTGCGCCTGACTCTCGTACCGCCCCGGTCACGGATGACCGCTCGGAGCCTCACTCATCGCCACTGACGGTACCCGCCCGATGCCGTCGGCGGGAGAACCAACGTCACATCTGAGCACGCCAGAAGCTGACCTTAGACCAGGGATCCGGTGCGTGTCGTCTCCCGACACGCACCGGTTCCGTCCGCGATCAGCTGCTCGAAGCCTTCCGGTACTCGAGCACCTCGTCGACGATCCCGTACGCCTTGGCCTCGTCGGCCGTCAGGATCTTGTCGCGCTCGATGTCCTTCTTGATGTCGTCGGCGTCCTTGTTCGTGTGCTTGGCCAGGATGACCTCCATCTGGCGGCGCACCCGCTGGATCTCGTTGGCCTGGATCTCCAGGTCCGACACCTGGCCGTAGGTGCCCTCGGTGGCGGGCTGGTGGATCAGCACGCGCGAGTTCGGCAGCGTGAACCGCTTGCCGGGGGTACCGGCCGCCAGCAGCACCGCGGCGGCCGAAGCGGCCTGTCCGATGCACATGGTGACGATGTCGGGACGGACGTACTGCATCGTGTCGTAGATCGCCATCAGCGCGGTGAACGAGCCACCGGGCGAGTTGATCAGGATCATGATGTCGCGGTCCGGGTCCTCGTGCTCGAGGTGCAGCAGCTGGACCATCACGTCGTTCGCCGACGCGTCGTCGATCTGCACGCCGAGCATGATCTGACGCTCTTCGTAGAGCTTGTTGTACGGGTTCGACTCCTTGATGCCGTAGCTGGTGCGCTCGACGTAGGAGGGCAGGACGTACCGCGACTGCGGCAGCTGGAGCCGCGACTGCGGCCCAGGTCCCTGCGACCCGATCGGAAGCTGGAAGTTGCTCATTGAAATTTCTCCTGTGTGCCAGCGCGGATCAGCGGTTGGGAAGCGGGTTCTCGCGCGTGAGGACCTGGTCGACGAAGCCGTAGTCCTTCGCCTCCTGCGCGGTGAACCAGCGGTCGCGGTCGCCGTCCTTGACGATCTGCTCGACCGTCTGACCGGTCTGCTCGGCCGTGATCTTGGCCAGCTCCTGCTTCCACTTGCCGAACACCTCGGCCTGGATCGCGATGTCGGAGGCGGTACCGCCGACGCCCGCCGAGGGCTGGTGCATGAGGATGCGCGCGTGCTGCAGCGCGTACCGCTTGCCGGGCGTGCCGGAGGACAGCAGGAACTGCCCCATCGACGCGGCCAGGCCCATCGCGTAGGTCGCGACGTCCGGGCGGATCAGCTGCATGGTGTCGTAGATCGCGAAACCCGCGGTGACCGAGCCACCGGGCGAGTTGATGTAGAAGCGGATGTCCGACTCGGAGTCGTCTGCGTCGAGCAGCAACAACTGGGCGGTGATCCGGTTCGCGACCTCGTCGTTGACCTCGGAGCCGAGGACGACGATGCGTTCCTGGAGCAACCGCTCGAAGACTGAGTCGGTGAGGTTGAGCCCTGCGGTACCGGTCCGCGCCTCGGGCGTGTGCTGCGTCACGTCTGCCTGCCTTTTCGCCGACGGCGGCGTGGCCGTGCCTCGCCGCCGCTGTTGTGTCCAGATGCTGCGTGTCGGAGATGCTGTTGCCGTCTCCAGATGCTGAAGATCTCGCAACCGACCCTAACGAACTTGGGCGGTGCAGAATGCCTGACACCGCCCAAGTTCGCTTACAGCTTTACGGTCCTTTTCGCGAGGACCGGGTATTCCCTACTCGGCCGCAGTCTTCGCGGTCTCTTCGGTGACCTGCGTCTCCTGTTCTGCGGGGCCGAAGAGCTCTTCGAGGTCGACCGCGGTGCCGGAGGCGTCGGTCACGGTGGTCTTGCGGACCACCGAGGCCAGCGCCTTGCCGCGGCGGACGTCGGCGTAGATCGCGGTCAGCTGACCGGACTGCTGCGCCCGCTGGACGTACTCGTCCGGGCTGACGCCGAAGCGCTGCGCCTGGTAGATGATGCGTTCGGTGAGCTCGCCGTCGTTGACCGACGTCTGCTCGGCGTCGGCGATGCTGTCCAGCAGGAGCTGGGTGCGGACCGCCTTCTCCGACTCTTCGCGAACCTCGGTGTCGAACTCTTCGAGGGTGCGGCCTTCGGCTTCGAGAGCCTTGGCGAACTGCGCCTCGTCGTGGTCGAACGGGTGGATCGCGTCGTGCTTGCGGTTCTCGATCTCGGCCTCGAGGACCTTCTCCGGGATCGCGACCTCGGTGCGCTCGAGCAGTTCCTCGAGGACCTTGTCCCGCGCCTGGACGCCCTGCTGCATCTTCTTGACGCGGCCGAGACGGTCGCGAAGGTCGGCCTTCAGCTCGTCGATCGTGTCGAACTCGCTCGCCATCTGGGCGAACTCGTCGTCCGCCTCCGGCAGCTCACGCTGCTTGATGGTCTGCACGGTGACGGTGACCTCGGCGTCCTTGCCCGCGTGCTCGCCGGCGACCAGCTTCGTGGTGAAGGTCTTGGTTTCGCCCGCGTTCGCGCCGATGATCGCCTCGTCGATGCCGTCGACGAGCTGGCCGGAGCCGATCTCGTAGGACAGTCCGGTGGTCGAGGCCTCCTCGACCTCCTGGCCGTCGACGGTGGCCGCGAGATCGATCGAGACGAAGTCGCCGTTCTCGGCCGCGCGCTCGACACCGGTCAGGGTGCCGAAGCGGGCGCGCAGCTCGTCGAGCTGCTCGTCGACCTCGGCGTCGGTCAGTTCGACGTCGTCGACGCTGACCGAGAAGCCTTCGAGGTCGGGCAGCGAGATCTCCGGGCGGACGTCGACTTCGGCGGTGAACTCGAGCACCTCACGGTCCTCGAGCTTGATCACCTCGAACTCGGGCTGGCCCAGCGTGCGGACCTCGCCCGCGCGCACGGCTTCCATGTACTTGGCCGGAATGACCTCGTTGACGACCTCGTCGAGCACCGGGGCTCGCCCGATCCGGCTTTCCAGCACGCGAGCCGGCGCCTTGCCCGGGCGGAAGCCGGGGATGCGCACCTGCTGGGCGATCTTGCGGTAGGCGCGGTCGAAGTTCGGCTTGAGCTCGTCGAACGGCACCTCGACATTGATCTTGACTCGCGTCGGGCTGAGCTGCTCGACGGTGCTCTTCAACGTATTCTCCTCGAGCGGTAAACGATGTGATTGAGCATCCGCATGTGGTGCACAGCGGATGTCCCCTGGTCGCCTTGCAGACCGGGCCGTCCGAGTCTAGGCCCCGCGGATCGTCGGCCCGGGTCCGGGGCCGCTCCAGCGCCGCCGGACCCCTCGCCCCGGCCGTTCACAGGTTTCGGCGGGTGTCCGCCGAACCGGCCGTGGACCACCCGATCGGATCAGTTTTCGGTTCTTCTCTGTCACGAACCGGCCCTTTCCTGGACACGGATGCGCGCCACGCTTCACCATCGGGCGCTTCGGCGGGGCGTTGCAGCAGGTCGATGAAGTTTACAAACCAGTACTAATTGTCTACGGTGTGGCAGCTTGTCCCGGTAGCCATCGACCGAGGGGACCGATCGATGACCGTCACCGCTACCCGGTCCGAGGACACCGGGGGACTCCCGGCGAGACCGGCGCGCCGCGGCGTACCCGCGCCGCGGATCCCGCTTCCGATGGTCTCGGTGCCGACCGTCCTGCTCTTCGCCGTCGGGGCCATGGTCTGGGCCGGCGCCACCTGGCTGGTGGTGAACGAGGCCGCGCCGCTGTGGGTGACCATCCCCCTCCACGCGCTGGTCACCTTCACGATGTTCACCGTGCTGCACGAGTCGACGCATCACGCGGCCGGGCAGCTCACCTGGGTCAACGAACTGCTCGGCAGGCTCGCGATGCCGTTCGTGGCGGGGTACGGCTCCTTTCCCCTGGTGCGCTACATCCATCTGGAACACCACCGCAACACCAACGAGGACGCGCACACCGATCCCGACGCGTGGACCGCGCACGGCCCCTGGTGGCAGTTGCCGCTGCGGTGGCTGACGATCGACTTCTGGTACGCCCGCTTCTCCGTGGCGCGGCAACGCACGCGGCCGCCGTCGGAACGCGTCGAAAACGCCGCCGCCGTCGTGCTGAGCCTCGCCGTGTTCGCCTGGCTGACCGCGACCGGTCTCGGCTGGGAACTGCTGGTGATCCACCTGATCCCGCAGCGCGTCGGGCTGGCCGTCCTGGCCTGGTGGTTCGACTGGCTCCCGCATCACGACCTCGGCGCGCGACGGCAGAACCGGTTCGGCGCCACCCGGGTCCGCGTCGGGCTCGAATGGCTGATGACGCCGATCATGCTCTGTCAGAACTACCACCTCGTGCACCATCTCCACCCGGCGATCCCGTTCTACCGGTATCTGCGGACGTGGAAGGACAACCGCGAGGCCTACCTCGCCAGGGACGTCCCGATCGCGACGGCGTGGGGCCGCGGCCTGACGTCGTCGGAGTACCGCGAATGGCGTCAGCTGACCGGCTCGTTCACCGAAGAGCCACCCGCTCCCCAGCCCCGGCAGCCGAGCCGGTTCCACTCGCTGCGGGTCGCCGAAGTGCGGCCGCTGTGCGAAGGCGCCGTCACCGTGACGTTCGACGTGCCCGAACAGCTGCGGGAGACCTTCCGGTTCACTCCCGGCCAGCATCTCGTCATCCGCGCGGAGGTCGACGGTGAAGAGGTCCGGCGCGCGTACTCGATCTGCTCGACGCCGGAATCCGGAGTACTGCGGATCGCGATCAAGCATCAGCTCGGCGGCGCGTTCTCGACGTTCGCCACCACCGAGCTGGAGGCGGGCGACGTTTTGGAAGTGCTGCCCCCGCACGGCACGTTCACGCTAACCCCGGAACAGGGCCGCACCGGCCGGTACGTCGCGCTCGCCGCCGGCAGCGGGATCACGCCCATCCTGTCGATCCTGACCTCGACCCTGTTGACCGAACCGAACAGCAGGGCGACCCTGCTCTACATCAACACCTCCGGCGCCAGCACGATGTTCGCCGCCGAACTCGGCGACCTCGCCGCGCGGTTGGGCGGACGACTGCACGTCGTGCACTACCGCACCGACGAACGGGACCCGGACCTTCGCACGCACCGGATCGAGAAACCGTTCGACGCCGTCGGCGAGGCATTGGCGATTTCGCACGAGCGCTACCAGCGCGGCCGTCTCGACGGCACCCGCCTCCGTGCGCTGCTCCAAGCGCGGCTGCACCCGGCGAAGGTGGACGACTGGTTTTTGTGCGGCCCGCGCGAGCTGGTCGACATGGCCCGCCGGACGCTGGCCGACAAGGACGTCCCCGAGGAAAACGTTCACTTCGAACTGTTCCAGGGCGCGCTTCCCGTCCGGCCCTCGCGGCGGCCGGGTCCGATGCTGACGGTGACCGCGGGCGGGAAGACCGTCGAAATTCCCGCGACCGTGGGCGAAACCGTGCTGAGCGCCGCCCTGCGTCACGGCGTCGACGCGCCGTACGCGTGCGTCGGCGGGGCTTGCGGGACCTGCCGGGCGTCGGTGGTGCACGGCAGCGCGCGGATGGACGTGCACTACGCGCTCGGGGACGACGAGGTCGCGGCGGGACGGATCCTGACCTGCCGCGCGGTGGCGACGTCGCCCGAACTGAGCGTGGACTACGACCGGCCGTGAGGGCCCTTACGCGACTCGACCTTCACACCTTCCCCGGTACATGATGGCCCCCTTCCTTTCGCCAGGCGCAAGGAAGGGGGCCATCATGTACTTCACGACTTAGCCCAGGCACACAGCGGGCTCACAGGTGGGTCACACCGCGCGCATACGACCGCGGCGCACGCTCGGGTCATGGCATCCGGCTCGGTCTCCTCCGCCGGCCCGCGCCGGTGGACCCGGCCCGGACGGCTTTCCCTGCGCACCAAGCTGACCGGCTCGATGGTGCTGCTGCTCACCTTCGTCTGCCTGGTGATCGGCGTCGTCAGCGAGATCGCGCTGCGGTCGTTCCTCATCGGCCAGATCGACGGCCAGCTCTCAGCCGCGTCGGCCCGCGCCCATGACTACGCGAATCAGCCGCCGGACGACCTGCCCGGCCCGGGGCCCGATCCGCTTGACGCGCCGGGTCAGGCGTCGGGGACGCTGAGCGTGCGCTTCACCGGCGACCGGGTCCTCTACGCCGGAGTGCTTTCGGTACAAGGACTTCCGCAGGGTCTCTCGGCCGAACAGGAGGCCGGGCTGCTCTCCGTCCCCGCCGACCGGCCCCCGGCGACCCTGGCGCTCGGCGGCCTCGGTGACTACCGGGTGCAGGCCGTCTCGATTCCCGGCGGGGTCGTCGTCACCGGCCTCCCGCTCGAACCGATGCAGGACACCTTGGCGACGGTCGGGTGGATCCTGTTCGGGGTGGCGGCGGCCGGCGTCGTCGGCGCGGGGTTTCTCGGCGCGGTCGCGGTCCGGCGCACCCTGCGGCCGCTCGACCGGGTCGCGGCGACCGCGGGCCGCGTGTCGGCGATGCGGCTCGACCGCGGTCAGGTCGCGCTTTCCGTGCGGGTGCCCGAAATCGACACCGATCCGCGCACCGAGGTCGGCCAGGTCGGCTCGGCGCTGAACCTCATGCTCGGGCACATCTCCCAGGCGCTGGAAGCCAGGCAGGCCACTGAAACCCGCGTCCGTCGGTTCGTCGCGGACGCGAGCCATGAACTCCGCACCCCGCTCTCGGCGATCCGCGGCTACGCGGAACTCGCCGGCCGCGGGAGTGCGCTGGTGCCGCCGGAGGTGGCGCGTTCGCTGTCCCGCATCCAGTCCGAGGCCGCCCGCATGACGACGCTGGTCGAGGATCTCCTGCTGCTGGCGAGACTCGACGCCGGACGGCCGCTCGAAGCGGGTGTCGCCGATCTCGCCCGGTTGACCGCGGACGCAGTCGGCGACGCGCACGTCGCGGGCCCGGACCACCGCTGGGAACTTCGGCTGCCGGATGGGCCGCTGACCGTCCGCGGCGACGTCCAGCGCCTGCACCAGGTGCTGGCGAACCTGTTGTCCAACGCGCGCACGCACACCCCGCCGGGAACCACGGTGCGCACCGCGCTGAGCCGTTCCCACAACGGGACCGCGGTGCTGACCGTGACCGACGACGGCCCCGGTATCGCGCCGGAACTTCTGTCGAGCGTCTTCGAACGCTTCGCGCGCGGGGACTCCAGCCGTTCGCGCACGGCGGGCAGCACCGGGCTCGGGTTGGCGATCGCGTCGGCGATCGTGGTGGCCCACCACGGCACCATCGAGGTGCACAGCCGTCCGGGGCACACCGAGTTCGCCGTGTCTCTGCCGGTGATCGAATCCCCACAGCGGGTACACAGCTTCGGCACAACCACGCCCCAGGTCGGCACCCGACGCTGAGGTCATGACCCTCCTCGCCTCTCGCGACGCCGCCGACGAAGACACCGAAGACGCCGCGACGGCGGACCAGCCGTCCGATCCACGCTGGGTCCGGCCCTCCGTCGCCGCGCTCCTGCTCGCCACGGCCGTCCTCTATCTCTGGAATCTCGGCGCATCCGGCTGGGCCAACGCCTTCTATTCGGCGGCGGCACAGGCCGGATCGCTGAGCTGGAAGGCGTTGTTCTTCGGCTCGAGCGACGCCGCGAACGCGATCACGGTCGACAAGACACCGGCCGCGCTGTGGGTGATGAGCCTTTCCGCGCGCCTGTTCGGCGTCAACGCCTGGAGCATCCTCGTACCGCAGGCGCTAATGGGTGTCGGTTCGGTGGCGCTGCTGTACGCCACGGTGCGGCGGACGTCCGGCCCCGCCGCGGGCCTGCTGGCGGGCGCCGTCCTCGCGCTCACCCCGGCCGCCGCGCTGATGTTCCGGTTCAACAACCCCGACGCGCTGCTCGTCCTGCTCCTGGTCGCGGGCGCCTACTGCGTCGTGCGCGCGTTGGAGAACGCGAGCCCGCGCTGGCTGGCGCTGGCCGGGGTCGCCGTCGGATTCGGTTTCCTCGCGAAGATGCTGCAGGCTTTCCTGGTACTGCCCGCGTTCGGGCTCGCCTACCTGATCGCCGCGCCGACGTCGGTCGCCCGCCGTCTGCTGCACCTGTCCGGGGCTTTGACCGCGACGGTCGTCGCGTCGGGCTGGTATCTCGCCGTCGTCGCGTGGTGGCCTGCCGCGGACCGGCCGTACGTCGGCGGCTCGCAGCGGAACAGTCTGTGGGAACTCGCCTTCGGCTACAACGGGTTCGGCCGCATCACCGGCGACGAGGTCGGCAGCGTCGGCGGCGGCGGGAACGGCGGCTGGGGCGGCACCGGCTGGGACCGGTTGTTCGGTACCGAGATGGCGGGCGGGATCGCCTGGCTGCTCCCGGCCGCCGTCGTCGCGCTGGCCGCCGGGTTGTGGTTCACCCGCCACGCTCCGCGCACCGACCGCGGGCGGGCGGCGCTGATCCTGTGGGGCGGCTGGTTCGTGGCGACCGCCGCGGTGTTCAGCTACATGAGCGGCATCATCCACGCCTACTACACGATCGCGCTCGCCCCGGCCATCGCGGCACTCGTCGGAATCGCGGGTGCGCAATTGTGGCGTGCGCGAAGCAATCCGACCGCGGCGGGCACCTTGAGCGCCGGGACCGGGTTGACCGCGCTGACCACGTATCTCCTGCTGTCACGGCATTCCACGTGGCTACCGGGACTGGCGATCGCGATCCTCGTGGCCGGGCTCCTGTTCGCGATCGGAGTCTTCGTCGCTTCCCGGTTGCCTGATGCCGTGAGGCGCCTGGTCGCCGTCGGCGCGCTGGTCACCGTTCTCGCGGGCACCGGCGCGTACACGGTCGCCACCGCGGCCACCCCGCATTCCGGCGCGCTGCCCTCGGCGGGCCCGGACACCGGACGCGACATGGGGCCGGGCGGCGGCGGGATCGCCATCGGCGGGCCAGGCGGGGCCGCCAAACGCGGCGGCGGTGGTCTGCTCGGGACGAGCCTGCCCGGCGAGAACCTCGCCGCACTCCTTCGGAAGGACAGCGAGAACTACACCTGGACGGCCGCGACGGTGGGCTCCAACAACGCGGCGGGCTACCAGCTCGGCAGCGGGGCACCCGTGATGGCCGTCGGCGGCTTCAACGGCACGGACCCCGCTCCCACCCTGGAACAGTTCCAAGAGTATGTCCGAAGTGGACAGATCCACTACTTCCTCGGCGACGGCATGATGATGCGCGGCGAGACCGGCAGCGACGCCGCCCAGCGCATCGCCGACTGGGTCGCGGAGACCTACACACCGGCCACTGTGGACGATGTCACCGTCTACGACCTGAGCCGGTGAACCCCGTGACGGAACACAGCGACGGCACAGGCGGGGCACAAGCCTGCCTCAGCGCCATCCCCGAGATTGAAGACATGACAGCCGCGATCCGTTCCGGCGCCGGCACCGGCCGCCGCCCCGCCATCACCTCGACCGGCTCCGCCGTCCTCGACGTCGTCATCCCGGTCTACAACGAGGAAACCGACCTCGAACCGTGCATCCGCCGCCTGCGCGCCCACCTCGTCGAGCAGTTCCCGTATCCGTTCCGGATCACCGTCGCGGACAACGCCAGCACGGACGGCACCCTCCACGTCGCGGAACGGCTGAGCCGGGAGTTCGACGACGTCGAAGTCCAGCACCTGGAGGAAAAAGGCCGAGGCCGCGCGCTTCGCTCCGTTTGGTCCACTTCGGACGCTCCGGTGCTCGCCTACATGGACGTCGACCTCTCGACCGATCTGGCCGCGCTCGGGCCGCTCATCGCACCCCTGCTGTCCGGGCATTCCGACCTCGCCATCGGCAGCAGGCTCGCCCGCGGCGCCCGGGTCGTGCGCGGACCGAAGCGGGAATTCATTTCCCGGTGCTACAACCTGATCCTGCGCGGCACGCTGGCGGCGAAGTTCAGCGACGCGCAATGCGGTTTCAAGGCGATCCGCGCCGACGTCGCCGAGCGGCTGCTCCCCCACGTCCAGGACACCGGCTGGTTCTTCGACACCGAACTGCTCGTGCTGGCACAGAAGGCGGGGCTGCGAATCCACGAGGTCCCGGTCGACTGGGTCGACGACCCGGACTCGTCGGTGCACATCGTCGCCACCGCCACCGCCGACCTCAAGGGCATCGCGCGGCTGACCAAGGCGACGCTGACCGGGCAGGTCCCGATCGGCGGCCTGCGCGAACAGCTCGGCCGCGCGCCGATCCAGGTCCAGGCGCCGGGAGTGGCGCCGAGCCTGGTGCGGCAACTGGTGCGGTTCGCCGCCGTCGGCGTCGCCAGCACCGTCGCGTACCTCGTGCTCTTCCTGCTGCTGCGGACGTTCACCGGCGCGCAGGCGGCGAACCTGGTCGCGCTGCTGGTGACGGCGATCGGCAACACCGCGCTCAACCGGCGGCTGACCTTCGGCATCCGCGGCAGGGAAAGCGCCGGACTGCACCAATTCCAGGGCCTCATCGTGTTCGGCCTCGGCCTCGGGCTCACCAGCGGCGCGCTGGCGCTGCTGCACACGATGACGGCACCGGGGCTGCCGCTCGAGATCACCGCCCTCGTCCTCGCGAACCTCGCGGCCACCGTGCTGCGTTTCCTTCTGCTGCGCGGCTGGGTGTTCCGCTCCCGCCGTCAGCCCGCCACCGAGATGGAGAGCTGAACCCATGACCACCGCACTCGCTTCCCGGGCGGAACCCGGATCCGTCGAGGAAAACGCCGCGAAGCCACCGGGCCGTTGGGTCCGCCCCGCCGTTCTCGGGCTGCTCGCCGCGACCGCGCTGCTGTACTTCTGGAACCTGACCGCCTCCGGCTACGGCAACACGTTCTATGCCGCCGCGGTCCAATCCGGCACCCAGGACTGGAAGGCGTGGCTGTTCGGCTCCCTCGACTCGGGCAACGTGCTGACCGTCGACAAGCCCCCGGCCGCGCTCTGGGTGACGACGGCGTTCGCACGGCTCTTCGGCTTCTCCAGTTTCACCGTGCTGGCCCCGCAGGCGCTGATGGGCGTCGCCTCGGTGGGTCTGCTGTACCTGACGGTGAAGCGGACCTCCGGACCGGTCGCCGGGCTGTTCGCCGGCGCGGCGCTCGCTGTCACCCCGGTCGCGGCGCTCATGTTCAAGTTCAACAACCCCGACGCGCTGCTGACCTTGCTGCTGATCGTCGGCGGGTACTGCACGGTCCGCGCGATCGAGAAGGCGAGCCCACGCTGGCTGGCCTTCGCCGGTGCCGCCGTCGGGTTCGGCTTCCTCACCAAGATGATGCAGGCGTTCCTGGTGCTGCCCGCGTTCGGACTCGCGTACCTGATCGCCGCGCCGGCCTCGCTGGGCAAGCGGGTGCTCCACCTTTTCGGGGCGCTCGTCTCGGTGGTCGTCTCCGCGGGCTGGTTCATCGCGCTGGTCGACCTGTGGCCGGCCGATTCACGGCCCTACATCGGTGGTTCGACCGACGACAGCCTGCTCGAACTCGCCTTGGGCTACAACGGTCTCGGCCGGATCTTCGGTATGGGCGGCGGCGTCATGGTCGGTGGTCCTGAAGGCGTCGTGAGCGGCACCACGGGCGGCGGAAACGTCGGCTTCGGCGGTGAGAGCGGCCTGACCCGGATGTTCGGCGCCAGCTTCGGCGGCGAGGTGTCGTGGCTGCTGCCCGCCGCTTTGATCGGCCTGGTCGCCGGACTGTGGTTCACCCGGCGGGCCGACAGGACCGACAAGACCCGCGCCGCGCTGATCGTGTGGGGCGGCTGGATGCTCGTCACCTCGCTGGTGTTCAGCTACATGAGCGGCATCGCGCACCCTTACTACGCCGTCGCGTTGGCGCCGTCGATCGCCGCCGTGGTGGCGGTCTCCGGAACCTCGCTGTGGCGCGGACGGGCGTATCTCGCGCCGCGGGTGTTCCTGTCGCTGATGATCGCGGCCAGCGCCGTTTGGGCCTGGATCCTGCTGGACCGCAACGCCGACTGGCTGCCCGCGCTGCGCTGGATCATCGCCGGGCTGGGCCTGGTGACCGCGACGATCGTGCTCGTGGGTGTCCCGCCGATGCGCAAACTCGTCGCCGTCGTCGCGACGGTCGCGGTGCTGGCGGTCGGCCTCGGCACCACCGCGTACGCCATCGAAACCGCCTCACAAGCGCATTCCGGTTCGATCCCGCTGTCCGGGCCGGCCACGAGCGATACCCCGGGGATGGGCCGTATGGACAGGGAAGAGGGCTCCTCGGCGGAGATCGGGACCATGCTCGCCGCGACCACGACGAAATGGGCGGCGGCGACGGCGAGTTCGCAGTCGGCGGCGAGCCTGGAACTCGCGAGCGGGAAGGCGGTGATCGGCATCGGCGGCTGGAGTGGCCAGGACCCGGCGCCGACGCTGGCGGAATTCCAGCAGTACGTGGCGAACGGCGAGATCAGTTACTACGTCGAGGGCGGCCGCGGCGGCGGTCCCGGCGGCGGGTCGAACGAGATCTCCGAATGGGTCGCCGCGAACTTCACCGCCACCACGATCGGCGAGCAGACGGTGTACAAGCTGATCTCCTGAAAAGGCGTCGACAGAGGATGGGACGCACGAGAACCTGGACGGCCGTACCGCTGGGATCTCGTGCGCCCCGGTGACGCGGAGCTGTGCTTCGTCGGCCGATCGGCGGACAGCGTGCACGACCTGCTGAGCGGAACGCCGTGGCGGGAACGGATCCACCAGCTGCCGTTGTCGTTCGCCGGAACCTGTCTCACGAAGTCCGATGTGGACAGTCTCCGCCCCTAACTCGCTTCGGCGGACCTCAGCCCGTACGATCTCGCGCGCGGCAGACCGAAGGTGTTCGTCGACCTCCAGGGGTCACCAAGCGCTACTTGAGTCCGGTGACTTCCGAGACGGCCGGGTCCGAGTCGCCGAGAAAGGTTCGGCAGCGGTCGTCTACACCGGACGCACCTTCACCGCTCTCTACCGACTGCTGCGCGACTGGATCGAGGACGAGCGCGAGGCTGGCTGCGGACGCTGATCACGCGGCTGCGATAGGTCACGCGAGCGAGCTTGGCACATCTCGCATTTAGAGGACTAAACGCGGAGTTCCGCACGGTAGTCGGCTCACTATCTCCGAAATTTGACCCTGCTGTGCGGTTTTCATCACCGGCTGATCCACCACGGCGATTGGGAAGTCCACATGGCGGCCGACGGCCTACCCGAGTTCACGCCACCCCAGTACCTGGACCCGTTACGAAGACCCCGGCGCAACACTCTCCACCGCGCCGCCTAACTCCGCATCACCCGAGGGGCCCGCCAGCCACACCGCCGACGGGCCCCTCGGCCTGCCCACGGACCAACACGGGAGGCGAGGCTGTGACGGCACCAACGACCGCCTCCGGTCACCTGACCTGCCGACTGGGAGGTGGTGAACGCGGCGATACGGGCCATACCGGCAGACTGCGCTCGCCCAAGCATGTAGGCCAACCTCTCGAAAGCACAATGCCCGGCAGAGGACCGCACGCCCCTCCTCAAGCCAGCGCCCCACTCCCCCACTCACCAGCCTTTCGACAGCGAACCCTCAGCCGGAACACAGGAAACGAGCGGATTCTGGAAGTGGGAAAGAATCACCCGGCGGTGAGGAGAAGACCATGAGGGAGCTTCCACACTGGCACACGGCGAGCGCGCAGGGGCCGCGCAGGCACAACGCGGACGCCGTCGGGGCGTTCGCGGCCGCGGACGGTACGGGGATCGTGTTCGCGCTGGCCGACGGTGTCGGGGATCACCCGAACGCGGCATACGCGGCGCGGACGGCGGTTTCGGCGGCGACCCGGACCCCGGCCGGGCAGGGCGCGGTCGCGGCTGTTCTGGCTGCTCAGCGCGCTGTGCTCGAGTCCGGCGGGATGGGTGACTGCGTCCTCGTCGTGGCCGTCCGGACCGGCGAGGGGTATGGCATCGCGTGGGTCGGGGACGCGCGGGCGTACGCTTGGGACGGTTACAGCGTGCGGCAGGTGACAAAGGACCATACGCTCGCGCAGTACTTCCGCGACCACGAACAGCCCGTGACACCGCGGATGGAACACGTCGTCACCAGCAGCGTCCGCACCGCCGGTGATCACGAGATCGGCACGGCAACCGTCACCACCGGTGGGCTTCTGCTCACCAGCGACGGCGTGCACAAGACGCTCAGCGGGCCGACCATGCTCGACATCCTCGCGATGCCGGACAGGGCGGCCACAGAGCTGGTGCGGACGGCGATCTCGCTCGGTGGCTCCGACAACGCCACCGCGATCGTGGTGGATCCGCCCGGTGCGGATCTGACCACGGAGAAGTTTCGCGTCGCGGCCTGAACCGGGCGGTCAGGCCGCGACGCGATCCCGTTTGAGCTGGCGGTACTCGCGCAGCACCAGCACGACGATCACGACGTCGAGCGCGGCGAAGAACGGCGGCGACGGGGTAGGCCGGACCAGGCCGAGCCGCAGGGCGCCGCCGAGTCCCTTCAGGGCGATGGCGATCCGGAACAGCTTCTCGGTGGTCATGGCGCTCCTTCCACGATCACCTCACCCTGCCGCACCCGGTCACCGCGCGCAGCCGCCGTCACCGGAACAAGGATCACGACACGAAAGTGATCCTGCCGTTCATCACGGTGGCGGTGACGGGGATGTCGCGGAGTCCGGCGGGTGAGAGCTTCACCGGGTCCACAGCGGTGATGACCAGATCCGCGACGTCCCCGACCGCCACCCCGGTCCGGCCACCGGACGCCGCCGCGAGCGCGGCCGCCAGCGGCATGGCCTGTTCGGGATGCCACGCCGGACGCTCGTCGTCGGTGCGGCTGACCGCGGACGCGATCGCGTCCCACGGATCCAGCGGCGCGACCGGCGCGTCCGAGCCGAACTCCAGGCGCACCCCGGCGCGGTGCAAGGCGCCGTACGGGAAAGCCCGGTCGGTCCAGCCGTGCCAGTGCCGGTCGGCGACGTCGCGGTCGTCCGGCTGATGGGCGGGTTGCACACTCGCGACGACGCCCAGTTCGGCGAAGCGCGCGACGTCCTCGGCGCGCAGCAGTTGCGCGTGCTCGATGCGGCCCGCGCAGCCGATAGTGGCGAAAGCGTCGAGCGCGATCTTGTTGGCGTGGTCGCCGATCGCGTGCACCGCCGGGGAGAGGCCGTGCCCGGACGCCTTGCGCATCAACGGTTCCAGCTCTTCAGGCGGCAGTTCGAGCAGTCCGTGGGACTCGGTTCCGGCGTACTGTCCCACGCAGTACGCGGTGCGCGTGTTCAGCGAACCGTCGACGAACAGCTTGAACGGGCCGACCGTCAGGAGCCCTCCGGTGTCTTCGAGGACGTCGCCGGTGCGGTGGCCGCGTTCGACGGCGGTGTCGAGCAGGTACTTCGCGATCACGCAGGAAACCCGGACCGGTAAGGGTTTCCGGGCCAGCCGTCGCCGCCAGACGGTGACAGTGTCGGTGTACTCGTAGTCGACGATCTTGGTGACGCCGCGCGCGGCCGCCGCGTCGAGCGCGTCGGCGACCCAGCCGTCGATGACGTCGTCGGGGGCGACCGGGAGTTCGGCCGTCGCGCTCATGCAGTCGTTCTCCAGCAGCACCCCGGTCGGATGCTCGCGGCCGAGGAGCTTCAGCGCCGCCGGGCTGAGCCACAGCGTGTGGAGGTCGGCGCTGAACAGGGCGACGGGATGCCCGGGCAGCGCCTTCTGCAGGAGGTCCTTGTGCGGCGCGTCGGGCCAGAGGCCGTCGCGGAAGCCGGCGCCCAGCACGAGATCACCGGGCGGTACGGGATTCGCCAGCAGATGGGCGAGCACGAGCTCGACCGCGTGCGCGGCGGAGGTCGCCTCCCCCAACGGGATCCGGCGGCGCGCGGCGGACCACTGCGCGGTGTGCACGTGCGCGTCGACGAGGCCGGGCAGCAGCGTGCCGCCATGGCCGTCCAGGATTTCCGACGCTTCACCCGCGTGCCCCGGGCCCTCGATGGCCGCGATCCGGCCGCCCTTGATCAGCACGTCCGACAGGGAACCCGCCAGGCCGACCCGGACCCGGCGCAACAGAAGATCGTCCACGCCTTCACCCTGCCAGGCCGCCTCGCGATTCGGCAGGGGTCAGGGGCGGGCGAAGGTGAGCTTTCCGAGCGCGGCGACCAAGGGGGCGAGTTCCGGGAGTTCCTCCGCGGCCGCGAGGGCTTCGGTGAGGACCACGTCGTGCGTCGGCCGTGCGGCCGCGAGCAGTTCCTTCCCCCTCGCCGTGACCTCGGTGTAGATCCCCCGCCGGTCGGTGGGGCACAGGTACCGCTGCAGCAGCCCCCGGTCCTCCAGCCGCGAGACCAGCCGCGTCGTCGCCGACTGGCTGAGCACGACGGCGTTCGACAGCTGGTTCATCCGCAGGTGGAAACCGTCCTGTCGGGCGAGCACGTCCAGCACGGTGTACTCGCTGACGGACAGTTCGTGCTTCTGCGCCAGCGCGCGTTCGAGCGCGTCCTCGATCCGCGCGTGCAGTGCGGCGAGGGTCCGCCAGCCCTGCGCGCGTGCCTCCACGGCGTCGTCGGCCAGTGACACGGTTCACCTCTTCCCCGGTTGCCCGAGCTTCGTTGCGTCATGCATTATCAAGCGTGTGCAATATACGGCGCGTGCAACTATTTCAAGCGCTCGTAGTTGCCCACGCCAGTTACCACTCTACGGGAAGAAGTGAGCCTCCTATGCCTGCCGCTCTGCTCGCCTTGGCGATCAGTGCCTTCGGTATCGGCACCACCGAGTTCGTGATCATGGGCTTGTTGCCCGAGGTCGCGGGCGACTTCGGCGTCTCGATCCCCTCCGCCGGGCTGTTGATCTCCGGCTACGCGCTCGGTGTCGTGGTCGGTGCGCCCGTGCTGACCGCGCTCGCGTCGCGGGTGCCGCGCAAGACGGTGCTGGTCGGCCTGATGGTCCTGTTCATCGCCGGCAACATCGTGTCGGCGCTGGCCCCGTCCTACGGCCTGCTGATGACCGGCCGCGTGGTCGCCGCGCTCGCGCACGGCGCGTTCTTCGGCGTCGGCTCGGTCGTCGCCGCTTCGCTGGTGGCGCCGAACAAACAGGCGGGCGCCATCGCGATGATGTTCACCGGGCTCACCGTCGCGAACGTCCTCGGCGTACCCGCCGGGACCGCGCTCGGGCAGGCGTTCGGCTGGCGGTCGACGTTCTGGGCGGTCAGCGTCCTCGGCGTGCTCGGCCTGATCGGGATCCTCGCCCTGGTCCCGGCGCGGGCGACGACGCGGTCCGCGGGCCTGCGCGGTGAACTCGCCGTGTTCCGGCGCCCGCAGGTGTGGCTCGCGCTGGCGATGACCGCGCTCGGTTTCGCCGGGGTGTTCGCCTCCTTCACCTACATCGCCCCGATGATGACCGAGGTCGCCGGCTTCTCCCCCGG
The DNA here is from genome assembly GCF_055575355.1 of Amycolatopsis sp. NPDC034160. Classification (NCBI taxonomy): domain Bacteria; kingdom Bacillati; phylum Actinomycetota; class Actinomycetes; order Pseudonocardiales; family Pseudonocardiaceae; genus Amycolatopsis; species Amycolatopsis sp. NPDC034160. The sequence goes on along the minus strand of NZ_JBVISU010000016.1, from coordinate 187,867 downwards.
CGCGGTGACCTGGCTGCTCGTGCTGTTCGGCGGCGGCCTGTTCGTCGGCAATCTGCTCGGTGGCAAGGCCGCGGACCGCTCGCTGATGCCCAGCCTGTACGTCATCCTCGCCGCGCTCGCGACCGTGCTGATCGTGTTCGTCTTCACCGCGCACGCGCAGCTTCCCGCCGCGATCACCATCGCGGTCTTCGGCGCCGCCGGTTTCGCGACCGTCGCGCCGCTGCAGGCCCGTGTGATGAACAAGGCCGAAGGCGCTCCCGCGCTGGCGTCGGCCGCCAACATCGCCGCGTTCAACCTCGGCAACGCCGGGGGTGCCTGGCTCGGCGGCAAGGCCATCGACGCCGGTCTCGGCTACACCGCGCCCAACTGGATCGGCGCCGCGCTCGCGCTCGCCGGACTGCTGGTCGCGGTCATCTCAGGCATGCTCGATCACGGGCGGCGGAAGGCTCGTCGCGCCGAACCGGCCCCCGTCGCCTGATCCGTGAAGTACCCATCGAAAGGAAAGCAAGTGACCGACATTCCCACCGTCGAGCTGAACAACGGGGTGGAGATGCCGCGGCTCGGGTTCGGCGTCTTCCAGATACCCGACGAGGAGACCACCGCCGCGGTCAAGACCGCGCTGGACGCCGGGTACCGCAGCATCGACACCGCCGCCGTCTACGGCAACGAAGCCGGGGTCGGCAAGGCTCTCACCGAGTCCGGGATCGCCCGCGACGACCTGTTCGTCACCACCAAGCTGTGGAACGGCGACCAGGGTTACGACTCCACACTGAGGGCGTTCGACGCCAGCATGGCCAAACTGGGCCTGGAGCGGCTCGACCTCTACCTCATCCACTGGCCGACGCCGGAGCGCGATCTCTTCCTCGACACGTGGAAGGCCTTCGAGAAGCTCTACGCCGACGGCCGGGTGCGCGCGATCGGCGTGTCCAACTTCCAGCCCGCCCACCTGGAGCGCGTCCTCGACAGCGGTTCGGTCGTCCCGGCGGTGAACCAGGTCGAGGTGCACCCGTACCTGCAGCAGGCCGAAGTGCGCGAGTTCGACGCGAAGCACGGCATCGCGACCGAGGCGTGGAGCCCGCTGGCCAAGGGCGGCGACCTGCTCGGTGAAGCCGCCGTGAAGGCGCTGGCGGACAAGCACGGCCGCACGCCCGCGCAGATCGTGCTGCGGTGGCACCTGCAGCTGGGCAACGTCGTGATCCCGAAATCCGTGACGCCGTCGCGGGTCAAGGAGAACCTCGATGTCTTCGGGTTCACCCTGTCGGATGAAGACGTCGCGTCGCTGTCCCCGCTGGACCGCGGTGAGCGGACGGGACCGGATCCCGACACCTTCAACGTCGCCTGAGCCCGGTAGCTCTTCGTTTTGGCACGAGCCCTCTGTGTAGCCGGTTACTATTCGGCCGCACAGAGGGCTCTTGTGCGAAAAGAGGTAACCGGACGATGCAGGCCCGAGGACGTGCCGTCCTCGCGACACTTGTGCTCGTGGCGTTCCCAGTGGCGGTCGTCGCGGTGGGTGTCGCCAGTGTGCTGGCCGGCCTGCGGATCCAGGGCAAGATCGGCACCTACGTCATGCTCGCCGGGCTCGCGATGATGATCGCGCTCGGCTTCGGGCTGGTGAGCGCGTTGCGGGCGCGGCGTCCCCCGATCGAGGGACCGCGGCTGGACCGCGACGCCCATCCCGCGTTGTGGCGGATGATCGACGACCTCGCCGCGCAGGTGAAGACGCGGCCCCCGGACGAGATCGTGCTGATCGGCGAGATCAACGCGGCGGTCACCGAGGACGCCCGGTTCCTCGGCCTGCGGCCGGGCCGTCGCACGATGCTGATCGGGCTGCCGTTGCTGGCCGCGATGAGCGTGAGCGAACTGCGGTCGGTGCTCGCGCACGAACTCGGCCACTACAGCGGCGGCCACACCCGGTTGCTCGCGCTCACCTATCGCGGCACCCAGACGCTGGCGTTCACCGTCGACAGGCTCGACGGCGGCCCCGCGAGAGCCTTGCTCTCGGCGTATTCGAAGCTGTACCTGCTCATCGCGCGGTCGGCGAACCGGCGGCAGGAACTGCAGGCCGACGAGGCGTCCGTCCTCGCGGCGGGAAGCCGGACGGCGGCCGCGGCACTGCGGAAGGTCGCGACGCTGGGCCCGCTCTGGGACGACTACTGCGAGCGCTACGTCTCGCTCGGCGCGCGCGCTCGGCGGACCCCCGCGGTACTGCTGGGCTTTCGTTCGTACCTCAACCACCCGGTCCAGCGGGACTGGGTGACCGAGTACGCCGACGACGTCCTCGACGGCGAAGAGCTGTCGAAGTTCGACAGCCACCCGCCCACGAAACGGCGGATCGCCGCCTTGGCCGGGGTGCCGGACAACCCGGTGAAACCGGACGCGCGACCGGGCTGGTCGCTGCTGGGCGCGCCGAAGGTCGACGTCCCCGAGGCGGAACTGGCCGTGCTGGTCCGCGACGTCGGGCCGCGGGCGGATTGGGACGAGGTCGTCAAACGCGCCGGCCGGGCGTCGGTGGCGGAGGGCGCGAAACTGCTGACCGCGGCCGGGATCGAGAGCAGGCTGGCGCCGCGCGGCACGGTCGGCGAGGTCGTGCGGGTGCTGCGCGACGGTGACGCCGACGCGCTCGCCAAACCCCTGCGGGCCCCGTCCCGCGAAGAGGGCCGCCGCCTGCTGACCGAGTTGTTCGCCGACACCGTCACCGCCGCGATGATCGACAACGGCGTGGCCGCGCACCGGCTGAACTGGGGCGGCGGCTGGGAACTGTGCCTCGGCGACGGCGAGCCGTTCGACGTCGCCGAACTGGTCGGCCCGGCCGTGGCGAGCCCGCGCGCGGTCGACGAACTGGTCCACAACCTGCAGCTGCTGAAGGTGCCGGCCGGCTACTTCTGCAAGCAGGAGCCCGAACGGGAACCGGATCCCGCCGAGGCCCGGATGCTCGGGATGTTCACCGCGCTCAAGGCCAAGCGGAAGCTCTACGACCTGATCGTCTGCGACACCGAAGTGATCCTGCTGCCGATGGCGCGTTCGGTGCTGCTCCGCCGCGGCGTCGCCGGACTGATCGGGGCGCGCGGCGTTTCCGACCGCAAGCGGATCCGGAAACTGCAGGAGCGCGGCCTCGACGATCTGCGTGCCGAACCGGGTGCGCGGCGGATCCCGTTCACCGACATCGTCGCGGGCGGCTTCCCCCGCCGGAAGCTCACCGCCTACCTGACGCTGGAGCTGTCCGACGGCGAGACACTGGAACTCGCGATCACCGGCAACACCGACGACTTCGGAACCGCGCACGACGCGCTGAAGGCGTACTTCCGGTCCTTGAAGGCCGACCGCTAGGCCTTGAAGCCGACGCCGCCGAGGCTGAGGTGGTTCAAGTCGCTCAGCGGTGCCAGGCGTGGCCCTTCCGGCCACCATTCGTGCAGGTGGACCACGCCGGGCTCGAGGATCTCCAGCCCGTCGAAGAGCGATTCGATCTCGTCGCGGCGGCGGTGCACCGTGCGGTACCCGGTTTCGGCCATCAGGTCGTCGATCTTCCACGCGAGCGCGGCACGGGGACCGTCGCCGGGGTTGAAGTCGTGGGTGATCAGCACATACGACCCCGGCGCGATGGCGTCGGCGTAGGCGCGGACGATCGCCTGCGCCTCGCCGAGGTCTTCGATGTGGTGCAGCACCGAGTTCAGGATCACCGCGACCGGCCGGTCGAATTCGAGGTGCTCGGCGACCACCGGATCGGTGAGGGTCTGCTCGGGGTCGGTCAGGTCAGCGCCGCTGACGTGGACGAGGTGGTCCTCCAGCAGGGCCAGCCCGTGTGCCTGGACGACCGGGTCGTGGTCGACGTAGACGACCAGCGCGTCGGGGTTGTACCGCTGCGCCGACTGGTGGGTGTTCTCCGCGGTGGGCAGACCCGCTCCCAGGTCGAGGAACTGGTCGATGCCGCGGGCGCCGGCGAGGAACCGGACCACGCGGTTCGCCCAGGACCGGAACTCCTTGGCCATGGCGGCGGAGTCGGGGGCGAGCGCGAGCAGATCCGCGACAGCCTGCCTGTCGACTTCGTAGTGGTCGTGTCCGCCGAGGAGGGCGTCCTTCATCCGGGCGAGATTGGGCTTGCTGTAGTCGAGCGGCAGCGGCCGCCTCGGCACAGACCGGACCTCGTCCGAAGTCATGGACACGTTCCACCCTTCAGCCGCGCATGGGGCGCGCGAGCGCGTCCCACGGCTCCCTCGTCATCGACGGACAGTACTCAGATTACGACATGGCGTGTGGGTTCGTGAACCTCCCTCAGGGCCTTGCCTACCTGCGGTGATCAGTCATGCGGGCAGGGTCGCGTCAAGCGAAGGCGAGTTCACTCCAGGTGACGCCGCCGTCGGTGGTGCGGTAGAGGGCCGATCCACCCTCGGCGTCAGGCAGGCCGTCGACCACCACCCCGACGCGCTCGTCGGGGAAGTCGAGGTCGTTGAGGCACACCCCGCGGCCGCTGAGCACCGCCGTCTTCCAGGTCGCGCCGCCGTCCGTGGTGCTGTGCAGGAAGCCGGTGCCGCCGCCCTCCGCCGCGACGGTCGCCGCCGAGGGTGACGCGGCGCTGAAACTCTGGTTGATCCCGAGCGTGGGCGCTTGCGCCGTCCCGGTGAACGTCCCGCCGAGCTTCGGCGCCCGCCACAACCGCCGGACGGTCGCCCCCGGCTGCGGCCTGCCCGGTCCCCCGCTGCACAACGCCAGCACCTGACCCCGCCGGATTCCGCTCAACGAAGCCGAACTGTCCGGCGGGCACGGCGGCGGCGCGCTCGCGAAGGTGAGGCCGTCGGCGGACGTCCAGTACTTCTGGACGCGGTAATCCGCCCCCATGGAGACCTGCACGCCACCGCTCACGGCGACGTCGCCGTAGGTCGCGGAACCGGTGACGGTGAACCCCGGGACCGGCAAAAGGACCCGGGTACCGGCGAGCCCGGCGTACAACGTCGTCGTCGACGGGCTGCCGAAACCGGTGACCATCGCGAACACGCGCGGCCCCGATTCGGTTATTTTCGAAATATAGAAGGGCTCCTGGACGCCGGCGAGCCGGACGCGGGACCACTTGACGCCGCCGTCGCGACTGGCGAGCAGCCGGGTGCCGTCGGAGAGGAAGAGGTCACGGTCGCCGATCACCGTGAGTTTGACCTGGTTGTGGTTGTCCGGCAACGAGATCGGCGGCGCGCCGACCTGTCGCCACCGCTCCCCGCCGTCGGTGGTCGACAGCAGCGACGCGCACCATCCCGGCTTCCCACAGGGCGAGAACCCGAGGACGAAGCCGAGTCTCGGTCCGGTCCAGCTCGTCGACGCGGGAGCGAAACCCTTGGGCACCAACGAATCGGCGGTGGCTGCCGGGGCGAGGACGGCCAGGGCGGTCAGGGCGGTGGCGGCGAGCGCGGCCCACCGGTTCGGCTTCATGACCACGAGACGTCCGGCCCTCGCCGGGGTTGCCCGCCATTCGAAGTGAACCCATTGTTCACCTCCGGTACGCTCGCAAGCCTTGTTTCGCCCGGCGCCGGACCGGGTATACGTCGTTCGGCCGGTGAGACGGAGGTAGCACCGATGGATGACGCGGGTGCGCGCGCTGGTGGTGAGGAAGACGAAGACCTCGACGCCGGTACCACGCAACGCCGCTTCACCCTGAACGTCCACGACCCGGACCATCTCCCGCACCGCCTCGCGGGCCGGTACGAGGTGGGGGATCTGCTCGGCCGTGGCGCGACAGCGCGGGTGTTCCGCGCCTACGACCTGCGCGAAGGGCGTGAGGTCGCGCTGAAGCTCTTCCACGCCGACACCATGACCCGCGACCAGCGGCGCCGTGAGCAGGAGATCCAGACCCTCAGCGCGGTTCGCCATCCCGGACTCGTCCCGCTGTACGACGCGGGCTCCGACGACGGCTACAGCTATCTCACGATGCGGCTGGTCGACGGGCCGAACCTGGCCCAGCGCCTGCGGTCCGGCCCGCTCTCCCAGGCCGCGGTCGTCGACCTGGCCGCCCGGCTGGCGGACGCGCTCGCGCACGTCCACGCCCACGGCATCACCCACCGCGATCTCAAGCCGGCGAACATCCTGATGGCCGACGACGGCCCGCTGATCGGCGACTTCGGTGTCGCGCACGCCTTCGACGCGACCAGGGTGACCGAGACCGGCGGTGTCGTCGGCACGGCGGCGTACATGGCCCCCGAACAGGTCCGCGGTGAGAAGGTCGGCCCGCCCGCCGACGTCTACGCGCTCGGGCTGGTCCTGCTGGAATGCCTGTCCGGCGAACGCGAGTACACCGGGACGCCGGTCGAGGCCGCGGTCGGACGGCTGCACCGTCAGCCGCGGATCCCCGACGGGCTGTCCACCACGATGACCACCCTGCTGCGCGGGATGACCACACGCAAGCCGGCGCAGCGGCCGACCGCGGCGGCGATCGCGCGGATCCTGCTGGAAGACTCCACCGGCACGGCGGTCGCCCTCCTCGCCCCGGTCGGGCGCAAGCGAGCGGCCGTGGTCGCCGCCATCAGCGCGCCCGCCGCCGCGATCACCATCGGCGTACTGCTGGCGGTCAACCAGAACGAGGCGAAACCCCTTTCGCCGCCCGAAGGGATGATCCCGCCCGCGACGAGCGCGACCTCCGGTCCGGTCGCGGGCGAGAACCCGCCGTCCACGGAGGTCGTCGAGGTGCCCGCACCCGGGACGAAAGCCTCCGGCGGCACCGTCGTGGTGACCGACCAGGTGCCGGTGACCACGAATCCGCCGGCCACCGGCGAAAACGGCGGTGTCACCTCGACGGCGGACCGCCCGTCCTCGGCCAAGCCGGGGCCCAGCTCCCCGGACAGACCGAGCAAGACGAGGACCAAGACGAAGACGACCACCCCGGACCCCGGCTGAGCGCCCGCCCGACCGGGATGTCCACTGTGGACGATGATGGGAGACGGCGATGACCTACCTCAACGACCCGCGTGAGCCGCAGGAGGAGATCGTCGAGCAGACACCTGCCCGAATCCGCGTCGTCCGCGTCGTCAACGCCATCGTCCACGCGGTGTGCTGGATCTTCGCGCTGGTACTGCTCGTGCACATCCTGCTCGTCTTCGGCGAGGCCAATCCCGGCAACGGGTTCGCGCAGCTGATCGACCAGTGGTCGCGCGGGGTCTCGCTCGGGCTGCGCAATCTGTTCACCCCGGACGGCCCCAAACTCCGCACTCTGCTCAACGACGGTCTCGCCGCCTTGCTGTGGCTGATCATCGGCGGCGTGGTGACCGATCTGGTCTCACGGATCGGCCTGCCGGGCCCGAAGCGCGTCTGGTACCGGCGGACCCTCAGCTGAGGGAGCCCGGTCTCCCCTGCGGGACGTCACCGGCCTGGGCCTGCTCGGCCTGGGCATCGGTGACGTTCGCGGCGGTGGAAGTCTCCATCGCCTGCTGGGCGGAGTTCTCCTGGCCGGACCCCGGTTCGGTGTCGAAATGCTCACGGCACCAACGGCCGTAGCGTCTGGCATGCACGGTCATCGCGGCACCTCCTTCTCTGCCACCAAGGGTCCTCCAGCGAAGTCACGGGCGCCAGTCGATTTCGCCGCGCCCGAAGGTCATTTCCCGAATTCCGACACGATCGCGGCGCAGAAGGCGGGCAGGTCGCCGGGGTTCCGGCTGGAGATCAGGCCGTTGTCGTTGACGACCTCCTGGTCGACGACGGTCCCGCCGGCGTTGCGGATGTCGGTGCGCACGCTGGGATAGGACGTGAGCGTGCGGCCGCGGACGACGTCGGCCTCGACCAGCGTCCACGGCCCGTGGCAGATGACCCCGACCGGTTTGCCACTGTTCACGAAATCGCGGACGAATCGGACCGCGTTCTCGTCGGCGCGCAGATTGTCGGGATTCATCGTGCCACCGGGGAGGACGAGCGCGTCGAAGTCGTCGACCGAGACGTCCTTGACGACCCGGTCCACCGTGAACTTGTCGGCCTTGTCGATGTCACCGTTCATGGCCTGGATCTCGCCGGGTTCCAGCGAGACGACTTCGGCCGTGGCCCCCGCGTCGGTGACCGCCTTCCGCGGTTCGACCAGTTCGACCTGTTCCACGCCGTCCGCCGCCAGGATGGCCACGCGGCGTCCGTTCAGCGATGTCGTCATGGGTTTCCCTCCTTGGGTCGTCTTCGCCCCCGGACTACCCCGCGCCGGCCGCGCCGAACCATGGGCATGGATCACGGTCACCCGGGTATTCCCCGCGCATGCGACTTCGGCGAGCGAACCTCGGGTCCCCCGGCATCCAGAGGCGGCGCAGGGGTCGCGGCTTCGGCTATCTGACCACCGACGGCGAGCCGCTGACGGACAAGGACACGATCGAGCGAATCACCGCGCTGGCGATTCCGCCCGCCTGGCGGCGCGTGTGGATCTCCCCGCACGAGAACGACCACATCCAGGCCGTCGGAGTGGACGACGCCGGACGGCGCCAGTACCTCTACCACCCCGAGTGGCGACGAGCCCGGGACGAAGAGAAGCACGAACGCGTCCTCGCCTTGGCGCGGAAACTCCCCCGGCTCCGCGAAGCCGTCCAGGAAGATCTCGACTCCCGGGGCCTCACTCGCGAACGCGTCCTCGCCGGGGCACTGCGGATGATCGACCTCGGCGTGTTCCGGACCGGCGGCGAGAGCTACGCCGACGAGCACGGCACGCACGGGGTGGCGACACTGCTGTGCGAACACGTCGAACTCCGCGGTGAATGCCTTGTCTGCGACTACCCGGCGAAGCACGGGATCCAGCGGAAGGTGCGGTTGCGCGACGACAGTCTCGTGCGGCTGGTCCGCTCGCTCCGGCGGGTCCGCGGCGGTGACATCCGCCTGCTCGCCTATCGCAACGGGGCGGGCTGGCACGAGGTGAAGGCCGACGACATCAACGAACGGCTCAAGGAACTCGCGGGCGAGGACTTCACCGCGAAGGATCTGCGGACCTGGAACGCCACCGTGCTCGCCGCTTCGGCCTTCGCGAACACGGAAAAGCCCGCCAGCGAACGAGGGTTGAAGCGCGTCGAGAAGGCGGTGATGACGGAAGTCGCCGAAGGACTCGGCAATACGCCCGCGGTCGCGAGACGGTCCTATGTGGACCCGAGGGTGATCGAGGCGTACGAAAAGGACCGGACCATCGAACGCGCGGTACGGCGGGCCGCGAAGGTGTCCGATCCGAACGAGGCGCGGACGATCGTCGAACGCGCGGTGGTGCGGCTACTCGGCGGCTCGTGAGACCGGCGCGGTGGCCTCGATGGCGAGGACGGCGATGTCGTCGTGCGTCCCGCTGCCGAGCCACTCCCGCACCGCGGAACGCACCCGGCGGACCACTTCGCGACCGGAGAGGCCCCGGCAGCCGATCAGCAGTTCACGCAGCCGTTCGTCCCCGAACAGGTCCGACGGCCGCTCGTGATGGCGTGCCTCGGTGATGCCGTCGGTGTAGAGCAGGCAGACGTCACCCTCGGCCAGCCGGATGGTCGTCTCGGCGAACCGGGCCTGCGGGGAGATCCCGACCAGGGTGCCGGGCAGGGTGATCTCGTCGACCCCGCCGTGGCGGCGCACCACCAGCGGCGCGGGATGCCCGCCCGAGGCCAGGGTGAGGGCGGGCCCGTCGTCCCCGGCCAGCACCGAACCGAGCACCAGTGTCGCGAACCGGCCACTGCCGCCGCTGATCAGCAGGGCGTTGAGCAGGCTCAGCAGCGTGGTGCCGTCCTGTTCGACGAGGTTGAGCGCGGCGATGGTCTGCCGGACCCGGCCGGTGAGCGCGGCCGCCTCGGCGCCCTTGCCGCAGACGTCGCCGAGCACGAAGGTCGCGCCGCCGTCCTCACGCGGCAGGACGTCGTAGAAGTCGCCGCCGACGTCGAGCAGCCCGCCCGAGGGCTCGTACCAGACGTCGAACTTGACGCCGGGGACCTCCGGCGGCGGCGTCGGGCGCAGCGTGGTCTCCAGGCCGCGGGTGGCCTCTTCCTGGCGGGCGTAGCGGTGCGCGTTCGCCAGGGCCGTCCCGGCCGCGCGAGCGAATTCGACCACCGCGCGCGGGTGGTCCTCGCCGAACGCGGGCGCGCCGCGCCTGCCGAACACGACCGCGCCGGTGACCCCGGCGCCGCCGTCGAGCCCCAGTGAGACCACGGTCACCGACGGATGGACGGAGAGCCGCTCCGCGACGACCGCGGGCAGCGTCGCGACCTCCTCCTCCGGGACGGTCTTGATCTGGGGTTCCTCGGTGGAGGCGAAGGTTCCGGCCAGGACCGGCGCCAGCTGGGCCGGGACACGGCGAATGCGGCCGTGCCCGTGGGTGGAGCGGCGGTCGCAGCTCCACCACTCCCACCGGCCGCGGGTGGTCGGCAGCAGGACGAACACGCAGTCGGCGAGTTCGGCGGCGGCGAGTTCGGCGATCACCTTCGCCGTCCCGTGCCGTCCCCGCGCGGAGGCGAGCCGGGGCGCCGAAGCGGCGAGGAAGCCGTCCACGCGCGGGCCGTCGGCGGCGACCTCGGAGGTCACTGTCCACGCGTGCCAGCCGCCGGGCAGCGTCCGGATCCGCGCCGGGAACCGGCGGCCGGTGTGCTCGACGTGGCCGACCTCGGGGCCTTCCGCGGTCAGCACCGGGCGGCCGCCACCGAACAGCTCACGGGCGGCGGGATTCGACCAGCGCAGCGCGCCGTCGACGTCCTGCACGAGCACGGCGTCACGCACGTCTTCGAGCAGCTCGCGCCAGAACCTCCCGGATTCGGGCAGCGCGCCCTCACTCGCCCCTGCCGACGGCTCCAAGGGGAGCGACGTCGAGGCCGGGGCCGGCCGTGACACCATTCCCGGACCTCCTCCTGCCTGGCGGGTAGCGCAGCGTGAGCGGGCGGACTGGCTCGAAGTGTAGGTCGAATCATGGCACGCTGATGCGACGACCATGGCTTGGCATGCGTGGTGGAGAGGGTCGACACAGATGACACAGCACTCCCAAAGGCACCGGACCCCCGTGGAAGGTGGTGGCGTTCAGGTGGATGAAGCGACCCTGGAACGCCTGCTCGCGGCGGCCCGTGACCTCGGGGACGGCAACTTCCGGCGGCGGTTCGTGGCGCACGGTGACGGGCTCGCGGCCCAGCTCGCGGGCGCTTTCAACGACATCGCCGAACGCAACCAGCGGCTGGTGGCCGAACTCCTGCGCGTCCGCGAGGCGGTCGGCAAGGAAGGCAGGCTGACCGAGCGCGTCGCGGCCGAGATCGGTCCCGGCGGCTGGGCGACCGCGGTCGACGTGGTGAACGGGCTGATCGAGGACGTGAGCAGGCCCACTGCCGAGCTCAACCGGGTCCTCGGCGCGGTGGCCGAGGGTGATCTGTCCGAGACGATGCCGCTGGAAGTCGGCGGGCGGCCGCTGCAAGGTCAGTTCTTCGAGGTCGCCAAAACGCTGAACGGCCTGATCAAGCAGCTGTCACGCTTCGCGACCGAAGTCACCAGAGTGGCCCGTGAGATCGCCACGGAAGGCCGTCTCGGCGGCCAGGCCGAGGTTCCCGGCGTGGCGGGCACCTGGCGTGATCTGACCGACAACGTCAACGTCATGGCCAGCAACCTGACCGACCAGGTCCGCAACATCGCCCAGGTCACCACCGCGGTGGCACGCGGCGACCTGACCCAGAAGATCAACGTCGACGCGCGCGGCGAGATCCTGGAGCTCAAGAACACCGTCAACATCATGGTCGACCAGCTCTCGGCCTTCGCCGACGAAGTCACCCGCGTCTCCCGAGAGGTCGGCAGTGAAGGCCGTCTCGGTGGTCAGGCGCAGGTTCCCGGCGCGGCCGGCACGTGGCGCGACCTCACCGATTCGGTGAACCTGATGGCGGACAACCTGACCGACCAGGTCCGCAACATCGCCCAGGTGGCCACGGCGGTGGCGAAGGGCGACCTGTCGCAGAAGATCAACGTCGACGCCAAGGGCGAGATCCTCGAACTCAAGAACACCCTGAACACCATGGTCGACCAGCTCTCGGCGTTCGCCGACGAGGTCACGCGCGTGGCGCGCGAGGTCGGCAGCGAAGGCCGCCTCGGCGGACAGGCCGAGGTCCCCGGCGTGGCGGGCACGTGGCGCGGGCTCACCGACTCGGTGAACCAGATGGCGGACAACCTCACCCACCAGGTCCGCAACATCGCCCAGGTCACCACCGCCGTCGCGAAGGGCGACCTGACGCAGAAGATCACGGTCGACGCCCGCGGCGAGATCCTCGAACTGAAGACGACCGTCAACACGATGGTCGACCAGCTTTCGGCCTTCGCCGACGAGGTCACGCGCGTGGCGCGCGAAGTCGGCACGGAAGGTCAGCTCGGCGGGCAGGCGCAGGTCCCCGGCGTCGCCGGGACGTGGCGCGACCTCACCGGGTCGGTCAACTTCATGGCGAACAACCTCACCGCGCAGGTCCGCAACATCGCCCAGGTGGCGACCGCGGTGGCGAAGGGCGACCTGTCGCAGAAGATCGCCGTCGACGCGCGCGGCGAGATCCTCGAACTCAAGAACACGCTGAACACCATGGTCGACCAGCTGTCGGCGTTCGCCGACGAGGTCACGCGCGTGGCGCGCGAGGTCGGCAGCGACGGGCGGCTCGGCGGTCAGGCACAGGTGCCCGGTGTCGCCGGTACCTGGAAGGACCTCACCGACAACGTCAACTTCATGGCGAAGAACCTGACCGACCAGGTCCGCAACATCGCCCAGGTCACCACGGCGGTGGCGAAGGGCGACCTGACGCAGAAGATCATCGTCGACGCGCGCGGCGAGATCCTGGAGCTCAAGAACACCGTCAACACGATGGTCGACCAGCTCTCGGCCTTCGCCGACGAAGTCACCCGTGTCTCCCGTGAGGTGGGCACGGAAGGCAAGCTCGGCGGCCAGGCGCAGGTGCGCGGCGTCGCGGGGACCTGGAAGGACCTCACCGACAACGTCAACGTCATGGCCGACAACCTCACCGATCAGGTGCGGAGCATCGCCACGGTGACGACGGCGGTGGCGAACGGCGACCTGTCGAAGAAGATCTCGATCGACGCGCAGGGCGAGGTCGCCGTGCTCGCCGAGACGATCAACAGCATGGTCGAGACGCTGCGCGCGTTCGCCGACGAAGTCACCCGGGTCGCCCGTGAGGTGGGCACCGAAGGCATCCTCGGCGGCCAGGCCCGCGTGCCGAACGTGGCGGGCACGTGGAAGGCGTTGACGGACAACGTGAACGTCATGGCCGACAACCTGACCGGCCAGGTCCGCAGCATCGCGACCGTGACCACCGCGGTGGCGCAGGGCGATCTTTCGAAGAAGATCGACATCGACGCCCGCGGCGAGATCCTCGAACTCAAGACGACCATCAACACGATGGTCGACCAGCTGTCGTCCTTCGCCTCCGAAGTCACCCGGGTCGCGCGCGAAGTCGGCACCGACGGCACGCTCGGCGGCCAGGCGGAGGTGCCCGGCGTCGCCGGCACGTGGTCGCGGCTGACCGAGAGCGTGAACCAGCTGGCCGGGAACCTGACCACACAGGTGCGGGCGATCGCCCAGGTGGCCACCGCGGTGACCGCGGGCGATCTGACCCGCCACATCACCGTCGACGCGTCCGGGGAGGTGGCCGAACTCAAGGACAACATCAACCAGATGATCGCGAACCTGAAGGAGACCACCCGCGCCAACCGCGAACAGGACTGGCTCAAGACCAACCTCGCCCGGCTGTCCGCGCTCATGCAGGGTCACCGCGATCTCGCGTCCGTGGCGTCGCTGATCCTCAGTGAGCTGACGCCGCTCGTGTCCGCGCAGCAGGGCGCGTTCTTCCTCACTCGCGAAGACGAGCAAGAGGAAACCGTCCTGGAGAGCATCGCCACCTACGGGCTGGCGAAGTCACAGGCGGGCCTGCGGTTCGCCCCCGGCGAGTCGCTCATCGGACAGGCCGCGGTCGACCGCCGCACGATCCTGGTCCACGAGGCCCCGCCGGAGTACGCGCTGATCTCTTCCGGCCTGGGTTCGGCCGCCCCGGTCAACGTGATCGTGCTGCCGCTGCTGTTCCAGGGCGAGGTGCTCGGCGTGCTGGAACTGGCGACGATCAACGCCTTCAGCACCGTCCACATCGACCTCCTGGAGCAGCTGAAGGAGACCATCGCGGTCAACGTCAGCACCATCCAGTCCAACTCCCGCACCGAGGCGCTGCTGACCGAATCCCAGCGCCTGGCACAGGAACTGCGCGCGCGGTCCGAGCAGTTGCAGGCGCAGCAACGGGAACTGCGCCGGTCCAACACCGATCTGGCGGAGAAGGCGGCACTGCTGGCCCAGCAGAACCGCGACATCGAGGTCAAGAACAGCGAGATCGAGCAGGCCCGGCAGGAACTCGAAGAGCGCGCCGGGCAGCTGACCATGGCGTCGCAGTACAAGTCCGAGTTCATGGCGAACATGTCGCACGAGCTGCGGACCCCGCTCAACAGCGCGCTGATCCTGGCGAAACTGCTCTCGGAGAACCCGGACGGGAACCTGACGGAGAAACAGGTCCAGTTCGCGCGCACGATCTACTCGGCCGGCAGCGACCTGCAGCAGCTGATCAACGACATCCTCGACATGGCCAAGGTCGAGGCCGGTCACCTGGACCTGCAGATGTCCGACGTGACGCTGCCCGAACTCGTCGAGTACGTCGAATCGATCTGCCGTCCGCTCACCTCGGACAAGGGCCTGGAGTTCGCCGTCCTGATCGACCCGCCGGTGCCGTCGTCGATCCACACCGACGAACACCGCCTGCAGCAGGTGCTGCGGAACCTGCTGTCCAACGCGGCGAAGTTCACCGACGAGGGCGGTGTCCGCCTGCACATCCGGATGGCCGACCCGAGCGAGGTCGAAGCCGACTCGCTCCGCCAAGCCCCCGGCGTCCTCGCGTTCGCCGTCGAAGACACCGGGATCGGCATCGCGCCGGACAAACTCGCGATCATCTTCGACGCGTTCCGCCAGGCCGACGGCACCACCAGCCGCAAGTACGGCGGCACCGGGCTGGGCCTGTCGATCAGCCAGCAGCTGACGGAACTGCTCGGCGGCGAACTCCGCGTCCGCAGCGAGCCGGGTAAGGGCAGCACGTTCACCCTGTACCTGCCGGTGAGCGCGTCGAACCTCGTCGTCCCGACCACGCAGGCGAGCGGGGTCCCGCTGATCATGGCCGTCCCGCCGGTGACCCCGGTGAAGCCGTCGCTGCGGTTCCACGGCGAGAAGATCCTGATCGTCGACGATGACCTGCGCAACGTCTTCGCGCTGGCCGCCGTGCTGGAACGCAACGGGCTGGAGGTCATCTACGCCGAGACCGGCGTCGCGGGCATCCGGGCACTGGAACGGCACGAGGACACCGCGCTCGTCCTGATGGACGTGATGATGCCCGAACTGGACGGCAACGCCACCATCACCGCCATCCGCGCCGAAGCCGCACACGAAGACCTTCCTGTGATCGCCGTCACAGCGAAGGCGACCGCGGAGGACAAGGCCCGGACGCTGGCTTCGGGAGCGGACGACTACGTGACCAAGCCTGTCGACACCGACAAGCTCTTGGACCTGATCGCGGCCCATCTGGAGGCGGACGCGGCCTCCAGCGGCCTCTCACAGGTCGCCGTGGCCGCCGCCGAGGACTCCGGGGACTCCACCGACGGCGACGGCAGCACTGGCACGAGCTGAGGCCGCGGCAGGGCGTCGGTCAGGTCTCGTGAGTGGTAATGACGGTTCTAACCGTCATTACCACTCACGAGCCCAACGCTGGTCCGGACACGAAAGAACCCGCAGGCCAGGGCCTGCGGGTTCGGCTGTGGAGCTGTGGAGCTGTGGAGCTGTGGAGCGGGTGACGGGAATCGAACCCGCGTAGCTAGTTTGGAAGACTAGGGCTCTACCATTGAGCTACACCCGCATGCTCCCGGAGTACCGGGTGCGAAATCAGTTTAGCGTCACCCGCTAGGCTGTGCGCACACCCCCCGGGAGATCCGGCCGCGGGGAGTGTGACCCGGGATGTGGCGCAGCTTGGTAGCGCATCCGCTTTGGGAGCGGAGGGTCGCAGGTTCAAATCCTGTCATCCCGACCAAAGGTCTTCGACCTGTGAGTTTCACCCCTGATCGGGCTCGGCTGGCCCGGTTCGGAAGCCGGCGCGGCGGCCAGCGACCCTCCGCTTTAATGAGGATCATGAAGATCCGCCACGCCCTCGACACCGACGCCCCCGCCGTGACCACGCTGCTGGCCGAGCTGGGTTATCCGGACAACGACGTGGAGGACGTGCGCCGCCGGATCGAGCGCTGGTCGCGTCATCCCGAAGGTGCCGCGTTCGTCGCCGAATCGGACGGCACGGTGGTCGGTGTCGTCGCGGTGGTCGCGATCCCGCTTTTCGAGCGGGAAGGCTCGGCGGGCCGCATCGTGGCCTTGGTGGTGGACGAGACCCAGCGCGGTACCGGGGTCGGACGTGAGCTGGTCGCCGCGGCGGAAGCGGAGGCGCTGCGCTGGGGCTGCGACGCCATAGAGGTCACCAGTTCCCGCCACCGGACCGGCGCGCACGCCTTCTACCGCGCGCGGGGCTACGAGGACCGCTGCGAACGAAGTGCCCGGTTCACGCGACAGCTGGACGCCTGACCTGCTCCCGGATACCGCATTTAGAGGACTAAATGCGGTAAGACTGGCGTCGTGAATGTGGAACGCCAGGTGGAAGCGCTGCTCAGGGAGCTGGCGCCGCAGGTCATCGGTCTGCTGGCGCGGCGGCACGGGCAGTTCGACGCCTGCGAGGACGCCGTCCAGGAGGCCCTGCTTTCGGCCGCGCAGCAATGGCCGGAGCAGGGCATCCCGGACAACCCGAAGTCCTGGCTCGCGACGGTGGCTTCACGGCGGCTGGTGGACGAGTGGCGCAGCGAGAGCGCGCGGCGGCGGCGCGAGGAGAACTCCGCGCTGATGGACCCGGCCGAGCCAGGCGAACCGTGCACTGTGTCCGATTCGGACGACACCCTCACCGTCCTTTTCCTGTGCTGCCACCCTTCCTTGTCCGCGCCGTCGCAACTCGCGCTCACGCTGCGCGCGGTCGGCGGCCTGACCACCGGCGAGATCGCGAGTGCGTTCCTGGTCGGAGAATCGACGCTGGCCCAGCGCGTCAGCCGCGCGAAACAGACCATCAAGAAGGCGGGCGCGGAGTTCGTCCTGCCGCCGCCCGCCGAGCTCGCCGAACGCCTCCGCGTCGTCCTCCACGTGCTGTATCTGATGTTCAACGAGGGCTACACGAGCAGCGGCGGCCCCGAGCTGCACCGCGCCGACCTGACCGCCGAGGCCGTGCGGCTGACCCGCCTCCTGCACCGGTTGATGCCCGACGAGGACGAGGTCACCGGCCTGCTCGCGCTCATGCTGCTGACCGACGCCCGCCGCGCCGCCCGGACCGGCGACGACGGCTCGCTCATCCCTCTCGCCGATCAGGACCGCTCACGGTGGGACGCCGGGATGATCACCGAAGGGGTCTCGCTGGTGAGCGGGGCGCTCGAAGCCGGGCCTGTCGGGCCCTATCAGGTACAGGCCGCGATCGCCGCCGTCCACGACGAAGCGGCCACCGCGGCCGACACCGACTGGTCCCAGATCCTTGCGCTCTATGACGTCCTCGAGAAGGTTTCGCCTGGACCGGTCGTCACGCTCAACCGCGCCGTCGCGGTCGCCGAGGTCCACGGCCCGGAAGCGGGCCTCGAACTGCTCTCCACCCTCGACGACGACAGCCGGATGAGCCAGACTCACCGGCTCGATTCCGTACGAGGACATCTACTGGAACTGGCGGGCGACACCGGCGCCGCGCGGGAGGCCTACCTGCGGGCCGCCGGGAAGACCGCGAGCGAACCCGAAAAGCGATACCTGACGCTTCGGGCGCAGCGGCTCTCCTGAAACTCACATGCGCAGATGCGGCAGCAGGCGGCCGATCACCGCGGTGTAGTCGGATCGGGCTTCGATGGCGCGGGGCACATCGTCGAACGTAGTCACCGAACTCGGACACACCCGGATCCCGGGCAGGACGAAGGTGTCGAGCAGGCGTTTGCTGTCGGCGTCGTAGGCCTTGTAGGTGTACTGGACACCGGTGACCGCGACGGAGAGGGGCGGCTTCCCTTGTCGCTCGTACCCGTCGCAGGTGGCTACTTGCTTGTTGGTCGGTTTCGGGTATTCGCAGACCACCACCTGCACGGCTCCCTGCTGGGACGTGCCCATCGGCAGATGCTGAGCGGCCGTGCTGGTGTGGTCGCTCATGCCCTTGTCGTCGACCTCGAAATAGGCCAGCCGATGCGGGCCGGACGGCGTGCGCGGCTCCGTTTTCCCGTCGAGGCCGGACGGGGAGCGCACGCGATCCGATTCCGCGGTCTCCGGACAGAAAGCCAGGGGTGGCTCCGCTGTCGTCGCCGGTGCCGAAGGCGGCGGGCTGGGTGCCGCCGGAAGCGGTTCTTCCCGGGACCTCACCACGACGGCGGCGACCACGCCCGCGGCCACGACGGCCAAGAGCATGATCACGAGCCGCCGTCGCATGGTCAGCTCTCTTGACGGGCCGTGGCCATCGCGCGTTCGGTCTCCCAGAACGCCCGCATCGACACGATCAGCCCGTCTTCGCGTACCCGGTAGACGAAAACGCCGTCGGTGTCGACGCGATAGCCACCGGGCAGGTACGTCGTGATCGTGCCGACGTTCGCGACCTCGTCACCGGCCGCGTGCGAATCGCGGATGGTGAACTGGAAGCGTTCGACGTTCGCGATCGTCTTGTCCCAGAAGGCACTGATGCCGTCGTGGCCGTGGTGCCCTTTGCCTTCTTCGTCGAACATGGACGGACCGATCGGGTCCTCGACGACGGCGTCCCCGGCGAAGAGTTCCAGCCACGCGGCCTTGTCCCCGGCGGTGACGGCGGTCATCGACCGGAACGCGGCCTGGCGTGCGGGCGGCTGCGTGGCGGCCGGATCCCAGCAGACGTCGACACCCATGGCTCAGTCTCCGATCTTCGCGATGATCTCGTCGCCGAACTTCTTGATGGAATCGAGCTTCGGGCCGACTTCGGCGTCGAAACCGAGGCCGTCGAACACCCACGGCATGGTGATGATGTCGGTGACGCCGATGTCGCCCTGCTCGCGGTAACCGTCGAGGCCGAACTTGTCGATGCAGACGGCCTGGTACTCGAACGGGTCTTCGGCGCGGCCCTGTTCGGCCAGCAATGCACGCAACCGGGCGATGGTGTCGCGGAGGTCGTCGAACTTCATCATCGCCGACGACCAGCCGTCGCCGACGCGCGCGGCCCGGCGCAACGCGACCTCGGTGTGGCCGCCGATGTAGAACGGCACCCGCGACGGTGGCGTCGGGCTCATCCGGAGCTTGTCGAAGTCGAAGAACTCGCCGTGAAACTCGACCATCCCGCCGTCGAGGATCAGGCGCAGCACGTCGATGGCCTCGTCCACGCGCTTGCCGCGCTTCTCATACGGCGCGCCGCACCAACGGAACTCCTCCGGCGACCAGCCGACGCCGAGCCCGAGACCGAAGCGGCCACCGGTCAGCGCCGCGACCGTGTTGACCTGGCGCGCCAGCAGCACCGGGTTGCGGGAACCGAGTTTGAGCACGGAGGTGTAGAAGGTGAGCCGTTCGGTGACCGCGCCCATCGACGCGGCCGCCACCAGCGGATCGGCCCAGGGCGTCTCCTCGGTCCAGAACCGGCTGCCGTCGGGCGTGTACGGATAGTCGGCCGAAACGGTTTCGGAGTAGAACAGGGAATCCGGGAGCGCGATCGAGGAGAATCCGGCCTCTTCGGCGGCGCGGGCGAGCTCGCCCAGCTGATCGAGCGGATTCATCGCGATCGACAGGGTGAACTTCATGAGGTCGAACTATAACGTGTTCTAGTTTCGCCCGCCAGTGGTCGCGGTGACCGGCAGCACTGGCGGGAACCCCCGACACAGGGTCCGCGTTGTCCGTAGCAAAAGGCCGAACGATTCCTGGAGTGAACCCATGGGCACCGCGATCTTCCTGATCGTGCTCCTCGCCGTCGTGGTCGGCGGCGGTATCTACTTCGCGAAATCCCAGGCGGCGGCCAAAAAGCGCCAGCTGGACGACGCGAAGGCGGACGCACGGCGCCTCGTCGAGCGACTCGGCGGTCAGGTCATGAACATCACCGGCACGGACACCGCTTCCCAGCAGGCGATGGCGGACGCGTCCGAACGCTTCACCGCGGCGGGTTCCCAGATGGAACAGGCGCAGACCGTCGAGCAGGCCCGGCTGGTGCGTGAGACCGCCATCGAGGGCCTCTATTACGTCCGCGCGGCCCGGCTCGCGATGGGCATGGATCCCGGTCCGGAACTGCCCGGCAGCGAAGAGCGCGACCGCGCCGGCAAGGTCACCGAGTACCGCTCGGTCGACGTCGAAGGCGAGCACTACGAGGCCTCGCCGGATCCGAGCCAGCGGACGCCGCACTACTACCCCGGCGGGCGAGTGGCAGGCCGTCCGGTGCCGCAGGGCTGGTACAGCGAGCCGTGGTGGAAGCCCGCGCTCGTCGCCGGTGCCTGGGGCCTCGGATCGATGCTGCTGTTCAGCGCGATGTTCTCCGGGATGGCCGGGGTCGCGAGTGCGTCGGCCTGGGAGTCGGGCTACGACGCGGGCCAGGAAGACGCGGCCGCGGACGCGGGTGGCGACGCCGGGGGCGACATGGGCGCGGACGCCGGTGGCTTCGATGGCGGCGGTTTTGACGGTGGCGGCTTCGACGGAGGCGGGTTCGACTTTTAGCCCGCTTAGGTCTTTTCAAGCGCTATGAAAGGTCCTTTCCTTGCAAATTTTGCAAGGAAAGGACCTTTCATAGCATTCGGGACCAGTGGCACGGACGAGACAGAAGCGCGTCAAGCGGGCTGGCAGGTCGGGCACCAGAAGAGGTTCCGCGCGGCCAGGTCGCTGCGCAGCACCGCCGTCCCGCAGACCAGGCACGGCAGCCCTTCGCGGCGATAGACGTAGACCTCGCCCCCGTGCCGGTCCTGCCGCGGCGCGCGGCCGGTGACCCCGGGCAGGTGTTCCGGCGCGACCGTGTCGATCCGTCCCACCCGGACACCGTGCCGCATGAGCGTCACGAGATCCGCCCAAATGTCGTCCCACAGCCCGCGGTCGAGCGCGCGGCCGGGCAGGAGCGGGGCGACACCGTGCCGGAACAACACTTCGGCGCGGTACACGTTGCCGACCCCGGACAGCACCGACTGGTCCATCAGCAACGCCGCGATTGAGGTCTTGGACCGCGAGATCCGCTCCCACGCCTTGTCCGGCTTCGCGTCACGGCGCAGCGGATCCGGGCCCAGCCGGGCCTTGATCGCGTCGACCTGGGGCGCGTCGAGCAGTTCGCACCGGGTCGGGCCGCGCAGGTCGGCGGAATGCGTCGGGCCGACCAGCCGCATCCGCACCTGTCCCACCGGATCCGAAACCGGCAAGGCGTCGTCGGAGAAGGTGCCGTAGAGGCCGAGGTGGACGTGCACCGTCCCGTGTGGACCGTAGTCGTGGAACAGGTGCTTCCCGTACGCCTCCGCCTTCACCAACACGCGGCCGTCCAAACGGGACGCTTCGGCGGCGAACCGTCCCTGCGGGCTGCTCACTTCGACCGGGTGACCGGCGAAACGGCGCTTGTGCAGACGGGCGAGGCGATGGAGCGTGTGCCCCTCGGGCATGTCAGTGCTCGGGCAGCGGCGGCGGCCAGCCGGTGTTCTCGTAGTCGACGATCTGCTGGACCCGGCGGCCGTGGCGCTCGTCCGGGCTCGGCGGGGTCGCGAGGAACGCCTCGACGATCTCGGTCGCCTCTTCGGCGGTGTGCATCCGCGCGCCGACGCCGATCAGCTGGGCGTGGTTGTGCTCGCGGGTGAGCTTCGCGGTCTCGACGCTCCACGCGAGGCCGGCGCGAGCGCCCTTCACCTTGTTGGCCGCGATCTGCTCGCCGTTGCCGGAACCGCCGACGACGATGCCGAGGCTGCCCTCGTCCGCGACGACCCGGCGGGCCGCCTCGATGCAGAAGGCCGGGTAGTCGTCCGCCGCGTCGTAGACGAAGGGACCGACGTCCTCGACGTCGTGACCCTGCTCTTTGAGGTGGGCCACGAGGTGGTTCTTCAGTTCGAAACCGGCATGGTCAGAGCCAAGGTAAACACGCACGGTGCGGAGTCTGCCATCACGTTCGCCGGCGAGCATGCTGTGGGGGTGGACATCAGACTCGAATGGGGAACGGAAGGAGTCGGCGCGCTGGGCGCGGACTGCGCCGTTCTCGTCATCGTCGACGTACTTTCCTTCTGCACCACAACGGATCTCGTCCTCGGCAACGGCGGAAGGGTGCTGCCCGTCCGCTGGCGCGATCGGCGTGGCGCGGACGCCGCGAAGGAGCGAGGCGCCGTCCTCGCGGGTGAACGCGAGTGGAGTCTGCGCCCTTCGTCTGTGACGGAAATCCCTTCCGGCACCCTCCTCGCGCTCCCCTCCCCCAACGGCGCCACGCTCTGCGACGCCGCCGCCACGACCGGTGCCGTCGTGCTGGCGGATTGCCTGCGCAACGCGAGAGCCGTCGCCGCGCATGCGGCGGAACTGGCGGACGGACGTCCGATCGGGGTCATCCCGGCCGGGGAACGCTGGGGCATCGACCTCCACACCGAAGCCAAGACGTTCGAGCCGCTGCGGCCGTGTGTCGAGGATCAGCTCGGCGCGGGAGCGATCGTCGCCGCGCTGGACGGCTACGGCCGCATGTCCGCCGAAGCCCGCCTCGCGGCCGTCGCCGCCGAAGCGACCGACATCCCCCGAGCACTGGCAGAGTGCTTTTCGGGGCGAGAACTCGCCGCGGCCGGGCACGGGAACGACGTGACCCTGGCCGCGCGACTCGATACGAGCAGCACGGCTCCGGTGCTGCGCAACGGAATTCTGGAGGACCTGTGACTTGGCTCGAACTCGCGGACGGCGTCTACGCCCGTCGCTACGAGGAGCTGGACCTGACCGTCGGGCTGGTCGTCGGAAGGGAACGCTGCCTGGTCGTCGACGTCCGAGGTGACGTCGACCAGGGCGCCGAACTCGCCGCGGCGGTGCGGGAGATCACTCCGCTGCCGTGGTCGGTCGTCTACACCCACGCGCATTTCGACCACGCCTTCGGCACGACGGCTTTCCTGCCGTGCGAGGTCTGGGCGCACGAAGCGTGCCTGACCGAGCTGACCACGTACGGCGAAAGCTCCCGCCAGAAGTGGATGGAGCACTACCTCGAGGAAAACCGGCCCGAAATGGCGAAGGCGCTGGAACGCACCGATCTCACCATGCCGGACAGGCTGGTCACCGACACCGCCGAGATCGACCTGGGCGGTCGCGAGGTCGTGCTGCGGTTCCTCGGCCACGCCCACACCGACCACGATTTGTTCGTGCACGTGCCCGACGCCGGCGTCCTCTACGCGGGCGACGCCGTCGAGAACGCCGAAGCAGGCTTCAGCGCGTTCTCCTTCAACGACGGCAGCTCACTGACCGGATGGCAGGACGTGATGGACGCGATCCTCGCGCTGGAACCGAGGATCGTCGTCGCCGGGCACGGAGACCCGGTCGACACCGCGTTCGTCGCGAAGCACCGCGATGGGCTGCGCGAACTCGTCGCGCTCAAAACGCGGCTCAAGGCAGGAGACCTCACGACGGACGAAGCCGTCGCGAAGTCCCCCTACCCCGACGATGTCACCAGGGCCGCGCTGGAGACCCCCTAGCTTTCGACGACTCAGTCGAAGTTCAGGTCCCCGCTCCGGGTGCGCTTAAGTTCGAAGAAGTCCGGGTAGCTCGCGAGCGCGCGGGCGCCGTCGAAGATCTTGACGGCGTCCTCGCCACGCGGGATCGAGCTGAGCACCGGGCCGAAGAAGGCGACGCCGTCGATGTGGATGGTCGGGGTGCCGACGTCCATTCCGACGGGATTCATACCTTCGTAGTGACTCTTTTTCAGCGCCTCGTCGTACTCGGTCGACTCCGCAGCCGCGGCCAGTTCGGCCGGGGCGCCGATGGCTTCGAGGGTCTCCTTGATGACCTTCGGGATGTCCTTGTCGCCCTGGTTGTGGTGGCGCGTGCCGAACTCGGTGTAGAAGTCGCGCAGGGCCTCCTCGCCGTTCTTCTGCGCCAGCGCGGTCGCGACGCGGACCGGGCCCCAGCCCTGGCTCAACAGGTCCTTGTACTGCTCAGGCAGGTCCTCGCGACCGCTGTTGAGCTCGGACAGGCTCATGATCCGGAAGCGCAGATCGAGCGAGCGGTGCTTTTCCACTTCGAGGATCCAGCGCGAGCTGATCCAGGCGAAGGGACAGATCGGGTCGAAGTAGAAGTCGACCTTGGTCATCTCGGACGGGGCGGTCATCAAGTTCTCCCAATGCCATCGTCTGGTGGAGCGGTGCCTACAGAGTGCTACACAGCGAGCCAACATCGCGGCCGTCGGTGTTGTTCCCGTCGTCAGCACCACCCTCGACATGATTGGATGCCTGTAGTTGGAAACCAAAACCGATACCGATGACCAGAGGTGCCAGTGCCCGCCCCCAATCTGACCCGAGACCAAGCCAAGCTGCGCGCGGATCTGCTCGACGTCGAGTCCTACGACATCGAGCTGGATCTGACCGACGGCCGCGGCGGTCCCGG
Source organism: Amycolatopsis sp. NPDC034160 (assembly GCF_055575355.1). Taxonomy (NCBI): domain Bacteria; kingdom Bacillati; phylum Actinomycetota; class Actinomycetes; order Pseudonocardiales; family Pseudonocardiaceae; genus Amycolatopsis; species Amycolatopsis sp. NPDC034160. Next base: position 163,293 of record NZ_JBVISU010000016.1, on the reverse strand, counting down.
TGAGAAGACCTTCACGTCGAAGACGACGATCAAGTTCGCGAGCGCCAGAAGCGGCGAAGCGTCGTGGGTCGACATCGTCGCCGAGGGGATCGAGTCGGCCGTCCTCAACGGGACGGAGCTCGACGTCAGCGGGTACGTCGAGGACAAGGGCGTCGACCTGCCGTCGCTCGCCGAGTCCAACGAACTCGTCGTGGACGCGGTCTGCCGGTACATGAACACCGGCGAGGGCCTGCACCGGTTCGTCGACCCGGTCGACGACGGCGTCTACCTCTACACGCAGTTCGAGACCGCCGACGCGAAGCGCATGTTCGCCTGCTTCGACCAGCCCGACCTCAAGTCGGTCTACCGGCTCACCGTGCTCGCGCCAAAGGACTGGAAGGTCATTTCGAACGCGCTGATCGAGTCGGCCGAGGAGACCCCGGAAGGGGCCGTCCGCACCGTGTTCAAGGTGTCCGAGCGGATCTCGACCTATCTGGTCGCGTTGATCGCCGGCCCGTACAGCGAGTGGCGCGACGAGTACTCCGACGCCCACCGCACGATCCCGCTCGGCATCTACTGCCGCGCTTCGCTCGCCGAGCACATGGACGCGGACAGGCTGTTCACCGAGACGAAGCAGGGTTTCGCCTTCTATCACGAGAAGTTCGCCACCCCGTATCCGTTCTCCAAGTACGACCAGCTGTTCGTGCCGGAGTTCAACGCGGGCGCGATGGAGAACGCGGGCGCCGTGACCTTCCTGGAGGACTACGTCTTCCGCAGCCGTGTCACGCGCTACGCCTACGAGCGCCGCGCCGAGACGCTGCTGCACGAGATGGCGCACATGTGGTTCGGCGACCTGGTCACCATGCGCTGGTGGGACGACCTGTGGCTGAACGAGTCGTTCGCGACCTTCGCGAGCGTGCTCGCGCAGGCCGAGGCGACCGAGTACAAGAACGCGTGGACCAGCTTCGCGAACATCGAGAAGTCGTGGGCGTACCGGCAGGACCAGCTGCCCTCGACGCATCCGATCGCCGCGGACATCGTCGACCTGCACGCGGTCGAGGTGAACTTCGACGGCATCACCTACGCCAAGGGCGCGAGCGTGCTCAAGCAGCTCGTCGCCTACGTCGGGCTCGACCACTTCCTCGAAGGCCTGAAGGTCTACTTCGGCAAGCACGCCTGGGGCAACGCGACCCTGGCGGATCTGCTGGGCGCGCTGGAAGAGGCCTCGGGCCGCGACCTGTCGTGGTGGAGCGCGCAGTGGCTGGAGACCACCGGTCTCAACTCGCTGAGCCCGCGCTACGAGGTCGGCGCGGACGGCGCGTACACCTCGTTCGCGGTCACGCAGACCGGCGCCAAGCCGGGTGCCGGTGAGCTGCGGACGCACCGCGTCGCGGTCGGCGTCTACGACGAGGACGAGAACGGCAAGATCGTCCGCAAGCACCGCGTCGAACTCGACGTCGACGGCGAACGCACCGACGTGCCGGAGCTGGTCGGTCTCCCAGCGGGCAAGCTCGTGCTGGTCAACGACGACGACCTGACTTACTGCACGATGCGGCTCGACCCGGCGTCGCTGACCACGCTGATCGACCGCATCGCCGACATCACCGACCCGCTGCCCCGCACCCTGTGCTGGTCGGCGGCCTGGGAGATGACGCGGGAGGCCGAGCTCAAGGCCCGCGACTTCGTCACGCTGGTCCAGCGCGGCGTGCACACCGAGACCGAGGTCGGCGTGGTGCAGCGGCTGCTGCTGCAGGCGCAGACGGCGCTGAACTCGTACGCGAACAAGGCGTGGGCGGCGGACAAGGGCTGGCCGGAGTTCTCCGGACGGCTGCTGGAGCTGGCGCAGGGCGCCGAGGCCGGTTCGGACCACCAGCTCGCGTTCGTGAACTCGCTCGCCGGATGCGTGCTCGACGAGAAGACGCTGGCGATCATCGCGGGCTGGCTCGACGGCACGGCCCCCCTGGAGGGCCTGACCGTCGACACCGACCTGCGCTGGCGGCTGCTGCAGGCGCTGGTCGCGCACGGCAAGGCGGAGAACGCCGAGATCGACGCGGAACTCGCCAAGGACGACACCGCCGCCGGACGGCGTCAGGCGGAGCGCTCGCGGGCGCTCCGGCCGACCAGCGAGGCGAAGGCCGACGCGTGGCAGCGGGCGGTGTACGACGACGAGCTGCCCAACGCGGTCAGCGACTCGCTGATCACCGGGTTCTCCCACCCCGGTCAGAAGCATCTGCTCGGCGACTACGTGACGCGCTACTTCGACGTCGTCGACGAGGTGTGGCAGCGGCGCTCCAGCGAGCGGGCGCAGCCGACCGTGGTCGGGCTGTACCCGTCGTGGGCGGTCGAGCCGTCGACCGTCGAGGCGTCGGACGCGTGGCTGGCCGGGGAGCACCCGGCGGCATTGCGCCGTCTCGTTTCGGAAGGCCGGGCCGGGATCGTGCGCGCGCTGGCGGCCCGTGAGTTCGACTCGCAGGCCGATGCTTAGTCCGGTGACGCTCTTGGTCCCGTAACGCAATGAAGGGGCCTTTCCTCGCAAATTTTGCGAGGAAAGGCCCCTTCATTGCACTTGGAAGCGCTTGAAGCGAGCGTCAGTGCCGAGGCGAGCCGGCCTGGTCACTGAGCATGCGCAGGGCGTTCACGAGGCCGCCGATGAGGTCGCCTTCCTTGAAGGAGGCCACCATGCTGGCCACGGCGAGCTTCGCGCCGCGGTCGGGCAGGCGGTAGCGGGCCTGCGAGCCCGTCACGATCTCGATGACGCGCTGACCGGGCGACACGGCGACGACCACGGCGTCGGCCGGGTTGTCGGTCGAGGCCAGCAGGCCTTCGGCGGCCACGCGGGTGTCGTCGCCGAGCTCACCGAGGTACACACTGAAGTCGAGGCCGGTCTCGCGGCTGGCCAGCGTGAGTGCCTCGTCCAGCCGGGCAAGCTGCTGGGTCGAGAATGGGCTGATCGGCCCAACCGGTTCGTACATCTTGGCGGCGGAAATCCGGCCGCTGGAGGTAACAGCGGCGCCGTAACCGGGCTCTTCGTCGACAGCTGCGGACGCGTGGGTCAGTTCACCAGTTGCCACGAGCGCCTCCCGTCACCGAAGTTCCGTCCGTCGCACCGACGGCGGTCGCACCGCCCACGTTCGCGTGCGAATGCCTGGCGCCGACACCCTCGGGGTTGGCGCTCCACCACATGGCCGGGTACTCCCACGGCTGCCCCGGCCGGTACCGGGCGTTGCCCGCGCCCTTCGACCGCAGCGTGGCCACTCCGCAAAGCGCGTAGATGACCAAGGGGATCACCGCGAAGACCAGGATCGTCTCGACAAGGTTCACGCGCGTGAGCGTATCCGACCCGGGGACGGAACGCCGTGCCGCATCCGGTCCTGTGACGTGGTCCGCGCCACCGACCGCTCGCCCGCCGGAGGTGGCCGTCCGCCGCTTGCCGCGAAAGCGCTCCCACGTTGAGCCGAAGCCCCCAAGGCCGAAAGGTTGCAACTCAACGTACGGGCGGCCGCACCCGGCGCTGTCGTCTTGTCGTGGCCTTGAAATCCTCGTAGCTTTTTCACCTGTACGGGCCTTGCGCCCAGCTCCCCCACCCCAGCAGGTAACGCACCGGTCGCAGGAGGATATGTCATGCAGAGCACCCAGACACCCGGCCAGGCGATCAACGACGACGTTTCGTCACTCTTCGAAATTGAATTCTTCACCGGCACGCGTGTGACGGCGGGCACACGGGTTACGCGCGGTACTCGTGTCACTCGCGGTACCCGGGTCACCGCCGGTACCCGTGGCACCCGTGGCACCCGGGTGACCCGGGGCACTCGCGTCACCGCCGGCACGCGCGTCACCCGTGGCACGCGCGTCACTCGCGGCACCCGCGTCACCTGCGGAACCCGGGTCACTCGCGGCACGCGCGTCACCCGTGGCACCCGCGTCACCTGCCAGAACGACTTCGCGCTGGCCGCCTGAGGCCGAGCACGACCGGCCGGACGGCGAGACGCGGCAGTAGGGGATTGCGTACTTGTAGCGGTACCGAGCAGCACAACGGCATCATCGGCCCGCCCCGGCAGCCGGAAGGCAGCCGGGGCGCCGACGTCTTTTCAGAACCAGCGTCAGAACTGAGATCAGGCCGCGGTGCCCAGGTACGGCCGCCACAACGGGTCGGCCTCCTTGGAATGGGCGAGCAGCCGCCAGTGCGGCCCGTGCGGGGCCCTCGGCACGACACGCAGCCGCCAGCCGATCTCGGACAGCAGCTTGTCCGCCTTCCGATGGTTGCACTTGGCGCAGCAGGCCACGCAGTTCGTCCAGCTGTGGGGGCCGCCACGACTGCGCGGGACGACGTGGTCGATCGTCTCGGCCCGCCCCCCGCAGTAGGCGCAGCGGTACCGGTCGCGGTGCATCAGCCCGGCCCGGGTCAGCGGCACCTGCGCGCGGTAGGGCACGCGCACGTAGGTGCTCAGCCGGATCACCGAAGGCACGGGCAGCGAGACCTTGGCGGCGTGCAGTTCGTGCCCTCCCGGGTCTCCGTGCACCACCTCGGCCTTGCCGCACATCACCAGGACCACCGCGCGCCGCAACGGCAGCGCCGTGAGCGGCTCGAACGTGGCATTCAACAGCAATACCCGTCTGCGGCCCCACGAAGTCGTCGTGGGTGCCGCCGTAGTCGACGGATCCCGCCCTCTACGCTGTCCGGGCGGGCGGGCAACACCCCCTGGCCGGGTTCCCGGCCCGCCCGGTGGGGCCCCGTGCGAGGGGGCACCTCCCGGATGAGCGCGCAACACGACCTCCGGCGCCTGTCCGGCCAAGGCTTGGCTCGGGACGCCGAGGGGGATGGGTTGTCGGTCTGGCACTCGACCACCTCCACCGGTGCAGGCATAGTCGACCACAGATCAGCCCCAAAGTGCACGTGTGTTACACGACGTGTCACATGCGCGCGACCCCGCGTCCACATGAAGTTGGGTGTTTCGAATACGCGGGGGTTCCTGCCGCGCCCAGCAGCGCGAACGGTCCCCGCCGAGCTGGAAAGGACATTTCTTCTCCGTGAACCTGCTGCCCACCGAACCTCCGGCCTGCGTCAAGGACGCCAGCACCTTCTGCGGCCAGGTGTTCCAGGTCACAAACAACGAATGGCTCTCCGCGTCGGCCGGCTGGCTGCTGACGAAGCCGATCAAGATCCTGCTGATCATGGCCGTGGCCTTCCTGCTGCGCTACCTGGTCCGGCGCCTGATCAACCGCGTCACGCGGATGCCGAGCGGCTCCAAAAAACTGCCGGCCCTGTTGAGACCGCTGCGGGAGAAGGCTCCCGAAGTGCTCGGGTCGGCGGTCATGGAACGACGCCGTCAGCGCGCCGCCACGATCGGCTCGGTGCTCAAGTCGATGGCGACGTTCTTCGTCTACGGTCTCGCGTTCATCCTCGTACTGGGTGAGCTGGGCATCGACCTGGCACCGATCATCGCCTCCGCGGGCATCGTCGGTGTGGCACTCGGTTTCGGCGCGCAGAACCTGGTCAAGGACTTCCTCTCCGGCATCTTCATGATGATCGAGGACCAGTACGGCGTCGGTGACGTCGTCGACGTCGGTGAGGCGTCCGGCACCGTCGAGGCCGTCGGCCTCCGGATCACCACCCTGCGTGACATCAACGGCACCGTCTGGTATGTCCGCAACGGCGAGGTGCTGCGCGTGGGCAACTCGAGCCAGGGCTTCGCCGTGGCCGTCGTCGACGTTCCGCTGAGCTACTCCGCCGACGTCGAGAAGGCCATCGAACTGATGGCCCAGAGGTCGACCGCGCTGCTGGAGAGCGAGGCGCTGGCGCCCAACGTGCTGGAGCCGCCCGAGATGCTCGGTGTGGAGACCGTCACGCCCGAAGGCATCAAGGTCCGCATGACGGTGAAGGTCCGCCCCGGCAAGCAGTGGGCCGTGCAGCGCGCGCTGCGGGCGCACCTGCTCGCCGCGCTCGACGAAGCGGGCTTCGAACCACCTCTGGGGCGCTTTATGTCGACCGGCCCCGCCGCCCAGTAGGACAAGGGCAGAATGGAAGTGTGTCCGTGAGCGAACCAGACCCCACGACCTTGTACGAGGCGATCGGCGGTGAACCGGTCTTCACCCGGATCGTCGCGCGGTTCTACGCCGAGGTGGCTGTCGACGAAGTCCTTCGCCCGCTGTACCCCGAGGAGGACCTCGGTCCGGCGGAGGAACGCTTCCGGCTGTTCCTCATGCAGTACTGGGGCGGCCCGCACACCTACTCGGATCAGCGCGGCCACCCTCGGCTGCGGATGCGGCACGCGCCGTTCAAGATCGGCCCGATCGAACGCGACGCCTGGCTTCGCTGCATCAAGATCGCCGTCGACGAGGAGCACATCGAGGAGCCGTACCGCAGTCAGCTGTGGGCGTACCTGGAGATGGCCGCCAACAGCATGATGAACAGTTTCGTGTGATGAAGCGCGACGTGGCTTGGTGGGACCAGGCGGTCTTCTACCAGGTCTACGTGCGCTCGTTCGCCGATTCCGACGGGGACGGCGTCGGTGACCTCGAAGGCATCCGCAGCAAGCTCGGATACCTGGAGCTGCTCGGGGTCGACGCGCTGTGGCTGACGCCGTTCTACCGCTCGCCCATGGCCGACCACGGGTACGACATCGCCGATCCGCGCGATGTCGACCCGATGTTCGGCACTCTCGGCGATTTCGACGTCCTGCTGACCGAGGCGCACAAACGCGGCATCAAGGTCACCATCGACGTCGTCCCCAATCACACCAGCAACACCCACGCCTGGTTCAAATCGGCGATGGCGGCGGCGCCGGGCAGCCCGGAACGCGACCGCTACATCTTCCGTGACGGGCTCGGCCCGCTCGGTGACCAGCCGCCGAACAACTGGGTCAGCTCGTTCGGCGGCCCGGCGTGGACCCGGGTCCCGGACGGCCAGTGGTACCTGCACCTGTTCTCGCCGCAGCAGCCGGATCTGAACTGGACCAACCACGAGGTCGCCGCCGATCTGGAGCGGACCCTGCGGTTCTGGCTGGACCACGGGGTGGACGGCTTCCGCGTCGACGTCGCGCACGGCATGGCGAAACCACCGGGCCTGCCGGACATGGACCCGCGGGTGAACCCGCTCGGGCCGAGCGAGTTCTACGACCCGCGCTTCGACAACGACCGGGTCCACGAGATCCACCAGATGATCCGCAAGGTCCTCGACGAGTACCCGGACGCGATGGCCGTCGGCGAGATCTGGGTGACCGACGAGGAACGCCTCGCGCGTTATCTGCGGCCGGACGAACTGCATCTGGCGTTCAACTTCCGGCTCGTGCTCACGCACTTCGACGCCGACGCCCTGCGGACGGCCATCGAGCGGTCCCTGGCGGTGCCGAAGTCCGCCGGGGCGTCGGCCACCTGGACGCTGAGCAACCACGACGTCTGGCGGCAGGTCAGCCGGTACGGCGGGGGTGAGCGGGGCGTGCGGCGGGCGCGGGCGATGGCGCTGGTCGAACTCGCGCTGCCCGGGACGATCTACCTGTACAACGGCGAAGAACTGGGCCTCGGCAACGTCGACCTGCCCCCCGAGGCACTCGCCGACCCGCGCGCCAAGACCTCCGGCGCCGAATTCGGCCGTGACGCGGCGCGAGTGCCGCTGCCGTGGGAAGGCGACCGTCCGCCGTTCGGTTTCTCGCGCAATCCGCGCACCTGGCTGCCGATGCCCGCTTCCTGGGCCTCGGTGACCGTGGAGGCGCAGCTGGAGGATCCCGCGTCGACGCTGTCGCTGTACCGGCGGGCGATCGAGCTCCGCAAGTCACACCGGGCTTTCCGCGGCGACGACCTCGAGTGGTACGGCGCCCCGGCCGGCTGTTTCGCGTTCCGGCGGCGAGGTGGCGGGCTGATCTGCGCGCTGAACACCTCCGCGAGCCCGATCGCGTTGCCGCCGGGCGAGGTGCTGCTCTCCAGCGTGGGGCTGGTGGACGGGAAACTGCCACCGGACGCGGCCGCCTGGCTCGTCTGAGCGCCCCCGGGAATGCAAGGAAAGGCCCCTTCATCGCAAATTTTGCGATGAAGGGGCCTTTCAGCTCACGCTAGGAGCTCAGTTCATGCCCGGGTGCAGCTTGTACTGCGTCTGGGCGTTGAACTGGTTCTGCCGGACGAACTTCGCCGGGAAGGTCCGCCAGTCGTTCAGCTCCAGGACGTCCAGGCCCTTCACGAGGTCGGACGAGAAGATGTAGCCGTTGTACCAGTACGCCGACCACGTGCCACCGCCGACGAGCTTCTCGTTCGACAGCGGGCCACGCTCCCAGTACGCGATCTCCTTCGGCTTCTTGGAGTCGGTGAAGTCCCACACCGAGACGCCGCCCTGGTACCAGGACTGGACCATGATGTCCTTGCCCGGCACCGGGATCAGCGAGCCGTTGTGCGCCACGCAGTTCTCGGTCTCGGACTGGAGCCGCGGGATCTTGTAGTAGCTGCGGAACTCCAGCTTGCGGTCGTCGCCGCGGCCAGTGATCTCGTAGATGCCGTTGGCACCGCGGCTGGGGCCGAACTTCTCCAGGCAGGTCGCCATGCCACCGCCGCCGAGCTCGTCGGTGAAGACGACCTTGTTGGCGTCGTTGTTGAAGGTGGCGCTGTGCCAGAACGCGAAGTTCACGTTGTCCTGGACCCGGTCGATGACCCGCGGCTTGAGCCGGTCGGCGATGTCGATCAGGACGCCGTCACCCATGCAGGCACCGGCCATCAGGTCCTTCTCCGGCAGCGCCGTCAAGTCGTGGCAACCGGTGGTCGGCGAGCGGCGGGTGCCGTCGGGGTTGTCGCCGCCGGCATTGCCGCCGTCCGGGAACAGCACCGGGGTCGCGACGAGCGCGGCCTTCGCCGGGTCCTTCACCGGAACCTTGATGATCGACAGCTTGTCGTGCGGCGGCTGGCAGTCGGGCAGGTTGGCCGACGGCGCGTACGACGAGACGTAGATGTAGACGTCCTTGCCGCGCTTGTCCGGCACCAGGGTGTTGGTGTGCGAACCGCAGTCGGTCTCGATCGCCGCGACGTACTTCGGCGCCGCGAGGTTCGAGATGTCGAAGATCTTGATGCCTTCCCACGCCGTCTTGTCCGACGCGGGCTTCGAGACGCTGTTGCACGAATTGTCGCTACGCGAGGAGTCCGTCGACAGGAAGAGCAGGTCACCGGAGACCGACACGTCGTTCTGCCCGCCAGGGCAGAGGACCTGGCTGACGATCTTCGGGCGGTGAGGGTTGCGGACGTCGAAGACGTTGAAGCCGTCGTACGTGCCGGTGATCGCGTGTCCCTTGGTGAACGCGATGTCCGTTCCGGTCGAGTCCTTGGTGAACGGTCCCTGTTGCGGGACGTTCGCGATGGACCGGAGGTTCGGGCTGTGGACGATCTCGTCCACTCCCGGGATCGTGGTCGCCGACGGTTCGGCGATGACGGCCGGCGCGACGAGCGCGCTCGACGCGCCCAGGGCGGCGACTGCGGCCGCCGACACGAAGATCCTGGTCAAGCGGCGTTTCAGCCCAGGCTGCAGCACGTTATGGCTCTCCTTCCACCCAGCTTTACGCGCACCTTATTCCTTATTTAGGCTCAGCAGATACCGACCAATGGAGGATCTCCCGGGATGAAAAAGAGTTTGACATCGGCGCTCTTCGTCGCCGCGTTTCTCGTCTCGGGCTGCACCGGCGACGACACCCCCGCCGCACCGGCGTCCAGCGCCCCGGTGATCGTCCCCGGAAAGCCGGGTGAGCAGGCGGGCACCGTCGCTCCCGGCCCGGTGAACCGCGAACAGCCCAACCAGGCCGACGTCGACTACATCACCATGATGATCCCCCACCACCAGCAGGCGAAGGTGATGACCGACCTGGTGCCGGGCAAGACGGCGAACGAGCGGATCCGGGCGATCGCGGGCCGGATCTCGGTCGCCCAGGACGGGGAGATCACGATGATGAAGACGTGGCTCGCCGACCGCGGCAAGCCGGTGCCCGGCGAGGGTCACGACGGACACGGCGGTCACCACGATCACGCGCTCATGCCCGGGATGGCGACGGAGGCGCAGCTGGCCGATCTGCGCGCGGCCTCCGGCACGGCCTTCGAGAAGCTGTTCCTCGACCTGATGATCGCGCATCACCAGGGCGCGCTGACCATGGCCGAAGCCCAGCTCGGCAAGGGAGTGGAGATCAAGGCGCAGGAGATGGCGCAGGAGGTCATCACCGGCCAGTCCGCCGAGATCGAACGCATGAAGGCGATGCGGGCGACGCTCTAGCCACCCACGCGTTTCGTCCTCTGAATGCGGTAGTTCGTGTCGCCGACTACCGCATTCAGAGGACGAAACGCGGGAGGTCAGGCGTCGCCGGAGGAGCCCATGTCGCCGGAGCCGGAGTCCGAGCCGGAGTCGTCGAGGGTGCCGGAGACGATCCAGGTCGCCAGCGCGGCGGCCTGGACATAAGGTGCGGCCTTAGCCGCGGCCCGGCCGGCCGATTTGGCTCGGCCCCATTTCTCCGGGCGTTCGGCGCGGTCCGGCGCCTCCTCACCCGGCGGCCGCTCGGTCCGCCACGGGGTCTCCTCCGGCCGGACCTCGGCGAGGAAGTCCGCGGTCGGATCCTCCCCGTCCTTACCGGCGTCACCAGGGTCCCTGTCACTCATGAGGACAGCCTGACACCGCGGGCGGCCGGAAGCCACCCGCGGCGCCAAGCGGTAAGAAGCCCGTCAGAAGAGCAGGGGCAGAAGCGCGTGGCGGCGCTTGAGGACGGCGCCGTAACGCGCGTCGATGCGCATCCACGAATCCGTCGCGGTCACGCGGACGACGTCGCCGTCGATCGACGAGTCCACGAAACCCATCCCGGACAACGCGAACAGGCACCGCATCTGGACCTTGATCTCCAGCTCACCGCCGGTGACGGTGAGCACCGCCTGGTCCATCAGCGACGCGGGCGGGTTGCCGTGCGGGCCGACGTTGTCGCGGGCGAGGGCCACCCCGCGATCGGCCAGCTCCGAGATCACCGTCGCCGGCAGTTCGTCCACCAGTTGCCAGCGCCCCGGAGCGGGCAGCTCCGAATGCCACATCAGGTCCCTGGCCGGGCCCGGATCCATCCGCTCGCCACCCGCCACGGTCAGCGCGGCGAGCAGCTCGTTGCCGGACACCGTGACGTCCGACGGTGTGATGTCGCCGGCGACGGCCCTGGTCGCGAGAACCTCGAACGGGGTCGCGCTCCACGCCTCGACGACGCCGTCGCCGCGCTGGCGCAAGCGCACCAGCGTGTTCTGGTCGAGCCGGACCGCCCTGGCCACGAACGCGCCGAGCGTTTCGCGGTCACCCGCGTCCGGGATGACGAGCTCAGGCATCCGCGAACCCCTTCTGCAGGAAGGCGCGTTCGTCCTCGGTCAGCCGCCGCGGCCGCTCCGTCACCGTGTCGTACGGCGCGAGCACCGTCTCCGCGGTGACCGCGACCTTGTCGACCTCGGCGGGCCCGGCGTGCACCCGATAGCCGAGAGTGAAGCTGGCGTGCTTCAAGTCCTTCAACGAGATCTCCACCCGGATGTCCTGATCGGACACCACGATCGGCGAACGGTAATGGACGGCCAGCTTCACCACCACGATGCCCTTGGGCAGTTCGGTGAGCCCGGCTCGGACGGCGTCCCCGAACAGCAGGGGGATCCGCGCCTCCTCGAGCAGGGTCACCAGATTCGCGTGGTTGACGTGCCCGTATACGTCCATATCCGACCAGCGCGGCCGGATCAGGGAAATGTAGCCCACTACCTCACCGTGCTCCGGATCTGCCTCGCGGCCACCGACAACGTCGCCAGGTCGAGCTTGCCGGACTTGCCGATCTCGTCCAGCGCCACCCTGGCGCGCTGCAGCCGCGACGCGTTGGTCTTCTCCCAGTGCGCGATCTTCTCATCCGGGTCGGTACCCGAATCGCTGTGCCGCAACGCGTCCAGCGTGATCGCCCGCAGCGAGCCGTACACGTCGTCCCGCAGCGCCAGCCGCGCGAGCGCGTGCCAGCGGTTGCCGCGTTCGAGACCGCTGATCGAGGTCAGCATCTTGTCGACGCTGAGGTGATCGGACAGCGCGTAGTACAGCGCGGCGGTCTCCGCCGGGCTGTGCACCGCGTCGATCCCGACCTGCTGCTCGGCCATCTCCGCCACGTCGGTGACGTCGAGCAGGCCGAAGGTGTGCAGCAGGAGCGCCACGCGCTGGGCCAGTTCGGCCGGGACACCCTGCTCGACCAGCCGCTCGGCGTTGTCGTCGACGGACGCGCATTCGACACCGCGGAGCAGTTCGTGCGCCCGCGGGGCCAGTTCGCCGACGACCCGGCCGAACCGGTTGATCTCGGCGAGCGGGGCCAGTGGCTGCGGCCGGTTGGTGAGGAACCAGCGGGCCGCCCGGTCGAGCAGCCTGCGGGTCTCCAGCATCATCTCGTCCGCGACCTCGGTCGGCACGACGTTGTCGAGCGCGTCGATCTGCGCCCACAGCGAGGGCAGGTCGTAGACGTGGGCGACCACGGCGTACGCGCGGACGGCGTCGGTCGCGGTCGCGTTCATCTCCTCCATCAGGCGGAAGACGTAGGAGATCCCGGCACCGTCGACGACCTCGTTGGCCACCATCGTGGTGATGATCTCGCGCTTCAGCGGGTGCTGGAAGATCGCGTCGCCGAACTGTTCGCGCAGCGGCTTCGGGAAGTACTCCGGCAGACGCCGCGAGAACACTTCCGAATCCGGGAGTTCGCTCGCCAGCAGCTCGTCCTTGAGGTCGAGCTTGACGTGCGCCATGAGCGTCGCCAGCTCCGGCGAGGTGAGGCCCTCGTTCGCCTTCTCCAGCGCGCGGAACTCCGCCGAACTCGGCAGCGCTTCGAGCTTGCGGTCGAAGGCGCCCTTCGCGACCAGCGCCGCGACGAGCCGCTGGTGCACCGAGACCATCGGCCCGGCGTGCGCCCGGCTGACCCCGAGCACGGCGTTCTGCCGGTAGTTGTCGGCCAGCACCAGCTCGCCGACCTCGTCGGTCATCCGCTCCAGCAGTTCGTTGCGCTGCTCGGCGCCCAGCGATCCGGTCGAGACCAGGTGATCCAGCAGGATCTTGATGTTGACCTCGTGGTCGGAACAGTCCACGCCGGCGGAGTTGTCGAGCGCGTCGGTGTTGATCTTGCCGCCCGCGCGGGCGAACTCGATCCGGCCGAGCTGGGTCAGGCCCAGGTTCCCGCCCTCGCCGACGACCTTGACGCGGAGCTGGTTCCCGTTGACGCGCACGGCGTCGTTGGCCTTGTCGCCCGCGTCGGCGTGGGTCTCGTTCTCGGCCTTGACGTAGGTGCCGATGCCGCCGTTCCACAGCAGCTCGACCGGGGCCAGCAGGATCGCCTGCATGAGGTCGTTCGGCGCCAGCTTCGTGACGTCCTCGCCGAGCCCGAGCGCCTCGCGGACCTGTGGAGTGATCGGAATCGTCTTCGCCGAACGCGAGTAGATGCCGCCGCCCTCGCTGATCAGCGAACGGTCGTAGTCCTCCCACGACGAACGCGGCAGGTCGAACAGCCGCCGCCGCTCGGCGAACGACGTCGCCGAGTCCGGGTTCGGGTCGAGGAAGATGTGCAGGTGGTTGAAGGCGGCCACGAGCCGGATGTGCTCCGAGAGCAGCATTCCGTTCCCGAAAACGTCACCCATCATGTCGCCGATGCCGACGACGGTGAAGTCCTCGGTCTGGGTGTCCTTGCCCAGCTCACGGAAGTGGCGCTTGACGCTCTCCCAGGCACCCTTCGCGGTGATGCCCATGGCCTTGTGGTCGTAGCCGACGGAACCACCGGAGGCGAAGGCGTCCCCGAGCCAGAACCCGTAGTCCGCCGAAACCTCGTTCGCGATGTCGGAGAACTTCGCGGTGCCCTTGTCGGCCGCGACCACGAGGTAGCTGTCGTCGCCGTCGTGGCGGACCACGTTCGGCGCCGGGACGGTCTTGCCCTCGACGCGGTTGTCGGTCACGTCCAGCAGTCCGGAGATGAACATCCGGTAGCAGGCGATGCCCTCGTTCAGCTGGGCGTCACGGTCCAGCCCCGGGTCACCGGTGGCCGTCGGCGGGCGCTTCACGACGAACCCGCCCTTCGCGCCGACAGGCACGATGACCGCGTTCTTGACCGCCTGCGCCTTGACCAGGCCGAGGATCTCCGTGCGGAAGTCCTCCCGGCGGTCGGACCACCGCAAGCCACCGCGCGCGACGTCACCGAAGCGCAGGTGCACACCCTCGATCCGGGGCGAGTACACGAAGATCTCGTACTTCGGCCGCGGCTCGGGCAGCTCGGGCACCGCGCTCGGGTCGAGTTTGAGCGCCAGGTACTGCCGGGGATTCCCGTCCGCGTCGGTGACGTGGTAATTCGTGCGCAGCGTGGCGAGGATGACCGCCATCAGACGCCGCAGGATCCGGTCCTCGTCGAGGCTGGTCACCTCGTCGACCAGCTTGCCGATCTCGGCGGTGAGCTGATCGGCCTGCGACGCGCGGGCCTCGGCGCTGATCGAGAGGTCGAAACGCGTCTCGAACAACCGCACCAGCGCGGTGGCGATGTCGGTGTGCGCGAGGACGGTGTTCTCGATGTACTCCTGCGAGAACGGGATCTTCGTCTGGCGCAGGTACCGCGAGTAGGCCCGCAGGATGGCCGCCTGACGCCAGGTGAGCCCGGCGCACAGAACGAGCCCGTTGAAGCCGTCGACCTCGCAGTCGCCGCGCCAGGCGGCGAGGAACGCGTCCTGGAAGCGGACTCGCAGATCGGTGTCCGCGTGGTCGAGCACCTGCGGATCGATCCGCAGGCCGAAGTCGTAGATCCACGACCTGCCACCGTCTTCGCGGCGCAGTTCGTAGGGCCGCTCGTCGACGACCTCCACGCCCATCCGCTGCAGGACCGGGAGAACCTGCGAGAGGGTGACCCCCTCGCCGCGCAAGTACAGCTTGAAGCGCCGCTCCCCCGCCTCGGCGTCGGCGGGCAGGTAGAACGACATCGACAGGTCGCCCTCGTCGGTCAACGACTCCAAGGCACGGAGGTCGGCGAGCGCCTCGAGCGCGCTGAAGTCCTCCTTGTAGCCCTCCGGGAACACCGCGGCGAACCGCTGCCCCTGTTCACCCGCGGACTCCTCGCCCAGCAGGCCGATCGCGACACCGCTGTCCCCCGCGCGCTCGCGACGTTCGGCGAGGATCGCCTCGACCATCCGGTCGTCCCAGCTGCGGACGGCTTCGTTGAGCCGCTCCTGGATGCGCAGGGTGTCCGGTTCCGACCGCTGCGAGGGGTCGGTGTGCACGATGAAGTGCACCTGCGCGAGCACGGTCTCCCCGATGCGCGCGCTGTACTCCAGTTGCGTGCCTTCGAGTTCTTCGAGCAGGACCTCCTGCATCGCGAGCCGCGAACGGGTCGTGTAGCGGTCGCGCGGGAGGTACACGAGGCAGGAGTAGAAGCGCCCGTACGGGTCGCGACGCAGGAACAGCCGCAACCGCCGTCGATCCGACAACGTGATCGCGCCGGTCGTCGTGGAGTACAGCGAATCGGTGTCGGCCGAGAACAGGTCGGCCCGCGGCCAGTTCTGCAGCACCTCGAGCATCCGCTGGCCGGAGAAGGACTCCATCGGGAAGCCCGCGCGGTGGATGACCTCGCGGACCCGGTTGCACACCACGGGGATGTCCAGCACGTTCTCGTGCAGGGCGGTGGTGGTGAACATGCCGAGGAAGCGGTGTTCGCCGGTGACCTTTCCCTTGTCGTCGAACGTTTTCACGCCGACGTAGTACGGGTAGACCGGGCGGTGCACGGTGGACGGCGCGCTCGCCTGGGTCAGCACCAGCAGCGTCGGCGCGAGCGCGGACACCGCCGTGTCGGGACCGGCGGTGAGGCTGCGCGCGGCCAGGCTGTCCTGGCGCAGCACGCCCAGCCCGGTCGCGAGCACCGCGCGCAAGACGGGCTCGTCGTTGTCGGGATGCGGGTTGTCGATCAGCTCGTAGCGGCGGTAGCCGAGGAAGGTGAAGTGCCCGTCGGCGAGCCAGCGCAACAGCCGGGCGCCTTCGGCGACCTCGCCGGTGGGCAGCGTCGGCGGGTTCTCGTCCAGTTCGTCGGCGAGACGGCGCGCCTGTTCCGCCATCTTGTCGGTGTCCTCGACGACCTCGCGCACGTCGCCCAGCACCGACGAGAGCCGGTTGTCCAGCTCACGGGCGCGGTGCGGGTCCGTCACCAGGTCGATCTCGATGTACATCCACGATTCGGCCGCCGAATTCGCCGGCGGCTCGGCCGGGTCGGCGTCCGGGTGGACCGCCAGCAGCTCACCGGTGAGATCCCGGCTGACCACGACGATCGGGTGCACGATGCGCTGCACCTGCACGCCGTCGCGGGCGAACTCGGCCGCGACGGAATCCACGAGATAGGGCATGTCGTCCGTGACGACCTGCACGACGGTGGCCTCACGCGTCCAGCCGTCTTCGGGGCCGGTCGGGTTCAGCAGGCGCACCGCGGGACGGCCGGGCATCCGGTCCTTGGCCAGCTGCAGATGCGAGCGGACGGCGCCGACGAGGTCGACCGGGTCGTCACCGAGAATCTCTTCGGCGGGGATGTGCCGGTAGTACAGGCGGATCAGGTCGCCGATCTCCGGGGCGTACGCCGCGGCGGCGTCGATCAGGTCGTCCCGGATCTGCTCCGGGTTCACCGACCGGCGCCGGGCGCCGTCTTCGGTGCCGACATCTGTTCCGGGCGGGGACGAGACTCCCGTCGAGCTCATTTGAGACAACTCTCCACTGTGCGAGATTGACACCGCGACCGGCACGACTCTGTACCGGCCCAGACCCCAACCTACAGCTCCGGACTGACGGCTCCACAAGGCCGGGTCCTTCGCGTCCGTCGAAGATTTCCCTGCTCAGATAGCGGAATCGCCGTGATCGGTTCAGCTACTGGCCGGTCACATAGGCGGTCTGTCCGGCCCTTCGCGCACCCCGCCGCACCGGGGGTGACCAGCACCCATTCCGGTTCACCGGACCGGCGCAAGGCCTCACCCGGTCGGCTGAATCGTTCCAGCTCGGCACTGCTCCGACCGAGGTGGAGCAAGGGACCTTTGCTATCGCCGGGGTCAGTCGCTCCCGTTGGCGCGGTGCCGGTCGCGACCGTTGACCGGACGCTTTCCCGAGTCCTGGGAACCGAGCTGTTTCACGAGCGCGGCGGCGCTCGCGGTGCCGGCCTGATGCTCGGCGAGCGCACGGGCGAGCAGATCGGCGAGACCGGCGTCCGGCGGCGGCTCGTCTTCCGCGATGGCGCGGGCGTAGCTCTCGGGGAACGGCGTGATCGGCCGCCAGGATCCGGTGTCGGTCAACGGGTCCAGCGCCGGTGGCATCCGCAGCCGCGGCAGCCACGGATCCACGACCTCTTCCTTGGCGCTTCGCGAGGCGCTTTCCCGGGTGCTCTCCTGGACATTTTCTGGAGTATCGCCGGGGAACGACGGCGCCGGGTCTTCCCGGGGCGGCGGCGCGAGCGGGACGGCGGGTTCGGCGTACTCCACCGGCGCCTGCTCCCGGCGGGCGTGTCCGGTTTCGGCGCGTTCCTCGCGGGCAGGGCCCGGCTGCGCGTCCGCGGTGTTGTCCGCACGACGGCGGCCACCACCCTGTCCGCCGGTGCTGGAGATCCCGAGGCGGTCCAGCACCGATTTCGCCGCCACGGAACCGTGTTCGGCGTCGTGCCTGGTCGTCCGCGGGACGGGCGCGGTGGACCGGCGGGCGCGTTCTTCGGCCGCCCATTCGTCGCTCTCCCACAACGGGGCGGCGGTCCCCGGGGGACGCGGTGGTTCGGCTTCCGCCGCGATCCGCGGCCGGGGTTCGGCGGCGGGTTCTGGCGCCAGGAGCAGTTCCGGCACCGGTTCCTCGTACCGGACGGGGGTCTCTTGCCGTCGCCGCGCGGCCGGGATCGGGGCCTCCGACCGGGTGGCTGTGGGGTCGGGTGTCGAAGAGGCGACCTGCTCACGAGCGGGAGGAGCTTCCGGACGACTGCGTCGCCCGGGCTCGGGCTCCGGCTCTGGTCGCGGTGTGGGTTTCGGCGGCGGCTTCAGTGTCGGTGCGACAGGTTCGGCCTTGGGCTCGAACCTGATCGAAGGCTTGGGTTCCTGGGGTTTCTTCGGTACCCGGCGGCGCCAGTCGCTGGCGGACGCCGCGGCTTCGCGAGCCGGCTCCGGACGGGACGGCGGCTTCAACACCGGCGCTTCGGTCTTTTCCGCGGCGGGTGGCTCCTCCGGCCGTGGAGGATCGACAGGACGCGGCGGGTCGACGGGACGCGAAGGCTCGACGGAACGCGGGGGCTCGACCGGCGCGTTCCGCGGGGGCTCGGGCGCCGCGTGGCTGTTCTGCCGCACGGGCCGCGGCGGTTCACGGCGAACCGGTGGCTCGGCGGCCGCCCGCTTCCGGGGCGCCACGTCGATCGGCGCCATCACCGAGGTCACCTCGGCCGGGGCGGGCTCGGGTGCCGCGCCGGCGGACGGGCGCGCGGCGACGGCCCGCAGGACCTCGTCGAGGTCGACCGCGGCGTTCTCGGCCGCGCCGAACTCGCCGACCAGGACATTGCACGCCTGCCTGCGCGCGCGGGCGTGCAGGTGTTCGGCGGCACGCGAACGGTGGAAGCAGCCGATGGCCTCCTCGGGACGGCCGAGCCGTTCCTCGATCTGCGCGAGTTCCAGCCACAACCGTGCCGTGACAGCGTGCAGGCCGTGACCCCCGGTCCCGGCGACCGCTTCACGCACGAGCATGCCCGCGGCTTCCCCGGATCCCGCGGGCAGCAGGACGCGGGTGGCCACCGCCAGCCGCAACCACGCGGCCGGTGAGATCCCGGCGGCCCGGACGGGCGCGTCGAGGACCGGCTGCGCGACCTCCAGCGCCATCGCCGTGTCGCCCCGGTCAAGTAACGTGCAGACGAGTTGCAGGATCAGCCTGATCCGGACGAGACCGCCGTCGTCGTCGGGGTTCACGAGCTTTTCGAGCATGCCCAGCCCGGTCCGCGCGGCGTCCGCCGCCGCCGTCAGATCGCCGTGGCGACGACGGTGCGCCGACACCCCGACCCGCAGCATCGCGCGGATCAGCAGCTGCGAATCCGCCGCCATCGAGCGGTCGCCGAGCACGAGCTTGTCCGCTTCGGCGAGCACCCGGTCCAGTTCCGTCTTACGGCCGAACTGAGCGAGGCAGCCGACGAGATGGCACAACGCCTCGGCCCGGTGCACCGGCGAAACCGCCGGATCCGCCAGCAGCGGACGCAGCGCGGCCAGCCCGGTCAGCGGGATGCCGACACTGCGCGCACAGACCGCGAGGTCGATCCGCAACCGGGCCGCGATGTCGCCGTAGCCCGCGTGTTCGGCGGCGCGCAGGGCGGCCACCGCCCGGCCGACCGTCCGGGGACGGCCACCGAGCCGCACCCGAGCGGTCACCACGAGGCTCTCCGCGCGGATCCACTGCTCGTCGGCACCGGCCGCCTCGGCGAGCGCGGCCGCGCGCTCCCCGAGGACCAGTGCGAGTTCGGGTGCCCTCAAATGCAGGGCGTCCGCTCGTTCGATCAGCCTGCCGACAGCGGACAAGGTTCCCCCGGTGGCAGCCGTCCGCCCACCCACCATGGTGGTGGGCGAGCCCGGCCGTTGGCGCTTGCTGGCTTCCACGGGGAACCCCCGGCCCTCAGTCGCGGGTCAGCTTGCGATGGGTGACGCGGTGCGGACGAGCGGCCTCGGCACCGAGACGCTCGACCTTGTTCTTCTCGTAGCCCTCGAAGTTACCTTCGAACCAGAACCATTGCGAGGGGTTCTCGTCGGTGCCTTCCCAGGCGAGGATGTGCGTCGCGACCCGGTCGAGGAACCACCGGTCGTGCGAGATGACCACGGCACAGCCGGGGAACTGTTCGAGAGCGTTCTCCAGCGAACCCAGGGTCTCGACGTCCAGGTCGTTCGTCGGCTCGTCGAGCAGGATCAGGTTCCCGCCCTGTTTGAGGGTCAGCGCCAGGTTCAGCCGGTTGCGCTCACCACCGGAGAGCACGCCCGCCGGCTTCTGCTGGTCCGGACCCTTGAAACCGAACGCGCTGACGTAGGCACGCGAGGGCATCTCGGTCTGCCCGACGTGGATGTAGTCCAGCTTGTCCGAAACCACCTCCCATACCGTCTTCTTCGGGTCGATCCCGCCGCGGTTCTGGTCCACATAGGACAGTTTGACCGTCTCGCCGATCTTGACCTGCCCGGCGTCCGGCTCTTCGAGCCCGACGATCGTCTTGAACAGGGTCGTCTTGCCGACACCGTTCGGCCCGATCACCCCGACGATGCCGTTGCGCGGCAGGTCGAACGACAACCCGTCGATCAGCACGCGGTCGTCGAAACCCTTGCGCAGCTTCTCGACCTCGACGACCACGCTGCCCAGCCGGGGCCCCGGCGGGATCTGGATCTCTTCGAAGTCGAGCTTGCGGTGCTTGTCCGCCTCCGCGGCCATCTCCTCGTAGCGGTCGAGCCGGGACCGCGACTTGGTCTGGCGTGCTTTGGCGTTGGACCGGACCCAGTCGAGTTCGGACTTCAGCCGCTTGGCGAGCTTGGCGTCCTTCTTGCCCTGGACCTCGAGCCGCTCGCGCTTCTTTTCCAGGTACGTCGAGTAGTTGCCCTCGTAGCCGACGACGCGGCCACGGTCGAGCTCCATGATCCACTCGGCCACGTTGTCCAGGAAGTACCGGTCGTGGGTGACGGCGAGAACGGCGCCGGCGTAGTTCGCGAGGAACTGTTCCAGCCACAGCACGCTTTCGGCGTCCAGGTGGTTGGTGGGCTCGTCGAGGAGCAGCAGGTCGGGCGCGGACAGGAGGAGCTTGCACAGCGCTACCCGGCGGCGCTCACCACCGGAGAGGTGGGTGACCGGCTCTTCCGGCGGCGGACAGCGCAAGGCGTCCATCGCCTGCTCCACCGCGGAGTCGATCTCCCACGCGTCGGCGTGGTCGAGGTCCTCCTGGAGCTTGCCCATCTCCTCCATCAGCTCGTCGCTGTAGTCGGTCGCCATGAGCTCGGCGACCTCGTTGAAGCGGTTGAGCTTGACCTTGATGTCGCCCAACCCCTCCTCGACGTTCTCGCGGACGGTCTTTTCCTCGTTGAGCTCCGGCTCCTGCATGAGGATGCCGACGCTGGCGCCAGGCTGGAGGAAGGCTTCGCCGTTGCTGGCCTGCTCGATCCCCGCCATGATCTTCAGAACGGTGGACTTACCCGCGCCGTTGGGCCCCACCACGCCGATCTTGGCGCCGGGGTAGAACGCGGTGCTGACGTCGTCGAGGATGACCTTGTCCCCGACGGTCTTGCGCACCTTCTTCATGGTGTAGATGAACTCGGCCATACAAGCGATCGTAGAGCGAGCCGATCGCGGCCTTGACGGCGGTCACCACCGAACTACCGACAGTCAGCCCGATATCACTGAATGAGCATCGGCCCCCTCATCCCACGGGTGCCTCCTCCAGCGCGGTGACCATGGGATTCCCCGGGGGCGGCGACGGCATCGGGATCGCCCTTGGCCGGTCACGCCCGATCCGCCGAATCTCGGCCGAACAGCGCGCGAGGTTGGGGCCGATGGAGAAGGCCTCAAGCTCAGGTAGACCGAGAGGTGCCGGGATCTCCTCCGCGGTCTCGGCACCGCGCAGCCGCCCGGCCACGATCACCGGATCACCCTTGCTGAGGCACGAGAAAGCCGCCATCGCCAGCTTTCGCCAGCAGGTGACCCTGACCGCCAGTTGCCGCCCGTCGCCCCACTCCCCTTTTTCCTTGTCATAGCGGCGTTCGACACTTCGTAAACCGAACGACACGACGTCGTGCCCGTGCACCCGCTCCGGATGGTGGACCGGTTCACTGGTCAGGTTGCCGATCATGGTCACCCAGGTCTCGCCCATCGCCATCACATCCGCCTTTCGCCTCGATCCGGGCCGCTCCCGGTGTTTCCCTTGAGCCCGGTGTTTCCCTGACCACAGCCTGCCTCGGATCGAGGGGCGAAAACGGGCGCGAACCGAGTCTGTGGACAACTCCGGGCGAGACGGGCTCCCTGTGGACAACTCGGGCCGAAAGACGAGGAGCCCGACGGAGATGTGGTAGTGGGTGTCCGCTTTATACCGCTGTGTACGTTTCTGCGCGGAGTCGTGAGTGATGAGTCGTGAGTGATAATGAGGGTTAGAACGACCCAAATCACTCACGACCCCCTCGCGAAACCGTGCGAGTCACCCAACCGGGCACGTCTGTCCAGAGATGTGTCCCTTATGGACAGTCAAGAGCCGGGTGAGGCCCCTTGTGTGAGCCCGCTCCCGCCGGGTCCACCACGACATGTTCGCCTTGTCCCGCTACAGCGGTGGAGCCGACCAGCGGTTGTGCGGCTTCGCAGGAACCCGAATCGCCACTCACGGCGAACCCGGCCCCCGGCCCTGATCCGCCAGTTTCTTCAGCATCGCGTTGTACGCGTTCAGATCCTCGTCACCCGAGGCGTCCTCGCGGCGATCTCGCCGCCGGGCCTCCCGCTCGTCCTGCCGCGCCCACTGCACCAGCAGCGCGATCAGCACCAGCAGCACCGGCAGTTCACCGGACGCCCACGCGATCCCGCCGCCGAGCCGCTGATCGGTCAGCAGGTCGGTGACCCACGGTAGCTTCAGCGACCGGTAGAAGTCCTGGCCGAGCACGGTCTGCATGCTCATCAGCGCGATCCCGAAGAACGCGTGGAACGGCATGGCGGCGAACATCATCCCCAGCCGTCCCAGATGCGGGATCCGGCGCGGTGCCGGGTCGACGCCGATCACGGGCCAGTAGAAGACGTATCCGGCGAGCAGGAAGTGCGCGTTCATCGCCAGATGCGCCCAGTGGTAGTTCAGCGCGGCATCGAACAGGCCCGAGAAGTACAGCCCGTAGAAGGAACCGACGAACAACAGCAGTGCCACGATCGGATGCGTCAGAAACCGCGAAATCGGCGAATGCACGAAGGCGAGCAGCCATTCACGCGGTCCGGGTGGGGCCTCCTTCCCCGCCGGGGGCAGGGCGCGCAGCGCGAGCGTCACGGGTCCGCCGAGGACGAACAACACCGGCGCCACCATGGACAGCAGCATGTGGTTGCCCATGTGCACGCTGAACATCGCGGGCGCGTACCGCCCGATGCCGGACGACGTCGCGATCAGCAGCACGAAGCAGCCCGCGAGCCACGCGACGATCCGGCCGGTGGCCCAGGTGTCGCCGCGGCGCCGCAGCCGACGGACGCCGGCGAGGTACAGTCCGGCGAGAACGATCGCGAGGGTGCCGTAGACGAGGTCGAACCGCCAGTCCGTGAGCAGCCGGAAGACGGTCGGCGGACCGGAAAGGTCGTAGCCGATCAGCAGTTCCGTCGTGGACGGCTGGGTGAACGATTCCTGCGGCGGCGGGGTCTTCGCGAGCCCGGTGGCGATGCCGATGGTGACGAACATGATCAGCACTTCCACCGCGGCGAGCCGCAGCAACTGTCCGCCGCCTGCGCCGTTCACCAGCCCGGCGACGCCCTTTTGCCGCTGCTGATGACCGAAGACGCCGAGCAGCAGCAACGCGACGATTTTCGCGAGCACGAGCAGGCCGTAGTCGGTGGTGAACAGGTCGGCGATCCTGATCCGCACCAGCGCGTTGACGAGGCCGGAGAGTGCCATCACGATCCAGCAGACCAGCGCCAGCTTGGAAAACCGCGTCGCCGCGAGGGTGAGGTTCTCGCCACGACGCCAGCCGAGCGCGAGCAACGCCACCAGGCCGCCGACCCACAGCGCGGCGGCGACCAGGTGGTAGAGCAGGCTGTTGGTCGCCAGGTCGTGCGAGCCGCCGCTCGCGGAATGGCCGGTGACCGCGACCGGGATCAGCCCGCCGACGGACAGGAAGAAGACCACCGCCGTCCAGCCCCAGGTCAGCGCGAGACGGCAGCCGAGCGCGACGAGCAGCGCGATCAACGCGGTGAACAGCCAGGCCTTGGGCTGCTCGATGGCGTCCACGAGGTCGATCAGGACCTGCGGCGAGAGCACCTCGGTGAACGGGCGGCCCGCGCCGTCCGCGGCGGAGAAGAAGATCGACGCGGCGGCGGCGAAGAACCAGACCCAAGCGGCGGCGCCCGCGACGCGGATGGCCGCGTAGCCGTCCGCCGCGAGCGTGCCGGACTTCTGCGGCGGGACGAGGAACGCGGCGAGCAGCAGCGAACCGACGCACAGCACCGAGGACGCCTCGGCCAGCACCCTGACGACGGTGATGCCGTAGCGCGTCACCAGGCCGGGATCCGGCAGGCCCGCGATGACGTAACCGGCGCCACCGGTCAGTGCGACCAGTCCGACGGCCACCACCGCGGCCAGAAGCACCCCGATCGACACCAGCGGCAGGACACCGGCCTTCCGCGCGGACGGGGCCGGTTTCGTCTCGGGATCTGAAGGCACGTCACGAGGGTATGCCGGGCGCACAAGGGGCAAGATGGCGGCGTGCGGATCATCCTGCTGAGGCACGCCGAGTCGCTCGGCAACGTCGACGAGCTCGCCTACACCCGGATTCCCGACCACGCCCTCCCGCTCACCGAGGCGGGCCGTGAGCAGGCACGGCTGGCCGGCCCGGAGATCAAGGCACTTCTCGGCGGGGAGCGCCCCGCGGTGTACGTCAGCCCGTACCTGAGGACGCGGGAAACCTTGCGGCTACTGGACATCCGCGACAGCTACGAGCGGATCGTGCCGGAGCCCAGGCTGCGGGAACAGGACTGGGGCAACCTCCAGGATCCGCTGGAGCAGGAGGTGCAGAAGCAACGCCGTCACGAGTTCGGGCACTTCTTCTACCGCCTCCCGTTCGGTGAATCCGGGGCGGACGTCGACGACCGGGTGGCGGCGTTCCTCAGCGAACTGGCGGCCTGCGGCGAAAATCACCCCGAGACCGTGCTGGTCGTCTCACACGGTCTGACCATCCGGTTGCTGTGCCGGCGGCTCTTCGGCTGGAGCATCGAGCTGTTCGAGTCGCTGTCCAATCCGGCGACCTGCGAATACCGTGTCCTCGAGCGCGACGGCGACAAGTGGACGCTGGACCGCCCGTTCCGTCAATGGCGGGACTCACCCGACGGGGAGACTCAAGACTGAAGGTGCGAGAAGCACCACCCGCGTCCCCAGACCTGGGCTGGACTCGATGCGGGCGAAGCCACCGATCTCCGCCATCCGCGCGATGATCGAGTTCTCGAGGCCGAATCCTCGCCGTCTGTCGCCGACGTCGAATCCGGCGCCGTGATCGCGCACGGTCAGGGAAACGCCACCGTCGATCTCTTCGACGCTGACGACGGCCCGCCTGGTCCCGGAGTGCTTGAGGGTGTTGCGCAAGGCCTCCCGCGCCGCGTCGTGCAGCGCGACGGCCGCCTCCTCCGGGAGGTCCGGACCACAGTCGTCCTGGATGACGACTTCGGCCCGCAGACCTTCCGCGGCCATCTCGGCGGCGAGCAGCCGGAGCCGCTGGTGCAGCCCGAGCGGCCCCGTCTGCTCGTGTTCGAGGCTGATCCGGATGCGCATCGCCTGCGCGCGGGCGGTGCGGCGGACCCGGTCGAGGCTGGCCGCCGGATCGAGTTCGTCGGCGGGGGCGGGGATCGCGAACGACTCCATCACCTGCAGGACGGTGTCGTGGACGTCGCGGCGGTGCCGTTCGCGTTCCGCCGCCCTGCCTTGCTGCTCCCCGAAGCCGAGCGCGAACCGCATCGAGGCGCCGACCAGTCCGACGATCGCGAGTGACACCACCAGCGCAGTTCCGAGAGTGAGGAAGAGACCGAGCGGGGAGCCCGGGTACACGGTGGAATGCAGCACCACCGCGCCCGCGACGACCAGCGCCCCCGCGAGTGCGCCGCGCAGCAGGGTCCAGACCATGACCGTGCCCATCAGCTGGGTCCAGACGATCGACATGATCGCGGTGTCCGAGCCGATCAGCGCGGCCCCCAGGGTGAGTACCAGGGCGGACGCGGCGTCGGCCGCGGGAACCAGCCGGGTGTCCGCAGGATCGCGGAACACCCAAGCGGCCACGGCGACGTTCGGCACCAGGTGCAGCGCCGCGACCGTCCACAGCATCGACGAGCCGCCGTCACCCGCCGCCCACAGCGCCTGCACCAGCATCGCCAGCCGGAACACCACCGGGAGCAGCACGAGCCGGGGCAAGGTGGTCCGTACCAGCCGCGGCGGGATTCCGCCTCCGAGCATCAGCACCCTCACGCCGCTCCTCCCCGGATCAGCCGTCCTGAAACAGCGAGCGAGTCGCATTCATTTCAGTTTACGAGCAATCAGCTTGCCCGCGACGCGGCGAGGATGTCAACGGGCGACCGGTTCCGTGACCTCCTCCCGTTTCCCCGCCCGTGCCGCGGCCAACGCGGACGGGACGATGAGGGCGGCGGTCAGGCCGACGAACAGGAACGACACCGAAAGTGACGTCACCTGCGCGATTCCGCCGATCAGGGGTGGTCCGGCGAGGAAGCCGGTGTAGGCGATCGCGGTGACGAAGGCCAGTTCCCGCTCCCCTCCGGTGCCGTCGGCGCGTTTACCCGATGCCCCCGCGAGGCTCAACGCGATCGGGAAGGCGGCGGCCAGCCCGGCGCCCGCCAGCGCGAAGCCGACGAACCCGAACACCGGCACGCTGGCCAGCGCGGCGAGCACAAGTCCGGCCGCGGCGATCCCGGCACCCACCGCCAGCGCGCGAGTCGCGCCGAAGCGGTTCTGGAGCCAGGCACCCGCGAGTCTGGCGAGCGCCATGGCCAGGGCGAACCCGGAGTAGGCGAACGCCGCGGCGCCGTCGCCGACGCCGTGCGCGGAGGTCATCAGCAGCGCGGACCAGTCCGAACTCGCGCCTTCCGCGATCGCCGAGAACAGCGCGATGGCGGCGAGCAACCAGAGCACGGGACGCTTGATCGGCGCCACCCGCGGCTTTTCGACGGGTTCGGTGCGCACGGGCCGGGCGCCGGGCACGGCGCCGATGACGAGGGCGAGCACGACCAAGGCCGCCACCGCGGCGAAGGTGAGATGCCTGCCCGGCGACCACTGATGGGACGCGGCGAAACCGGCGGCGACCGAACCCGCCAGCGCGCCGAAACTGAATCCGGCGTGCAGGACCGGCATGATGGCTCGCCCGGTCCGCCGCTCGACCTCCACGCCGGCGACGTTCATCGCGACATCCAGCGCTCCGACGCTCGCACCGAGGACGAACAACGCCCCGGCGAGCAGGGGCACCGACGTCGAGAAGCCGATCATCGGCAGTGCCGCGCAGGCGATGACCGTGCTGCCCGCGACGACCGCGCGGCCACCGTGCCGCTCGATCAGCCGCCCGGACACCGACGCGGCGATCAGCATGCCGACGCTGGCCCCCAGCAGCGCGAGGCCGAAAACACCCGGCGAGGCGTGCACTCTTTCCGACAGCGCCGGCGTCCGCGGCGCCCAGGAGCCGAGCGCGGCCCCGTTGAGCGCGAACACCACGAAAACGGCCGTACGGTCACGCATAGACCCCAGTCTCCTTCCGATTACCGTTACCCCAGAATGACTTAAGCGCTTCAGAAAGTCCACCTCCCCCGCCCGGGACTAGACTGCGGCCGTGACCAGCACGCGACGGCGAAGGCCGACGTTGGACGATGTCGCCGACGCCGTCGGGGTGTCGCGGGCGACCGTTTCCAACGCGTACAACCGGCCCGATCAGCTGTCCGCCCAGCTGCGGGACGAGGTGCTGCGCGCGGCCAAGAAGATCGGGTACGCGGGGCCGAACCCGACCGCGCGCAGCCTCGCCACCAGCCGTACCGGCGCGATCGCGGTCATGCTGGACACGAACCTCTCGCTCGCGTTCTCGGACCCCGCCCTTTCCGTGACCCTCGACGCGCTCGCTTCCGTCGTCGACCCCGGAGGGCACGCCCTCCTGCTGTTGCCGGGCGACGGCGAGAGCGGTGGCCCGCGCGCGGAACGCGTCTTGACCGCGCAGGCCGACATCGCGGTGGCGTGCTCCCTGGCGGACGGCGCGCCGGCGCTGGACGCGGTCCGCGACCGGAGAATGCCGCTGGTGGTGATCGACCAGCCGCACGTGCGCGGGTCGGCGAGGATCGGCGTGGAGGACAGAGCGGGAGCGGCCGCGGCGGCCCGGCATCTGCTCGAACTCGGGCACCGGCGGATCGGGATCTTCTCGGCGCAATGCCTGTCCTCGCCGCGCGGTGGCGAGATGACCCCGGAACACGCCGCGGACACCCGTTTCCACGACACGCGCGAACGGCTGGCCGGGTATCTGGACACGCTGGCCGAGGCCGGTATCCCGGCGGCGGACGTGCCGATCTGGGAGGCGTCCGGGATTTCCGTGGAGGGTGCCGTCCCGAGCGCCTTCGGCCTGCTCGACCGGGATCCGCGGCCGACGGCGCTGCTGTGCATGTCGGACCAGCTCGCACTGGCCGCGATCTCGGCGGCGGGGCATCTGGGCCTGTCCGTACCCGCGGATCTCTCGGTCGTCGGCTTCGACGACGTCCCACCGGCCCGATGGTCCGAACCTCCGCTGACGACGGTGCGGCAAGACCTCTCGGCCAAGGGGCGGATCGCCGGAGAGCTGGTGCTCGGCCTGCTTCGCGGCGACAAGACGCCCGCCCCCGCCCAGCTCCCGGTCGAACTGGTCGTGCGCGGCTCTACCGCGCGCGCTTAACACTTGCTTCCGGACCGCACAACGCGGTCGGGCGATCTGTGGACAACTCTCCCCGATCGAGCGGCGCACGACTACTTATCCACAGAAGTAGAAATGCGGACTGACAAAGCTTTTCCGGCGGATCATCGTGGAAGCACACATCCACGACGGCGATCGAGCCGCCGATTCACGGGGGAGAACCCAGCCATGACACGACGTTTGACGAACCTGCGCGCCCGCCTCCCGCACGTGCTCCTGCTGGCCGCCTTCGGCCTGCTGACCAGCACCGGAGTCGCGAGCGCCACCACCGCGCCGCCCGAACCCGCCTGCCAGAAGGGCGAGTTCTGCGTATGGGGCGAAGAATCGTTCGGCGGCACCGTGCACAAATTCGACCTGCGTACCTCGAATCCCGAGGAATGCATTCCGCTGCCCGAAGACTTCGCCGGGCATTCGTTCGTCAACCGACTGAGCCGGGATGTGACGATTTACCAGAGCGAAGAGTGCACGACCGAAGGAGATTTCATCACCTATCCGGGTGGCGGCACCTACGTACCCCAAGGACCGTTCGTGATCCGTGCCCTCAAGATCTGGGACTGACCACCCCGGCGGTTCGCGCGCGTCGCTTGCAGAGGAGTCGACTCGCGACCTGTGCGAACCCTGGGGCCGCTCCCCCGAAGCGGCCCCGGCCCGTGAGCGCGTCACCCCGCGTCGCGACGCGCTCACGGGCGTTCCAAAAAACGGTGGGCTCGACCTGAAACGATCTGGCGGTGTCGAACGATCGACAGGTTGGCGACGGCTAAGCTGCCGATGCTGGGCGACACCCAACGTCGCCGACGTTGGCCCTCGTAGCTCAGCTGGATAGAGCAAGAGCCTTCTAATCTCTAGGTCGCAGGTTCAAGTCCTGCCGGGGGCACGTCGCAACAGGGAAACCCCTGGTCACGCAAGTGACCAGGGGTTTCCGAGGATCTGACATTGGGACCACGGGAGGCCAGATGGTCCACAAATGGTCCACATTCACGCCGTGGGCCGACTGGCTACACTGGGGTCCCCTCTTCGCGGAGGAACGCCCCCGGGTAGCTCCCGGGGGCTCTGCGAAGAGTTCCTCCGCGAACTGAGGTAGCACGATGGCCGAGACCTTCGGCGACGCGCTCCGCCGCCTACGCAAGGCGGCCCAGCTGTCGCAGCATGCTCTGGCACCTCGCGTGCCCGTTCACCAGTCAGCACTGTCCCGGTACGAAGCGGGCCTCATGCACCCCGACGAGGCCATCGCTGCCCGCCTCGACGACGAACTCGACGCCGGCGGCGAACTCCTCGAACTCTGGACGTCGGGTCCGACCGCCCTGCATCCTGCCGAACGGGACCAGCTATCCGCTGTCGCTGGCCGTCCGCGATCTGTCGATGGCGCGGCTCTCGACTCTCTCGCTGGTGTCCTCGCTGCCGTTCGTCGGCTGGAAGACGAGACCAGCGCGGCGCACGTCATCCCCATGGTCGACGCACAACGGCAGATGGCCGAGACCTTCGCGGCCGAGGCACGTTCTGCTGTGCGTCCTGCCGCCGTCGGACTCCTGTCTGAACTGGAGCAGTATCGTGGGTGGCTCGCCATCCCCGGTCAGCGTTGGGAGCAGGCGCGGCGACACCTCGACCGTGCCGCAGTGCTCGCGATGGAGGCCGACGACCCGCTGAGGCTGTCGACCGCGCTGTCCTTCGCGGCCTACAACGCAATCCGCCAGGGAAACCTCCGGAAGGCTGATGCGCTATCTGAGGCTGCTCGGCGTGACACGCGCGTGCATATCGGTCTCCGTACCTATGAGACGTTTCAGCGAGCCGAGGTTCTTGCGCGCAACGACGAGCGTCACGACGCGCTCAGGCTGCTTACCGAGGCGGACGGCATGGTCGAACAGCTGCCGTCGGCTGACGAGTTCCCGCCGTCTGGCTACTGGTACACCCCGTCGTTCTTCCTGGGTCAGCGGGCGTTCGTGCTTCGCGCACTCGGCGACAAGACCGCCGCGCGCCAGGCGGCACGCGACTGCCTGGCGGAGATGCCGCCCGAGTGGGCCGAGTCGGAGTGGGCCGCACGCCGCCGGGAGCTCGCGGACGCAAGCTGATGCGGTGATGCGCATCATCACGCGCATCACTCATCCCCTTCACGTACCGTAGTTACAGGCCGATCCTCGGAGCATGGCTGAGGACATGCGAGGAGTGTGGGCGATCCCGACGGTCACCACAGACGGAGACCCGGTTCATGTCTACGTCGGACAGGTCGAGCACAAGAGCAGACTTGAGACCGCCGTTCGGATCGACAACGGCCCTACCGCACTGATCCCCCTCGACAAGGTCGTCGGCAGGCTTCTGGAGGCACTCCGGACGACGTCACTGGAGACGTACGAGAAGAACGTGCGCGGTGAGCAGCCGTGACCGCCGTCGTGCAGAACCGGAAACCACGTGTCGTCCGATCCACGATCCCTCCTGGCCTCGCCAAACGGAAGGCAACCGACGACGAGCAGGCAACGTGGACCGAAGAACAGCGCGAGGTGTACTCCTGCATGCACTGCCACACGCCCTACCGAGCTGGGAGCGGCGGCGCCTGGGTGTGCGAACACTGGCACGAGGGCCTGTGATGTTCCGCAACAGCGGCCCCGACGACGACCCCCTCTACATTCCTGGTGCGCGACGGCCCCCGCAACGGCGCCACCAGGAACCAGACCCGCGCGCGGCGGGTGAAGAGGCAGCGGACCAGGGGCCCCTCGACCGGTCCGCTGCCTCCACCGCCGACCTTGAGAATGCGCGATGAGCAAGACCCTACGGCGCATCGGTCGAATCACATGGCTCACTTTCTGCGTTCTCGTGCTCATCGCGGTCATCTTCGGCGTCCCGCTCCTCCTCGGCGGACACTGGTGACATAACAGTCCGGTCACGTAGGCAACGGATGTCTTGATCCACACGACCAGGTAGGTAACCACCGCCGCGGAGGGACCGTCGTGAAGTACGTCATCCAAGCTCACCCTGACTACCAACCCAAACCGAAGCGGTGGCCATACATCGCGGTGGCAATCGTCGGCGGCTTCGTACTCCTCACCATCACTCTGGTGTTCGCGTTGTCTGCCATCCCCGAACGCACCCCGGCCGCACCGGCTCCCACGTTGAACGCCGGCACCTACGAGGTCGGCGCCGCCGTGCCGGCCGGGACGTACAAGGTAACCTGTGGACCGGGCAACGAGTGGGGCCACTACTTCCTGCGGGGTTCAAGCAACCCCAGCGATGTCGTCGAGACAGCCATGGTGTTCCGGGAGACTCTGTTCGCCGCGAAGGTGGGTCAGTACGTCCAGGTCACTGGCGAGCAGTGCACGTTCACCCGCGTGCGTGACTGACCCCAGGCACGACGAAAGCGGCCCCCCACGTGAAGTGGGGGGCCGCTTTCATGTTCAGGCTGGGCGTCCGAGAGAAACAGGTTGGGTGTCGCGGGGCCATCCGAAGGTGACGACTCCGCCGCCGTGAGGCCGCCCGAACCGTAGACGGTGCCCTGTCGTTGGTTCTGGGGTACTGGAACTTCCTGTGCCGGTCAAGGTTGCCGCGGGGGCGGCGGCTGCACCGGTCCCTTCGATCACTGCCAGCAGCCCGCCTGTGCCAGACGTGACCGCGGGGGGTGCGACGAGTGCGGCGGTGGCCACGACGGGGACGCTGCCAGCCCCGGTCGTGACCGGTGAGGATGAGACGACAGCACCCGCGCTTGCGGCAGGGACGGTTCCTGTCGCGACTGAGGTTGCGCTAGGAGCGGTGAGGCCGCCGGAGCCGTAGCTCAAAGGGGTGAGGTCGCCGGTTCCCGTCGCGGTTGCGGTTGGCGTGGTTGCTGCACCGCTGCCGGCGGCGTAGGCCGTGGTCGTGCCGCTGGCGATACTTGTCGGCGTCGTGGCTGCGCCTGCTCCTGTGACCGTGGTCGTGGCGGTTCCTGCGGTGGATGCAGAGGGGGCTATTGCGGTTCCCGTGCCAGCGGCGAGGACAGTACCGGCGCCGGACGAGGTGGCGGCAGGTGCGGTGAGTGCGCCGGAGCCGGTGACAGCAGTCGAAAGTGTGGGATCGGTGTCGGAGCTGAGTGCGGTCGACCCGGCGGTGAGGTTTCGGCTGTTGCCGGATCCGTCCGTGAGCGCGGCGGCGGCGAATGACCAACTGCCCCACAGCCCGGACGTGCGGACGGCGGCGATGGACTGGCTTTCGGCGATGATTTCGGCGTCGGACAGTACCGCGGTCCACATTCGCAGGCCCGCGAGTGAGCCGTCCAGCCATTCGGATCCGTCGGCGGCGGACCGGCCGAACACGCCGAACTGGGTTGGGGTGTTCGCGGCGGCGACAGTGCCGGTGACTTTGGTCAGGCTGCCGGGTGTAGTGCCGGTGTGGATCGCGGCAGCGGTGCCACTGAGGGTTGCGGCGACGAATACCCAGGTGCCGAGCGCGACTTCAGCGCCAGAGATCCCGGTGGCGTTCCCGGGGCTGTAGATGGCGGGGGTACGGCCGTTGGTTCCTTTGAAACCGACGATCCATGCACTGCTGTCCCCAGCGTCGGAGAACCGGGTGATCGGATGAAACAGGGGGGACGCCGAGTTGACGACCTTCGCCCACACGCAGACGGTGAAGGTCGCCAGCGAGGGGGCCGTGTTCCTGCTGACGCGGTCGGTGGCCGCGTCCGACCGCGCCGCCATCTCTACGTCCCGGGCTGGGTGTAGGTCAGGCTGGTGATGTTCACCGTTTGCCCGACCGCGATCGAGGTGTTGTCGAGGGTGATGTCACCGCCGCCGCCGGTCGCGGTGACCGACCCGCCGAAGACTTTCGCCCCGCCGCCGGATTCGACGACGAAACACCCTGCGGTGCCCGCAGCCGCGCCGGTGCCACTGCGTGGGGTGGAGGCGAGCGCGGCTTGGCCGGACGCGTTAGCCGACCCGAACGCGGTCGCGGCGAGCGCGATGGTGACGAGGAGCGTGCCCGCCGGTGTGGTGTCGGCGTCGGCCGGTTGACTACCGCTGTAGATCTTGAGGTTTCCGGCGCCGCCAGCGTCGATGCGGTCGACAACCGCATCGGCTGCGGCCTGCTGTGAGGCGTCTGCGAGTCGAGTGGCCATGGTCAGCTCTCTTCCTGGCGTGTGACAGCAGGGATGACCTTGACGCTGTCGATGGGGTAGCGGGCGACGTTGCCGTCGGGGTCGGTCATCTCGATGTCGAACACTCCGTCGACCCACTGCCATGGGAGGGAGTCGGCTGGGTGGGTGAGGAGGGTGACGCCTTCAGCGTCGAGGATGAGGGTTCCGGCGGTGGTGGACCATTCGTGGAGTACCTCTTCGGAGGTGGGGGTGGCGCGGATTTGCGCCACCCCCGTCCATCCGTCCCACGCCGTGACGGGTGTTCCTGTGGCGGGGTTGGTGGCTGGCCAGGTCCGGCGGTGGGTGGCGCCCTGGGGGATGCGAAGCGTCATAGGTACCTCCGGACCTTGTAGGTCAGTCGTCGTTCTTTCGGCGGGTTCGGGAGGACTACTCCTGAGCGGGGAGGCTGGTGATCTGATACGTGCCGTCCGGGCCCGGGACGACCGGGGTGACGCGACGGCGGGCGAGGATCGTGGTCACGATGGATCCCAGGAGCCCGGCACCGGATACCAGCAGTGCGATCGTCGAGTCGGGGATGACGATCCATCCGGCGGCGACCACGGCGACGAGGACACCACGAATCGCCTCTGCGACCGCGAGCGGCTCAGCCTGAGTGAAGGAGAGCTCGCCGATCGGGTCCCCGTGCTGGCCGGTCACTGGCCCGCCGCCTGTGCCTTGAGCAGCGCCAGGACCTCGTCCAGCTTCGCCGCCTGCGCGGCGTTCGCCTTCTCCAGGGCTTCAACCTTCCGGCCCTGGTTGATGACGTTCTCGTCGATGCCGAGGACGAAGTCCATGAGTTCGCCCTGAACATGCTTGTACACCTTGGACGTGTACTTTCCGCCGACGCGCGCGAGGGTGCCCGCGAGTACGTTGTTGACGCTGGTCTTGCTCTTGTCGAACAAGGTGACATTGTCGTCCAGTTGCATATCGTCCTCCGGTTGTTCTCCGTTGGCGCCGAGGTTCCACGCCCTGCCCTGGTCTCCGAGAGCGCCTGCGTGCACGCTCAGGTGCAGGTGCTTGTCGTGCGGGTTCGACCCGGTGTAGGCCTTCCAGCCGACGCCGGGTGTCCAGATGCGGTAGTTCCAGATGATGTACTTGATCCGGTTGTCCCCGGACGCGGTGAGCATGCGAGCGAGCCAGTGGCAGTCCAGGCCGCCCGCCGCGTCGTGTGTGAAGTCGCGGGCACACACCTGCCCAGTGCTGGTGGGGTTGTGATCGGAGGTGCGCGCGCTGTGCGCGGCATCGCCGATACTGCCGTCGCTGACCTTGGAGCGGCGGGGAGCGAGCGAGTTCAGTTGCCCCCGCAACGTTTCGAGGGAATTCGCGACGTACCAGGCCATGTGGCCTCCTCAGGTTGTGGGGATCGGGGGCGGTGGGTCTTCGTCAGCGACACACACCCACCACGTTTCGGTGCCCTGCCGACGGTCCTGCGCCGTGTAGCCATCCGGGCACGTCGGGCCCGGCGGACCGGCTTCACCCTGCGGACCGGTCACGCCCGGTTCACCCTGCGGACCTGGCTCACCCTGTGGCCCGGGAGGACCAGCCGGCCCCGCAGGACCAGGTTCACCGGCCTCCCCCGCGGTTCCAGCTGGCCCCGGGTCGCCGGGCTGCCCGTTCGCTCCTCGGCACTGGTTCGGCTCCGAATAGCAAGCGGGGGTGAAACCCGCTGGTCCCGCAGGCCCAGGCGGACCAGGCACACCAGGGGCCCCTGGCTGCCCCGCAGCTCCTGGTTGCGCGGGTTCGACCACGGGAGTTCCGCCGAGTCGCACTACCTGATCCCGCAGAGCCTGTCCGTCGGCGGCGTTCTTGTCCGCCTGCGCGACAAGCTCCCCGATGCGCGCATCCTGAGCTTGTGACCGATCGTCCACTGCGGCCAACCGTGGACCGAACCAGAGCGCGGCGACGACGATCGATGCGAGCAACACCACGAACGCGATCCACGTTGTACGTCGCGCCCGCACATCCCTCACGGCATGAGTCGTAGCCTTGTCGACGATGTCGCGCGCCTGCTCATTCGTCATGGCTCCTCCCGGCGGAGCGACTTCTTGATCTCGTCGATTTCGTCAGGTGTGATCTCGCCGTCGGCCACCGCTTCGAGGAGTTGCTCAGCGGTTTCGGTTGCCGCTTTTCGGGCGACCTTCTCGTTGTTGCCCTTGCGTGGACCCACAACGGTGTTCCAAATGAGAACGAACGCGGCGGACAACGAACCCACGAGTGTCGCGAGTCCGACAAGCAGGTCTTTAACGTCACTCACCGACACCGCCTCTCTGAGTGTCCACAGTGGTCAAGCTCCGGTCCCCCAGGTGCAGAACAGACTCAGTTCTCTTCTGAAATTGTGGCGTGCGTGTCAGAGATCCCCCCGCCATTGTGCTCCGACATCAAAAAGTACGTGTGAAACCCAGGGTCATATGTCCACGCGTCTGGCTGCCGATTCGACTGCCATACCTGCTGGCCCGGCACCACGTCATCCCTTTCCTCCCACTGGCCCGCGTCACTGGTGAGCGGACTTAAGGGGTTGAACTTGAGCAGCGCCTGAACCTTCTCCAAGATCCCGGGGATGTCCTCTTCGTCGAATTCGGCGAACGTCCCCACAATCGTTACGATCCGCGCACGCTCCGGATCAACGATTCCCTGGTAGTCGAGTTCGGCGGCGGCGTGGTCTCCGAGGGCGGTCATGGTTCTCCTAACCGGAATGGCGCACGAACGCCACGTGAGTAAGCCGAGGAATCGGAGAACCAGCCCCTTGAATATCAAGGCTCGTGCCACCGTTGAAGAAGTTCACCGACACGAAGGCGGTCCCGTCGCTCTCGACCACTGAGGCAACCGAGAAGTTCTGCGAGTTCGACCCGCCAGCAGTGAGCGTGTCACCAAGTGTCCATGTACCGCTGCTGTTCGCGGCGATCGCGAGCCTGCTTCCACTCGCCGGAACCACGCTGCATCGAACACCAGCGACGACGGTCCACGCACCTGCGGCCAGCTTGAAGGCCGTGAAGCCACCGTTCGGCACGACCAGGGCGTGGGTTCGCGTGGCGACAGGAAAGGAGATCTGTACGTCCGCATTGCCTGGCGCGGTTTGCACCGCGGCAGTCGTGTTTTTCTCGTAACGGGCGGTGACTCTCTCCGGGCCGGACTG
The DNA here is from genome assembly GCF_055575355.1 of Amycolatopsis sp. NPDC034160. Classification (NCBI taxonomy): domain Bacteria; kingdom Bacillati; phylum Actinomycetota; class Actinomycetes; order Pseudonocardiales; family Pseudonocardiaceae; genus Amycolatopsis; species Amycolatopsis sp. NPDC034160. The sequence goes on along the minus strand of NZ_JBVISU010000016.1, from coordinate 126,481 downwards.
CCGCATCATCGTCTCGAACTTGTCGCTGAGGATCTTGACTGCCTGTTCGATAGACTGCGCGTCCCGGATGTCTGGCACAAGATCCTCCTAGGACAACGGCGTGGGGGTGATCTTCAGATTTACCGTCCCCGATGTCTGCCCGCTCGACATTCCGACAATTCGCCTACGGTAGCTCCCGTCAGGGATCACGGGGTGCTTCGTCACACGGAAAAGGGGCGCATCTCCCTCGGTCCATGAACCCAGCGCGGGAGAAACCTGTTTGCCGTCCTTGTTCTTCCCGTCGATACGGACCTCAGCACTCCAGGTCTCCACCGCCACAGACCGGTCAGCGAGTACAGCCACAGCGTAAGAATCCAACTTCGCCTTGTCGCTGATGTCCGTGTGGGACGTGTCGACGTAGTCCGAGTACACCACATTCGCGACCTGCAGAGGAGCCGTGTTGTCCGCATACCCCATCGGGGTCACCGTTCCATCGCCTGAGCCCTTGACCCACGCCCGATGCGGAATCGGCACCGCCATGTTGTAGTCGACGTCGATATTTCCGTAGGCAGCACCGAGTTCCCAAGCCGCGGCCAACGTCTGGTTACCCAAGAGAGGGGTCCCGATCGCGTACTTCCAGTTCACGTACGGAACTCCGGACTGTATCGCCAGGAACGGACGCATGATGAACTCTGGTCCGCCATTGTCGGTGGTCTCGTCGTTCATGGCCTTGAGAACCGAGGAGAGTTCCGCGGCGACGTAGGTCCGGTTCTCCGACCCGGTCTCCGTTTCACCATCGGTGAGGTCGAACGGCAGTCCCGCGCCGCTGGCAGTATCGCTCACGGAGCGGGCCACCAACTCGCGGAGGATGCGGCGACGGGACACCCCGGCGAGGGTGTAGTTGTTGTTCGACGACGCGATCGTCGCCGGTGTCCCACCCACTGCCCGAACGACACGGTTATCGAACACCGCCAAAATCCCCGGGCCGGACACGGAAAGCTTTTGGGATCCCTGATCGAACCCGCCGTCAGCGGGCATGCCTCCCTGGATGGGGGACTCGTTGTAGCAGACCACCCACGAATATCGGCCGGTGGTCATGTAGGACATGACGTTGTCCTTCGGGTTTTCTTTCCCGAGGACCAACTCCACCCCCCACGACCCCTTCTGGCCGATCTCCGTCTCCCATGAAGGGTCAGCGGACAACTTCAGCTCGTCGACGACAAGCCCTGTACGGGCTTCCGTGATCAGGCACCGCCAGGTCACAGCCACACCCTGATCGGGTCGATGTTCGCGGGCCTCACCATCACCTGAAGCGTGTGCCAGCCGACCTGCGCGGTGTCCCACTGCACCGTCGCGGTCGGGCTCCCACCAGCGATGTTCAACCAGAAACTCACAGTCTGCGCAGTCGTGAACGGACCCAACGTGAAGTCGGGCACCGCGGTCGCGTTGTTCAGCGAACCGGACTGCCCCCACGTGTTGAGCGTGGTCATGTTGCAGATGGTGCCGCCGATACGGGTCTGAGACTCCAAGATCATGTTCGGATCAAGGATCGGCCTCCACCGCGCGCGAGGCGTCAGCGTCACCGGAATCCCGTAGGCGGGGACCACGAGATTCTGGATCTCGACCACCGACCCACCACCGAACTGGGTACGCACCCCAATGTTAGGAGCGGTGGCGGTGAACACCAGCTCCCCGCCGTCACCCCGCCAACCGGCAGTACCGGCGTCGGAAGAGACGTAGTACGTCTGGGACGGGAACGGGTGCCCCACCACATACCGGCGGTCTCCTGCGTAGGCACCAGCTTCGGCGAACGCCGTGGACGTGATCTTGGCGTCGTTGCCGAACAGGATCTTCGGGCCACCACGTGCGGTCAAACCGGGGCCGCGCATGTCGGTGATGGTCATGGTGGCGCCATTGGCTTCAATTTGAACTGCCGCCAACGCGATCCACCCGTTCGCCGGCAAGGTCGTGGTGGGAACTACGGGAGTGCCGGACGTGTTGTCACCGGTAACGGCTTGGACCACGAAGCGCCGGTCATTCGCGGTGGAGTTAATCGCGGAGTTGCGGTCGTCATAGACCCTCGCGACGATCAGGTCAATACGGCGTTGCGTTGAACTGGGGGCAGCGAGTCCCACCGTCTTCTGTGAATCCAGAGCGCACAGGTAGGGACCCTGCCCGGGGGTGTCGATGAGACAGTTCCCCACGTTCACCAGCACCGTCGGTGAGGAACCGGTAGCGCCTTGAGTGACACGCATCCCGCCGTGGTTCGCGTCTCCCAGGGTGGTGCCGGAGACTGCACCGGCCGCGAACACCCCCGACTTGTAGGACATGACGGTGCCGGGGACGGGGTTGGCGTAGCCAGCGAGGGCGTAGCGGGCGTCGGCTTCGTTGATGCGCTGGTGCAGCCACGCCGGGTCGATGGTGGATTGGATGGTGGTTCCGATGGCCGCCATTGGGGGCTCCCCTACCAGTAGGCGGCCCGGAATCGAGCCGTGACCGTTCCTAGGTCTGTGGACGGCCCCGAATGGGAGAGGCCGATGGACAACGAACCCCCGGGGGGAACGACGAACGCGTCCCAGTTGGCGGGGTTCGCCAGATAGTTCCGGGACGCCGTCCCGTTGAGAAGAACGGAGGGGTCTTCGGGGGTGATGACGACGTATTCACCGACTGCGAGAGTGGCGTTGTACTTGATGCTGCCGTTCGCGACCGTCAGCACCGGGGTGGTGAGGGGGCCGGTGAGGGTGAGGATCGGCGCGGTAGGTGCGGTGCCGTTGTTCGTCAACGCGATCGTGCCTGCGGTCGCCGCCGGACCGAAATCCAACCCGGTACCCGAACCGACGAAATCAAGGCCGGTACCGGAAAAGTCGAGGCCGGTGATGGAGTTTTGCGGCACCCCGGTGGTTTGCTCGGTCCAGTTCTCGTCGTACCACCGCGGATCGGGCGCAGCGAACTGGACGCTGAACTCGAACGCGGGGTCCTGCGAGTCGACGGGTTTGATCAGCAGGTCGCCCTCGCGGGTGACGTACTGGACGTGGTTCCCGATCTCCGATTTGAACACCAGCGGGTACAGCTGGGTGGGGTCCTGGCATATCGCCTTCGCCTTCAACCGGGCCCGCGCCAGCGCCTGCCAGTCCCCATGCTGGGCGTAGGCACGGACCGCGAACGACACGGTGCCCCGCTCCACATATCCCGGGTTCCAGTAAGACCCGTGACGCTGATATTTCGGGGTGAAGGTGGAAGTCGGGGCCGGCGCGGAGAGAGGGTCGCTGTCTTCGGTCGCGATCCATTGGATGCCGTCGCTGTCCCTCGGCCCGTTGAGAGTGAGCCCGTCGAGGGTCCAGATCGGCGGTGGGTGTGCGGCCACTCGGACCCCCTTCAGGTGAGAGGGCCGGGCCTCACGAGGCCCGGCCCTACTGGCTGCGGAGCTTGAACACGGTGCGCCGCGACACATCCACAGCGACCGCCCGCTCGTCCATCCCCGGCGAGGGGTAGACGTTGTTCGTCACCTGCAACGGCTGCGGCTCCGGACTGGAATACGCCGACGCGTACCCGTCCCGGCCCAACCGGGACAGAGCCGCCTCGAACGCCCTCGTCTGCGCCGGCGAGAGAACCCGTTCCGGCTCGAGGGTTTTCTTCGCCATGAACCCAACACCGGTAGCGATACCGCCCGCGTCGAACAGGCCGGATCCGTTGACGATCTGGATGGCCTGCGGAACCCACTTCGCGTAGGCGTCCGGGAACCCGGAACGCTGCACCTTCTGCGCGGCGACCGTATGTGGAAGCGACTCCCACCCAGACACCCCGCGGAGGGCCTCGAAGAACTTCGTCGCCGCATACACCGGGTTCAGGATCTGCGCCGCTGTGCCCCATCCCTGACTCGGCCTCTGCTGAAACACACCCAGCGAATCACGGTCACCGTAGGTCAGGTTCCGGAGACCGGATTCCTGAAGACCGGTGGCCAACGCGACCTCAGCGCCGCGGCGGGAGAAGCCGAGTGCCTTCGCGACCTCCATCACGGTTTTCGCGACGTTTCCGTCGTACTGGACGTTCGGCATCCCGGCGGACATCATCGCCATCAACCGGTCGACGGCGTGTGTTTTAGTGCCTTCGATGGCTTTCCCTGCGATCGCCCCAGCCTGTACGGCCAGAAGGTTCCCCGGCCACCTGCTGGAGGTTTCACCGGCCATCGCGGAAGCCGCTTTGAACGCCTCAGTGACCGCGCCGACAGGGTCGAACATCGCCCCGCCGGCGTCGGAGAACGCCTTGCCTGCTTGCCCTGCGCGGAGAAACGAGGTGTGGACGTGGTCGAAGTGGTTCGCCGTGACACTGCCACGGTCCTCCATGCCGTCCCAACCGGATCCCTCGTTGATCCGCTGTTTCCAGATCAAATACTTCACAAGGAGACGGGGGGCGTTCTGCTGCAGGTACCCGGCGATCCGGTCACCCAAGGCAGTGTTCTGGAGGGTCATGAAGTCCAACGCGTGCCCCGACGGGTGGTCGGACGCGTTAGGACGTCCACCCACACCACCGATACCGCCCGGTAGGCGACCGAAAAGCCGTTCGATCTCCTCCCCGGCGAACGCGACATGAGGTTGGACACCGCCATAGGCGAAACCCAGACCATCCAACGGGACCGCGCGCATGAGGTCCATGCGCCGCTTGCCGTCACCGTGTTGCCGGCCCAGGTTGGCGTCCGGGCCGATGATCCCGGCGCGGGCCATCTTGTGGAGACGGTCCACAGACGCGAGCCCACCGAGGTTCGCGATCGCCGGCTTGCTCAGCACATACTCGCCAGGGGTGAGACGTGCCTTGACGGTGTCGCTGTTGCCGATACCCGGAACCCGGCCGCCGGTCGCGAACGCCAACGGAATGGGGTCGACGTGCTTCCCCAGCGCGAACTGGGTATCCAACGTGTTCCACGCTGTGATCAACCCGGCGTTGATCGGGTTCTGAATCACCCAGCGGATCGGGTCCGCCGCCGCGGCGCGGATCCGCCCGTACTGGTTGATTGCCCAGTCGGCGGTGAACTGCATCGCGTTGCGGGAATTCTCCAACCCCGCGTTCAAGGCAGCGAACGCCTGGTTCTGGCCGTTCACCGAACCCCACACCGTGGCTGTCATGGTCGCCCACGACGTCACATAAAACTGGGTGAGGAGGTTCTGCCGATTGGTGATCTGGTCTGCCGTGGAAACCGTGGACGCGAGAATCTGAGCCCAGTACGTCACCGTGTCCGCCACCAACAGCAGGAGCTCCGCGTTCAACGCGGCCACCGCGGCCGTGACAGCCTCAGCGACGTCACCCAGGTTGGCGACCGCGGCCACATCGATCGTGACCATGCTCGCCGCGCCCGCGGCCACACCAGCGGCAGGGGCAGACCCGACCACGCCGCCGGCAGCGAACCGGCCGGCGTTCATCCATTCCAGCACTCCACGGTTCCGGCGGGTGGCGTCCGCGTTGACCACGAACTCGCCGTTCGACAACCACGCTGGGATGGAGTCCGACCGGCTTGTTCCCGGCCCGACGACAGGTCCGCCGTCAGCGAACCCGAAGTCGAAGCCGGTGAACCCACCGGACTGCGACCCCAGGAGATCGTTCATCTCCTTGCCCCAGCCCGTACCGCCGCTCACCATCTTGAACAGGGTTCCCAGCACGGGAAGCTCTTCGATCTTCTCCTTGACCTTTCGGCCAAGCGCGGCCAGGCCGTTCAGGAAGGCACCGATGATCCGGTCCCAGTCCAACTCGAAAAGAGCATGCAGGAAATCGCGGATCGGTGAGGGAACAACGACGTCGATGACCCGCTGGAGAATCTCACCAGCCTTCGTGAAGAACGTGTTCGCGACCTCTCCCCAGTCGATGGAGAACAGTGCACGGACAGCGTCCTGAATGGGCTGAGGCACCAGGGCGTCCAAGATCTTCTGAAGAAGAACCTTGGAACCGTCCCAGAACTTTTGCCACAGGTCGCCCCAGTCGATGGAGAACAGTGCACGGAGTGCTTCCGACAGACCGAGGGTCTGCATTGCCAGGAAGATCCGCCCTAGCACCTCAAAGAACCCCGTCGCGCCATCAGTGGCATTCCGGGTTCCTTCATCGATCGTGTTCCAGAAGTCCATGACGACGCCGATGAATTCAAGGATTTCGAGAACGAACTTCCCGATGTCCCCGATCGTCTGCCCGAGATTTTCGAAAAACTCTGCACCCGCATCCGAGTTGGCGAAGGTGATGAAGTCCTGCACCATTTGCCCGAGCTTGTCGAAGAAGCCGGACTTCTCAACCCCGGCGTTCAACGAGGTGATGATGTTGACCAATGCCTGGCCGGCGGTGATCGCGAACACGACGATGTCCTTGAGGAGATCCACCGCGCCCTGCATCCACTCCCGCAGCTGCCCGGACTCCTTCATGTCCCGGATCCAGTCCCGGAACGCGGTCGCGGCGTTACCTGCCTCCCCGGACACGCCCGCGAGCACATCGGTGCCGACCTCGGCGATGTCGAGGAACGCCTCAATCAGCGGCCCCAGTGCCTCGCCCAGTTCCCGGACGATGACACTCGTGTTCTCCAGGATCTTGTCAACGGATCCTGCGTTCTTCGGGTCCGTCAGCATGTTCACGATCTCGCCGGCGGCCTTGTTTGCCTCGGTGGCGATGTCCGTGAGCCGGTTCTTCACGATCGGCAGATAGGTGTCAGCGAGCTGCTGCAGCTTGGTGTCGAGGCCGCTGAAGAGAGCGTCCTGGATGGAGTTTTTCACCGCGTCCCACGCCGGTTTCAACGCCATTACTTCCCGGACAAACGCCTGCGCGTTCGGGGACAACCCGGCCATAGCGTCCGACACGGCCCGCTGCGACGCAGACATCTGGTTCAGCGAATCCGCGGCGCTCGATCGGGCCGCTGCCAGGGCGCGCTCAGCGTCCGCGATGGACCGTTGCGCTTGGATAGCGGCCTGGCTCCGCTGATGCTCCGCGTCCGCCACCGATTTCGCGGCGTCCGCGACCTGTTGGGCCGACTGGATCCGCTGCAGGGCAGCGTTATCCCGCGTCTCCGCCAGGGACTCCTCAGCGCGTTGGACGGCTTCGGTGGCGGAGATGACCTGTTCGTTTGCTTGGACTCCGGACTTCGCGTATTCCTTCTGCTGCTCGGTCAGATCACCGTTGGATACGGTGGTTTCATCGATGCGAAGCTGGGCGCGCTTCAACGCGAGCTCGTAGCGCTTCAGCGCGTCCCCGTCGAGACCTGACTGCTGTGCGCTGAGCAGTTCCCGCTGCGCATCGCCGAGGTCGAGGACAGCTTCCTCGGCGTCCAGTGCCCCGCCGCGGACTTGAAGGTTCAGGTCCCGTTGAGCCTTTTCCGCGTCTCGAATGGACTGCGCCAGGTCGTCTAGTGCCTGGTCGCGGTCACGTTCGGCGGCGATGATCTGCCGCTGGGCTTGGATCACCGCACGTGCGGCGTCAACCTCGGTACGGCGCTGCTGCTCCACCGCATCCGCTACACGGTCAGCGGCCTGCTGCCGTGCGGCGGTGGCATCTTCGACGGCCCTGGACAGGGAGATCTGCGCGGACTCGATCGCCTCGGCGGCGTTGCTCTGCCGTTTCGCGTAGTCCTGCGCTTCCTTCCCGCCCGACGCCTGCGCGGAGCTGAGAGCGTCGATCGCGTCGGTCACACCCATGGTGCCGATCGCGAACGTTCCCAACACTGCCCCACCCACAGCCAGTCCACCCGGGATCAACCCGATCGCACCAGAGGCGGTGAGGGCGGCGTTCGCCAGCCCGATCAGACCGGCGGCGGCGACACTCGCGCCGCCGCCGATGATCGCGATCCCCGCCCCCGCGGCCACCAACGCCCCAATCGGTCCTGCAGCCGACGAAGCAGTCCCGGCGATCTGACCGAGCCCGGCCGCGCCCTTAAGCCCCATCCCGCCGAACATGGCACCCACCGAGGCCGCGGTGTCGCCGAGCGAGGTGACCTGCTGGATAGCACCCTGAACGTTGCTGGCGATGTTGCCGGCGTCGAACAGGTCCCGGTCCTTCTGGGACTTGACGTTGCGGGCCCCGATAAGTTTCGCCTCCGCATTGCGGATGTCGTTCACCGCTGCAGCCGCAGCCTGCCGGGCCTGGGAGACCTTCAGCTCGCTTTGCGCGATCTGTGATGCCTTGACGTTCGTTTTGGAGCGGGTTTCGTCGAGTTGTTTCTCCGCGATGTCCACCTTGCGGGCGGCGTCCTCGGACTGTGCCCGGGTGGCGTTGAGGCCCTGCTCGGCGGATTGGATGTCCTTGACCGCTTTCGCGACCGCGGACTGTGCGTTCCGGACCCGGACGTCCACATCGATGGTGGGTGCCTTGCGGGACAGTTGGGTGATGTCCCGGACCGCGCGAGAAGTGTCAGCCCCGACCAGGACCTGAGGGTTGTAGCCCTTCAGGTCCTTCTCCACCTTCCGGTGGAAGTCCTTCATGGACGGAACGAGGTCGAGGGTTCCGGTTCCCGCGGTGTAGGTCGCCATCGAGTTTCACCGCCTGTCCCTCGTGTTCGCGCAGAGTGCGCTCGAACTGGTCCTGTTCCACGAACGTGATCGCGGCTTCGAGCGCCTGGAACGACTTCCGTGTATTCCGGGCGATAGCCTCGTCCCGGGCGCTACGTGGCCTGGGAAGTTCCTTCACCTTCGGTCGGCCCTTTTGGTGGGCCTGGTAGTGGAGGGAGGCCTGCATCTGCTCGATGAGGGTCCTCAGGAGACCGACCTCGGGGGTTTCCTCGATGTGCGGCGGTGCCATAGCGGGCCGCTCGTCGTCCTCGGATTCCTCGTAGAGGTCAACGTCGGTGACCAATGCCTCGTACAGGAACGTCGTCCTCAGCCGCGCGAGCTTCTCGACACAGTTGAGGAGCGTTTCCCACGTCTCCGCACCGGACTGGAACATCGACATCCGGTAGGTGGTGCGGGTGGCGAGGTCGAACTCGATCTCCTCGCCGTACCGGTCGAGATACCAGGCGAGCCTACTTCTTCCCGAGTTCGTGGCTGCGAAAGTAGTTCGTGATCTCGTCCAAGAGCTCAGTCAGTTCCCGAGTCTTCAGTGTCCCCAGGACCTTCCAGCCGCGTGGGAAGTCGTCGCGGAGCATGTGCTGCACCGTCAACCTGACGCTGTAGCTGTTTCGAACCTCCTCGGCGTCGTTGACGGTGATGTCGCGGGGGTCGTGGAACAGAAGCGGGCCACCCTCTTCGTCGCCGATGTCCAACGCGAACGGTTCGACGGTGCTGGCTTCCTTGAGGAAGTCTCCGATTCTGCGCATGATGCTTCTCCTGCCTGTGTTCCGGGTTGAGTGGGTGGGCCCCGTGAGAGGGGCCCACCACGGTTACTTCTCGGGTTTGACCTCGGTGCCCGGTGCGGGCTTCGACGCATCGGTTCCGGCGGGCTTCCCGCTGGTGGTCTTCGAAGCCGACTTCTTAGGGGCCTCCGGTTCCGTCCAGCCCTCCGCCCGCAGGCGCGCCGCCTCGGATGGGGTGCCCACCACGATCGTGTTGCCCGACTCCGGAGAGACGAGTTCCTGCCTGAAGTTGTTGTCCGACATCGAACGTCCCTTCCGTTCCGGGTGAACAGGTCAACCGGGGGGACGCACCCGGAACAGAAACGTCCCCACCGGCTGACGATCAGGACTCGACGTTGTAGCCCATGTCTTCGGCGTAGGCGAGGGCGCCGGTGCCGAAGATGAAGTTCGTTCCGAGGGTTCCGGTGACATCGTCCGGGACCGCGGACAGTGTGACCTGCCGGGTGGTGGGGTCGTCGCCGTTGGCCTGCACCAGGTCGCCGGTCTCCCCCACGGAGGTCTTGTGGTAGGCGGTGGCAAGGTAGATCAGGTTGTCGCCCGCACCGTCGGCGACGATCTCCACCGCGCGCCAGTACTGGACGTTCGGCCGGTCCGGGATGTCGTACTTCAACTCACCCGCGGCGGTCATCTCCACGGCGGACAGGTCGACGCCCTCGTACAGTTCCCGCGAGACCCGACGATCCTCGATCATGGTGAACTGCAGCGACTTCTCGTCGCCGGTGATGTCCTCACGCAGGACGCTCGTCGAACCCCAGCCGCGGATCTGGGACAAGGTCCGGTTCTGGGCCTTCGTGGAGCCGTCCTCCGACATCCACCCGACCGACTCGTAGGTGGTGGGGAGCTCGATCTGCCCGGACGTCGCCACCAGGGTCGTGATGAGCGGCGCGGTGCCGTACTTGCCGACGACCACGAGTCCCTTCACGCCCTTGCGGATCAGATTCTGCTTCCGGTCCGCGATGCTTTCGAAAGTTGCGGGGGCCATGCTGTTACTCCCTTACCTGTTCCTGGACACCATGGCCCAGTTGCTGATGTCCCTGCGTGCATCGTCTTGCTCGTAGGGCACTTCGTTTGGCAGCAGACTCGGTTCGATCCGGTCGAAAAACCCGACCGGGGTGTCTGCGCCATGGGGGCAAGCGAGCACGGCCCGCACTGCTTGGTTGAGCTGTTTCGCTGCCGCGCGGGTCGCGGCGAACGTCTGCACTTCAACGACTTCTGTCTGCTGCCAGCCTTGGCTGTTGCCCGCCCCGTCGATGCTGCGGATCACCGCGAAAGGGACGTGCGCGTCATAGTCGTCGTCGTTGTTGATGTCGAACTCGGGGGTACGGAAGAAGATCCGCTCCGTGCCAGGTGTGTCCAAGGCGGGAACCATGCCGAGCAGATACGCGACACCCTCTTCACCGTCGGGGAAACTCATCGGTCGACCATCGCTCTCGTCATGAACCGGGTGGCCTTGACACGCTTGTTCCCGAACTGGAACGGCACGGCCTGCCCGTCGAAAGCGATCCGGACACCCATACGGTCACGTCGACCGCCGGCACGGGTCTGGTGCACCAACCGACCGGACGCTGCCGTCCGACCCGAGTCTTTCGGGGCGAGGGAACGCATCTTGGAGAGCTTCCTGGCGGCGGCGATCGTGAGGGTCTTCCGCAGCGCCGGATTGGACTGAAGGAACTTCGCTGTCTCACGACTGTTGCGGCGGTACTTCACCTACCCCACCACCCTTCGGAGACGCTGCTCATAACCTTGGATCTCGCCTCCGAGGTCACGCCAGATGGCAGGCTCACCGTCGCACTCCCACACCAACCCGCGGACTTCGATGTAGTCCGTGGGCTTCGGCACCGGAGCACCAGGCGGGGCGTACAGCGACGCCGATGTGACGGTCTGACTTTCCTGGCCCTCCGTGGAGGAACGGGTGCTTGCCGCACCCGCCGGCGAAAACACGCAGTTCGCGATTGATGCCACCGTGGACATCTGGATGTCCTGATCCCGACCGACTCGTCTCGCACGCTGGATCTTCGCGGTTTCCGCGCCGTCCTCGATCATTCCGGCCACAGCTCTGCTTCTTCAGCGTTCGCGAACGGGATCCGCATGACACTGCCCGGATAGTTGTCGGTGAAGTACAGCGTGTCGGTGCCGATCAGGTCCGGCCGGACGATCGGTACCGACTGCAACCCGCCACGGCCTGCCTTGCAATACGGGGCGAGGCTGGCTTTCTCCTCATCGGACAACGCCAACCCCACCGCAGCCGCAGGTGACATCGACTCCGCGAGCGGGCCGACGTTCCGCGACAGCAGCCCTTTCGGGTTGTTGAACTTCCGCGCCGCGACCTCGTAGATCACTGTTTGCGCCACCCGAGGTAACGCTTCGGTGGTGATCCAGTCGGTGTCGCGGTTCGCGAACGACACGACCAGAGACTCCGCCGATTCCAGCGCGTAGGTCGCGCGCCGAATGTCGGCGGTGTCGTCCTCGAAGATGCGACCGAGACTGTCGCCGAACACGTCGATGTCAACCAGCATCGGTCGCACCTCCTATCAGGACTCGTCGAGGGTGCCCTTGATCGCGCGCTTCATCGTCTTGCCGCCCGACCGGGCGAGGTCGGTGATCGCGTAGTCCGTGATGCTCGTGGACCCGGTGTAGACGTTGACGATGGAGCGGTCGCGGGAGAAGTCCGCGTCGTAGTCCATGATCCAGCGCATCGCCAGACCCTGGTACGACTGCGAAGAGCCGAACGACGCACCCTTCGGGACCTTCGGCGCGTACATCGCGAACGCGAACGCAGTGCGGTGGAACCAGAACGCGTTGTCCGCCGGGATGGCGTACGACTCGGTGATGTTCCACCCCGCCAGCCGACCCAGCTGTGCCTCACGGAACGCGGTCTCCGCGTTCGCACCGGACTGGTCGTACCGCTTGAAGTGGTCCGACTTGAGGATCCACGTCGCCACGTTCGACCCGACCACACAGAACCGGTCGGTGCCGGGGATGTGGTTGTCATTCATGATCTGCTTGGCGTCGACGAACACGTCGTACGGGTCGTCCGCCGCAGTGAACGTCAGCTGCTGCCCTGCGGGATAGGTCGTCGCCACCATGTTCGCGGCGATGGCGTTCTCCAGGCCCTCCGCGATCGCGCGGGTCTGCGGGTCCACGATCTGCCCAGCGAAGTCGATGACGTCGAGCTCCATCACTTCGTCGTCGATGCTGGTGCCGTGGTAGACGTTCGTGGTGAGCTGCAGCGGAACGCTGCCCTCGGCCAGGTCGTCCATCACGAGCTGCCGGCCTGCGCCCTGGACCCGGAGGGCCTGGGTGCGGGCCGTTGCCACGGCCGGGACGACGATGTTCACGGTGTCGTTGACGGATCCGGCGAACGAGTCGACGGCGTTGCGCCATACGAGGTTCGGCAGGATGATGTCCCGCTGCAGCAGGCCGAGACCGGCCCGTGTCACCTTGGTTGCCTTGACGGCAGTGAAGCCCATGGGGGCTCTCCCTTCACTTAACGGGTGTGCTGTACCGGGCGCGGCACGGCCTGCCCGTTTTTACTTGCCAGTGTTGAGAGACCCGCCCCTGGCAGCGGGAGATCAGCGACCGAATCCGGTCTTCGCGCGCACCGCGGACGCGAGTTTGGCGGGATCGTCACCGAGACCGTCGTCCTCGTCCGGCTCACCACCGCCGCGGAGGTCCTTCGTCGGCTTCGTTTTGACCCGCGCCGCCGGACCACCGAACGTCTCCCGAAGGTCGTCCGCGTCCGCTTCGAGTTCTTCCTTGGTGGCGCCGACGAGCCGCATGGCCTGCTTGACGGTGAGCCCCTTATCGAGGGCCACCTCGAGTTTCAGGGACTTCAGCTCGAGCTCGCTGGCCTTCGCCGCCGCGGCGGCGTGGTCCTTGGTGAGCTTGTCCTCCTTGGACAGCTGCGAGTCCTCGATCTCCTGAAGCTTCGCCTTGACCTCGTCACGCTCGCGCGCGGCCTTGGCTTTCTCTTCCTTCAGCGCGAGGAACGCCTCCTTGGAGGGGGTGAAGTCCTTCTCCTCGGGCTTCTCCTCGTCCTTCGGCTTGTCGTCGGCCTCGGTTTTCCCGCCACCGCCGGCGGCGGGCTCTTCCGGGTCGGCGTCGCGGGCGATACGAGCCCACCGGTTGTACATGCGCATGCTCCAGCTCCCTACGAGGGGTTGGGTGGCCGCCACAGACGACCGTTCCGGGTTAGTGGGTACCGAGATGGGCACGGAAAGCCGCTAGAGCTTCCTTAGGAGGAAGGCCACTGGCGACATCACCCCACACCTGCTCCATCTCCTTGTTCAGATCGGGGAGGCCCTGATCGTCGCTGAAAACCGGCACGGCGAAGCACCGGCAGTCGTCGTGATAGGTCTCCCCCATGCCCTGGTTGCCGCGTGTCCGGCCGCGTTGCCCCACGACTTTCGTCGCGGACTTCTCCGACAGGTACACCGCGCCGCGGGACGCCATCATCAGGCAGAACGCACACGCTTTCGGGCGGGTCACTCGCGCCCATCCGACTGCCTCTTCGTCGTCCTGGACGGCGAACTCGACAGCTTCTCGTGCGGCGTCGAGGGTCTGTTTCGTCACCACCCCCGACAGGAGCGGGAGAGCGTCCTGGTGGGCTTTTTCGGGCGCGTAGCCCTGCTTGATCAGTTGCCGCATCCTGCCCGGGCCCGTCGCCATCAACGACCCGAGCATCTTCACCGTCAACCCCAACTCCACCTCGGGAAGCTGGTAGGTGGCGAGCTGATCGGTCTGCTGCCAGCGTAGCTCGTTGTACCCGACCGCCGCAGCCTCCACCGCCGAACGCCGGTACCGCTCGAGCAACTGCGCCATCAGCCGCAGCCACCCCAGATACTGGTCGAACGGGGCCAGAGGATTCACCAGCGGCCACAGGTCGTCGATGACTTCCTTGACTGCCTGGTTCGCGATGGCGACCTGCCGGGCCCGCATCTGCTGCGCCGCCTGTGCGCCTCTAGGCGACATTCGGCAGGCCCTGCGGGTTGTTCACCATCCCGTTGGCCGTCTCGTCCAGACGGTTCATCATCTGCGTCATCGGGTCCTGCTCCTTGAGGAGCTTGATGGCGTTGTCCGTGTCCTGCTTCGTCCAACCCGGGATTCGAGACCACAACGCCTGTGGCGGGATACCGAGCTGCTGGGACAACTTCCCCAGCGCGTCCGCAGCCTGCGACAGCGACCTCGAGCCGATGTCCGACCACTGCACCGCAGCTTCGCTGTCCCCACCCACCGGGGCCTTGCCGGCGATCGCCGCGGACAACTCGAGATGCTGCTCCGCGGACTCCCCGAAGGCGTGCTGGTAGGCGATGCGTTTGTTGAACTCGCTCGTCTCCGCCGCGGCGATCGCGTCCGCCGCCAGGTTCACCATCTTCGCCAACAGGTGATGTGGTGCGGTCCTCGAGGTCATCGCGAAGTGGTAGATCGACGCCTCGAGGCTGTTCAGGTACGGATCCAAGGGGGTGGGGTCGAACTGCCAGCCCTTCATCTCCGGGTTCCCGGAGGTGAGGAGCCGGTTGATCGCGAGCTCAACCTCGACCGGTTTCCCGGTGGCGGGATCGATCGGCTGCTCCATGCCAGAAATGCCGCGGACCAGGAACGACCCGTAGGTTTGCGCGATCAACAGGTCGAACGCTGTCTGATTCACCCGGTCCTGGATCGGATACATCGGCTGAACATCGCCGATGCAGTTCCCCTCGAGGTCCATGTGGGGTGCGTACCGGACCACCGGGCACACCCCAATGCCGTGTTCCTCGTCCCGTACGGACCATGTGGTTTCGCCGGGCCGGTGGAACAGCGTGTATTCGTGGGTGGCGTCGATCAGGCCGGTGACTTCCCAGCGGCGGTTGATCCGCAGCGCATACTCGGGCCACTCGTCCTCAACCGGGTCGTCGTACACCGCGAACATGCGCCGCGCCGACACCCCCCGCATCTCAGGCGTACCGCCCTTGCCGGGAAAACTGGTACCGAACGCGTAGCCGTCGCGGATCGCGGAGTAGAAAAGCTGTCCTTGACGGGAATCGAACTTGTTCGCCTGCCAGTGGCCCCACGCCTCCGCCGAGCCCTTCGCGTCCTTCTTGCGGTAGTCCTCGATGAACAACTGGTCCGCGATGGAACGCAGCATCAACCGCATCAAGTTCGTTTCGGAGCGCTCAACCAACGTCGTGTACTCGCGGTTGGCCTTCTTCGGCCGGTACGGGCCCGGCTGCGGACCGCGCTCATACTGGCGGATCTTCTCGAGACGTTCCCGTTCCGCGGCGCGGGCGTCGTCGGTGTTCTGGATGATCTTCCGGATGTCATTCAGAGACTTCGTGGCAGCCATCAGACCCTCCTCACTGGACGTACGTCCGCCCGCGCGGGCGTGGGATCTTCCCCGAACGAATCGCGTCCGTCCGAGCCAACCGAGCCATCACCATCGTCACGCCGGCATCCACCAGTTCCTTCGAGTCACGGGTCCGCTTGCCCAGCGAGTAGCCGAACTCGTTCGACCTCCGATGTGCCGCGGTGACGTGCTTTTTCAGCACCGCGTCCCCGTCATGGGTGAGGGTTTGGTCCTCGTCGATCGCGGTGACCGTGGCCATCGCCTCTTCGGTGAACCGCCGCACCCGATCCTGCCCACCTGGGGTGGAGAACCGCATGTCGAACTCGCATGCGTTCCGCTGCGACGCTTTCACCGCGTAGCCGTGGGAGAAGTCCCGGTGCCACGCATCGAAATACGCCTTCCAGTACGACTTTTCTGTCTCGTCTTCACGAGCCGGGGACGGGTCGCCGTAGAACGCCACCACCTGGTACATCGAGTGCACCCAGCGGACTTTCGCGTCCACTTCGGAGCGGTTCACGAGCCACTTCTTCACCTTCGACGGCCAGCCGTGGGGTTTCGCCCACACCCCAAACGTCACCACATGCCCGTCCGAGATCCTGGTTGCGATCAACGCGGTCGCGTCTTCGGATTTCGAGCAGTCCAGCGCAAGGGCGATCTGTTCACCGTCGGCGAGGATGTCCTCCGGCCGGGAGCAGGTGTCCCACGCGCGCGGGTCGATCCACTTCGACTCGTTGGCTGCGGTCGCGTTGAAGTAGTAGCGGATCATGTCCGCAGGCGTGTTCGACGTGTCGTGGATCTCCGCGAAGATCCGTTCCAGGTCGATCCATGGTGCGTCTGCGTACGCTGCTTCGATGCCGCGCCACACGTCCTCAGGTTCGTGCAGCGACAGATAGGCTGGGGCTTCGCACGAGTCGTAGAGGATGTCTTTCCACGGCATGTGGCCAGCCATCTGTTGCTGCCACGTGTTGAACGTGTCCTCCGCGACCGAATCCCCACCATCCTCGTGGGCGTTGGTGAATTCGCAGATCCGCGCCTGACCATTTGGGGACTTCGCTACGTTGCGTCGAGTAACGTCCGCCATCGCCTTACCTCCACTGGAGGTAGTGGCGTGGTGCGGTTCGTCGAACACGATCGCCGTGGCCGGGTCACCCTCAGCGGACTTCACCGACTGGGTGAGGATCTGCAACCGCGACCCGGACTTCGACCCGGATCCGAGCTTTCCCGCCTCGTACCCGACAGCCTGCTTGAGCGCCTTGGACACCATCGCATTCGCGACGAACAGCACGTCCTGCGCCTGGCCCTCGGAGTTCGCGGCGATCTGCACCAGCGCAACCCGATGGGCCTTTCCCACCGGTTCGCCATTGTCCCATCGGTCGAACAGGACGGGCCCGAACATCTCAATCAGGCACACCGCCGCCGCCAGGGGCGACTTGCCGTTGCCCTTGGAACGCCGTTTCACACCGCGGCGGTACAGGAACTTCCCGTTGGGCCGCAACGCGTACCACAGGATGATGAACCGCTTCTGCGCCTTCGTGAACCGCCACGGTTCTCCCGTGAGGTGGTGAACGAGCCACTGCTCGGCCCACGAGATGATGTCCCACCCGAGCGACGGGGGAAGGTCTTTCGGGTCGTCCGGCCACGGGAGTGACCGCCACGCACCGGAGAGGAAGTCCCGCCAGTACCCGACAGGTGGTGGGGTGTTCAGGAACCGGGGATCGAGCCCTCGGCGTTTCGTCGGGTTCGCGAGCACAGCTCACCCCCGTCTATGTGGACCCGGCACAGCCGGACGAATGGGGGGTGCGGCACAGGCACCGGACGTGTGCCTACTTAGACCCGGCGATCATTCCCGGGTAACCGCATGAGCACGGTCTGAGTTATCGGCCGCAGATCACGCAGAGGTCCGACCCGTCTTCCTCTGCGCGCAGCTGCTCGATGACGTTCTCCTTGCACTTGGCGTGGCCTGTTTCTCCCCAGTCGGAACCGTCGGCGCCGTGGTGCCAGCCTGTGTGCCCCGCACGAAGGCGGCACACTTCCCGGTCCGAGCCGTCCTTGAGAATCTTCGGCCGCTGCGACCCGCAGATGCCGACGCTGGACAACACGCCGCCGGACTCCTCCACGAGGAACTCGGCGAGGTTGCGCGCGTCTTCGGGAGTCAGCGACAACGCTTCCCGGTATTCCTTGAGTTCCCCGTCTTCGTTGCAGTCGCCGACGAGTACGACGAGGTGACCGTGCTGCATCGAAGTCGCGCCGATAAAACGGCGGCCTCCTCCCGCATGCGGGAAGTTGATCTGCTCTCCCGAGATGATGTCGAGACGAGTGCGAAACGAAATTCGGGCAGTCACGGACTGCTCCTCTCGATATCCCGGCACGGCCGGGGCATGACAGAAAAACCAACTCCAAGGTTTGGAGTTGGTTGGAACAGCTAGGAATTAGAGGACGGTCACGCGACCCCGTACAGCTTCGCCCGATCCACCGGAGCACCCGGCGCCTGCGGCTCAGGAGTGTCCTTATGCCGCTGCACCTCGATCTTCAACCGACGCCGCGCCGACTCCGTCACCAACAACTCCTGAAAAATCGCACGCATCTCCGCCGACTTATTCGCCGGAAGACCACCCTTCGCGATCATCTCCGACACCATCTGCTGCAAGCTGTAGACCGCGATCGACGCAGCCTCCCAATCAGCCTGCGTGTAGAACTCGTGAAACCCCGAGATCGCCATCGCATCCCACAACCGCTGCACCATCGCATGCGGCACCTCGCCGTTCGGGAACACCAACTTCGGCTGAACCACAGGCTCAGCCTTCGGCTTGTCCACATTCGACGAGTGATCCGGGTGGTCCTTCGCGTGAGTCGCGTTCCCCAACTTCTGATCACTGCGCTTACGGTTTGCACCACCGCTACGTCCAGGAGTACCAGGCACAGCCCGACCCCCAATCCCCCGACAGCACAGCCGCCGGAATCGCTGATTCGCTAAGCACATTCCGAGGCCCTATGCACACCGACACGCCGTGTGTTTCGAGGGGGTTACCCCCCACCCCACCCTGGGCAGGTGGTGGATGTCAAGGACCAGTTCGATCGCAGTTCTTCTTGCCCGCTGACCTTCGCCGGTCGGACTCGGATGATCCTCCATGCGCGGAGCTGTGCCCATATGCCGTCGATGCGGGACGAGGGGCATCGGTATTCGGCGTGGTTGTTGTCGAACCATCGTGGTGTGGGGATACCGAAGGGCCAGAGGTAGTACTCCCACAACTGAGGCTCACCGTTGCCCTTGTAGATGTGGGCTGCCAAGGTCAGGCCTGCTCGTCTGCTTCGTTGATGCGGGTCTTGAGGTCGTCCTTGGTGCCATAGGTAGCGAGGCCCTTGGACTCAGCCAGTGAGCGCAGCTCCTTGAGGCTGAGGCCGTCGATGCCCTGCCCTTCCACCTGTTCGGTGGGCTCGCTGTCTACGTGGGTGGTGCGTACCTGCTCCTCCACGTGCACGGGTTCCACGTCCTTGGGCAGTGGGGTGCTGGACTTGCCGGAGTGGCGGTTGGCTCGCTCCTCCACATCCCCGTGGTCTTCGGGTTCGGGGGTGTAGTCGGCGAGGGTGATGTCGTCCTGCTGGGTGGTGTCACCGGTGTACTCGACGATGTAGCCCTGGTTGAGGAGGAACTGGGCGTCCTTGTTGGACAGCTGGTCGGTGACTTCGTCGCGGGCGTGGTTGCCGATGGCGGACAGGAAGCGGTAGCTGGTCATGAGGGGTAGTCCTTTCGGAGGCCCGGGTGTGGTTGGGTGGGGCGCTTCGCTGACTGCCGGCGCAAGGTCCAGCCTTCTGCTGCTTCGGCTTGGGTCTTGGCCTTGTGGTGTTGGGTGCAGATGGCTGCCAAGTTGGAGAGGTGGTCTGTGCCGCCGCGGGCTTGGGGTGTGATGTGGTCGCAGGCGGTGGCGGGTTGGGTGCAGCGTGGGCCTGTGCGTTGATGCCAGGGTGCGCGGGGTTGGTTGTCTTGTACCTCGCAGATGCCGCCTGAGCGTCGACGTACGAGCGCTTTGTTGCGGTGGTATTCGCGGGAGTAGGTGCGCCTACCAGCCCACTGGCCGCTCATCGCGACTCGCTGGACCGTGCCTCGATGTACGCCGTCCGCTCGCGCAGGTCATGTGGTCGTTGCGGCTCATGCACGAGGAAGGTGTCACCGTTGCCGGGGCGTGCTTCGGTCGCGCGCATTGCAGTGCGCCACGATGCGTGCGACTGCATCGTGGCAGCATCGGGCCGGGCGAAGCCGTATGACCGCTCGTATCGAGTCCACTTGCCATCTACCTTGCGGATGGTGTGACGCTTCACGGTCTTCATCGTGGCCTCACTGGTCTGCTTCGAAGTGGCAGGGGTTCGGGAACCGGTCGCGTAGCCACCTGCCGATCGGGCCACGCAGAAACGACAGGTCCGAGGTGGACACGAACCGCGACGTCTCAACCCAAGCGGGTAGTCGGCCGCGGGGGTCGTACACCTTCACGTCATCCACCAGCGTTTCCCCGCCCAAGCGGTGGAGATTTCCGTAGATGGTGGCGTGCTGCACCCAGCAATCCGGCCGGTTGTGCCGCATCGCCGACAGCATCGGCGCCTTGTACGTGACGAGGGGGACGTGAGCCGCGTACGACAGCGGCTTTGCCACGCCCAGCCCGTGGAGGATGTTCCGCGTGGCGAGCATCGACCGGTAGTAGCTGGTGCCCAACTTCGAGGGCCCGTAGCCGTCGATGACGTCGTCCATGTGGCCCCAGTTCAGCACCGGGATGGCGGTGAGGGGTTGGAGGACGAAGAAGTCGTCGTTGAAGAACGCGAATGGATCGCTGATCTCCAGGTTGGTGAGCGCGGCCCGTTGGTTGCGGAGACTGTTCGGGTGCTTCTGGCGCGGGTTCTGCACCACGGGCAGGTACTCGACATGCTGTACCCACGACGGCTTGTAGCCGACGATCCACACCTTCGCGTGCGGGAGGTTCTCGGCAACCGATCGGAGGGAGTGCCTGAGTTCGTCGTTGGCCTCGGAGGGTTTGAGGACGTAGACGATGTCCATCGCACCTCCGGAGTGCCAACTGTCCGCAGCATGTACTCGATTCAGAAGGGCTACCGGGTAGCCACATACGCGATAACCAGGCCCGCGATGCCGACGAACACGGATGCTACGGCGGCGATGAGTAGCCACTTGGCGTTGATGCCCTCTGTGGTGGACGTGGCGCCTTCAGCGCGGCCCTCGTTGCGTTGCAGCTTGGACACCTCGACGTTGAAGCGTTCCTTCAGGTCGTCGAACTTCTCGACCATGGCGCCGAGGCGCTGCTCGGTCTCAGCACGCGGCATGGTCATGGAGAGGATCTCGGTCTGCTGAGCGCGGAACTCGTTGACTGAGTCGAAGCGCTTCTCGGAGGCCGTGTTGGCGACTGTGACGGCTTCCTTGGCGGCGGCGAGGGCGGCGTCGACGGCTGTGTCTCTGTCGCCGAAGCGTTGGTACATGAGTTCGCGAAGGCCTGCGAGGCTCTGATCGAAATACTCTTTGAGGGTGTCTACGGTCCAGTCTGACATTTAGGGTGCCCTCCGCGTCCGTGCCTGTGAACGGGCCGTGGACCGAGGGCGCTACCCGGCTCCGTCGGGCAGTCCCGGGATTGGGGAAGTAGTGAACCCCCGAGGACGCGTTCCTCGGGGGTTCGGTGGCCTGACTGGTCGGGACTCGAACCCGCTTGCCAAGACGCTCTCAATCAGGCCTGGGATCCCGCGCCAGGTCGGGAGGGAAGGGCAGGCATGTCAGCCGTTGGTCGGATGCAGGTTTGGCGGGCATTCGTCCGACGCGAGGTGGTAGCCGCTCCTGCATGCGCACGGAATCTCACCGCTGCGCTGAACCCTTCCGAGCTGGTCGGCCTTATCTGACACTGCACCAGCGTGATCAAACATACGTTGGGTGCAGGTCAACGTCAACGCAGGGTGAATTTACGGCGTGTCTATTTGTTTGAGTACTCGGGGTCGGTGGATATCACGGTGCTGGACCTCAACCGGATACCCGTCGCACCGTAGACGCTGTGCGAGCAGGTTGACGAGGCTGGGGGCCCGATGTCGTCCGCCTGCGCAGCCGATGGCCACATGAGTGGGGTAGCAGGTGAGGATGTAGTCGGCGAGGTTGTCGAGGAGATCGAGGGCACCGGAGGTGTTCTGGACGATTTGCTGAACCTGTGGGTGGTGGCCGTCGAGGTCGAGGATGTCCCGGGCGGCGGCGGGGTCGCGGAGACGCTGCCGGACGTCTTCGACTCGGTCAGCTTGGGGGGCGGGGGCGTGCAGGTAGCCGAAGCTGATCAACGTGAGGGCCATGTATTCAGCTTCGCGCTTCAGCTAACACGGAGAAAGGCGTTTCCCGTTTCCTAAAACGTCATCCATCAGCTCACCTCTCCGAGCAGCGGCCCGCGCCGCCTCGTGTACGAATCCAACGCGTCCAACCGGGACACCAGCACCCGCTTCAACCCCTCTCGAGTCTGCCTCACCCACGCATCCTCCGACGCCCAATACCGCAGCGTCCCCACCGCGACCCCCAGATCGTGCGACAAGGTCGCGTAATCAGCCCACTCATCCCCCAGCTCCTGCCACCTTGACCGCGGCCACACCGTCCGACAGTTCCGGCACCGGATCGCCCTCGCATCCGGATAAAACGTCAACGTCTCACCGCACCCGATCGGCAACACCGTGCCATCCGTCAACGGGATCGCCGCCACCAAAATCGGACACTTCCCCGCCCGCATCAACTTCGGGCCCGACCCGTGAACGTTCTGCAAACCCCGCAACACCCACTGGGCCTGCCTCGTCAAATCAACGATCGATTCGTGGGCCATCAGCCACGCCCACGACGCCCGAACTGTTTCCAACTCGCGCGCCATCGTCAACCGCGTCCCCGGAGCCGGCAATCCCAGGACTTCGCGGGCCTCCACGGCGAGGTCATGCGCCCACGGCAACGCCGCCGGCGCCTCATGCTCCTCTGTCGACGACCTGACGTCGGTGTGGACGAGGATGGTGTCCACTGTCGGGGACTTCGACCCTGCCGACCGGGCGACGACAGGGGCGGACGGATCCCCTCTTGGGATCATCTGGTCGATGTGAGTGGCGGCGTTGTAGGTGTGCTCAAGGTCGTTGAAGATGTTCGCGATCCGGTTCGAGCAGGCCCCGCATACGAGCCAACTGTTCACCGCGGGTTCCGGGGTCCTGTCGGGGGTGCGGCACCCGAACACGCAGTCGGTCACGATGCCTCCTTGAGTCCGATGTGGATGTGGGCGCCGATGGCGTCGCAGTAGCGGCGGACGGTGGAGATGCGGGGGTCGGTGATGTCCCGTTCGAAGTGGGACACCGCGGACGGGTCCGTGCCCATGCGGGCGGCTACCTCTTGGGCGGTGAGGCCGGTTTGGTGCCGGAGTTTCGCGAGGTACCGGCCGATGCCGGTGGGACCGTTCACTGATCACTCCGGGGTCCGATGCCGTGGATGTCGCAGTCGTTGTCGTAGACGCAGTTGTCAGGGTCGGGACAGTTGCAGTCGTTCACGCGTACCTCCTGAGGGCGCGGTCGAGCCATCGGATCAGCGGTGAAGGTGCTGCGGGGTGGAGGGCGGGATTCTGTTCTCCCAGCGAACTCCCAGCTTCTCCCAGACTGGGAGTTGGGTTTTCGGTCACCGCGTCGTGGGCTTCGGCGAAGGCGACGGCGTCGAGTGCTGCCCCCAGCCGTTCCAGGGAGCTTCTCGACGGAGGGCACGAACAGGTCGGGCCATGTGACTTCCGTGCCAGTCGTTCAGTCTCGTCGAGCTTGATCTCGCGGACCACATCGGACCAGCAGGCGCCGCGGCCCATGCGGGGCAGCATGAAGGGCATGGTTGAAGCGGGGATCGGGTCGGAGGCGGGGTTGGCGGTCATCGGGGTCTCCAATCGTCTTGGGCGGTGAGGATCCCTACGGCGATGAGGTAGGCGAGGGTGTCCGAGCCGTGGAGGAAGTTCATGCAGGCGATGAGGCCCACGACGATGGCGGCGACGACAGCGAGTTCGGGGAGATGCTGTAGGTCCGTGGTCCACGGCGGCTGTCATGACGAGCCTGCCTCGGTGGGCTGGTCGCCTTGCAGCACGCCGATCGCGGCTCGGCGGACGTCTCCCGCGTCCTGGCCGCCGCGCAACAGCTCGGCGAGTGCCTTGTCGATGCGGGCCTGCAGTTGTTCCCGCCCCGCTGTTGCCCGGAGTGCCTGCTGCCGGTCGCGTTCCCTGAACCGCTCGGCGTCGGCAAGGTCCTGCTTCAGCTGGTCCCGCTCGGTGCGCATCGCGGCGAGTTCGTCCATGAACGCGTTGCGTTCCTCGGCGCGGAGGTCCCGCTCGGCGCGGACCTTCGCGGCAGCGTCCACGAGGCCGCTCCACGGCGCGGTGATGTCGAGCCCGAGCGCGACGAACACGCGGCCATAGAGGTTCGCAGCGGCGACCTGGTGCTCACGAACTTCGCGATCCAAGCGCTCGCTCTCCGCCTTCTCGACGTCCCGCTGGGCACCAACGTTTCGGACGTGCTGCCGAAGGTCCTCCAGTTCGGCCCGTAGCTTGTGAACGGTGGGGACGTCCCCGTCAGCCCACCGACGGTAGGAGACCAGCTTCCGGGCCATAGCCCGCAGCAGCAGGGACAGGCGCAGATTCTCGGCGGCGAGCCGGGCGTACTCGCGGTTCCGGTGGCTGATGTCCTCGTGCCACTTCTCCAGCGAGATCGTCTGTTCGGGGTCGGCGAGTAGACCAGCAGCGTCCAACGCGCGAGCGAGCTTCCGGTACGGCTCACGCTTCGCCGTCCCGGTCGGGGAGCCAGCGGCCCGCCACATCGCCCACGTGGCCTGCTCGACCACAGTCAGAGGATCGGGGGGAACAGTCACGACGCCTCCTGGAGGTTCGGTGGCCCATCGGTGAAACATCCGCAACCGCCCCAGTCGTCGAGGTCGAGCAGTGATGGCTGGGATTCGACGCGCCGGCGGATGACTGTCAGCGGTAGTGGCCGGGTGACGCCGCCATGGCGGTCCCGAACGATCGCGATGGGATCTTTTCCGTCGCGGGTGAGGTTGTTCATCTCGACTTCGTGCTGTTCCCAGGAGGCGAATAGCGCAGGGTTTTCGCGGGCGAGGTGCGCCCACTGCGCCTGACCGGCACGGACACAGGCGCCGGCGCAGTTGGCGTGGACGTAGCCGCGGGCATACATGGATGGAGGTTCGACGCCGTCACGCCGGACTTCCGCCAGCCAGTGATCCTTGGAGTGCAGCGGCGGTTCCGTGAGCGGGAATTCGGTTCGCCAAGGTAGCCATTTGGCTCGGTTGGTGGGGATGCGTTCGGGTTCGGTCCAGTCGAGCCCGAGGTACAGGATCGTGTCGGCGGGGTCGCAGTGTTCAGTGAGCCAGGTGCGGCAGGGAATGATCTTCAGAAGTTCGCTGCACTTCGCGACCTGGCTGTTCGACAGCCATCGTGTGTCGCGGTTGACTTGCTGTGGGTCGCGGCCGTCGGCAACCACTGTGAGGTCGACGCCGAGCCGAGCACTGGCCTCGCGGTTGAACCGGTAGTTGTCTTGGTCCTCAGCGTGGGTGTCGGCGAACAACAGCACGGCGTCGGCCGTACCGTGTTGCTGGATGACGTGGCGTGCGACAGCCCAGCTGGTGATCCCGGAGGACCACATCACGACGTGCCGGGTCACGCGGCACCTCCGTCCGGCGGGTTGGGTGTGGCTGGTGTCCACGGACCCACCAGACGAGACACCGGGGTGGAGCCGTCAGGACAGAGAGTCGCGGCGGTGGCTTCACTGCACCCGAACGTGACCCCGTCCGAAGCCTGAAGACCCCAGTGGGTGTTGAGAGCAGCGCCAGGTAGCGCCTTCCAGCGAACGAGCAGTTCGTCCGCCTTCTTCGCGCAGGTGTCGACGTCCCACCCCTGCTGGGAAGAACCGACGAAGCAGGCCACAAGCCAGGTTCTCGCGTCTGCCGGGATGGCGAAGGGCAAGAATCCGAACGGGTCGGTCACGGGTTCACTCCTTCCGTGTGCGACCACATGGCGTTGCCGTCGGCGTCGAGGTAGGTGACGCGCCACGTCGGATGGGCGGAGCCGTCGTGGGTGTCGCCGTCGAACCGGACACGCAGATGTGCGTCGTTCGCTCCGTTGATCACGCCGGGTTTGCCGTCGACGACAACGCGGCCGCGTTGCCTTGCAGGGACGCCGTAGTAGTCGCGGATGTACTGCAAGCTCACGACCCATCTCCTTCCGTGTGCAGGATGGAACGAGCGAAAGCGAGAGCGGCCTCGTGCTCGCTGGACATGGCGTCGGAACGCCCTGAGGTGCCAGCCCAGAAGTGCTGCTGTCTGGCGCACACGTCGAGGAACGCCGCGAGCAGGCCAGCTTTGTCCGGCCCCATGAGAGCGATCCACTCGGCGTCCGGGCGGTTGATGTGCATCGGGAACGAACAGCAGTCGCCCGAGTCCGGCCCGTCGATGACGTCGATCTGCCACGCCCACGGCTTGGGTTCTGTGCAGGATGGGCAGTGGCAGCCGTCCGTGATCCTGAAGATCGGCAAGGCGGCCCACGGGCCTTTCGTGGATTCTGCTGCCATCTCGCGGAGTCGGGTGGCTGCTGCTCGGAGTTCTTCGGCGGGTGTCACGAGCTGGCTCCTTCCGTGTGCGGGGAGGGCGGGTAGTCGGCGGTGAACATGACCCCGGCGCGACCCTTCTGGGGGTCGCGAAGCCACGTCAGGTCGCCGCCCTGGTAGCCCAGTCGGAACCAGCTGACTTCGGGTTTGGTCGCGATCAGGTCACCGTCGAACCAGTTCTTGATGGCGCGGTCGGCGAGCGCTCGTGCCCGCTCGACGTCGTGGGTTCCGATCACAACCGCGCCGCAACCGTCGTTCACGGGGGACGCGTTGTCGTTCTCCCACCGCCAGGCCACGATCTTGCGCGGGCGGTAGGTCTTCCCGTTCGGGCGTGTGATCACCTGCAGGTCGGTCACTGCTTGTCCTCCCGTTCAGCACGGGCAACCCAGACCGTCCACAGGCCACAACCAGGGCACTGACGCTGATCGTGGGTTTGCAGCATCTCTTCGGCCCATTCAGCGGCATCGACGTAGCCAAGGTTGGTCTGGTCGTACTCGCCGCACTTCGGGTCGCATCCGGGCCTGGTGTCGAAGCGGATGCAGCGGCGGTGCGGGCTGCCTGGAGGATCGGTGACGCCTTCGCAGATGATGATCGTCACGACTGGCTCCCCTCCCGTTCAGCACGGGCACGAGCAACGACGGCCTGCCACTCCGACTCGGTCGGTAGCGGAGTGACCTCCATGCCGGGACCGCCGCCGAGATAGGTGGCGTACCTCCACGGTTCGGCGGCTGGTCCAGAAACCATCCGATGCCCGTCCATGACCGAGACCCCTGCGGGCACCGTGTCGCCCTGGAAGAACACGCGCCGATGCGCTTGGTGTTCGGCGATCAGTTTCAGGATGTGTTCTGCTGCCTCGTCCCCAGTGGACGCCCACGCCTCATGGTTGAGGACGTTGTCCACGAATGTGGCGATCTTGGTACGCAGGGGTTCAGTCATGACTGTTTCACCTCAACCCACGGGCCAGCCGGGCAACGCCGCGCGAGCACCCGAGCACCCGGGAGGGATCCGTCGACCCATCGGCGGGCCTCAGCCTCGTTACGGCACGGACGCCCCTTCGACTCGCCGGGAACCAGCCATCCCCATTCCCATTCGGTCTCGTCAGCGGGTAGCGGGGATGACGCGAGGTTCCGCAACGCCTCAAGGTCGCGGGCGAACAGCGGCGGCATCTCGTCCTCGGTACCGGGCAACACGCACGGGTATAGGCGGCCGTCGCCGTACCAGGACAGGAACTCCCCCACTCGCTCGGCGGCGCGGGCCGGGTCCGGCAGGTCGTAGGAGTCACCATCGATACCGTCCGGCTGGTCCACGTCGGCAGTCTTCTGTTCGGTCACGACTGGCCTCCCTGCTTCTTGTCGTCGGGAAGCGGGGAAGGCGTGTAGTTGCCGCAAACGCCGTAGCAGCCGCTGTTCTCGTGGTGTGCCGCACCGTGCTGGCAGTTCGAGCACTCGCCCCACAGCGGGGACGATGGCCGTTCGCGGCCGTGGCCGAGAAGTTCGATGCCGATCATGCGGCCATCGGCCGTCCAGTCGATCACCGTCGAGGCTTCCTCGGTGCTGCGGTGCACCGGCTCTTCGAGGACCTGGACGTACCACGGGTCGTTGTCGCTTCCGACCACGATCGTCCCGGCCAACTCCTTCTCGCCCTCGGGTAGCGGGGGACGCCAGCCCGCAGCGACCAAGGCGTCCCTGAAGTCCATCGCCTGGTGGGTCATGACCTTCCCGCTGTCGAACCCGACCTCGCGGACGATGAAGTCCCGGATCGGTTCGAGTTCGGGGCTGAGCTCGACACCGCCTTGATCTTCTGACGAAACCTGTGACGAAACGACTCCCCCATCCCGGCACTCCGGGGACCCCGTGTTCGTGGCACCACGACCCGACGAGGCAGGCGGAACGGGCAACACCTCAACGACGTCCTTGATGTAGATCCGGACACCGTCGTCGCGTCGAACCGTGGCGGGCTCGTCGACCGGGTTCTCCGGTGCCTCAAGGACGCCTTCGACGGTTTCGTGAACACGACCGAACTGGGTCGCGATCACCCGGTCGCCGGGCTTCGCCTCCGGGGTGGGGTCGGGAAGCACCTCCGTCAGCGGTCCGGCGAGCTTGGCCAGCAGATCCCACGGAGCTGTCTCGTTCCACGCCGTCATCCACGTACCGACGTCGGCGTTCCACGTCCACGTCGTCGCGCGGCGGTCCTTCAACGCAGGCTTGTCGGCGGGTTCCGGGTCGCCCTTGGTCCACTGTCGGGGTTCACGTGGCTCGGTCACGACACACCACCAGCGGGCTCGTAAGTCGCTTCGAAGATGTCCGGCTTGCACGGGTAAAAGCCCTTGCTGTCCTTGATCACCCATTCGCCGGTCTCGATCTTGGACCAGTTCTCGTTCGCCGCGACCCAGATCATCGCGGTGTAGCGCTTGCCCGTGAACTGGCCTCGGATCGGCTGCTCGGCACGCTGGAAGTCGCCTTCCATCCACGCATGGAGGGCGACGCCGTTGTCTCCTGTCCACTGCATCGCCTGGATCTCGACGGGCTTCTTGCGGAACGTTTTCGCGTCACTCACTTTGTGTCTCCTTCAGACAGTCACAGAGGGGGTTCAATCGGTCGGCTCGTACGGCACGTATGGCCCGTGCGCTTTCTCCCACAACCGCGCCGGCGCCAGGTGCGGCTTGCAATCCAGACATGGCACCGCGGGGTCTGCGTCCCGATCCACCCAGCCACTGCGGCACCGCGGGTCGTGTACCGGCTCGACGGTCTCCTCTGGGTTTTCCTCGATCGGCTCCCCGAACCGGTCCAGCGCGTTCACCGCAACCGCCGAGGATCAGTCACGAACGTGATCTCGTGGCAACTCCCGCAGTAGGCCGTCGTCTTCGGTGCGTCAACGAACCGGCGGCTATGAAACGAGGGCCCGTAGTTCAGCTCCCATGTCGCGACGCACACGTCGCAGGAGTGCGTGACCGGCACGACGAACTGGTCGAACTCGGTGCGGTAGTTGCTGCGCCCCGTGTTGCACGGGTTACACAGGCTTCGGAGGTTCTCAGAGGTGTCCTTGCCGCCGGCGGACCACGGGACGATGTGGTCGAGCTCGAGCAGGCCGCCGTGGTGTCCGCAGAAGCGGCACCGGTTGTCGTCGCGTTCGCGAATGAGGCGGCGGGTGAGGCGGCTGATCTGTTCGCGCTTCCCCGTCCGGATGACCGGCCACCGTTCCCCGACGGCCACTGGTGCGTTGACGTCGGGCTGGTCGCTCCTGCCGGTGAGGGCATGAAGAACGCTGAAGAAGCCAAGGATCTGGTTGTTCATGCCGTCTCCCGGTTGGGGTTGCACGCGGGGCATCGCTTCGGGGTGCCGTCGTCGAGTTCGATCTGGCGGGTGCGTTCGTCGCAGTCGCCACACCACTCGGGGACGGTGCGGAGGTTTGAATTTCTACCCACTCCCCTTCCCCCTTTAGGGGGGGTCGGGTCGGGTCGGGTCGGGGAAGGCGTACGCACGCCGTTACTAACGCCGTTACCAACGTTGTTACGTGTGCCTGTTTTCCTGGACTCTCGCCACTTTTGGACACGTTTCTTGGTCGCTTCCCGCTCCGCCAAAACCTTCTCCGCAGACGGGTTGTAGTCGTGAAAGTCGTGGAAGAGGTAGCCCGGTTCGTCGTCCTGAACCACAGTTATCCACAGGCCCACGTCGACGAGGCGGCGCGCGAACTTCTCCTTCGGGTCGTATCGGCGCACCTCCTCGGCGGGCACGAAACCGTCTGTGGTGTGGTCGGACGACCACGATCCACACAACGTCCACAAGCCCATCGCGGGCAACCGGTCGGCGCCGAGCTTCCGGACCTTACGGTTCCCCGGAAGCTTGTCGTCCACCTTGAACCAGGTCACGCGGCAGTCCTGTTCTTCCAGCCGGACAACTCGCCGGCGATCGTCGGGTCGACCCCATTGCCCAGCAGGCGCTCGTACTCCGCGGTCACCCGGTACCAACCGAGCAGTTCAGACGGCGTCGCCTCATCGGGCACCAGGGCGGCGCACACCACCGCCAACGCTTCGCCGGGATCGCACCGCCCGCCCGTGGCGAGAATGGCCGCAGCGAACGCTTCGGCCACCTCATTCGAGTCGCCAGCGCGGACCGCACCGATGAGTTGCAATGCGACCGGTACGAGAGTGTCTGTGAGGGGATCCCCGGTGAGGCTCATGCCACCGCACCCCGATTCGCACGGGTGAGGCTCTTGACAGTTCCCATAGAGACCCCGACCGCTTCCGCGATCTTGGTGCAGCTCAGTCCCGTCGCGGCGAGTTCGTAGACCTGAGCGACCTGCTCAGGGGTCGGCGGTATGTAGGGGGCTTTCGGCCGGACGTGCGTGAGTTTGCGACGTTCCCGTTCGGAGAGTCCTCCCCATATGCCGAACCGTTCCTCGCGTTCAAGGGCATAGGCGAGGCACGCTTCCTTGACCTCGCAACCGAGGCAGATCCGCTTGGCTTCGCGGGTGGAGCCGCCCTTCTCCGGGAAGAACGCGTCCGGATCGGTCTCGGCGCACAGGGCGTCGTCTTGCCATAGTGGACGGTCCCGCAGGTCCTCGAAGATCTGGTTGGGGTTCATGGCTCACCTCCTCGGGGTGGTTGGGGTGGTGCTGCCCGGGCATCGGCAAGGAATGCCCGGACAGCACCGGCTCAGGCGGGCTGTGCTGTCGCGAACTTGTTGTGGCAGACCACCCAATCGATGGAGCCTCGGACGGTCGCGAGATCGGAGTAGTTGTCGTCGTCGTTCTCGGGACATGGAGCGATTTCGACCAACCCGGCTCCAGCCACAAGCTCGATCCGCCAGCAGGTTCGAAAGTGGATGCGGAGAACGACCCCGTTTGAAGTGGCGAGTAACACGCCATCGCCAGTGTCCGTGACTGGGACTTCCTCACGGACATCCCCGTCGATCTCGATCAGGTCGTCGCTGTATCCAGATACCTCGATCACTGTTTCTGTCCTTTCGGGATGGTGATGACGGGATACGACACCGACTCGATATCCAGCAGCCACCGGTGGAACATGTCGTTGAGTTGGCGTTCAGCCTCAGTCGGAGACATCGCTCGCCCCGATCGGACGGCACACCTGGTGCTCGACCACGCCATCCCGGATGCGGCGACCGAACATGTGATCTCCGCAGTAGTGCCACCACTGCGAGTACTTCGGGATACGGCTCCGGTTGAGGCGGGCCACAGACTTGTTGAGGCACCGGTGGCGGCCGACCGTGTAGCGGCACGTCTTCGCCTCCTCCGGTGCGACGACCTCCCACTCGCCTGCGCCGAATCCGGCCTCCGGCAACCACACCCACTCGAAACCGCCCGGCGGCTCCTGGATCTCCGAAGGGGTCTTCGCTACGTCCATCTCGTCCACTTCCTTCGCAATCGGGCTTCCGTGGTCCACGGGTCATCAGGCGGGTTGCGGCGACGGAACCGGAACCGGACACGCACCCACCAACGGGCACTCATGCCGCACGCGCCAGAGCATCCTTGAGCGACCCGATCTTCACGCCGAACCTGGCAGCGACCCGCTCCGGTGACTCGGTCTCGAGCAGGAACCGGAGATCGTCCATCTCGGGCAGCTTCTTCCGCCCGCTTACCGCGGTAGCACCGACGCCCTCAGGTGTCGCGGCAGGGTCGTCGATCGTGTCGTCGTCCCACGCCATCGGCGGCGGCCAGCCGTTGGCGCGCGCGAAGTTCCGCGCCCGGGCGGCGGACATCCTGTCCCACTGGCTGACTTCGGGCGGGCGCGTGTTCCACAGCCCGTCGTAGAGCCGGTGCACGGCCCGTACCGTCCCCGCAGCTAAGCGCTCACTGTGCATCGCCGCGGCCATGTTCGACCCCGAGATACCGAGCCGGGCGCCGAGTTTCCGCTGCGACCACCCGACCGCCACCAGCGCTTGCAGCCGCCTGTGCGCACCCAAGGCGGGCACAGGGGTCCTGTCGGCGACGTTGTCCAGCACAGCCTTGACGGTGAAGATCTTCCGTTCCGTGGAGGTGCGAATTCGTTTCGTCGGCCCGCTTCTGCGATCACCGTAGATAAGCCGCCACACTGTGCGGGGTTCCATTCCGGCGAGTACCGCCACCCTGCGCCAGCCGATACCGAACTCGCGGAGCTGGGCGATGTGCTGCCTTGCTGGTTCCGCGTCCACAAGACCAACGCGGCCGTAGGCATGTCTCCGTCGCAAATCACGTTCGTAGGCGCGGGCGTCGAGGCGGCACACTTCGCACTTGCAGTGTTCGACCTTGTACTTCGTTCGCCCGTGCGGCCTGCCGGTGGAAAGTTCGACGGTGTCTCCGTGGACAGGGCAGTAGGCCTTGCCGTCCCGCTCGCACGTCTCGCAGCCACTCACGACGGCACCCGTGTTCCGCGGAAGTGGTCGTCGTGCCACGCAGCCAGCATCTGCAACGCTGCCCGCGGATCCGGGTCGAACAGCATCGGCAGGAAATCCACGAACGCGGACTGGGACACCCCCGTCCAGCACACCCCACCCAGCACCGTGCAGTCCCGGATGACGTCGTCAGCCCACCCCGTGCGGGCGTTAGGCGCGTGCACCACCACCGTCTCGTCGGTGAAGTTCAACTCCACCGCCCCGTTGGTGTTCTGGCACACGATCCCCGTACGACCGTTCGATGCCTGACCCCAGAAATGCAGGCCCGGAACGTAGTAGGTGGACGGGATCTTGAACCCGAAGTCGGTGTTCACAGCGCACTCCCGATCAGGTCGAGAAGGTAGAGGAAGGTGAAGCTGCCGAGGACGGCACCGACGACAGCGGCAAGAAGCACGAACACTGCGGTGACGGCCCAGTCGGTGAGGTGGGTGACGACGTCACCGGCGTGGGTCCACTGCTCATGGGTGACCATCACGCCACCGCCCCGTTCAGGTAGTGGAAGTCGCCGTCGTCGTCCGGGGTGACCCAGCCGTGCAGCCAGTGCCGGAACGACGTCTCCGACGGGTTGTCGGTGGACGGCACCATCCACCCGTTGTCGCGGGACAGCTTCGGGTGCGAGTGAATCCACCCGTGGCAACCGGTCGTGCCCGACCCGCACACGTCCAGCCCGTTCGACGGCAGCCACAGCCCACCCTGCGACCGGTTCTTCCGGTGCTGGAAGTTCGTGGCCCTACCGAGACACACGCCGTCGACACGGACTTCGCAGTCGCCTTCGCTTCGGAGCCGGACGATTCGGCGGCACGCCTGCTCGTTCATGCCGACTCCCGTAGAAGCGGCTCGACACCGAGCCCAGACTGGAGCATCGCGAGGTAGTCACGGAGCTCTGCCTCCGAAGCGGCCTTACTGTCTTTCCCCATGCGAGCCTTGAAGTCCGGGCCGACCTTGTGCGGGTCGATGCCCTTCTCGTCGCACAGCCGCATCAACTCCTGACGAACCAACTCCTCTGGAGTCTGTTGCGCAGGGTCCCGCTCGGCCTGCCTATTCCGGACCTCTTCCTGCGAAGCGATCCCCTTGTGCGTATCCCCGGCCAGCGCGGCGACGATCGCCCTACCCCACGCGGAGGTCTCCGCGTTCTGAAGTTCGCTGCCCCGCGTGTACGGAGTCCGACCGGGGAACACCTCGTACGCCTGGCCGATACCGGGACGCGGGTCGTCCGGGGCGCGGTAGGCCGCAGCCACAACGACGATGTACGTCTGGTCGCCGATGGACTCGATCCGGTACGGCGTCATGGGATCCGCCGGCTGCAACGACCCCTCGGGGTGTTTGGTGCGGAAGTCGACGATTCGGGAGGCGACGTCGATGTATCCCTCAGCGAACGCCATCGGTGGCCCCCTCGATCAACGCGAACGAGTCGAGCGACAACCGGCCGATCCGGAACAAGTGGATCACCTCGGAGAGAGCGTCCTTCTCGACGACGCATCGGACTTGCGGTGCCGGAACTTCCACCACCACGCCGGGAATGTCGGTCTCCCCGTTCGGCGCGATCGGTGCCCCGAGGGATGCGGACTCGGACCTCACCGCGACCTCGAAGGCCGGGTTCACCTTGGACTCTGACTTGACCAGGTGCGGGGCATGCTTGGACAGGACCGTGATCACCTCGGCGTCAGAGCCGACGATCCTCTCCGTCGTGTCCACAACGTCCGGGTAGTTGGCCTTCACCCACGCGGTGAACGCCTCACGGTTGGTGATCCGCGCGACCGGTTTCGGGTCCGTCAGGGAAAGGGCGGCGATCTTCCGCTTCGCACCCAGCGGGCTGCGGGCGGTCAACCGGTCGCCGCGTTTCATCTGGACGACCTGCTCATCTTTGGCGGCGTTGTAGAGTTCGCGGGTGTAGTCGGCCAGCACCCGCAGGGCAGCGACGTGGAGGATGGGATCGTGGTCGGTCACGACGTCACCGCCGAGTCCACCGTCTTACCCGTCGCCACCTCGTAGTCCTTGGTGTGGCACTGAAGAACGAACCGACGCCCGTCCATCCTCATCTCAGCCTTGCTGTAGCGCCTGCCGTCCGAGGTCGTGTTCCCGTGCTCGACTTTCACACCGAACCGTTCCGCGAACACATCCAGCCGACCAGCCTGCGACGCGACGAGGTGCTCGCAGAAGTAGGCGTCCATCTCGGCGAACAGCTCGGGGAACTCGTCGAACTCTGGGTGCTCGTCGAAGAACAGTGCGAGTTTCATCAGCTTGCGGGAGATCTCGCTCATCGCTTGCCGCCCTTCGGGTCCTGCTTCTTCGGCGGGACGGCCTTGTCGACCACGTCCGCGATCTTCTTGTCCGCGACCTTGTCGACCTTCTCCACAATCTTGCGGATGATGCCCATCAGAACCTCGCCTCAAATTTCTTCCACCGGCCGTTGACCAGGTGCTCGATAGGGACGTCGCGGCCGTCGTAGGACTCGCGCTGCAACCGGGCAACGAACCCTTCGGTGCCGCAGGACCAGGCGCAGCAGGTGCAGCACGAGATCTCTTCGGTGATGACCCCGTCCGCCACAACAGGTCCGGGGTCGGGCACGGGGTGGATGCGCCACGTCACCGGGTGGTCTGCGGGTTCGCCGTCACAGTTGTGGTGGCACACCTCGGGTTCGGGGTGTGCGATGGCGTTGTGTTCGGCGCGAGCCTCAGGGGACGTGACGAACACTGAGTGTTCGGCGCGTTCCTCAGGGGGCATCTGGATCTGCTGGCGCACCGTCATGACGCACCACCGAACTCAGCCGAGCGAACCGATTCCGCGACAACGCACCAGATCTCGCCGGTGCCCTCTTCGCGGACCCGCTCGCCTTGGTTGTCTTCGTAGGGCATCAGCTCACCGATGACGACAGAGCCCATGCGGTCGAGACGGTGGGCAGTAACGCGCATCCCCGTTCGCAGCTCGCTCATCGGATCACCGTCCACAGGGCACCCGAAGCCACGAACACCGCCGCCGACGCCGCACCGAACGTCACCCGCGTCCCCGACCACCGCACCAACGCCAGCCGAAGAACCAACCGACGCCACACCGACCGCTTCACCGCCGCGAACTCCACCGTCGGCGGATCCACCACCGTGTCATCCCCAGGCCACACCGGAGACGTATCCAACGCCCGCGCCTCGACGAGCTCGTCGTAGATCGGAGTCTCCCTGCGGGACAGCGGAGGACACTCACCCGACAACCAGTCCATCGCCGCGGTCATTCGGCACCGTCCTGGAAGTCTTCCCCGAACTCGCCACCGGTGTTGCACCACAACACGTGCAGCGCCAGGTTGTACGCCCGCACCTGTGCGTGATGCTCGGTCCAGAACTGGGAGTGCTTTGGGTGCACATCCCGCGACTCGATCGAACCCTGGCGAAGAACCTGCATTCGCTCGGTCGCGTGCTTCAGTCCGTTCCGCAGCTCGGCAGCTGTCTTTCGTTTCGCCGTGCTCATCGGGCACCTGCCGGGAGCTGCTCCACCGACACCTGGTCCAGGTGATCCGCGAAATGCGCCCGCGAACCCGCGTCACACGTGTTCAAGTTCTTGAACACCGACTTGAGCCAGCCATGCCGTTCCGACCAGCACCACGCATCCCCGGCCGCAGTGACCATGTACGCCAGGTCCACACCGGACTCTTCACGGTGCACGTAGAAGACAGTCGCCTGGCGCTGCCGAACCACGAACCGCCACAGGCGGGTCAGCCCGGCCCACTCGGCGTACTCCTCCGGATCCACGCCGCTGAAACCATGCTCGGCGAACTGCTCCATCGTGAACAACCCGTGGAATCCCAGCAGGTTGCTTTCCCAGAAGGACTCATCCGTGATCTGAGCGACGACACACGTCGCGCAGTCCTCGATCCACAACTGGTCGACGTCGATCCGCGTGTGCCATCCCGGTACCTTCTCGTCCAACAGAGCCACACCACGACGCACACGCGCCGCCAACGACTCCTGTCGGATACCATCTGTCTCGTTCATGAGAGTTGATCCCTTCAAGGTTGTCTCTCGTGATCAGCCCGTCTCGTGCCTCGCCCGGCGCGAGACGGGCGCCTTCATGTTTGGGAGCCGGTGGACCGAGACCGAGGGGGAGGAGCCCGGCCCACCGACGATCAGGCGGCCCGTGACCCTCGACCAGCGAGCCAGCGGTCGACCTCGGAATCCGGGACCGTGTACACCTGACCCACCGGCACCGCCCGCAACGTGCCGGCGTGGATCAGTTCGAGGACCGTGTCGTAACTGAGCCCCGTCATCTCAGCCACCTCGCGTGGCTTCCACGCCTTGCGGGGAGGGGCCTTCACGGCCTTCTCCAGTCGGGAGATGCGTTCGGCGAGCTTCTCGATCGCGGCGAGTACGGGGGTCATGCCGCGTCCTCAGCGATCCGCGTCGGCGACCTCGTCGGCCGCGGCGGCGGAGTGGGGCCCGGAGGCTCCGGCCGACGTGTGGGGTACGGCTCCCGCTTGGGCTGGTTGGGGTTTGTGTCCTCGTCCTCGACCAGCGTCGAGACCGGGACTTGGAGCACCTGAGCGATCCGCGTGAGGGTCTCCCAGGTTGTGCGGGACTGGTGTCCGCTTTCCAGGTTGTAGACGGTGACCCACGCAAGCCCAGCCTCGTCTGCGAGAGCCCGGCGCTTCAGCCCTTTTCTCACTCGTGTGGCCTGAATCTCGGATCCCCGAGGCTTGGGCCCTGGAACTTTGGTCATGCGAGTCACTTTAGGACTCTTTAGGACTCTTGACAAGACTTGTTGGGTCACGGTCTCATAGAGGACGTCCTAAAGAGTCCTAAAGAGGTTCACGGGGGGTTGTCGTGTCACGTCACTACGTAAGGGTTCGCAGGCCAAGACCTCGCTGCCGCATAGACAGCGGGCACCCTTTACGCCATCCTGTGCGCGTGACTGAAAGAGACCTAAAGAGGCTTGGGTCTGCTGTCGTAGCCATCCGCGAACGCCTGGGACTCACCCAAGACGAGTTCGCCAAGCAGGCTGGCATGGGCATCAAGACCGTGCAGCGCATCGAAGGCGCCCGCGCCACCCCCCGGGCAGTCACACTGAACCTCATCGACCGCATCGCGCCCCAGGCCTATCCCCAGTGGCAACCCGGCGACGCCCGGAAAATCATGGACGGACAACTGCCGTCACCCACTGCGCCCGCACCGGCAGATACCACCGTCTCCTCCGCCGCCCGGCAACGCATCATCGAGATGACCGACGAAGAGATCGCGGTCCGGATCGCCGACGTGTTGGAGCTGCAGGGCGCAGAGGAAGCAGGGAAGCTGCTACGGCGGATTCGGGACATCCAGGCCGGGATTCAGCAGCATTCGTAGTTACGGCACCCTAAGCAAGCGATGTGACAGATCTGTGACTGGCGTTGCAACTGGCGTGGCGACTCACCTATTTGGCGGTAACGATATTTGCACGTGACGCGAAACGTCGGTGCATACGGCCTAACCGTATAGGGGCTGAGGTAAGGGAGTCGCATCGTGATTCAACCGATCAGACCAGACAAGATCCACAGCTATCTCTTCGGGCTCGCATGTTTGCTGGCCCTCTGCGCGGTACCTCACGCGGTCTCCGTGTATCTGCGTGACCTGCCCGCCGCACTGCTCAACCTTCACCTCACAGCCTTCGTTGCCGTGTGGATGCAAGCCGAACTTCGACGCCAGTGGTGGCGCCGTTGCCAGGCCCAGCAGGACCTGACCGACCTGGTCTCCGCCGCCGACGGAGACCAGCGATAACCCATCGGGAGTGACCCCAGCCCCTGGTCACCTCCGCCCAACCTGGAGGAATGACCATGGCCAGACCCCGCACCGACATCGGAACCTTCGGGAACGTCAACATCCGAGAAGTCCGGCCCGGGGTGTTCGAGGCCCGCGCGCGGTTTCGTCTGCGGAACGGCCGGCTGAAGCCGGTGAAGCGGCGCGGATCAAGCAGGACCAGCGCTGAGCGGGCGTTGAAGAAGGCGATGTCGAAGCTCGCCAACGAGACAGCCAGCAAGACCCTGACTGTGGAGTCCCGGTTCGGGCTTGCGATCGATCTGTGGCTGGCCGAGTTCAAGGCCAAGGTGGAGCGCGGCGAACGCGCCCACAAGTCGTTGTACGACTACGAGGACAGTGCCGGGCAGCTCCGTACGCACATGGGGGAACTGACGTGCGGCGAGGCGGAGAACGCCGGGCTGTGTGACGAGACGTTGAAGGCGATCCGGGACGACGCGGCGAAGAGTAAGCGCTCGAAGCGGGGCGCCGGGTACGCCGCAGCGAAGCGGGCGAAGACCGTCCTGACGGGGGTGTGCGGGTTGGCGGTGCGGCATGGGGCGATGGCGACGAACCCGGCGAAGTCGGCCGAGGCGATCGAGCAGTCCGGTGACAAGGAGGATGTGCGGGCTCTGGAGCCGGACGAGCGCATGGATTTCCTGACGAAGCTCAGGGCGTGGTGCACGGCGAAGGCCGACTCGAGCAAGCGTGGCGGGGTGCGGGTGCAGGCGTGGCGGGATCTGCCGGACACGGTGGAGGGGATGCTCGCGACCGGTTGCCGACCGGGCGAGATTTTGGCGGCCGTGGGTGGGGGTGTGGATCCGGTGGGGCGCACGGTTCTTCTGGATCACCATCTGGTGCGGATCGAGGGTGAGGGGTTGGTGCGGAAGTTCCGGCGGAAGGGCGGCGGTGAGGTGATCGAGCCGATGTATCCGTCGTGGGCGGCGTCGATGTTCGCTCGCCGGAAGCTCGCCGCGGGGGATGGTCCGTTGTTCCCGACGTGGAACGGCGAGTGGACGGATCCGAGCAACTTCCAGAAGCGGTTCCGGCAGGCGTGCGATGCGATCGGGTATGAGTGGGTGGCGGCGCGGATGCTGCGGCACACGGTGGGTACGCACATCGTGGATCTGGGTGGGACGAACGAGGACGCGGCGGATCAGTTGGGGAACACTCCGGAGATCGTGCAGCGGAACTATCGGCGGAAGCGACGGACGTCGCCGGAGAACGCGGCGAAGCTGGAGTCACTGCTCGGCGGGTAAGTCAAGGAGCGGGCACGGCGGCTTCATGGGTCGGCCGCAGGTGCACCACTCGTGCCGCTGCCCGCAAGGCTCCGGGCACTGCTCGTCCTCATCGAACACCCACGCGCCGTAATGCTCGCACGGCGGCGCGAGGAGCGAGTCAGCGAACCTTGCCGGGTCCGGGTTGCCGAGCAGCGCTCCGACCTCGAACAGCGTCTTCCATCGGGGGTCAGTCACTGGACGTCCTCCAAGAGACCGTCGAGCCAGTGCCACGCGTGGTCGTCGGAGAAACGGCCCGTCGTCTGGTCCCGCAGCAGTCGCAGCACAGCCACCAACCCAACCCTCGGGTCGGGTGCATTCTCCACCGCTGCGATCAACGCCAGCGCCTCCGGGTTGGAGGCGTACTCGTGAAATGTCTCGGCCATTTCAACTCCTCAGATCTGTCCCACCTCAGTCTGACGTCACACCTCGCGAATCGTCCGAGACCACTGCCCGAATCGGAACCGTGGTCCATAAATGGTCCAGAAACTATCTGTCCCCACCGGTCCATAGCCGACGGTTTCGGACTGTTCCCGCTGGTCAGACGACTGTACCGGTCTGTACCCTACGGTTTGCTGCGACTCTCTAGGTCGCAGGTTCAAGTCCTGCCGGGGGCACGTCGCAACAGGGAAACCCCTGGTCACGCAAGTGGCCAGGGGTTTCCTCATCGGCACGACCCACCACAAACCCACCTGATTCAGGCTGCCAGTGCCGGACGGGTAGCAAGGGCGGCGCTGGCAGCCTCGCCCACGACGCCGCGACTCATGTACACGTCTTGCGTGGTGCTGGGGTCGTCATGACCGACGTAGTCGGCTATCTGACGTGCGGACAGCCCTGCGGAGTCGAGCACGTCGATGACGTAGTGCCGCCAGTCGTGCGGGTGTAGCCCCTCGAAGGCGGTTCCAGCGACGACGCGGCGGATGTACTTCCGGGTGTTGTCCGGGTCCCTCAGCGTGCCGATGGAGGACGGGAAGCACCACTCTGACGTCGATGACTCAGACCGCCGCTTGAGGATGTCCATCACCCAGGCAGGCGGCCGGATGCGGCGCATACCGGCAGGGCTCTTGGTGTAGTCCTGAACGATCAGCCCGACGCCTGTGACCCGGATCACGGTGCCGTGAATCCAGATGGTCTCCTGGTCAAAGTCCACCGAAGTGTTCCAGTCCAATGCCAGCAATTCACCAATCCGGCAGCCGAGACCGGACAGGACGTCTTGGATGTCGACGAGATCCCATCGCGCGGCATCCTCCGAGTCGTGGAAGAGCTGGAGGGCGCCCGAGGCGGTAGCCGGAGTGATGAGCCGCGCCTTCTTGCCGCTCTTGTCCCGCTTCGCGCTCAGAGACTCAATCTCGCGGACGGGGTTGTCGTCGAGCGCGTCGTGACGGACCATGAGCGCGCACATCGCCGTCAGAACAGCGCGAGCCAGCTTCGCGGCGCCACTCCCGTTACGGTCCCGAGTGGACGTCAAGACCTTGTTCACAATGGACACTCGACGCATGTCCCGGACCTGGAGATTGCCGAGAGGCTTTTGCAGGTACCGTTTCCACGTGCCCTTGTAGTCCTGTTTGGTCCGGGTGGCCTTGTCCGAACGCTCCAGCTCGGCGAAGTAGATATCGGCGACTGCGGAGACCTTGGTGTCCGGGGTGATCTCGCCGTCGAGGAACGCGCGGGAGCGGTCGCGTAAGGCTTCAGTCAGGTTGTTCTCCGCCTTGGTCTTAGTGGCTCCGTTGCGTTCCACTCGGCGAAGGACGCCGTCGTAGTCCTTGTAGTTCGTCTTCGCGACCCAGCCGCCGTGCGGCACCCTGTTTGTCCAGATCTTGCCCCACGTGCCCAGGGGCATCGGCGGCCGTGCCATCAGATGCCCGCTTGCTCATCGAGCCAGGCAGAGACTGCCTCAGGCCGGTACCGGACGTACTTGCCGACACGGATACCGGCAGGTCCCTTGCCGGTCTTGCGCCACTGATAAATCGTGTTCTTCGGAACCCTGAGAGCGTGCGCGACCTCATCGATAGTGAGAAGTGGGTCCATCGTAGTTCTCCTTGTCGTACTTGCGTTTGCGGTCGTCTCGGATGCGTTCGGCGATGCCTGCGGCGAGTTCGCGTTCTGCGTCGTCGATGTATCCGGCGCCGTCGAAGGTCCAGTCGTTGACGACGAGAACGGTGTCCGCGCGGTCGTCGAGGCCGAGGCGTTCGAGGGTTTCGGCGAGCCGGAACGCGCGCCGGTCCTCGCGGATGGTCTTGAAGGTTGTGGAGTAGGCCAGCGACTTCGTGAGGAAGTGCCCACGGAACGCGAGCATGTGCGCCCAGCGCCGGAGTTTCAGGTCCTCATAGGACGGTAGGTCGCCGAGGTCCCACGCGGTTTGGATGATGCGGCGGTGGTGTGGCGACACCTTGAGATAGTCGATGTCCTGTTGCGACCGGATAGGACGGTCGGCGGCCTCCGTCTTGCCGGTGCCCTTGGTGGCGTACTTGGCGATATAGGCCGCGAGTCGGCCTTCGCTGATCTGGCCGTTCTCGTCTTCGATCTCCGCCGAGGCTGCGCGTTCGATGCGCCGGACGTCGACCTGCACGCCCCAGGCCAGGACGAGGACTTCGCCCTCGGGGCGGTGGGTAGTGACTTTCACGTGACGCGCGGCGGCCGTGATGGCGTCGTCGAGCAGGTCGGGGGTGGCCCAAGCCGGGGAGTCGTCGAGGGCGCCGCCCGGGCCGTCGAGGCGGACGACGGCGTGGAAGTGGACAAGGCCGCGTCGCTGGTATTCGGCGACCTTGCCGTAGGACAGGCGGGCGTGGTCGCGGAACTCGCGGGCGGTGAGCCCGGCGCGTTTGGCGATCTCGCGGCGGACGCGGGTGGTGAAGCGCTGCCACAGGACGCCCGCGTGTGCCTGCCAGAGGACCGAGGCGACGTAGTCGTAGGTGTCGGGGTCGAGCGGGGTTCCGATGCGGGTGTCGGCTTCGTGGTGGATCTCGCCGCAGCCGCAGGGGATGCGCTTGCCGCGTGCGGTGGTGCGGGCGTGGTGGACGGGGCCGAAGCTCGGGGCGGTGAGGGTGACGAACGAGCGCGGCCGGTCCGTGACCGTCGTGGGGACGCCCTTGTGCCCACCGACGAGTCCGGCGCGCATGAGGTGGAAGGCGTCGGCGGCGTAGCGGTCGGAGCAGGAGGGGCAGACTGCGGAGCGCCGGTTGCCGCAGGGGGCGAAGATGTCGCCGCCGTGGTGGTGCAGCACCTGCCCGGTGTTGGCGTCCTGGAGCTGGTGTGCTCCGGCGAGTCGGATGGGCCGGGCGCAGCCGTTGACGGCGTGGACCTTGGCGCGCCATTCCTGGTAGTCGGCGGCCCGGACACGGGCGGTGAGGCGGTGTTCCAACGTCAGCATGTCGGAGCCCTTCGATTGGTGGAGACGAGAAACGGGGCACGGCCGTGGTGCTTGGTGGCCGTGCCCCGTCGGGGTCGTGCGTGGTGTGTCAGGCGTCGAGCTTGTGCCCGTTGTGCGTGGTGAGTTGCGCGATGACTTGCGCGGCCATCTGCTCGGGGATGCGCGCGACGCGGCGGATGTCCTCGGTGGTGACCTCCCGTCCTTCGCTCCGGGCGGCGGTCACGGCGGCGTCGACGCGGCTGGAGATCTCAGCCGGGAGGCGAAGCCGCGGTGAAGGTGCAATCGCCGCAGGTGGTTCAACCGGTGCCAGGCTGGAGGCCGGTTCGGCCGGCACTTCCGCCGGGGCTTCCCTGGTCACCGGTGCCCGTCGCATCAGCAGTTTGACTACGACGAGGAACCCGAGCGCGGGTAGCGCGGCGACGAGCCATCCGGCCGGGGTGGGTTCGGCGAGCGCGACTTGCGCCATCATCTGCACCCCGAATCCGGCGAAAAGCACCGCCATCGGGAAGGTGAAGAACGTGGTGTTGCCGCGTTGATGGTCTCGTCGAACTTCGGCACCAGCGACCACGACGATGCCTTCGATGACGATGGCATCGGCCCAGGCGAGCCAGCCGGTTTGGCCGTGGTGTGTTGCCCAGTCATGGGTGTGCATGAACCCTGCAGCGCCCCCGATCGCGCCCAGAGCCATCGTGACGGTGGTGAGGATGATGCCCACCAGGTCGGGACCGGCCGCTCGCGTAGTGTCCTTGGTGGACATCACAGCCTCCTTCCGGCCTTATTCAGGCGCCATCGCGCCAACGGGTGGCCCGTCGGTGATAGAACTCGCCTTGTTCAATCAGGGTGTCGCCGAGTTTCTGCGCGATTTCCGCGAGGCGCGGGTGACGGAACGACGGGTTATCCATCTGTCCCGAGTGGGCGACTTCGCGAAGCAGCTCGTCGTATTCCTCGTACAGCTTGGTCACGTCGCGGTCGTCGAGTTCGTCGTTTCCAGTCATTTCTTTTCTCCCAAGGGATGAAGGTTGGACCAGCGTTGCAACATGGCTTTTCCGCGCCCAGTGAGTTGGAGCGGCAGGACTGGGCGAGATTTGATCCCATAGACGCACGTCATGGTGTGCCCAGGCGCGCAACGGGTGATGTAGCCGTTGGTGACGAGGTGGTGCACGATGTCCTCGTCGAGTGCCGGGCGGGCGCGTTCGCCGTCCTCGATAACGACGACCTTGTCGGAGTCGTCGAGCAGCCCGTAACGTCCGTCGCGGACTTCCGCGAGAACGTCCTTTGCCACCAACGGGTTTGCCGTTCCACCCGCCGTCTTCTTGCGCTCGCGGACCGGCGGGCACTGGCGAGCGGGCGTCGGCGGCGGAGCGGGGTCGACCGTGCCGAACAACCCGAGCTGATCGCGGTTCGCGCGTCTGGTCATCGGATGCGCTCCCTCGGTTTGCCGAACTCCTGGTTGCGGAACTCGATCATCCCGAGGGCC
Organism: Amycolatopsis sp. NPDC034160; assembly: GCF_055575355.1. Classification (NCBI taxonomy): domain Bacteria; kingdom Bacillati; phylum Actinomycetota; class Actinomycetes; order Pseudonocardiales; family Pseudonocardiaceae; genus Amycolatopsis; species Amycolatopsis sp. NPDC034160. The sequence goes on along the minus strand of NZ_JBVISU010000016.1, from coordinate 81,975 downwards.
ATCCCGAGGCCCATGCAGCCGAACACGCCGAGGGTGACCCAGAACAGCGGTGACGCACCCTGCGCCCAGAAGATCAGCGCCAGCAGGCTTGCAGCAGGTGCGCCGTACTTGGCGACCAGCCACACGCGCCACACGTAGAAACCGATGCGCCACATGGTCATTCCTCCGTCAGGAGTCGGTGATCGGGGCAGAAGATCAGCACTTCGGAGGTAGTCACCCAGCCGGGATAGTTGGCGATGTAGGCGACGAGGTCGTACCAGTCCGGGAACAGGTAGACCTCGTCGTAGTCCGGCGGGTCTCCGCAGATCACGCAGTGACAGCGGTACGCGTGCGAGTATTCGACAATGCCGTAGGTGTCCGAGTCCTGCGACGTCAGCCACTCCATGATGGGGCGGCAGTCCGCACGCGACCTGTACAGCCGCTCGTTGGTGAGATCCCAGGTGCGATTCCGCCGATTCCAGGACTTCACCTCAAAGAACGGTCCGACGGTGATCACTGCGTAGTTCGTCGGCGTGAGCATCATTCCTCCTTGTCCGGTCGATGGTTCGGGCAGAACACCTGCTGTTCACTGGTGGCACTCCAGCCGGGCGAGAGCCAGTCGACCATCTCGTGCCAGTCGCCGAACAGTTCTTTCTGTCCGCACACGCCGCTGTACTCCCCGCAGATCGAACAGCGGCCGACGAACACGACGTCGTGTCGAACAATCGTGGCAGTACTCCCGCAACAATCCTGTCGCTCGCGTTCCGCCTGTGCAGCGGCGTGGCTCGTTGTTTGAAGGCAGACAGTCGAGAAGGTCAAGCCAAGGGAGTCGTTTCCGTCGACCACGACAAACCAGTACGTTTCGTTGATCACGCACGGATAAGTGCCCGCAGCCATTTACGCCACCACCGTGAGGTGGGATTCGCTCGTCCAGCCGGACCGGATGAAGGCGACGAGGTCGTCGATGTCACTGTCGTCGGTGTAGGCCGCGCGGACCCGGATCGGTGTGCGGGTCTTCTGCCGGATCACGTAGCCGATACCGGCCGTCTCCGGGATGTTGGGGATCTCGTCGGCGAGGGCACCGCGTAGCCGGGAGCCGTCGCCGAGGACCATGTCCACATGCGACTGTGCGGTGACGCGCATGCAGATCCGGACCGGGAACAGCTCGCGAATCGGAACGGTGTCCTTGGTCGGTTCCTGCACTGCCGCGATCATCGAGTGACCGGTGGCGCGGCCCTGCGACCCGACGATTGCGAGGTTCTTTCGCAGTGCCCGCCCGATGGTGCCGTCGCCGTAGGCCAGAAGCGCGCCGATCTCATCGAGGATCAGGATGTTCAGCGGGGTTTCCCGCGACATCGTGATCTTCCGCTTTCCGGTTGCGGCGAACATGCGCTGGACCGCGCGCAGATCCTCCAGGTACTCGCCTACCAGCTCCGCGCACCGGCCCTCGTCGTCGGCATACCGGTAGGCGACGCCCGCGAGCTTGGCGAACTCCAGTTGCTTCGGGTCGCAGATCCACAGCCGCACAAGACCGTCCCGGATCAGCGGCGCCAGTCCGCGCAGGATCGCGAGGACGACCGAGTTCTTGCCCGCTCCGGTCGCACCGGCGATGAAGATATGCTGACTGCCCACTCCCTGCCGCCACTCCGAGCCGTACTCGGTCTCGCCGATGTAGATGTCGCCAGGATCGACCGCGTCGGACTCTTCGGGCATCTCCGGGGCCGGAATGGTCTCGGTGAACGGCTCCGAGCGTTCCACGATCAGCGCGACATAGCCCGGCTTCGGCCGTTCGATCGCGATGCGCTCCACCCTCAGTGTGTCCGCGAGGATTTCGAGCTTGTCGTCGAACGAGCGGCGCCCCTGCCCGGGTGCCAGGGCCAGTGTGATCGTGTCCACCGAGGGCGAGTACGAGCGCACCCGGACCACCCTCGGGAACCGTTCCTGCCCGGTCTTGCGGTCCGTGGTGTACAGGTCGCACGCCCGGAGCGCCTTGTTGAACTTTGGTCCGAAGTAGACAGACCAACGTCGCCGCCAGGCCCGCATCCGGGGAGCGGCGTAGTGGTCGAAGGTGTCCGGGTGCGCCCGGTACCAGGTGCACAGTCCGGCCGCAGTGCCGCCGACGATACCGCCCGTGGTGGCCCAGCCGAGTTCGATCCCGGAGGCGGTGAGCGCGCCAGGAGCGAGAACGAAACCGGGGTGCCGGGCGGTCCACTTCAGAGCGCGGAACTCACCACCCATGCGACGCGAGGACTTCGGAGCTTCATTCATCTTCTTGGTCCACATAGGAGTGTTTCTCCTTGAGGTAGAACGAGACCGGCCCCGCGTCCTCGGTCAAGAGGTGCGGGGCCGGTCTCGTGCGGAAGGTTGGTCAGGTCATGGCCGGTCGGGCATCGAGCAGCTCGGTGGTGAGCGTGCCCATCGCGCGGGCGGCCTTGTCATGTGCGGCGCGGAAACCGTTCTGGTTTAGCGGCATTCCCCGCATCGCGTCCTTGAGCTGGAGCAGGGCGGACGACAGGTCGTCGACTACGCGGTCTACCTGATGGCTCATGTCAGAACCTCCACTCACGCGAGATCAGTTCGGCTTCGTGCTTCTTGCCCAGCGTCCGCAGGTGATCCAGCGCGGCGAAGGCGTTCGTCCGGTACTGCTTCAGTTCGTCCTGGGTGGCGATACTCCAGGAGTCGGCACCGGCCGCGCCGTCGTCGACCTTCGCGATGAGCTTGTCGATGTCGGTCAGGATCTCGCCCAGGAGATCCAGGACCGATGTGAACGTGGCGTAGCGTTCCTGCGCTCGCCGATTGAGTACTCCGATTTGCATGTCAGGACCACCGTTCCGGGCAGTTCTCCAGCGACCAGGCAAGGCCGCTCAGGTCCGCGATCAGGAGTCGCATGGCCCGTCCAGCGGTGACCTTGACTTCGTTCGGCAGGTCACTGTGCCGCAGCCTCTGGTAGGACTTGGTCGCCCCGTCGATGATTTCTCGGATCTCGTCCATCCGGTTCAGCCCTTCGATGTCGAGGCCGTCAGTTCGGCGGCCGTTTTCAGGTCAGCGGCAAGGAATCTGACTGCGTTTCCTACCGCCTGCCGGATCTCCCGGTCCGGGTGCGTGGCTTCGAACTTGCGGTACGCCTCGGTAGCCGCGGTGATGATGTCCAGGATTTCCGGCATCGTGATCAGCCTCCGTTCCGAATCACGTGCTGGGCGTGCTTCAGGCCCTCGCAGAACCCCGCCTGCCAGCCGAGATCCGTGGTCGGTTCCTCCAGCGCTTCCCTGCGTTCCTGCTCCAGGCGAGCCGCGAGACGGCGGATCACCGAGCCGACGCGCACCGGGCGGCCCATCACCGACCGACCTTCGCGGCCAGGCCCAGCGAGAGCACCAGGGCCGGAATGCCGATCATCGGAGCCGCTACGATCAGGCAGCCCGAGAGGACCAGCCAGAACACGTAGGGCAGTACGTTCGCGATCATGTCGTTTCCCTCCTCAGGGATAGTTCCATTGCGCGCCACACACTTCGCATGTCGCGATCCCGTGCACCACGTAAAACTTGGCGGTGCAAACGTGCTTGGTCTCAGGACCCTCGTTTCGGGCCGGACGGGTCGTACGAGGACAGCCCGCACCTGCCCGTCAAAGCTCCCACCATTGTCCTTCTCCTTTCGTACGCTGGGTTTACTCGTCGTCGTCTTCCGCCGTGAACTCGATTCCGCAGCGTCCACAGAGGATCGGTGCTTCTACGAGCGTGGCCTTGGCGACGCGGATCTTGCGTTCGCATCCGCAGGTCGCGACGGCCAGGTTGTTGCTGCGTGCTTTCGTCGGCTTCGCGACCTCGTCGTGTCGATGTGCGACGAGCGCGGCCTTGATCAGGGCGACTTCGCGCCGGTACTGGTTGGACGTTTTCGTCGGGACCGTGGTGCGGCTCCAGCCGATGGCCGGGTCCTCTTCCAGGATCAGTCCCAGTTCCTCGCCCAGCGCCTTGAAACGCTTGTTGTGGTACCGGCCTTGACGCGACGTGTCCTTGACGTCCCGCACGTGCGCCAGTCCGTGAGCGGCCTCGTGAAGCAGCGTCCCGAGGACTTCCTCAGCCGTCCGGCGAAGCCCTTCCCCTGACACGAAAAGTTCCGGGATCGGGTCGTTCTCCCCTACCTGCCAGCGACCTGCCGCGAAGTGTCCCAGCCGCGTCTGGCCCGGCTTGCTCCCCAGTGTTCCCGACCCGATGGTCAGGACCACTTCCGGAACCTCCGGGTGGCGCTCACGAATCGCGGCCCATGTCGCGTCGAACGCCGTCACTAGCCGAGCAGTGATGCACTCTGCCGTGTCCACCATTCTCGCCCGCCTCCCTTTTGACACTTAAGTGTCAAAGTCCCGAATTCTGGTAAAGCCCAAAGATCCCCGGAGAAATGAGCCCGGGAATCAATGCGCGCCACCACAAACGGCGCGGATTTAGGCATGGATCGGCCCACTGTGTATTTGTCAATGAACGGAAAGCGCACGGGCCCGACTCGAAACGGGCGACCTGCCTACAGGGCAGCGCTCCAGGATGTTGTGCCGCGAACACTGGGGAGGTTCCGCGAACCGGTCACCCACCGGTCATGAGGCCGGACTCAGGCAGCGTCGCGAACAGCGCCCAGCCCGGCAGGCTTCAGCCCCTCAGCTTTGAACCACAGACCCGAACCCGTGATCCGTCCCTCATCGTTGGTCGTCTGCCAGGTGTTCAGCACCGGCGCGATCAGCTCCACGTAGGCGCCTTCCTCGAACCCATCCCCCGGGTCCGTCGCCAAGGTCACCTTGATCTCTTCACCCTTACCCGGGCGCTTGCCCTCCACCGGACGCGGCTTCGCGAACAGCATCACCACAAACGGGATCTCGCCCGTGCGCTTGTCCGCCACCGGGGTCAGCTCCCCGTTTTTGTCTTCCTTCACCTTCATGGTCGGCGCTTCGGTGACCATGAACTTGTAACCCTCGCTGATGAACGGGATGTCCTGCATGTCCGCCTCCGGTGACTGGTCAACATGTCCTTACCAGTCAACAATGACCGATGACACGTTAGCTTGTCAATACCAGTTGGCCAGTTAGGCCGATAGCGTGACGGCTGCCTGCGTGGAATACTGGTAGTGACGTCTAGACACATTGACCAGTTAGAGGTGTCGCTCATGATCGATCGGGCGAGCGGGCTGCCGGCCTATCGTCAGGTAGCGCTTGATCTTCGCAGCAAGATCGATACAGGCGAGTTCGCCGCAGGAGACAAGCTGCCGTCCGAGCGCGAGCTTGTCGACACGTACGGCGTCTCACGCCCCACCATCCGCGACGCCGTTAGTCTTCTCCGTTCGGAGGGCCTGGTGACCGCAGAGCATGGCAAGGGCGTTTTCGTCAAACCGCCAAGCACAGTTGAGCGGCTCAGCCGTAGCAGGCTTACCCGGGCGGCTCGCGCCGAAAACAAGGGAGCCTTCCTCGGCGATGCGAGTGCCAATAACTTCACCCCAAGCGTGAGCGTGAAGATTCATTTCGAATCTGCGTCCGCAGAATTTGCAGCCGAACTTGGCGTGCCTGAAGGTGCGGAACTCACGGTTCGAGAGCGCATTATGCGCGCGAACGGTCTCCCAATTCAACTCGCAACGTCACGTCTACCCAGGAGCGTGACGCGCGATACCTCTATCGAAGAGGTCGACACAGGGCCTGGCGGAAGCTATGCACGCCTTGAAGAGGCTGGCTTCAAGCTTTCTCACTTCGTTGAAACCGTGGCAACACGCATGCCCACACCCGAAGAGGCCTCCATGCTTCAGTTGACGCCCGGTAGTCCGATCCTATGCGTCAGGCGGACCGCCTACGACACCACGGGCGCTGCCGTCGAAGTCAATGACATGCGCCTATCCGGCGATCGCTATGAGCTCTCATACGAGTTCCCTGCCGACTAAACAGTTGGGTTGTGATCAGTTGAACGCTAGTAGCACGCCTCCCGCTTACGCGACTATCGCATATGACATCAGGGAAAAAATCAGAAGCGGCGATTTCCGGCCTGGCCAGAAGCTGCCAAGCACAAGGTCACTATGCCAGCAGTACAGCGTCAGTGCCATCACCATAAAGAGTGCTGTGAAGCTACTTCGGCATGAAGGTGCAATCTACAGCATTCAAGGAAAAGGCATCTTCGTGTCCACCGAAACCCCAGAGCCCGAGGACGACGAAGCAGAGTTCGAACTTGCACGCAATGACCCACGTCCCATCCAGCGAGCAGAGCGGGCCACTAAGTTAATCGCCCTGTACCAGCAGCGAATCTCAGAACTAAGTGTGATCCGAGCAACAGCAATCACTCAAGCAGAAGCAGACGACATGCTCACAAGCTCCGCCATGCGTTCGATCCTTCAAGCACTTCAGTCCTAGACGGTCCTGTCACTCTGTGTTCAGAGTTTCTTTTCTTGTTCAAGGCGGCCCCTGCGGGGCCGCACGGCCTCATGCCCTTTGCCACGGCCGAGCCCCGCGCGGGGCGTGCGGCTGACGCCGGTCCCCGCGCGGTCGGCCGTGGCGAGGCAGGCCGTGGGGTCCTCGGACCGTTGAAGAAGAAGAGATGTCCTCGCCGGACGGGCAGGTCTCCGAGATGTCGGGGAGAGAGCGCACGTCGCGTTCGTGTGTGGCCATTCGGCATCCCGACGACCTCCCAGAGGGCATCACACCGCGTCAAGGGGGCAGACCGCAGGTACGCGCCGGACAGGCCCGAAGTGCCCCCTTGACACGGCGCGATTGGGCTTGCGCCAGGTCGACGAGATGCCGAAGAGGCCACCCACTTGTAGGTGAAGATTTACAAGATCAAATCCCCCGGTTACCCACCTCATTCATTACCCAGCAACAACCAAGATCAGCCCCTGATCATCGTATGCAGTTGCAAAGTGCGCAGACAACGACCAATAATGATCATCCATAGTGGACACTGGAAATGATCACGCTCTAATCTCTAGGTCGCAGGTTCAAGTCCTGCCGGGGGCACTACCAGGGGAAACCCTGGTGAGGTCAGCGTGTACGTCGCTTGTGCAGCAAGAGATTGCTTGCCGACGATCCGGCCATGTCGAGCGCATTGACATGGCCGGATCGGAACTATTCGGGCGAGCTGTCGTCGGTCCGGGCCGTTCCCTCTAGTCCGAACGGTCTCACAGTGCCCGATCAAACCCTGTTCGAGACAGCTTCGTTACCTCGGGAAATGACCGGTCTCGCGGCAGGCTGCGATCCATGGAACCGATCCGGCTTATGTGACATCCTACCCCCAAGTGCCACATCGACCCGGCCGGCGAACGTCCGGGGCAGCAAAAGGGGTGGATCGATGGTGCCAGCCGGAGCGGGATTCTTCGTACGGCCGGAAGCGGTGGACGGGCTCGCCGGCCTTGTCCGTAAGCAGGGAGATGGGGCAGGTGACTTCCAGCAGGCATTCCGCAACACCATCGTGCGCGGCGACGACGGTGAGGGGCTGCTCGCGCTGATCTGGCCGAAGTTGGACGACTGGCGGGACACCACGAGAAATCACCTCGGTATCGCGTTCAACTGGGGCATCTCCGGCGGTGACGCACTTCATTGCGCGGCCGTCTGGTACCGCGACACCGACCGGGCCAAGGCGGGAGAACTGGACCGGCAGCTCCGGGAGCTGGGGGTCGAACGCGTCGGCCGGGACGAGGTCCGCGATCCGGCCACCGCGGGAACGTTCCGGGAGGTGGCGCCCGTGGACTATCCGGGTCCGGACCCGGCGAAGATCACCGATCCGGCCTGGTGGCCGGTCAGAGCTGAGAAAGCGGCCGAAGAGGTCATCGATCTCGGCGGCGCCTTGGGCGACGTGGCCGAGTTCGTCGAAGACATCACCGGCGTGGACATCTTCCATCTGGCCTCCCGCGCCGTGATCGGCGATTGGAAAGCGTTGCAGGAGCGGGCGGTCCTGTTTCGCGACGCCGAATCCGGGTTCGCCGACATCGCCGCCAACATCCATCAGGGCCATTACGGCATCCAGGACCAATGGACCGGCCGGGCGGCCGACGCCGCCATGGATTGGCTCGACAAGTACCGCACGGCGTGCCTGGACCTGTCCGGATACTGCGGTGCGGCAGGCGATGCCATCGAGGGCCTGGCCAAAGCGGCCTACCACCTGATGCAGGACCTCAAGCACGGCCTGGGCGCCCTGATCGACATCCTGCTGCTGATCTACACCAGGGGGTCGGCGGCGGCCGCGAAGTCCGGCAAGAAAACCGTCGAGTTCATTCTCGAAATCATCGACGCCATCGCCGAGGGCAAAAACCTGTGGGCGGTCTTCGTCAAAGGCGACGCCAAGCAGCTTGTCGCCCTCGTCATGGCCGCCATAGACAAGACCGGCGCCCTTCGCGCCACCATCAGCGCCATCCTGGCGCTGGCACACCAATTGGAACTCGCCCGGGCCATCGGCGAGGCGACCGGCGCCACCGCGCGCAACGTCGAACTTCCCAGCTGGCCCTTCACCTACGACCATCCACACGCGGATTGCGGACAGGAGGTCCGGGTATGACCCTCATCGATCCCGCGGACAGCCCCGGCTGGCCGACCGCCCGGCACAACATGCTGCGACTGCTGGCCGCGTCCGGAACGGGGGCCGGTGCCGATTTCGCCAAGGACGTCCTGGCAGGCACCCGGCAACCACGCGAACTGCTGTCGCACCGGCCCGTCGCCGACGAACTCGCCGAGCAGGGTGCGGCCTTCCGGCGGCTGCTCGACAAGATCCCACCGGCCGAGCTCCGGGAATTGCACGCGTATGCCCAGGACGCGGTAAGTCGCGAGGTCGACGAGCTGGCAAGTCTGGACATCGAAGCCGCCGAGGCGGAACTGCGTGCCGCGTCCGAGCCGCCGAGGGACTCCCGGCCTGCCGAACGGCGCGACGAGGACGACGACTGGTTCGACCGGGGAGTCATGGAGGAACTTTGACGCAAGAACGCCGAAAGCTCGTCACGTCTTCCCGCGAAGTGGTCGATCCGTCTCACCGGGCGCTATAGGTTGTGCGCATGGACGCGTCGACGCAGCATGATCCGCGCTCGCCCGCCGGGCCTCCCTGGTGGCTGATCATCGGTCCCGGATTCGCCGCGCTCATCGGCCTGTTCCTGCTCACCGTGATCTACCGCTTCGACGGCCACTCGGCCCTGCAGGTCGAGTTGGGCATGTCCAGCCAGTCCCTGCTGTTGAGCGGTCTCGTCGCGTACTTGGTCGCGGCCGCGATCGCCTTCCCGGCGGGTTTGCTGCTCGGTGGGCGTTTCCCGACGTCGGTGTCCGTGGCCGCGCTCAGTTCGATGCTCCTCGGTGTGTTGCTGGTCGCCTTCGTCCCCAGCAGCGGCCTGCTTCTGGTCGGACGGGTGCTCAACGGACTCGGCGCGGGCGCGGCCATCGGCGTGACCGTCGCGCTGATCCGACTGCTCCGCACCGGTCGCGGCGCCGCAGCGGGCACGGCGGCGGGCCTCGGTGTCCTTGCCTTGCTGATCGCGCCGGTCCTCGGCGCGCTGCTGTCGGACGCTTTCAGTTTTCGCCTGGTGTACCTGGTGGCCGCACTGTTCGTGTTCGTCGCGCTCGTCGTCGCCGGCGTTATCGGCATCGTCGCGCTGACGAAGGCGAAACCTTCGGTCCGGCCGATGTCGTACCCGCCGCAGGGGCCACCGGGATTCTGACGTCTCGCTGCCGCTCGGCTCGGCGTTGTTACGTTCCCATCATGTCTTCATAGACGGACGACCATGTCCTGCTCGCATGCTCGTCCGCATGAGCAGCGAAACCCGTTCCCGCGTATTCCTTTCCCGGTGGCCTACCGCGTTGATCGCGCTCCCGTTGCTGCTTTCGGCGGCTTGTGGTGGTGAGCCGAAGGAAGCCGGCATCGCCTCGGCGGGCACCTCGTCCGTGTCCGCCACCACACCGGGCTCCCAGGGCAAAAGCGCCTTCTACGACGCGCAACTCGCCTACACGCAGTGCATGCGCAAGGAGGGCTTGAAGGACTGGCCGGATCCCAAGCTCTCCGGCTACCCCGACCTGACCAAGGTCGAACAGATCCAGGAAGAGGAGGAACGAAAGGACAGGCAGACGAAACTCAGTGCCGCGCTGGAGGCGTGCAAGGAGCCGATGCAGAAGGCGATGGCGCTGGAGCCGGAGAAGGACCAGCAGAAGGTGTACGAGTCGCTGCTGGCCCACGCCCAGTGCATGCGGGCCAACGGCGTCGGCAAGTTCACCAACCCGACCATGCAGAACGGGATGGCGCAGCCGGGTGGCGACCCGACTCCAGGTTCACCGCAGATCGATCCGGGGTCACCGGCGTACAAGCAGGCGGAGACCACGTGCCGGGACAAGCTCATCGAACAAGCGCAAGGCATGCAGTGAACCGGCGGACGGGCCTGGTGCTGGGCGCGGTCGGCGTGGTGGCGGTGGTCGGCGTGGGAGTCTTCCTCGTGGTCGGCCGCGGCGACTCCGGTGGCACCGCCGACACCGCGGCCATGCCGCCTGCGATCGCGGAGATCACCCGCGCTGATCTGATTCGGAGCAAGACGGTCGACGGCCACTTCGACTACGCGAACCGCCGCGCCGTGAAGTCACCGGTCGAAGGAACGGTGACGCAGGCCGCCGAGCCGGGGAAGACCGTCGAGCGTGGTCAGGTGCTCTACAAACGGGACGCCCGGCCGGTCGTCCTGCTCTACGGGGCGACGCCGATGTTCCGGGAGATGACGGTCGGCACGCTGGGACCGGACGTCCAGCAGCTGAAACGCAATCTCCGCGACCTCGGGCGGGGTAGAGGGCTGCCTGCCGACAACAAGTACGACGAAGCCACCCAGGCCGCGGTGAAATCCTGGCAGAAGGCGCTCGGCGTGCTGGAGCCGACCGGCGACCTCGGCAAGGGCGACCTGGTGTTCCAACCCGGGGCCGTGCGGGTGGTGGCCGCCGACGCGGCCTTGGCCGACCAGATCGGCGCGGACAAACCCGTGCTGACGATCGCCTCCCCCAAGCCGGTCGTGCGAGCCCAGCTCGACCGGGACGATCAGGCGCTGGCCAAGCCGGGCACCAGGGTCGAGGTCTCACTGCCCGACGGCGCCACGGCGGGCGGTCAGGTGACCGGGGCGGTCAAGGCGGAGGCCGGGAACGGCGCCCAGGCCACACCCGGCACGACCGGCGTCGAAGTGGAGATCGCCTTGGACGACGGGACCGCCGGATCGGGAGACGGCACCGGCACGTCCAGCGTCAAGTTCATCCAAGAGAGCAGGAAGGGGGTGCTGACCGTCCCGGTCGAAGCCATCGTCGCGCTGCGCGAAGGTGGCTACGGCCTGCAGATAGTCCGAGACACCACGACCACGACCGTGCGGGTCGAGACCGGGATGAGCGCCGACGGGCGGATCGAGATCACCGGTGACGGGCTGGCCGAGGGCATGAAGGTGGGTGCTGCCAAACCATGACGGCGGTGATCGAACTGGCCGCGGCCACCAAGTCCTATCCCGGTGGCGTGTCCGCGCTGCGCGGGGTCGACGTCCGGATCGACCAGGGTGAACTGGTGGCCATCGTCGGGCCGTCGGGGTCGGGAAAGTCCACGCTGCTCAACCTCATCGGCACGCTCGACCGCGCCACCTCGGGCACGGTGCGGGTGGCGGGCCATGACGTGGGCGGGCTGTCGGACGCGCGGCTGTCGGCGTTGCGTGCCCGGCACATCGGGTTCGTGTTCCAGCAGTTCCACTTGGCACCTGGCCGGGATGCCGTGGCCAACGTCGCCGACGGCCTGCTGTACGCGGGCGTGCCGGCGAAACAGCGCCGCGACCGGGCCCGGGAAGCGCTGGGGAGGGTCGGGCTCGGCCACCGGCTGGACCACACCCCCGAGGAGTTGTCCGGTGGGGAGAAGCAGCGCGTCGCCATCGCGCGGGCACTGGCCGGCGAGCCCGGTCTGCTCCTGGCCGACGAGCCGACGGGGGCACTGGACACCGCGTCCGGTGAGGTGGTGATGAACCTGATCCACGCCTTGAACGCGAGTGGGACGACGATCTGCGTCATTACCCACGACACCGAGATCGCCGGGCGTCTCCCCCGTCGCGTCGGGCTTCGGGACGGCGAGATCGTGTACGACACCCGGGCGGCGGTGACGACGTCGTGACCGCGACGCTGAAGCCCGCCCGGCTCTCACCTTTCGACATCCTCCGCCTGGGTGTGACCGGACTGCGGACCCGCCGGACCCGGGTGGCGCTGTCCGCGCTCGGGATCGCCATCGGGATCGCGACGATGGTCGCGGTGGTCGGGCTGTCCACGTCCAGCCGGGCCGACCTGTTGGCGCAGCTGGACCGGCTCGGCACGAACCTGCTGACCGTCGAGGCCGGTAAGGACGCCGACGGCAAACCGGTGAAGCTCCCCAAGGCCGCGGTCGCGATGGTCGAACGGATCGGCCCGGTCGAGAAGGTCACCGCGACCGCCGAAGTCGACGCACGGGTGCGGCGGAGCGACGCGGTGCCCGAGGAACTCGCTCCGGGTGTCACCACGCAGGCCACCCGCACCGACCTGCTCGAGGCGCTGGGTGCGCGGGTCGAGCAGGGACGCTGGCTGGATCCGGCGAGCGAACGCGTGCCCACGGTCGTGCTCGGGGCGATCGCGGCCGGACGGCTGGGGGTGACCGGGCCAGGCGCCAAGATCCTGATGAACGACGAGTGGTTCGTGGTCATCGGGATACTGGCACCGGTCGAGCTCGTGCCGACCCTCGACCGTGTCGCGTTGGTCGGTTTCCCCGTCGCTGAGCGGTTCTTCGGCTTCGACGGGCATCCGACCACGATCTTCGAGCGGTCTTCCGACGCGTCGGTGGAAGCCGTCCGGGGCGTACTGGCCCGCACGGTCAATCCGGGTGACGAGCACTCCGTGAAGGTGTCCCGGCCGTCCGACGCGCTGGTGGCCAAGGCCGCCACGGACAAGGGGCTGACCACCCTCATGCTGGGCCTGGGTGCGGTCGCCCTGCTGGTCGGCGGGGTCGGGGTCGCCAACACGATGGTCGTCTCGGTGCTGGAACGACGCCGGGAGATCGGGCTCCGGCGGGCCCTCGGCGCCACCAAGAACACCATCCTGCTGCAGTTCCTCACCGAATCGCTGCTGCTTTCGGCGCTCGGCGGGGTGGCAGGGGCGATACTCGGCGCCATCGCGACCCTCGGATTCGCCCAGGCACAGGGCTGGAGCGCGGTCATCCCATCCTGGGCACTGAGTGCGGGGCTGGGCGCGACTCTGGTGATCGGCGTCGTCGCGGGGCTGTATCCCGCTGTCCGGGCTTCGCGGCTTCATCCCACCGTCGCGCTCAATGCCACTTAGCCGGTCAAGAACTGGGAGCATTGGTATGGCCCGACAGAACCGCCTTGGGCCACGATCGTCACTCGCACGGCGTCGGGCCGGGTTCCGTGCAGCAGGGACTCGGCACGGGACAGGGTGCAGACCAGCTGGCCGGCGGCCATCCCGGCGACGCCGCCGACCAGGGTCCGCGGGATGTGCAACGTCACCTGGCCGCCGGTGGCGGTGGCGGACAACTCGCCGGTGATGGCGGTGAGATTACCGAGGCCGGCGGCGAGTTCCGCCTCGTTGGGCCCGGCCATGACGAGTTTGACGACGGCGGCGAGTTCCGTGATTTCGGTGCCGGGGCGGGAAACACCGCGCAGTCCCCGGTCGGAGGCGAAGTAGATCCGCACTCCTTCAGGGATTCCCGCGGCGGGCGCGCCACCGTCGAGCACCTCGGTCGGTCGCACGCCACAGCCGCCGAGCAGGGCGACCGCGGTCAGCACGACGATCGTGCGTCTCATCTGCCGGGCTCCTTTTCGTCGCGAGGCAAGCGAAGACCGAAGACGGCGCCACCGCCGTCGCGGCCGTCGACGGTGATGACGCCGCCGTGCAGCCGCGCGTTCTCCTGGGCGATGGCCATCCCGAGACCGCTGCCTTCGGACCGGGTGCGGGCGGTGTCCGCCTTGTAGAACCGTTCGAACACCCGCTCCGTGGCCTCGGGGGTGAGGCCGGGTCCGCGGTCGGCCACCTCGACGAGCACGTCGGCCGCCGTCGATCGCAGCACCACCGTCACCGGCGGCGCGCCGTGCCGCAGGGCGTTCCCGACGAGGTTGGCGACGATGAGGTCCAGTCGCCGCCGGTCGAGCCGGGCCCGCACTCCGGTGGGGAACCGGGTCTCGACCCGGTCCGTCCAGCCTCGGGTGGACAGCGTCGCGCGGAGCACCTCGGCGACGTCGACGTCCTGCCGGGTGAGCGTCGCGGCCTGGGCGTCGAAGCGGGAGATCTCGATGAGGTCGTCGACGAGCCTGGCGAGTTCGGCGGTCTCGGCGCTCACCGTGCGCGCGGCGTGGGCCGTGTCCGGCGGCAGCTCGTCGGCGTCCTCGTCGAGCACGGACGACACCATCGTCATCGCGGCGAGCGGCGTCCGCAGTTCGTGTGAGACGTCGGCGACGAACCGCCGCGCGCGGGCTTCCTGCTCCCGCAGTTCGGCGACCGAAGCCTGGAGCGCGTCGGCCGTTTCGTTGAAGTCTTTGGCGAGATCGGCGAGTTCGTCGCGGCCTTTGACCGGGACACGGGTCTCCAGGCGGCCACCGGCCAGCCGCCGCGTGGCCCGCGCGAGCCGGCGTACGGGCCGCAGTACCGTTCCGGCGGCGAGCAGGGCGAGCACGGCGGTGAAGGCCACGACCGGGACGACGCCGTCGCGAACGGACGTCAGCAGGGCGGCGATGTCGTCCTGCTCGTCCTGGAGCGAACTCACCTGGAACACCTCCACTCCGGACGGCCGCCCGGAACCGGCGAAAGTGACCGGTGTGCCCACCACCAACCACGGCGCGCCGTTCCATTCGACGCGCTGAAAGCTCGACCGGCTCTCCGCCCGGACCCGGTCCCGCAGCCCGGTCGTGATCGCGCTCCGGCCGTCCGCTCCCCCGGCGGTCGCCACGAGATCCTGGTACCGGGCGACGATCCTCACGTCGCGGGCACCGGAGGCGATGGCCTCGGCGAGCCGGTTCAGCGCGAGCTGATCGGGCGGCACGTCGAATTCCCCGACGGCCACGCTCACCCGGTCGTGGAAATTCCGCACGGCCGAGGTACTCGCGCGTTCGAGAATCGCCTCCCGGGCTTGGTCGTAGGCCAGCACCGTGGCCGTGGCCGCACTGAGCAGGGACACCAGCACAAAAGTCACGACGAGACGGCTGCGGAGCTTCACAGCGGTCCGAAGCGATAGCCGAAACCGCGCACGGTCTGCACATAGCGCGGCCGGGAAGCGACGTCTTCGATCTTGGCGCGCAACCGCCCCACCGCGGCGTCGACCAACCGCACGTCGGCGAAATAGTCGTGTTCCCAGACCAGTTCCAGCAGCCGCTCCCGCGTGAAGACGCGCCCTGGCGAAGCGGAAAGCTCCAGCAGCAAACGAAGTTCGGTCGGCGGGATGGCGAGCGGGGCACCGTTCTTGGTGACGGTCAGGCCCGCCCGGTCGAGGACGAGTGCGCCGAAGGTGTCGGGCGCCCGCGTCACCGGGGTGACCCGGCGGACGGCCGCCCGGATCCTCGCCTCGAGCACCCGCGCGGTCACCGGCTTCACCACGTAGTCGTCGGCACCGGCTTCCAGACCGCCGACGATGTCGAAATCGTCGCCGCGCGAGGTGACCATGATGATCGGCATCGTGCTGAGCGCGCGGATCCGGCGGCACACCTCGAAACCGTCCATCCCCGGCAGCATCAGGTCCAGCACGACCACCTCGATGCCGCCCGCGCCGGGACGTCGCAGCAGGTCGAGTCCGTCTTCGCCGCTACCGGCGGCATCGACGGCGTGGCCGTGGCGCCGCAGGACGAGTTCCATCGCGTCGCGAATGGACACATCGTCTTCGATCAGCAGGACATGCGGCATGATCGTGATTATGGCGACCTGCTTCAGGCGCCGAGACTCCGGAGCGCCACGAGCACATCGTCGGGCACGCCGAGACCGGTTTCGACCTCGCTCACCTTCACCGCCAAGCGCCGATGTGTCGCCCGGCCGCGCGCGCTGAGGTGGACGAGCACGCGGCGCCGGTCGGCGGCGTCGACCTCGCGGTAGGCCTGCGCGGTCGTCACCAGTTTGTCGACCACCCTGGTCAAGGTCGGTCCGGTGGTCAGCGTCCGGCCGGCGAGATCGGCCATGGCGAGGCCGCCCTTCCCGCTCAGCGCATCCAGCACCAGCCACTGGTCCAGGGTGAGACCTTCCTTGGCGAGCACCTGCTCCACCCTCGCGGCGATGGCGCGCGCGGCACGGGTGAGCGAGCCGGTGAGCGACAGTCCTGTGGTCGCGGCGCCGCGTGGCCCCATATCCCGTCCCCTTGCCAAAACCGGACACCCTCGCAATACTTCCAGGTGAAAGCAATTTGACCTTACCGGGCCACCGCACGGAGCGCCATGCCCCCACGCCTCGCCACGCGGACCCGCGACGACACCTGGCGCGTGGCCATGGTGGTCCCGTTGCGGGGGCCTGCCGGGCTGTTCGGCCCATCCTGCGAGGCGATCACCGAGCTGGCCGTCCACGAACTCAACGAATCCGGTGGGATCCTCGGCAAGCAGGTCGAGGCCGAGGTGGTCGACGGCGGCGGCAGTCCGAGGCAGGTGGCCGACGACCTGCGACGGCTCGTCGACAGCGGCGAGGTCGACGCGGTCAGCGGCTGGCACATCTCGTCGATCCGGCACGCGCTCGCGCCGGTCGTGGCCGACAGGGTGCCGTACGTGTACACCTCGCTGTACGAAGGCGGCGAGCGCCGGTCGGGCATCTTCTGCACCGGCGAGACGCCGCGCTGCCAGATCGAACCGGCACTGCGCTGGCTGCGCGATCACCTCGGCGTCCGGCGCTGGTTCGTCGTCGGCGACGACTACGTCTGGCCACGGCGGTCGACGCGGGCGATCCGGCAGTACGCCAAGGAGCTCGACCTTCGTATCACGGGCGAGGCGTTCGTCGGGCTCGGCACGGATGATATGTCCACAGTGGTCCGTTCGGTGGAACAGTCCACAAGCGACGGTGTGCTGATGTTGCTGGTCGGGCAGGACGCGGTGCGGTTCAACCGGGCCTTCGCCGCGCGCGGGCTCAGCGACCGGCTGGTCCGCTTCAGCCCACTGATGGAGGAGAACATGCTCCTGGCGAGCGGCGCGAACGCCACCGGCAACCTCTACGTCTCCGCGGCCTACTTCCGCTCCATGGTCACCGCCGACGCGATGGACCTGCTCGGCCGCTACGTCGGCCGCAACGGCCCCGGCGCCCCCGCCCTCAACAACGCCGCCGAATCCTGTTACGAGGGACTGCACACGCTGGCGGAACTCGTCCACCGGGCGGGTACCTCCGACCTGCCCGCGCTCGACGCGGCGATCGACGGCGTCGCCTATCACGGCCCGCGCGGCACGATCGAGTTTCGTGGCCGGCAGGCCGACCAGCACGTCCATCTCGCGATCGCCGACGGCTACGACTTCGAAGTCCTCACCCGGCTCTGAAAACCCGCCCCCTTGACTCGCCCCGGCACACCACATACTTTCATATGGAATTATTCCAGGTGACTACGTCAGCCCCGCCTTCGTTCGAAGAGAAGGAATCTTCATGCGACACGGTGACATTTCCGCCAGCCCCGACACGGTCGGCGTCGCGGTGGTCAACTACAAGATGCCGCGCCTGCACACCAAGGCCGAGGTCCTCGCCAACGCCCGGAAGATCGCCGAAATGGTGGTGGGCATGAAGACCGGGCTTCCCGGGATGGACCTCGTGGTGTTCCCCGAGTACTCGACGCAGGGCATCATGTACGACCCGAAGGAGATGTACGAGACCGCCGCGACGATCCCCGGCGAGGAGACCGAAATCTTCGCCGCCGCGTGCCGGGAGGCGCGGACCTGGGGCGTCTTCTCCATCACCGGCGAGCGGCACGAGGAACACCCGCACAAGCCGCCGTACAACACTCTCGTGCTCATCAACGACCGAGGCGAGATCGTCCAGAAGTACCGCAAGATCCTGCCGTGGTGCCCGATCGAAGGCTGGTACCCCGGCGACGAGACCTACGTCAGCGACGGCCCCAAGGGGTTGAAGATCTCGCTGATCATCTGCGACGACGGGAACTATCCGGAGATCTGGCGGGACTGCGCGATGAAGGGCGCCGAACTGATCGTGCGCTGCCAGGGGTACATGTACCCGGCCAAGGAGCAGCAGGTGCTCATGGCCAAGGCGATGGCGTGGGCCAACAACTGTTACGTGGCCGTGGCGAACGCCGCCGGTTTCGACGGCGTGTACTCGTACTTCGGCCATTCCGCGATCATCGGCTTCGACGGCCGCACCCTCGGCGAGACCGGCGAGGAGGAATACGGCATCCAGTACGCGCAATTGTCCGTCTCGGCGATCCGGGACGCGCGCACTTACGACCAGTCGCAAAACCACATCTTCAAACTGCTGCATCGCGGCTACACCGGCGTCCAGGACGCGGATGAGGGCGACAAGGGCGTGGCGGACTGCCCGTTCGACTTCTACCGGCTCTGGGTCACCGACGCCAAGAAGGCGCAGGAGAAGGTCGAGTCGATCACCCGCGACACGATCACTCCTCGTCACCCAGGATGAGGACGGTGAGGCGGATGTCTCGCGGGGTGTGCCTCCGCCCGTAGACTCGGGCCATGGACAGGACCGACCGTGGCGGCCGGTTGATCGGGGCTCCGCCCGCGACCGTCTACAACGCACTCCTCGACCGCGATGCCCTCGAGGCTTGGCTGCCGCCCGCGGGGATGCGTGGCCGGATCGAACGCTGGGATCCGTGGCCCGGTGGTGGATTCCGGATGATCCTCACCTATCTCGACGCCGCCACCGCCCCCGGCAAGTCGTCGGACGCGACGGACGTCGTGGAGGTGGGGTTCGCCGACCTGGTGCCCGCGGAACGCGTGGTACAGCTGGCCGTCTTCGAGTCCGAAGACCCGGCGTTCGCGGGCACCATGACGATGACCTGGGAGCTGGCCGCCGCGGGTGACGGCACCGAAGTGACCGTCACCGCGACGGACGTCCCGTCCGGCATCGGCCAGGTGGATCACGAGGCCGGGATCGCCTCGTCATTGGCCAACCTGGCGGCCTTCGTCGAAACGCGCTGACGCCCGGTCGCGGTGATGATCGCGGCGAGGACGGCCATCACCAGTGGCACCACCAACGCCGCGCGGAACCCGCCGAGCGCGGCTTCTCGCGACCCGTCGCCGAGGGCGGCGACGTTGACGGCGGTCACCGCGGACAGCCCGAGCGCCGCACCGAACTGGAAGGCCGTGTACAGCAGGCCGCCCGCCAAGCCTTGCTCGTCTTCGGCGATCCCCTCGGTGGCGACGATGGTGAGCGGTCCGTAGGCGAGCGCGAACCCGAGACCCAGGATGATCATCGACGGGAACATCGCCGCGTATGTCCAGTCCAGGCCCACCGGCAGGAAGAGCGCGTACGCCCCGGCGGCGAGCACGAGGCCGCCGAAGATCACCCTCGTGTTGCCGAACTTCGCCACCAGCCGCGGCGTCAAGGTCGGCGCGAGGACGGCGTCGATACCGGCGGCCAGCAGAGCCAAGCTCGTTTCGAGCGTCGACCAGCCTCGGAGTTCCTGCAGGTACAGCGTGACGAGGAACTGGAACCCGAAGAACGAACCCGCGAAGAGCAGCGCACTGGCGTTGGCCCGTACCAGCGGCCCCGATTTCAGGATGCCCAGCCGCACCAGTGGCGCGGGTGAGCGGCGTTCGATGGCCACGAAGGCCACCAGCGCGGCCACTCCCCCGGCGAAGGACGCGACGGTCCAGCCCCAGCCTCGGCCGGGATGTTCCAGCCGGACCACCGCGTAGGCGATCAGCAGCATCGCCGCGGTCACGGTGATCGCTCCGCCGAAGTCCAGGCGCCGCGGAACGCGTTCCCGCGCAACGGGTTCCTTGATCAGCCAGAACGCGGCGAGCAGGATGACCGCGGACAGGAGAACCGGCGTGAAGAACACCCAGCGCCAGTCGATCCTGGTCAGCAGCCCGCCGATGACCAGGCCGAGCGAGAACCCGCCTGCCCCCGTGCCGGCGTAGAACAACAGGGCTTTGTTGCGTTCGGGCCCCTCGTCGAAGCTCGTGGTGATGATCGACAGGCCGGCCGGGGTCATGAAGGCCGCGGCGACGCCGGTGACGAAGCGGGCGAGCAGCAGCGTCCAGCCCTCGGTGGCGAACCCGCCGAGTCCGGAGAAGACGAGGAACACCACCAGCCAGGTGAGGAACATGCGGCGGCGGCCGTACAGGTCGGCAGCGCGCCCGCCCAGCAGCATGAATCCGCCGTACCCGAGCACGTAGGCGCTCACCACGCCGCTCAGCGTGGCTGTCGACAGGCCGAGTTCGGCCCGGATGGACGGCAACGCCACGTTCAGCATGGCGACGTCGATGCCCTCCAGGAAGATGGCGCCGCACAGCACCAGAAGCACGCCCCAGGCTCGGCCGCTCATCTTTTCGGGGACGCGCGGCGGCGTCGTTGTCGTGGTCAAGATCGGTTCTCCCTCAGTGCACGAGGTCCGACGGTTACTCATCAGCCGGTCGGTTCCCTCTTGTAACCAAGGGGATCTTCCGTCACTATCGATGACCATGGAAGAAGGCACTTTGAACTCACCCAGTCGTTGTGAACTCACCGAGGCGGACTACGAAGCCTTCCAGTGGGACACGCGCGAGGACTGCGAGGTGCGGCAGATCCTGGACCGGGTGGCGGACAAATGGTCACTCCTGGTCATCGCCCTGCTCGACCGGAACACCCTCCGGTTCACCGAGCTGAAGTACAAGATCGACGGCATCAGCCAGCGCATGCTCACCACCACGCTGCGTCACCTCGAACGCGACGGTCTGGTGCACCGGACCGTCTATCCGGTCGTGCCGCCCCGCGTGGACTACGCGCTGACACCGCTGGGCATGACGCTGCTCCAGACCATCCAGTCACTGGTCACCTGGACCGAGGACCACCAGAGCGAGATCGCCGCCGCGCGCGCCCGGTACGACGAGCGTGTCAATGCCTAGGGAGCCGCATGGCCAGACTGTCGGGCGGGGATCCTTCACTGCTGCGGCGGCTCAACGCCATAGCGGTACTGCGGGCGCTGTACGCGGCCGAAGAACTCACTCTCGCCGAACTGGTCAAGGCGAGCGAGGTCTCCCGGCCGACGGTCGAGGAGATCGCCGCCGACCTCGGTGAGCAGGGGCTGGTCGAGGAGGTCCCCCTCTCCCCCGACGCGCCGAGACCGGTCGGCAGACCGGCCAAGCGGTATCGCTTCCGTCCCGAGGCCGGGCACGTCGCCGGCCTCGAAATCGGCCCACACCAGGCGTTGTGCCTGGTCGCCGACCTTCGTGGCGACGTCGTCGGCCGGGCGAGGACCGGCCTCATCCCGGAGATGGCCGCGGCTGACCGCCTCGGCATCGCTCATCGGGTACTCGGTTCAGCCGTCGAGGGGCGGTCGAACCTGCGCGTGCTCGGCGTCGGCACCACCGGGGTGGTGTCCGGCGGCAACGTCGTCCGCGGCGAACTCCTGCCCGGCTGGACCGGCCTCGACCTGCCCGCGGAGTTCGGCGGTGCCTGCCCGGTGCTGGCGGCCAACGACACCCAGCTCGCGACCCTGGCCGAGCACTGGCGCGGGGTCGCGCACGGTGTCGACGACGTCGTCTACGTGCGGACAGGCCGGACTGTGTCACTGGGCCTGCTGCTCGGCGGGAAGCTGCACGCTGGGCACCACGGCGCGGCAGGCGAGATCGGCACCGTGCGGCAAAACGGCCGGTACGTGTCCTCGGACAGGTTCGTCGAGCTCGTCGCCGCCACCGTGCTCATCGTCGACCCGCAACTGGTGGTGATCGGTGGGGCGGACGACCTGCTGACGGCGCCGCTGCGGACCGAACTGGCCAGGCTGTGCCTGTTCCCGGTGCGCGTCGAGACGTCGACGCTCGGCGACGACTCGGTGGCGCTCGGCGCGGTGCGGCTGGCGCTCAGCCGCGTGGAGCGCGAGTTGTTCAGCGTCGCGGACGCCGCCTGAGCAGGCTGATCACCACGATGAGCACGGCGACCGCGCCACTGGTGAACAGCTGCGTACGCGCGTCGGCGTCGGTCCACATGAGGATCAGGACGCCGGCCATCGCGAGCAGCGCGACCCAGCTGAGCCACGGGAAACCCCACATCCGCACCGGCAGGTCCGCGGCCGTGCCGTCGCGTTCCGCCGCTTTCCGCAGCCGCAGCTGGGAGACGGCGACGAAGATCCACACCAGCAGGATGTTCGCGCCGATGGCGTTGAGCAGGAACGGAAGGACGCGGTCCGGGGCGAGGAAGTTCAGCAGGACGGCCACGAAACCGAAGGTGACCGACGCCAGCACCCGCCGTCCGCGGCACCCCGGCGTCGGAGAGCCGCAGCATCGCGCGCGGCGCCTCACCTCGCGAAGCCAGCGAGAACACCATCCGCGAAGCGCCGTAAAGGTTCGCGTTGAGCGCCGAGAGCAGCGAGGTCAGCACGACGAAGCTCATCAGGAGCGCCGCCGACGGAACCCCGACCTGCTCCAGAACCGTCACGAACGGGCTGGTGTTGGCCGAAGCGGACTCCCACGGCAGCAACAGCACCATCAGCGCGACCGAACCGATGTAGAACAGCAGCAGCCGGACGATCACCGTCCGGGTGGTGCGGCGGATCGAATCCGCCGGGTCGTCGGATTCCGCCGCGGCGATGGTGACCAGTTCCATGCCACCGAAGGAGAACGCGACCGCGAGCAGCCCGGTCAGCACTCCTTGCAGGCCGTTGGGCAGGAAACCGCCGTGCCCGGTGAGGTTGCTCAGGCCGACCGGCGACGTCCCCGGCAGGATCCCGAACACCGCCAGCGTGCCGAGTACGAGGAAGGCGACCACCGCGGTCACCTTGATCGCGCCGAACCAGAACTCGAACTCCCCGAACGAGCGCACGGCGAACAGGTTCACCACGGTGAGCACGGCCATGAACGCCAGCACCCAGGTCCACTGTGGAATCACCGGAAGGAGCCCGTTCGCGATCCCGGCCGCCGCGGTGGCTTCGGCGGCCACCACGACCACCAGCAGCGACCAGTACAGCCAGCCGACGGTGAACCCCGCCCAGCGCCCGAGCGCCTTCTCCGCGTACACCGAGAACGAACCGCTGCTCGGCTCGGCGGCCGCCATCTCACCCAGCATGCGCATGACCAGCACCATCAGCAGCCCGGCGACCACATAGGACAGCAGGATGCCGGGGCCCGCGGTCTTGATCCCCGCGCCGGTGCCGACGAACAGGCCGGCGCCGATCGCCCCGCTGATGGCCAGCATGGTGACGTGCCGCCGCCGGAAGCCGGTGCCGAGCGACCGGGTTTCCGGTGCGGTCACGGATTCGGCGGGACCTGGTGCGGGCATGGTGGATCCATTCGTCTGCGGTGGTACGCGGCGCTCAACCGCGGGACAACTCTTCCAGCCGCTCGTGGAGCCGGTCGACGTGGTCCTCGCTTTCGGGCTTCATCAGCACGCTACGCAGGATCCTCGTGACGTCGGCGTCCGCCTCGGCTCCGGTGTGACGCAAGCCGAACTGCCGGTCGCTCACCCGCAGGGTGCTGAGGTACACCGGCTCCTTCGCCGCGGCCATGCCGTTGCGCAGGATCCGCGCGCTCTCCGCGTCGATCTTCGACAGGGAAAGCGGTTCCGTACGCGGGAAGTACGCGACGATGTCGAGCTCCGGCGGCTGGTACAGGTCGAACCGCTCGGAGTCCTCCAGCAGTTTCGCCCACCGCAACGCCGCGCGGCGCCCGGCCGCGAGCACCCGGCCCAGCCCGTCGGGGGTGGGCGGCAGCACCCGGAAGGTGAGCCACAACGCGGCGGCGGCCGCACCCGCCCGGGAGCATTCCAGACTGATCTCGCCGAGGTGCAGGTCGTCCGAGGTGAAGTAGGTGTACGGCGAATCGTGCAGGTAGAACCGACCCACTCGGGGATCCTTGAACAGCACAGCGCCGCAGCCGTAGGGCTGGAGACCGTGCTTGTGCGGATCGATGACGATCGAATCGGCCTCGGCGATGGCGAGCCACGGCGCCGCGGGCAGCCCTTCCGGACCGTCCAAACCGGACAGAAGACGGAAGAACCCACCGTAGGCGGCGTCGACGTGCACGCGGACGCCGTACCGCTCGCGCAGCACCAGCGCCTCGTGGACCGGTTCCACCGCGCCGAGCGCCGTCGTGCCCGCGGTGAGCACCACGGTGCCGATCTTCCCGGTGCGCAGCAGCTCTTCGAGCGCGTCGAGATCCATCGCGCCGCGCGCGTCGACGGGGACCGTGTGGCCCTCGACGCCGAGCACGCCGCACATCCGGCCGTGCGTGTAGTGCGCCTCGGCGCTGTAGGCGATCCCCTTGCCCGGATGTGCTTCACGGGCCACGAACAACGCTTCGAGGTTCGCCACCGTGCCACTGGTGGTGAGATGCCCCAGATGCTCTGTATAGCCGAACATCGTGGCCAGCTGACGGACCACCTCGCGTTCCATCTCGGCTGTCGCCGGGCCGCCGTCGAGCGCGTGGTTGTTGGGGTTGACCAGCATCGCGGTCAGGTAGCCGATCACCGCGGCCGGATGCGGCGGTTTGATCATCTGGCCCGCGTAGGACGGGTGGAAGAACGGGTAGTTGTCCTTCAGCCGCTCGGTGAGCTCCTCGAACGCGGTCTCGAACCGCCCGTCGGGGATCTCCAGCGAGGGATGCGGACGCACGGGAGTGAACGTCTCCGCCCACGCCTCGTTCGACGTCAACGCCTGACCGAGCCAGTACCGGAAGTCCATCTGGGGCGCCCTTCGATCGTTCGGCTCCAAAAAACGTAGAAGCCGGGCGAGGGCCCGCGCAACCGCCTTCGGTAGGGCTCAGCTCCCCCGGGTCACCGCGGCCCGGCGACGCTCCTCGCCCTTCTCCTCCAGTTGCTTGACGATCTCCCGGAGCGAGCCGGCCAGCTCGGTGCACTCCTCGGGGCTGAGGCGTTCGGTGACGAACGCCTCCTCCTGGTTGAACTCCGGGAAAAGCTCGCGCATGAGCCGCTCACCCTCCGGCGTCAGCGCGAGCAGCACCAACCGGCCGTCTTCCGGGTGTTTGCGCCGGGTGACCAGGCCATGCGCCTCCAGGGTCTTCATGACCCCGGTCAGCGTTCCTTTGGTGATGCCGGATTCGGCGGCGACGTGCCGAGTCTCCTTCTCGCCGAAGATCCACACGACCCAGAGCACCACGAACGCGGTCCAAGTGAGGCCCGCTGTCCGCAGAACCGAGTTCTCGAAGTGCAGCCGGACCGCCGTGGCGGCGCGGTGGAGATTGGCCACCGCCTCCATCCGCTCCCACAGCAGGGGGATTCCGCCCAGCTTCGCCCGCACGGCGTTCTCGGTCTCGGCCAGCGTGTGATACCCGGTCAACAGCCACATCCTCACCGGCCCCGGAGGTACCCGTACGGTGGCGCGCACCCCCGCGCGCCCGTTCCGCCGATCGTATGCGGAACGGACCGGAGTCCACAGTGGTCTTTTCCGGGCGAGTTCCTCCTCAGGCTGCCGGCACCAAGGGCGCCATGAGATCTTGCCCTGTTTCGGATAGCTTCGCGGGTACCCGGCCGCCCGGCGTACCGTCACGGGCCGGCTGCACCAGCCCGGCGTGGGCGAGCCGGTGGGCGGTGGCCTGGTCACTGCACGGCAAGCCGTCGACGAACAGATCCGGTTCCTGACTGACGGTGATTTCGGCTCTGCCCTGTGCCACCGCGCGCAGCATCGCCAGTGCGCGGCAGGACAGGCTTTCGGGGTCCTTGCTGTTCTCGGTCATCCGGGGTCACTCCTCTGACCTGGGAGTTTCCCGTTCGCCGGGGGTTAAACATCACCGAGCGGGAACGGCTGCGCGGTGCTCGGCGATGTCGCCGAACAGGTCGCCCATCTCCTCGACGCGCTCGAGCACCTGCTCGGCGGTGAACAACAGATCGGCGGCCTTGCGGCAGGCCTCGACCTCCTCCCAGGTCACCGGGGTCGACGCGGTGGGGATGGCGCGGCCGCGCAGGGAGTAGGGCGCGATGGTGGTCTTGGCGGTGTTGTTCTGACTCCAGTCGATGAACACGCGACCGGGGCGGATCGCCTTGGCCATCCGGGCGACCACGGTTTCCGGTGACCGGCGCGCGAGTTCCTCCGCGATGGCCTTGGCGTATGCGGAGGTGCGTTCGTCGGACCGGGTGCGCACCGGACAGTACAGCTGCATCCCCTTGTTCCCACTGGTCTTCGCGTACACGGTCAACCCGTCGTCGGTGAGCAGTTCGCTGAGCGTCTCGGCGACCCGGCAGCAGTCGACGACGTCCGCCGGCGGTCCGGGGTCGAGATCGAACACCAGCAGATCGGGTGACTTCCGCGCCCCGCGTGGGCCGACTGTCCATTGTGGAACGTGCAGCTCCAGTGCGGCGAGGTTGGCCGCCCACATCAGCGTCGGGAGATCGCCGACCACCGGGTAGTCGAGCGTCTCTTCCCCGCCCCGCCGGCCGCGGTTGGTCAGCCGCGCGGTGCGCACCCACTCGGGCGCGTGCCGGGAAACGTTCTTCTCGTAGAACGGTTCGCCGTCGACGCCGTCCGGGAATCGGCGGAACGTGGCGGCGCGGTCACGCAGATGCGGAAGCATGACGGGCGCGATGCGCCGGTAGTAGTCGAGTACCTCGCGTTTGGTGAAACCGTGTGCCGGATAGAGCACCTTGTCCAGATTGGACAGCGCCAGCCGCCGTCCCTCGACCTCGACCGTTATCCGCTCCTCAGGCACCCTTCGACGATAGATCACGGGCGGGGTTTCCGGGGTACCGTGAGGCATGAGTACCGTTCCGGACGCGGTCGCCCCGATGCTGGCGACCGACGGCGACCTGCCCACCGGCGGGTGGGGGTACGAATACAAATGGGACGGCTACCGCTGCTGCCTGTGCGCCGCCCGCGACGGCGAGACGCGCCTGACCAGCCGTCGCGGCCTCGACATCACCGCGACGTACCCCGACGTGACCGGCGAAGCCCTCGATGGCCGCGAAGCCGTCCTCGACGGCGAGATCGTCGTCCTCGACGACCAGGGACGGCCGAGTTTCCCGCTGCTGCAGACCCGGCACCTGCGCACACCGGACGCGTCGCTGCTGGAGCGCAGCCCAGTGCACTTCTTCGCCTTCGACGTCCTGCTTCTCGACGGCACCGTCCTGCTCGACGAGCCCTACGCCGCTCGTCGTGAACTCTTGACGTCCTTGGGCGGCGGCGGCCGCGTCGTCATCCCGCCGGGTTACACCGACGACGACATCGCGCCCGATCAGCTGCTCGAGGTCGTCCGCCAGCACGGACTCGAAGGGCTGATCGCGAAGAAGCTCGACAGCCGCTATCACCCCGGCAAGCGGTCGAGGCAATGGATCAAACGGGCGCTGTGGCTCACCCAAGAGGTCGTGATCGGCGGCTGGCGTCCCGGCGAAGGGCGCCGCTCGGGGACACTCGGCGCCCTGTTGCTCGGCGCGCACGACGAATCCGGCGAGCTGCGGTACATCGGCGACGTCGGGACCGGGTTCAGCGAAAAGGTCCTCGAAGACCTGCACACCCGGCTCGCCCCGCTGGCACGGAAGAAACCGCCGTTCGCCTCCGCGGTCCCGCGCGACCGAGCCCGGGGCGTGCGCTGGGTATCGCCGGAACTCGTCGGCGAGGTCATGCACCGGAACTGGACGCCGGACGGGCGGTTGCGGCATACGACCTGGCGGGGGCTGCGGCCGGACAAGACACCCGAGGACGTCGAAGTGCCTACCGCTCAACTTGGTTGACGGCGCACCTGATAGCGCAGGTGGAGTACCCGGTCGCCCTGAATGACCACGTCAGGATCCGCCAGGAGATGCTGCACGTGAACCGACCCGAAGTAGCGCTTGCCGGACCCGAACACCACGGGTACGACGTCCATCCGCACTTCGTCGACCATGCCCGCGGCGAACACCTGACCACCGACGTCGCCGGCGGCGACCTCGACCACGCGGTCACCCGCGAGTTCCTGCGCCTTGGCCATGGCCGCCTCGATGCCGTCGACGAAGTGAAAGGGCGCCCGCGGGTCCCAGCCCTCGGGCGACGGCCGGTGCGTCACGACGACCACGTGGTCGATCCCGCCCGGAGGCTTCCCCTCCCAGCCGTCCGTGAGGTCGAAGACGTGGCGGCCGACGATGGTCACCCCGATCTGGTCCCAATACGGCCGCGTGTAGTCGTAAGACGTCTGCGACACCTTCACCCCGCCACTCTCGTCCAGCGGAACCTCTCCGTTGGTCAACCAGTCGAACAGAGGTCCTGGCTGGTCGTTCTCGTCCGCGACGAAGCCGTCCACCGACACCGAGCTGTACATGACCACCTTGCCCACGGGGCTCTCCTCTGCTTCGGGGTGCCGCCAAACTAGCGTGTCGTGAGCCGTCGCTCTTGTAAGAAATCAAGCGGCAGGCAGTGGCCAGCTGTCCAGCACGTGGCCGGGATGTTCACGCAGGAACCGCCGCCGGACTTCGAGGTACCGGGTCGGCGTGAGCCCGGAGAACGCCCGGAACTCGTGACCGAAATGGGCCTGGTCGAAGTAGCCCGCGGCACCGGCGAGTTCGCCCCAGTCGATCGGCCCGGCGGGGTCGATCGCGAACACGGTGGTGGCGAAGCGGTAGGTGCGGGCCAGCCGCTTCGGCGTGACGCCGATGAGCTCCTTGAACCGCTGCGCCAGATGAGTGCCGCTGACCCCGGCTGCCCCGCTCAGGTCGCCGATGGCCACCGCCCCGCGGGTCGCCGCGATGACGCCGCTCGTATGGCGGACCAGTCTCATGCCGTCCGTTTCGCTCACCCGTCGCATCAATTCTTCTTCGAGCAGCGACAGCATCTCGCGCGGTCCAGGCGCCGCGGCGAGGCGGTCTCGTAGCTCCGCAACGGCGCGCCTGCCCCAAATCTGCGCTACCGTCACCGGCCGGTCACGCAGCTCAACGGCGGGCATCGACAGAAACGGCGCCAGCCCCCACGGCTTGAAGTGCACGCCGACCGACCGCGTCCGGAGTGGATAGCCGAACTCCACCGCGCGGGTGGGCGTGGTGACCACGCAGCCATCGACGTACTCGACCGTCTCGAAATCAGTGCCGCCGCGGATGCGGAACGGCGCCCCGAGGTTGACGATGAGCAACGCCCCGGGCATCGGCGGCAGCGTCAGCCGGGCGTACGGCGGCGCGCCCTCCAGGTAGTAGAGATCGTCGATCAGCCCGGCCAGGGGTGGTGGCGGCAGTTTGGACACGTACTTCACGAGCACAGCATTGTCGGCGTGGGGTCGGAGGTCCAGGTGATGATCGGAGACAGGCGCCCACGGTCCTTGGCGAGCCAGGCCCAGTACCGGCACTCGCAAAGGGGGAAGCCGCATTATATCGGGCAGCCGTTTGGTCGCGAGATCCATGAAACTAGTACGAGTCAGCCCTTAAGTGAGACCTGGGACGCGACGAGCGAATGCTGTCCTTTGTGGACAATGAGAGCATTGGGTCGCCGACGTTTGGCGGAGTCGAATTCTTCACTTAGAGTATTCACCCAACGAATTCTTACTCCCTACTGGGTGAATTAGCCGACTCATGGCGCTACGCAAATCGGGCTAGCACACGTGTTCGATCTTCGGTATCGTTGAGGTCGTGGCCAGCGAAAACAGTCCTCAGGTGGTGCGCTCCGAGTGGTGGCGTGCCGATACTGCGACGCTGCATGCCCGTAAGCAGGAAATCGAGGTACTCAAGCGCCGGTTGGATGCGGAGCAGAATGCGATTCTCGCGGAAATCAATAGCCGTGGGGTCCGTGGCTGTTCTGGTCATTCGACGCTGGCGGCGCTGATCTTCGAGGACTTCCATGTCACCGACAGGGAAGCCAATGCCCGCGCAGACCGGGTGCTGGCGTTGCATGCCGGGGTGGTGGTGGGTGGCGAAGTCGTGCCACCGCTGGCGCCCTTGACCGCCGAAGCCGCCGCCGAGGGTGCGATCGGCGGTGCGCAGATCGACGCGATCATCCGCACCCTCGCCCGCATCCCCTCCACCGTCCCGGAAGAAGACGTGCGCGGTGGGGAGAAGATCCTGGTCGAGCTGGCTCGCCGGGCCGGGCCCCGGCAGATCGCCCGCGCTGGACGACGGCTCTTGGACAAGCTGGACCCTGATGGGAAAGAGCCCAGAAGCGAGGATCCGAAAGATGTGCGGCCGGAGTTGCGGTTCGTCAAGCACCGTGACGGCACACTCGGGCTCAAAGCCACATTGGATCTCGAAACGTATGCACGGTTGAAGTCCGACCTCGATCCGATGGCGAAACCGCACAAAGCCATCGACGGGGTCCGGGACTCCCGCACTCAGGACGAGCGTTATGGGGATGCTTTCACAGACTATGTGCGTCTCAAGACGACGAGCCGGAATCTCCCCGGCCAGGCGGGAGAAGCCACCCACATTCTCGTGACCATGTCCTACGAGGACCTCATGCGGGATCTTGGTGAAGCACACCTGGACCTGGTCGGGCCGATCAGCGCCACCGACGCGCGGATCCTGGCCTGCGACGCCCGCGTTCGGCCCGGAGTTCTCGGCACCGCAGGCGAACCCTTGGACATCGGCCGATCCAAACGAACAGTGTCACTGGCGCAGAAATACGCCTTGACCATCCGCGACGGAGGCTGCGCCTTCCCCGGCTGCGACATGCCCGTACCACGCTGCACCGCACACCACATCGTCTTCTGGCGACACCACGGCGAAACCAAAATCGACAACCTCGTCCTGCTCTGCACCAAGCACCACCGACTGATCCACCACAGCCAATGGAAAGTCCAGATCGCTCAGGATGGACTGCCGGAATTCACCCCACCCGCCTACCTCGACCCCACCGGGACCCCGCGGCGGAACACCATGCACCTCAGAACATAGACGAACGCGATATCTCCCTGCGGACTGAGCTTCCCGCTTGCCGGACACGGTGGGGTGCCAGTTCGGCGTGCATCCGCGAAGAGTCATAAGCGCATCGTGAATCGGCATGGATTTGTTCGAGACAAGTGTGTCACCGGCAGGCGGCCGCGCGTTTCAAGATTTCAATCTCCAGCTCAAGATGCCGATTCTTCCTGCACAGCTCGGCAAGTTCCCTTTAGTTGGGTGGCCAGGTCGCGGAATTGTTCGAGCCGGCTGAAGCACCGCTCGACCACATTGCGCCGCTTGTAGACCTCGGCATCGAAGGCCGGTGGTCGCCCGCCGCGGGAGCCTTTGGCCGCGCGGCGGGCGATCTGGTCGTCGCGTTCGGGGCTGATGAAGCTGATCCTTCGTTCCCGCATGGCCTGGCGGGTGGAGGGATGCGAGTAGGCCTTGTCCGCGATCACCGCCGCCGGTCGTGACCGGGGACGGCCCGCGCCTGCGCATCGGCAGCCCTCGTCCGTCCCCTTCGACGCCGAGTGCTTCGATGTCGTTGCTGAATCCCCCTTTCCGGGCATCGGCGGAATGCTGATGCGCCCGGACCACGCTGGAGTCGATACTCACGACCCATTCGACGTCACCGACGGCGTCGTCTTCGACAATGACGTGGTCAAGGATTTGTCCCAGATGCCGTCCTTGGTCCACAACCGCGGCCGTTCATACGCGGTCTTCCACGGCCCATAACGTTCAGGCAAGTCACGTCACGGAGCACCGGTCCGCAACTTCCACAGGATCGGCCGCCACCCTGCTGCAGCGGCAGCAACGGCTCGATCACCGCCCACGCCCGATCCGTCAGTTCACCACGACCAACCACCGCACACGATTACCAGAAACCCCAGCCAACCAATTACAGGACACGCTCTAGAGGCTGGCGCTGCATGCCGCGAAAGCCACTTTGGGGACCTCTGATGTCTCGAAAGTGGCTTTCGCGACAAGGCCCGCCATCACCCGACACGGCCGGACCCAAGAAGCCCCGCACCTCACCCCCACCGAGGACCGAACCGCGCCAACGCCTCCAGCGTCCAAGCCCGTTTCACGTCGCTCCCCCGATGCCCCGACCCGTCGTCGATCAGCAACTCCGCACCGGGCCAGGCCCGAGCGAGTTCCCAAGCGGTGTCCACCGGGCAGCTCAGATCCCGGCGCCCGTGAATCAGCACACCGGGAATGTCTCCCAACAATCCGGCGTCACGGATCACCGCGCCGGGTTCCAGCCAAGCCCCATGGGAATAGTAGTGCGTGACAATGCGCGCGAAAGCCAGTTCCGACTCGCCGATCGGACCATTGTGGACAGCCGCGCCGGGTTCCAGTGACAGCACCGTGTCTTCCCAGGCGCACCACGCACGGGCTGCCTCGGTTCGCACGTGCGGGTCGGGGTCTTCCATGAGCCGCGCGTAGGCCTCGACCAGGTCACCGGAGAGAGCACCGCGGAAACGGGCCCACTCTTCGGGAAAGAACCGGCCGGCGCCCCGATACAGCCAGTCGATCTCGGAACGTCGTGTGGTGCTGATGGAGCTGACGATGATCTCCGTGACCCGTTCCGGAAATCGTTCGGCGTAGACGAGCGCGAGCGTCGTGCCCCATGAGCCGCCGGTGACGAGCCAGCGTTCGATGCCCAGGTGTTCCCGGAGCCGTTCCATGTCGGCGACGAGATGATCCGTCGTGTTGTGCCGCAGGTCGGTCGACGGGTCGCTCGCGTGCGGGGTGCTGCGGCCGCAGCCGCGTTGGTCGAACAGCACGGCGCGGTAGCGGGCCGGGTCGAACATCCGCCGCATTCCCGGCGTACACCCCTGGCCAGGGCCGCCGTGTAGCATTACCGCAGGCTTCCCGTCCGGGTTCCCGCAGGTCTCCCAGTAGACGACGTTGTCGTCACCTACCTCGAGCAGCCCCGCGTCGTAGGGCTCGATGGGCGGATGCGGGTCGACCATTCTCTCAGCCTACCGGAGCTGATCAAGACTTTCCGTGAAGACCGCGAAACACTTTCGCCGCAACGAAGTTCAGCACACCGGCCCTTTCCTCACCGCGCCAGGAGGGGGAGATTTATTGGTACCGGCGAAAACCACCAGAGATGGGGAACCATGGCGGTTTACGGCACGAACTTCACCCTTGGTGTGGAAGAAGAGTTCATCCTCCTCGATCCGCTGGACGGCTCGGTCGCGTTGCGCGCGCCCGATCTTCTCGACCACCTCGCCCCCGAGCCGGACGTCACCGGGGAGCTGATGCGATTCCAGGTCGAGACCGCGACCGGCATCTGCCGCGGCCTCGACGAGGTGCGCGCGGAATTGACCCGGTTACGGCAGATCGTCGCGAAAGCCGCGGAAGCCGACGGTTGCCTGGTGGTGGCGTCGGGGATCCCGCCCGGCGACCTCCGGGCGGACGCGATCACACCCGAGCCCCGGTACCGGCGGATGGCGCAGGCGTTCCCCGACCTGATCGACGACGCGGGCACGTGCGCCTGCCATGTGCACGTCGGCTTGCCGTCGCGGGATCTCGGCGCGCGGGTCCTCGCCGGGCTGCGGCCGTGGCTCGCTCCGTTGCTGGCGCTCAGCGCCAATTCCCCGATCGTGAACGGCGTGGATTCCGGGTGGGCGAGCAGGCGCTTCCCGATCTGGGACCGGTGGCCGACGGCGAAACTCCCCGAAGAATGGACCGGCGCGGCCGCGTACGACCGTAGCGTCGAGGAGGCGCTGCGCCGGCGTGCGGCCCTCGACACGGCAGGCGTCTATTACTACGCCCGGCTCTCCCCTCGCCATCCCACGGTGGAGGTACGGATCGCTGACGTCTGCCTGTCGGTCGAGGACGCCGTTCTCCTCGCGGCGCTGGTGCGCGGGCTGGTCACGACCTGCGCTGGGGCGACCACCTTGCCGCGGGCCCACAGCGCCAGGATCGGCGCGGCACTCACGGCCGCCGCGCGCCGGGGCCTCGACGGGCCGGGAATCGACGTCTTCACCGGCCGGGAGGCCGATCAGCGCGCACTTCTCGGTGAGCTCGTCGACTTCATCTCACCCGCGCTCAGGGCAGCCGGTGACCTCGACGACGTCGAGCAGGGACTGCACTCCCTTTTCGAGCACGGGACCGGCGCGACCCGGCAACGCCGTATGTTCGCGGAAGCGGCTTCCCTTGGTGAATTCGCCACAGCTCTCGCCCTCGCGACGATGAATGTCCCGGCTCGGTGAGCCGGGACTCCCGTCACAACCAGCCGGACTCGCGTGCGATCCGCACCGCGTCGACCCGGTTGCGGGCACTGAGCTTCGACACGATCGTCGTCAGGTAGTTCCGCACGGTACCGGCGGAGAGGAACAGTTCGGCCGCGATCTCGGTCGGCTCGGAGCCGACCGAGGCCAGCCGGAGCACTTCGATCTCCCGTGCGGTGAGCGGGCATTCCTCGCTGTCCCACGCCGCGAGCGCCAGATCACCGTCGACGACGCGCCGCCCGGCGGCGACCCCGCGGACCGCGTTGGCCAGCCTGTCGGCGGGGGCGTCCTTGCGCAGGAAGCCGTTGACCTTCGCGGCCAGGGCTCGCCGGAGGGTTCCAGGACTGCCGAGCGAGGTGAGGATCAGCGTGCGCACCTCTGGCAGCTGTTCGTGCAGTTCGGCGGCGGCGGTGAGCCCGTCCTTGCCGGGAAGATCGATGTCGATGAGCGCGATGTCGGGACGCGCGGACCGGGCGAGCGGGAGGATCTCCTCACCGCTGGCGCATTCGGCGACGACCTCGATATCGGCTTCCAACCCCAGCAGCGCGACCAGGGCCCCACGGACAATATGCATGTCCTCCGCCACCAGGACCTTGATCATCGCCCCATCTGCCTTTCTCCTGCGCCTCGCCCCCGAGCCGACAATACTATCCTCACACACCCGTACCGCGAAATGGAAACCGGCCCTTGACCGTCGCGGGGGGGACACGGTCAAGGGCCGGTTCTGTGTTGCCGCGGGAATACTTTCTTCGGACCGCGCCAACACGGCCGGGGTAGGTCCGGCATGCACGCGCTACCAGGAATTTTGCGGCCATCCGCCGTGGAGATCCAGTGCGCACACCACCGCCGACCTGTGGTTTTCGCATGTGAGATTTTCACGTCGGCGCACACATGAATCCATATCCGGCGGTGAATCGAGCACTTCAGGAGTAGCGGCGGCGAGCACTACTGTCGGAAACCGTAAAGCACGCCAGAATTCCTCGAGCGAAAGGACGGACAATGGATGAGACTGTCCGGCGAGCCGTGGAGCGAGCCATTGGGGCCATGAACGAGAAACTGGGCGAAGAGCTCACTATCGACGATATCGCCCGCGCCGCGACGTTCAGCAAATTCCATTTCACCAGGGTGTTCCAGCAGGCCACCGGCGTCTCGCCCGGCCGGTTCCTGTCCGCGCTGCGGCTCGACGAGGCCAAACGCCTGCTGCTGACGACCTCGATCACGGTCGCCGACATCAGCCACCGCGTCGGTTACAACAGTGTCGGCACCTTCAGCACGCGGTTCAGCAGCCGCGTCGGCCTCTCCCCCTCCGCGTACCGCCAGCAGGGCGGTTTCCAGCACCGGCTGGCCGGTGAACCCCGTCCCGGCGCGCAGCCGGCGATCGTCCGCGGTTTCGTTTCGGCGCCGCCGGAGATCTCGCCCGGTCTCGTCTTCGTCGGCCTCTTCCCGACGCGCATCCCCGAAGGCGCGCCTGTGCGCTACGCGGTCATCGAGGCGCCCGGCCCCTATCAGCTGACCGATGTTCCGGAAGGGAACTGGCACCTCGTGGCGCACTGCGTGACCGGGCCGCTCACGCGTCGCGGCGCCGGATACACCGGTCATCACGGCCCGATCACCGTCGAACCCGGGGTCACCGCGCGGCTGGCCGACCTCCGGGTACGTCCCAAGCGCCTGTTCGACCCGCCGGTACTGCTCGCGCTGCCCGATCTGCGGCACCGGCCGAGGCCGTTCAAGCACGCGGCCTGACCCTCACCTGGGTGTCATGAGGGGTCCCCATCGGACGAAAAATGTCCGATGGGGACCCCTCGTGACGTTCACGGGACCTCAGGCGGAAAGACGGCCAGCCGAAGGAGCGAAGGCCTCGCGGATGTTCTGCCGCCACAGTTCGTAGGCCGGCGTGCCGTCCGCGGCGTTCTCGGCCACCTCGGTCCGGTCGGCGAGGTCGACGGCCTCCTCGATGCTCAGCCCGGCGAGCGTCCGCGCGGCGCGTCGGGTGTGCGGCGGGACGAACGACGAGAACGTTCTCGCCTTCACCGCGAACACGACGCCGAGGCCGAGTTCGTCCTGGTGTTCCCCCGCCGCTTCGTGCAGCACCGTGAGCCCCCGCTGGTCGCAGCCCCCGGCGAAGGTCGAGGCCAGCCCGACACCGCTCCACAGGTCCGGGCGGCGCTCGGCGGGGAAGCGGTTCACCGCGGCGGCGACCTTCACCGGATCGGCACCGTTGATGAACCACAGCGCCCGCCCGACGCCCTGGTCGCAGGCGCGGGCGAAGTACGACGGCGCGCCCGCCCACGCGTACGGGGCGGGGACGAACTGCTCGTCGACCCATTTGCGGGTGTCGAAGTACGCGCGGTCGAAGCCGTAGCCGTCGACGGCCAGCCAGCTCATCGTCGGGTGGTAAGGCATCCCGTCCAGCTCCGGCAGCACCTTCTTCCACAGCGGCCGGGGCAGCCGCGCCATGGCGAAGCCGATGCCGATGTAGGTCAGGAACAGATGCGGACGGCCGGGACCGCTCATCAGTTCGGCTGTCCGGTCCTTACGGCCGCCGGGCATGACGTCCAGGACGGTGAACGCCATCGCCGCGCCTTCGTAGGCGAATCCGCGCATCTCCGGCTCCACCATGTCCAGCCGCCGCTCGGCCTCCCACAGCGCCGGGGCGTCGATCCCCCATTCGAACCCGCACACCACCGACTGCGGGATCGACTCCAGCCTGGCGGTCGCCGTCGTCGGCGGGATCCCGAAGCCGCGCCCCTCGAAGCCGACCGAAGCCAGCGAGGGCGCGAACAGGATCTTGCGCAGGGCACCCAGCAATGAAGTCATCACGTACGTCCTTTGTGGATAGTGTCGGCTTCGCGCGCGAACTCGGCTCCCGCCGAGGAGACCACGCCGTGCTCGCCATGCGCTCGATGGCCGATCGAGGTCTCAGCCGGTACCGCCGAACAGTCCATACCCCGCCGCCGACAATGGTGAATTCACCCGTTCGCCGGATGAATTCACCGCAGCCGAACGTACTTACCGGCGAATGAAAAGCACTTATGGCGGAAAGTTTACCCTCTTCTGACCTGACACCGAGTAATCGATCGATCGCTCTTTAGCGGTCAGTTCATGATCATCGGATCTTCGCCATCTCCGCAGCTCACCCGGGTCCTTGATCCGCCGACCGGAGCGCCGGAAATAGTGCAACCTTGAATCGTGCTTTTCATATTCACTCTTCCGGGTTGGCTATGTACACTGAGAGTTAGCGCTTCTGGGGGAAAGAGGAGGCCGGAGTGATCCGAGTCCTATTGGCCGAAGATATGCACATGGTTCGCGGCGCCTTGGTCGCGCTGCTGAACCTCGAACAGGACATAGAGGTCGTCGCGGAGGTCTGCTCGGGCGACAAGATCCTTCCGATGGCCGCGGAGTACCTCCCGGACGTCGCGATCATCGACATCGACCTGCCGGCCAAAGACGGCCTCGCCGCCGCATCCGAGCTCTACCAGCAACTCCCGTGCGTCCGCACGCTCATCCTCACCTCGCTCGGCCGTCCGGGCACCGTGCGCCGCGCGCTCGACGCGAAGGTCAACGGCTTCCTGCTCAAGGACGCGCCGGCCGACAAGCTCGCCAACGCCGTCCGTTCCGTCGCCATCGGCCGCCGTGTCATCGACAGCGAACTCGCGTTGTCCGCCTGGGAAACGGAAGATTGCCCCCTGACCCCACGGGAAGCCGAGATCCTGCGCCTCGCCGCGAACGGGCACACGGTCGCCGACATCGCGGCCGAGCTGTTCCTGTCCCCTGGCACGGTGCGCAACTATCTCGCCACGGTGGTCACGAAACTCAACGCCCGCAACCGGGTCGACGCCATCCGCATCGCCACCGATTCCGACTGGCTCTGACCCGCGCGCGCGTCTTCTCCTTTGCCACAAACGGTTCCGCGCCCCAAGTCATGACGATCGCATGCGGGACAACGAAGAAATCATGGTTCACCGGGTGTTTCCGGCACTGTTGGCGAAGGTTCCCCCTCTGTCATCGTCACAGCGGGGGAGTCCGCCGGAGGGGGCAGGGATGCACGGGACGAGTACCGAACCGGACGAAGTCGCGGTACGCGCGCGACTCCTCGGCCCGCTCGAACTGCACGCCGGCGGGGCCGATCGCGCGCCGACCACGCCGAAACTCCTGCAACTGCTGGCGATGCTGCTCATCCGGCCGGGCAAGACGGTCCACGTCGATTCGCTGGTCCACGAGCTGTGGAACGACACTCCCCCGCGCAGCGTCCGCCGCACTCTGCACACCTACGTCCACCACCTCCGCCGTCACCTCGACCCCGATGGCGAAGGCGGTCTGCTGGTCACCAGCCCGCCCGGTTACCGGCTGGACCTCGACCCCGCCCTGGTCGACGTGTCGGAGTTCCAGCGCCTGCATCGCCTCGGCCGCGACCTGCTGACCGGCGGCGACGACGCGGCGGCCGCGCACGCTTTCCGTACGGCGTTGGACCTGTGGTCCGGTCCACCCTTGGCCAACGTCCACTGTGGACCAACGCTGGCCGCGTACACCGTCTATCTGCTGGAGCATCGGCGCAATGCCCGTGACCTGTGGATCGAGGCCGAGATCCGGGCAGGGCGGCACCGGGAGATGCTCGGCGTACTGCGGTCGTTGGCCACCGCGAACCCGCTCGACGAAACCTTGCACGCCCAGCTGATCCGCGCGCTGTGCCTCAGCGGGCGGCGTAGCGACGCGCTCACGTCCTACCACTGGCTGCGGGCGAGGCTCGAAGACGAACTGGGGGTGGAACCCTGCGCCGAACTGCGAGAGCTGCACCGCGATCTGCTCTCCGAGGGAAACCCGGTCCGCTGATCACGCCGACCGGCGAACGAACACCACCCCGTCACCAGATCCAGGAAGTTGAGGAGTAAAGCATGACCGCTCGCACCTACGGCCAGTTCTGTGGCCTCGCCCGCGCGCTCGAGATCATCGGGGAACGCTGGTCCCTGCTCGTGATCCGCGACCTGGTGCTCGGCCCGAAACGTTTCGACGAGCTCCAGCAGGGCCTGCCGAAGATCCCGACGAGCATCCTGTCGACCCGGCTGAACGAACTCGAACGGCACGGCGTCGTCCAGCGCCGGGTGCTTTCGCAGCTCGACGCCGGAGTGGTCTACGAGCTGACGGAGTACGGCAACGACCTCGACCAGATCCTGCTGCAGCTGGGCCTGTGGGGTGCCCGGTCGCTCACCGAGCCCGCCGCGGACGACCTGTTCACCCTCGACGCGGCCATCCTTTCGCTGTACACGACGTTCCAGCCGCACGAGGCCCACGGCGTCCGTGGCTCGTTCGAGCTGCATTACGGCGACCAGATGATCGTCCACGCGGTGGTCGAGGACGGAGAGGTGACGGCGGGCGAGGGCCCGCATCCGGATCCGGACCTCGTCATCGAGCCGCGCGGGCCGCTCATGCTCAAGCTGATGAACGGCGAACTGGACGCCGCGAGCGCGCTCACCTGCGGCGCGGTGGCCATCAAGGGCGACGCGGCCTACCTGGAACTGTTCACGCGGCTCTTCCACATCCCCTCGGCCCCCTCGAAGACCGAAGGGCTTGTCACGCACTGACGAGGACGGAACCGCGCGCGGGCCGGCACCACGACCGAGGTGCCGGCTCGCGGTCATTCGAAACGCGAGGGATCGCCGGCGCCGCGCCGCACGATCTCCGGTTCCCCCGACGAGAAGTCGATCACCGTGGTGGGCTCGACCCCGCATTCGCCGGAATCGATCACCGCGTCCACCACGTGCTCCAGCCGCTCCTTGATGTCCCAGCCCTGGGTCATCGGCTCCTCCTGGTCGGGCAGCAGCAGCGTGCTCGACAGCAGCGGTTCGCCGAGTTCGCCCAGCAGCGCCTGGGTGACCACGTGGTCCGGGATGCGCACGCCGACCGTCTTCTTCTTGGCGTGCATCAGGCGGCGCGGAACCTCCTTGGTCGCCGGGAGAATGAACGTGTAACTGCCCGGTGTGGACGCCTTGACCGCGCGGAAGACCGCGTTGTCCACGTGCACGAACTGGCCCAGTTGGGCGAAGTCCTGACACACCAGGGTGAAATGATGGCGGTCGTCGAGTTTGCGGATACTCCGGATGCGGTCGATCCCGTCCCTGTTCCCCAGCTGGCAGCCGAGAGCGAAGCAGGAGTCCGTCGGATAGGCGATCAGCCCGTCCTCGCGCAGGATGCCGACGACCTGTCCGATCGCGCGTCGTTGCGGATTTTCCGGATGCACGTCGAAATACCTGGCCATGCACCGAGCTTAAGGCCACCGGTCCCTTGGCGCCGCGACAGGCCGTCCCGGCGTGGCGTACACAGTGGAACCGGAGGATTCGGCGCACGTCTTCCATCGTGGCGTGTCGCGAGATCGTCCGCATGGTCCGAACGACCCACACCCGCCCGGGTGACGGACGGGTTTTTTCCTGTTCCCCAGCGGGGAAACGTCCTCTCGTCCGTCGTTCTCCCTTACCCGGAAAGACCAACCGGGGTAACAAACATGGGTTAGGATCCGAATACACCGCGATGGAAGGCCGTGCGGCGGCCGTCCTTGGCCGTCGTGAGGGCGAACCGCGACAAAGTTGAGACGTCTCCTGTTACCACTGGGGTGCCTGTGCCGGAACAGCTCGCGGTGACCGCCGAACCACTGGGGACCGCCGGGATCGACCGGCGCCCCCGGCGGGCGCTGTTCCTCGCCGGGTTGATCATCACCGTCGTCTTCGTCAACTCGTGCCTGTTCGGTCTGATCTCGGTGCTGTCGCAACCCGGGGTGGACTTCTGGCAGGGCCTGCTCGCCGTGCTCTACGTCGGCCCCGTGCTCGCGATCCAGCTCCTGTACTTCAGCCGCCCGGCCGTCCGCCTGGACACCAGGCTCGCGAAGGTCATGCTGGTGGTCCAGGCGTGCCTGGCCTTTCTGCCGACCCTGCACTTCGAGGCGGCGCTGAGCTCGTTGACCACCCTTCCGGCGGGCAGCGCGCTGCTGCTGTTCCGGCCGCGGGCGGGCTGGACGGTGTTCACCGTCTTCATGGCGGGGACGACGTGGATCCTGTGGACCTACGACGACACCTGGCTCGGCGCGGTGTTCGACACCGTCACCGCGCTCTTCTACGCGCCGGTCGTGTACCTGCTGACCTGGCTCGCGCGGCTGGTGACCGAACTGCACCAGGCCAGGACCGAACTGGCCGGGCGCGCGGTGGCCGAGCAGCGCCTGGCGTTCGCGCGGGACCTGCACGACCTGCTCGGGCTCAGCCTTTCGG
This sequence comes from Amycolatopsis sp. NPDC034160, assembly GCF_055575355.1. Taxonomy (NCBI): domain Bacteria; kingdom Bacillati; phylum Actinomycetota; class Actinomycetes; order Pseudonocardiales; family Pseudonocardiaceae; genus Amycolatopsis; species Amycolatopsis sp. NPDC034160. The sequence continues at coordinate 40,654 of NZ_JBVISU010000016.1, read as the reverse complement.
CGATCGCGCTCAAGGGCGAACTGGTGCACCGGCTGCTGCGCAAATCTCTGGACCGGGCGCGCGGGGAACTCGCCGAGATCACCGGGATCGCCCAGCGCACGCTGTCGGACGTGCGGTCGGTGGCCAGGGGTTACCGGGAACTGTCGCTGGACAAGGAATCACGGACCGCGGTGTCGCTGCTCTCCGCGTCGAACGTCGCGGTGCGGCTCGACCTCGCACAGGTCGAGCTTCCGGTGAAGCTGCGCACCCTGCTGGCGAAGGTACTGCGGGAGGGCGTCACGAACGTGCTCCGCTACACCGGCGTCGAGCACTGCGAGATCACCGTGCGCGCGAACGAGGGGCGGGTCGCGCTGGAGATCGTCCACGACGGCACGGCGCACGAGGACGTCCCGGCGGAAACGGCCGAGAGCCTGCGCGAGGTGACCCAGGAGGTCGACGGACACGGCGGAACGCTCAGCGCGGGCCCCGACGCGGCGGGCCGGTGGCGGCTGCACGCCGAACTCCCGGTACCCGACCGGGCCGAACCCACCGAGACGGCGCTGGCACAGGGCTCAGGGCACTGGTCGAGGATCGACGCCAGGAACGTCCAGTGGACGCTGACGGTGGTCTTCATCCTCTTCGGTCTCTCCGCGATGACGCGGGCCTTCATGCTGACCGACGACGGCTGGTACCTCACGCTCACCGCCGGCTATCTCACCGCGCTGATCACGCTGCAGCTGTCCTATTTCGCCCGGCCGAACGTCCGGCTGCGCTCGCGGCAGAGTTACGCGCTGCTCTTCGTCCAGGCCTGCCTGATCTTCCTGCCCTTGATCCCGTTCGGGAAGGCCTGGGTGAGCCTGCCCAGCCTGTTCGCCGGCACCGCGCTGCTGGTGCTGCCGCCGCTGGCGGGCTGGACGGCGTTCGCCGCGACCGCCGCCGGTGTCGTGCTGATCCGGATCGACCACGGCACCGACTTCGCCGGCGGCTTCTACACCTTCGCGTCCATCCTGAACACCGGGCTGATGGTCTTCGGGCTCATCTGGCTGATCCGGCTGGTGACCGAGCTGGGCGAGACCAGGAAACGCCTCGCCGAGGTCGCGGTCGCGGAGGAACGACTGCGCTTCGCCCGCGATCTGCACGACCTGCTGGGGATGAGCCTTTCGGCGATCGCGCTGAAGAGCGAGCTGACCAGCCGGATCATGGACATCGACACCACCCGCGCCTCCGACGAGCTGCTGGAGATCCTCGGGCTCACCCGGCAGGCGCTGGCCGACGTCCGCTCCGTGGCGAGCGGCTACCGGGAACTGTCGCTGGACCAGGAGTCCCGCTCGGCACAGGCGGTGCTGGTGGCCGCCGACGTCCAGGTGCGGCTGGAGATCGAGCACGACGACCTGCCCTCGACCGTGCGCACGGTGCTCGCCGTGGTGCTGCGCGAGGGCGTGACGAACGTGTTGCGGCACAGCAAGGTCGAACGCTGTGAGATCGCGGTGCGGCGGGTCGGCGACGGGGTCGCGCTGGACATCGTCAACGACGGCGTCCAGAACGGGCAGGCGACGCCGCCGAAGACGGGCCGGGTCGAGGCACCGGGTAGCGGCATCACGAACATGTCCGACCGCGTCGCCGGGCTGGGCGGCGAACTGACCGCCGGTGTCGAACCCGACGGGCGGTTCCGGTTGCGCGCGGTGGTCCCGGTCTAGCCTGTGGCTAGATCCAGCCGGACTCCCTGGCGATCCGGATCGCGTCGACCCGGTTGCGCGCGTTGAGTTTCGAAACGATCGTGGTCAGGTAGTTGCGCACGGTCCCGGTGGAGAGAAAGGCCTTCCCCGCGACCTCCAGGGTGTCGCGGCCTTCCGCGGTCAGCCGCAGGACGTCGATCTCGCGCGGGGTCAGTGGGCAGTCCGCGATGTCCCAGGCGGCCAGCGCCAGATCGCCGTCGACCATCCGCCGCCCGGCCGCCACGCCGCGGACGGCGTTGGCGAGTTTCTCCGCGGGAGCGTCCTTCAACAGGAACCCGTTGACCTTGGCCGCCAGCGCGCGGCGGAGTGTGCCGGGCTTGCCGAGGCTGGTCAGGATCAACGTTCGGACCTCGGGAAGCTGTTCGTGCAGCTCGGTGGCCGCGGTGAGGCCGTCCTTGCCGGGCAGATCGATGTCGATGACCGCGACCTGGGTGCGCGAGGTGCGCGCGGCGGCGAGGATCTCGTCGCCGGAGGCCACTTCGGACACCACTTCGATATCCGGTTCCAGCCGCAGCAACGCGACAAGCGCCCCCCTGACGATGTGCATGTCTTCGGCCACGAGAACCCTGATCACCATCGCGCCGCCCCTCCGACCACGCCCCCGTGACCCAAGATAAACACGGTCGGCCAGAACGCGTTCCACCGTTCGGGTGGCGAGTGGTCTCGGTCAAGCGGCGTCCACTTCGGGGAAGCTACGGCAATCGGGTCGCCCGGCCACCGGTCTCGCAGTTGGTCGGTGACTTTCCGTCGCAACGCTCGGCGGGCGCACGGCCAGGAGCGCGGCGGCCGGTCCGCGCGTCGGGCACCATGCGCAGCGCGAGCACGATCCCGGCAACCGCGGTGAGCACGCCGAACGCGGCACGGAACCGGCCGCCTCTCGCGTTCAAGCGCGAAAAGCGGCCGGTGGGGTTGCGCTCAACTCGCCTCGGCCAGTGGCGGAGAAACACAACAGGCGCCGGTGAAGCAGTCGAAGACCTGACCGCCCGGCTGGTTGGACCAGTTGGAGAACCGGTCGATCACCAGGTCGACCTGGTTCCCGGCCGAACCGGTGTCGATTCCCCGTACGGCGAAAAGCGAGCGGACGTTGTCGGTCACGGTGTTCTTCATCGAGTGGCTCCCAGACGTTTCGGAGGTGATCGGGGTGTTCCTTCGATGAAGAGATCGTGCTATCCGGGGCCGGTGCGCTACCAGTGCCATCAATCATCGTGAGTCGTGCTTTTCGCCTACGCCAGAAGGTTCTCCTCGGCTACTCCGTTTCCGCGCGCCTGACTATCGGATGGAGTACTAGCGCGGATCTTCGGTCACGGATCGCGATCGCCTGCTCTCATCAGGCGACAATGACCGGCTGTGGTCATTCGACCGTCCAACCCGCACGAATGGCGTAGTCATGTGCCGGACCGGGCCGGGGCGAGCGCCGGTTCAGGAATCGAGCAGCCGCGCCAGACCCGCGTACCCGCCGTCCTTCAGCCGCACGCCCGAGGTCTTCGCGTAGGCGGCGTCGGCGCGGATCCCGAGTCCCTCGACCATCCGGTTCATGAAGTTGAACAGCGCGCACACGAGGACGGCGTCGTGCAGCGCTGCCTCGTCCCAGCCCGCCGCGAACACGGCTTCCGCGTCGGCGTCGGTCATCTTCGACGGCGTCCGCGTCAGCTTGCCCACGTAGGCCAGCACGGGCTTCATCCGCTCGTCCACAGGCGAAGAGTCCAGATCGGCCAGTGCGGCGGTCAGCAGCCCTTCCGGCACACCGAAAGCCTCGGCGGTGACGGTGTGGACCCCATGGCAGTACTGACAATCGTTGATACCGGAGACGTACGCCGCGATCAGTTCCCGTTCGCCGGCATCGAACGCCGACGGCGCCCGCATGACGAGTTCGTGCAAGTCCAGCAGCCGCGACGCCGGAGCCGGGAACTTCTGGAACACCTGCAGCAGCGTGGTGTCAGTCGGCAAAGACCTGAGATAGGACATCGCGCGTACTCCCCTTTTTCGGCGTCCGCCCGTGTTCGGCGAACTTGTCGACGTCTTCGCGGCGCAGCCAGCAGGCGGCGAGGCAGGCGACCGACGCCGGCCCCAGCCCGGCCACCGTGGCGATGACCCTGGCGGTGGTCTGCTCCCATTCCTTGCGCAGCGAACCGGCCGCGGTCATCTCCGGCCCCGCCTCGATCAGCGGGCGGACCGCGCGCCAGCGGGTGCTGCCCGCTTCGATCAGCGCGTCGGTGTCCAGGTTGAGCGCGTCGTGCCTTGCCTGGTCCACGGCGAGCGCGACCAGCGCGGGCTCGTCGGCGATCCGCGCGAGGCCGACGCCGGCGAGCAATCGTTCGGCGTCCAGTCCCATCAGGATCACCCCCGCCTCCGTCGACGGGGCGTCGTCGATCGAGGGCAGGGTGAACCGGGAGTCGTAGGGCTCAGACACGGGCGACGTCCTTCGTGGCGACCCGCGGCGAAGTCCCCGTGCGCAGGTTATCGGCGACGGTGGCCGCGACCCTGGCGGTGGCGACGCGGTGGCCGTCGATGTTGCGGGCGGCCGGGCCGAGCGCCATCCCCGCGGCCGCGCCGACGGCGAAGACCCGGGGCGCGCCGACGTAGGCGAACGTGCGCTCGTCCAGGCTCGGCCAGCCGCCGCGGTCGAGAACGGCCTCGCCGGGCAGCAGACCGTCGCCGATCGACGGCGTCGTGCCCAGTGCCAGGACGGCGTGGTCGACGGCGACCGTCTCGCCGTCTTCGAGATGCAGGCGCACCCCTGGCCGCACCTTCGTGATCGCCTTGCCACGGTGCACGATCAGCCGTCCCTCGGCTTCGGCGGCTTCGAGCATCGGCCGGAACTCGAACATGATCGACGCGCGCCGGAAGCGGCCCATCAGTTCGAGGCGGTCGGACCAGCTCACGCCGTCGAAGCGGGCGCGGCCTTCGGGGCGGAAGAACGACGAATTGACGTCGGCGCACTGGTAGCGCTCGCCTGCTTCACGGACCACCCAGTGCACCTCGCGGCCTTGGGCGAGCCCGGTGGAGATCAGATGCGCGGCGGTGAGGCCCGCGCCGACGACGGCGAGCCGCTTTCCGCCGTCGGGAACGGGTTCGTCCCAGTAGCTCACGCCGGGCGGCGGATGGCCGCCGCCCCACCAGGTGTCCGGAGCAGGCCGTCGTTCCTCGCCGAGGCACAGCACCACCTGGCGGGCGGTGACGGAGAACCGGTCGGCGCGCACGGTGACCGCGTCCGAGGTCGGCAGCACCTCGCGCACCGAACCGCGCCAGGTCCGTTCGGTGACGTGGTGACTCGCGGCGAGATGCGCGCAATAAGCCTCGAAGACGTCGACGGGGACGACCGAACGGTGCCCGGCCTGCGCCATCCGGATCTCCCGGCGTTCCACCGGGGTCAGCACCGACCAGTGCAGCCGGGCGAAGTCCAGCAACTCGCAGTCGCGGTAGCCCTCGACGCCGGGATGGTGTTCGTAGGGCGAACGCAGCACCCGCTGGCCGAGCAGGTCGACGCGGTCGAAGAACCGGCGGCAGGGACGGCCGTCACGGTCGACGACGACGAGGTCGCGCACGCCGTGGTGCCACAGCGCGGAAGCGACGGCGAGCCCGGCCGGGCCCGCCCCGACGATGACGACGTCGGCGCCGGACGGCGGGGCGGGGGTGACGGCGGCGCGGGTGGCCGGGAGAGCAGGCCACGCGCGCCCGCGCGGTGATTCCAGCAGGTGGGGCTCCGGGACGAAGGTGATCACCGGCGTGCTCAGCCGATCACGGTCACCGGGACGATCAGCTCGATCACGGGACGCTGTTTCATCCCGTTGCTGATCAGTTCTTCCAGTGTCTGCTGGGACTGCTCGGCGGTGTCGGTCGCGATCGGGCTGTAGCGGGAGTAGGAGTAGGTCGGCTTCCGGCCGCCGGCGTCCAGGGAGTACACCTTCAGCACGGCCTCGCCGGGGCGGACTTCACCGTCGTAGAAGGTGAGGCGGCGCTGATCCGGCGTCATGAAGGATTTCGAGAACTGACGGGAAAGCACGAGGGTGTCGGCGTCGTTGACGAACGTCGAATCCTCGTCGGTGACGACCTGCATCGCGACCCAGGTCTTGTCGGTCAGGTTGGTCTCGGATTTGATCACCTGCCAACGGCCCGGTTCCGGCAGGTTGACGCTGACCGAGACGTCGTGGTCGGTGGTGTCGATGGCGCCGGAGATCATCAGCACCCGGCGGCGGACATCGGCGACCCCCGCCATTTGGATGTCACGTGCGCGTACCCGCGTGGAAACGTCCAGTCCTGGCAATTCGGGTGACGACATTTTCGTGCCTCCATACCTCGATGACCGCGCTCTTTCGACTACACCGGTCGGCAGAATTCCCCCATCCGCAAACACCGGAAGAATTTCACGGTGACACGGATGGTGTCAAGATGAGGAGCACATGACGCACTGGTGCGAAAGGCTGCCGGTAACGAGGTTCCGGGCTAGTCCGTTCAGCGGTACCAGGTCAGGACTCGTCGGCGTCCTCGGCCCAGGCCGCGGCGGGTGTGCCGTGCTCCAAGGCACCGATATAGACGATCTCGAACGAGGAATCGGCCCGCTTGAGTCCTATCCTGATGACGAGGTCGTGTTTCACCAGAATGATGAACTGATGCGGATCCCGGCCATCTCCGAAAATGTCGTAGATGAGGAAAGCGGATCCGTCGGCTACCGCGAAGAGGGCTTCGTAGATAACATTGCGATCGGCTTGCGGAGCGTTGATCGCCCATTCTTCCAGCACCTGCAAACCCGACGTGAGCTGGAGGCGCATAGCCATCCGAAGGCCTCCTCGAGGTCTCGCCGGGTCGCGGACGATCTTCATTCTCCCGGCCGCGGTACCCGGTGGTCTTCTTTGTTCGTGCTGTGCGTACTGGTCGCCGCTCACGTCCGCTAGTTGTAACCGAGGACGATGTGGTCGGCCGGCGGCTCGTTTTCGAGCGACGACCTCGGTTCCGGGACCGACGCCGTCTCGTCGGCCCCGGAGATGCCGTGCGGGTCGAAATCATCGGTCACGACCCAAATCCGCACCTGTGCCGTCATGACGTTCCTCCCGGCCTTCGATGAACCGCTCACTTGACAACCAAGGATGGACCTCGCCGATCGGGGTGCGATCGTGACGGGCTCGAAGCCGGCTGGAGATCGCGATGAGCAAATAACGAGTCGACGATGAGGGGGTACCGGTAGTGCTCTGGTAGTACACGGAAAACCCAAGGAGCGCACCATGACCGACCGCCTCGACCCGTACGAGATCTACGCCGACGACGAACTGGACGTCGAACTGCTTGGCCTGTCCTGGCCCGACCCGGGCGCCCCCGAACCACGGGAGCGGTCGTGAGCGCCGCGGAGCGGCAGCGGACCTGTGCGGCCTGCGGAGGTCCGTTCGAGCCTGGGGAGCGAACGGGCCTGGAGACGGTGGTGGCGGACGGGATCCTCTACGTCGCCGTGCACAGCTACCACAGCACATATCCGGCGCGACGGGAATCCGAGGCGGCACACCGGCTCGCGGCCGCCCGCGCCGCGTGAACGAGTGAGTGATCAGGCGACCGTGGCATGTCCTGGGTGACGCGGCGCCGCACTCGCGTGGTGAGAGCCGGATCGGTCAGCGAGAGGGAGGTGCACGTGTCGTGGCGGAGGGGGCGGGAGCGGGCAGCGGCCGGGCTGTGAAGGGCTCCTTGAGGGACCCAGAGTCCCTACCGGAAGTCGGGATGAGGGCAGATCGTCCACAAGGGACACTTTTTTGGCGGGCAGGTGTCCGGCTTGAGCAGTATGCGTGGTTTCCCGAGGGGGTCGTGAGTGCCAAGTGGTGTTTAACCAGGGTCAAGGCAAACGTGGCGTGTTCGGGCGGGATAGTGGCTTGGGTGACGTAGCGCCGTACTCGCGTGCTTAGAGCCGGATGTCGCGTGCTTGGAGGCGTATCACCCGTGCTTGGAGGCGTAACACCCGAGTGAGGGGTTCAGGCACGCGAGTTCCGTCTCTGAGCACGCGCGTTACGCCTTCGCCCCGCCCCTCACCCCGGCGAATAAGCCCGCCCGCAACCACGACACGGTTGTCTTTCTTCTCGATAACCCTAATCGGCACTCACGACCCGACCCAAAACGGAGTTGCCTGACAGTGTCCCTTGTGGATAATCAAGGACGCCCCGAGTCTCAGCGAGGAGTGCTGGACTGCGGCCAAGTAGCGAAGGTCCCCTTCGCTACCTTCAAGGTAAGCAAGGGGACCTTCACGGCAACGAGCCGATCACAGGTTGCCGCAAGCACGCCGCGTTTTCATCGTCGAACCCGGCCGGTGCCCGGAATCACCGCAAGACCGAGGTGCGCCAATCCGCCCGCCCCCGCGCGGACCACGCCGACCGCACCGGCCGCACCGGGCCGGCGGGCGGCGCCGCCGCGGAGGCGAGCGCGCCGAAGACGGTGACGAGTGCCGCCAGTTCGAGGTCTTCCGGATTCCCCCGCAGGACCCGGAACACCGGCATCGAGGTGTCCTTTTCGGACGGTGGCATGCTTCCCCCGTTCAGATCGGGTGGTTGCCGTGCTTGCGCTGGGGCGCCGCCTTTCGCTTGTCCTGCAGCATTTCCAACGCCCTCGCGACGGCGGAACGGGTGTCCGCCGGGTCGATGATGTCGTCGACGAGGCCCCGCTCGGCGGCGTACTGCGGGTTCATGAACTCTTCGGTGTAGTCGGCGACCAGGTGGGCGCGCAACGCGGCCGGGTCGGCCGCGGCGGCGAGGTCCTTGCGGAACAGCACGTTGACCGCGCCCTCGGCGCCCATGACGGCGATCTGGTTGGTCGGCCAGGCGAGCGAAAGGTCGGTTCCGATGGACCGCGAGTCCATCACGATGTACGCGCCGCCGTAGGCCTTGCGCAGGATGACCTGGATCCTCGGCACGGTCGCCTCACAGTAGGCGTGCAGCAACTGAGCGCCGTGCCGGATGATCCCGGAGTGCTCCTGTTCGACACCGGGCAGGAAGCCGGGGACGTCCACGAGCGTCACCAGCGGGATGCTGAACGCGTCGCAGAACCGCACGAACCGCGCCGCCTTCTGCGATGCCGGTCCGTCGAGCACGCCGGCGAACACCACGGGCTGGTTGCCGACCAGGCCGACCACGCGGCCGTCGATCCGCGCGAGCGCGCACAGCACGTTCCGCGCCCACCGCTCGTGCAGTTCGAAGAACTCGCCGTCATCGGCCAGTTCCGTGAACACGTCCCGCATGTCGTAGGGCTTGTTCGGCTCGACGGGGACGAGTTCGGCGAACCGGGGGCGCCGGTCCTTCCCCGCGTCCTGCGACGGCTCCCTCGGCGCCGGGTCGAGGTAGTTCGACGGCAGCAGCGACACCAGATAGCGGACGTCGGCCAGGCAGGCTTCCTCGTCGTCGTGCACCACGGTCGCGACGCCGGAGGACGCGCCATGCACGTCCGCCCCGCCCAGTTCGTCGTGGCTGACCCGTTCCCCGGTCACGGTTTCGACGACGTCCGGTCCGGTCAGGTACATCCGCGCGGTGTCCCGCACCATGAAGACGAAGTCCGCGAGCGCGGGCGAATACGCCGCCCCGCCGGCGCACGGCCCCAGCACCACACTGATCTGCGGGATGACACCGGACGCCTCGACCTGGCGGCGGAAGATGCCGCCGTAGCCGTTGAGCGCCATGACGCCTTCCTGGATCCGCGCTCCCCCGCTGTCGTTGAGCCCGATCAGCGGGGAGCCGGTGGCGATGGCCAGATCCATCACCTTGTGGATCTTCGCCGCGTGCGCCTCGCCGAGCGAACCGCCGAAGACGGTGAAGTCCTGCGCGTAGACGAACACACGCCGTCCGTCGATGGTGCCTGAGCCCGCGATGACGCCGTCGGTGTACGGCCGGTTGTCCGCCAGCCCGAGACCGCTCGCCTGATGCCGCCGGTACAGCTCGACCTCGGTGAAGGAATCGGCGTCCAGCAACAGCTCCAGCCGTTCGCGCGCGGTGTGCTTGCCGAGCGAGTGCTGCCGCCGGACGCCCTCGAGCCGTCCGTCGACGATATGCTCGCGCAGTTCGTCGCGCTGGCTGCGCAGCAACGGCATCGTCGGTTCCGGTGGGTGCACCGGTTCGGCGCCGCGGGCGAGCGGGATCACCTGCCCGTCGGTCGCCCTCGGGATCCGGGGGCGCCGCCGCCGGTCCTCCGGCAGCGGCACCACCTCGGAATCCTCCGTGCGCTGAGCGCCCGGATCGCCTTGCAGGGTCACGCCGCCTCCTTCAGCCGGGCCTCGCGCTCGAGCTCGTCGAGTTCGATCTCGCGCACGATGTCGCGCCAGCACACCCCCCGTCCGAGCCGAGGCATCGTGGTCACCACCGGCGCCCGGTCGAGCGAGTGCACCGACGCCGGTGTCTCGTCCGGCCGGGCGGTGGCGGATTCGTTGCTGGTCATGATGTTTTCCTTCCTCTCGAGCCTTTCGCGTCAGGCCGAGGCGCGGACGCGGCCGTCGATCTGGTGGTAGCCGCCGCCGTAGAAGACCAGTGAGTCCTGTGCGGTGCCACGGCTGGACGCGACCACCCGGCCGAGGAAGATCGAGTGGTCGCCGCCTTCGTAGACCTCGGCGAGTTCGCATTCCAGCCACGCCAGCGCGCCGTCGAGCAGCGGGGAACCGGTCTGCGGACCGGCCGTCCAGTCCACCGAATCGAACTGCGCGAGCCCGGCCGGGCGGCGCCAGTCGGCGAAGTACTTCGCGAGGTCTTTCTGGTCCGACGCGAGCACGGTGACGGCGTACGAGCCCGCCGTCACGATCGCGTCGTGCATCCGGGCCGCGCGGGAGACGCAGCACAGCACCATCGGCGGTTCCAGCGACACCGAGGTGACGGCGTTGGCGGTCATCCCGTGTGCCCGTTCGCCCCCGGCGGTCAGCACGGTGACCCCGGTGGCGAACTGGCCCATCACCTCCCGCAGCCCGGCCTGCGCCGACAACCGGCGGCGCGCGGCCGGCGTCGGCAGGCGTTTCAGCACCGGCCGCGAGGGCTCCTGAGCTCCCGGTGCAGGCTCCACAGTGCCCACGTCACTCCCCCTTGCCGTTGACCGTGTACGGGATCAGCGCCTCGCGCAGCTGCTCGGGCACCCGGCTGGGCACCGTGGCCGTGTTCGGGCCGCGCATGCACGCGATCCGCTGCCGCCCGCGCGCCACCAGCCGCTCCCCCTCGCCGGTGAGGTGGACGTAGTCGAAGGTGAACTGGATCTGGGTCTGGGTCAGCTCCTCCAGGCGCAGCCTGATGGACAGCTCGTCGAACGCGGTGATCTCCGCGTAGAACTCGCAGTCGACCTTGAGGGTGAACAGCTTGAGGTCGTGGCGGACCTCTTCGAGCACCGCGGGCGCCTTGTCCTTCAGGAACATCTCGCGGCAGCGGCCCTGCCAGCGCACGTAGTTCACGTAGTAGACGTTGCCAACCAAGTTGGTTTCTTCGAATCCGACCGTGTGCAGGATCTCGTAGTAGTCGGCCATGTCAGTCTTCCTCTCCCTGGAGCACCGCGAAGACGACGGGATCGGTCCGGTCGTTGACGGTCGTCGCCCAGGTGGCGATGCGGGCATTGCCGTGGGAAAGCACCGCCCAGCCGTCCGGATCGACCCGGTGCACGGTCAGCGCCTGTGTCATGTCGCCGGTCTTGCGCACGCATTCCAGCGCGCTCCAAACCCGGGTGTAGGCGACCGAGATCGGCTCGCGGGTGTCGGCGGCGAGCAGTTCGCCGACCGAGAGCAGATCCTCGCCGAGCAGGCCCGCCCAGTCCTCCGGTTTCCGTTCGATCGCCGTTTCGACGTCGCACGCGACCCGGCCGCTGCCGGCGATCGCCAGCGTGAGGTCGGCGCTGTGCGACGCGCTCACCTCGACCCCGTCGGCTTCCGGTTTCCCGTCCGGGCGGTAGCGGATCTCCAGCGGGGCGTCGACCGCGCGGCCGGCGGCCAATGCGGTCTGTGCCCGCCGTTCCGTGGTGGTCTCGACGGAAACGCCCACCGGGTCCGGTTCGACGACGATCGCGCGGGACGAGCCGAGCAGCCGTTCCGCGGAACGCTCCAAATAGGACCCGAGCATCGACGGGACCCAGGGCCCCGCACCGTCGCGCTTGCGGACCGCGCGCAGCTTCAGCCCCTCCCATCGCTCGACGAGCTTCCCGTCGGGGTTGCGGACGTCGAGGTCGTAGACGTAGCTGTCGCCGTCCTGCGACCGCTCGCGGGCGTCGAGGAGCACGTACTCCGGGTGCTGCTCGCCGGGCTCGGCGAGATACAGCCGCTCGATCCCTTGCGGCAGCAGCGTCGCGTCCGGGACACAGCACTGGATCGCGTGCATCATCGCGTCACGGGTGCCCGGGTCGGCCAGTAGCTGTTCCTGCGGGAGGAACGGAGCGAACCAGTCGACCTCGGCGCCGGTCGTGATCTCCGCGACCGCGTGCCGCGCGCTGGCCCGGCGGTACCCGGTGACCCGCTGGAACCGCTTGCCCTGGAAGAGAACCGTGCCGTACAGCTCGGTCGTCGGGTCGACCGGGACCGGCGGCAGCGCGACGTCGCGGAGCACCGGCTCACCGAGCGGATCCGGACGGCTGAAGCGCAGCCGGGCGCGGAAGTGGTCGGCGCTGAACCCGGTTTCCCCGCTGCGCAGCACCACGTCCACCGTTTCGGCGTCCCTGGCCAGCGCGGCGAGCCGGATGGTGGTCGACCCGCCCGGCGAGACGATGATCGGCCGCAGGAACTCGACGTCGGAGAACACCGGCGCCGGCAGGCTTTCCACCGCCAGGGTGGCCTTGGCGACCTGGGTCATCGCCTCCATCCCGATCACCGCCGGGAACAACAGCTGACCGTCGAGCAGGTGGTCGGCCAGATACGGGTCGCTGCCCGCGGAAAGGTCGGCTTCGGTGATGAGCTCGACACCCGGGTAGTGGACCACGGCGCGGTCCACGAAGCGGTTCAGCGGCAGTTCGCGCTTCTCCACCGGCAGTGTGACCAGTCCCGCGGTACGGCCGCAGACGACCAGTACCGACGGGGCGGCCGGATCGCCGACGACCTGGCGGAGGATCTCGATGCCCTCCTCGGTCGGGATGGGGGTGATGCCGTCGCGCATCAAAGCGCTGACCACACCGAGCTTTTCGCCCATCCCGGTGCCGGACCAGACCGACCATTCGAGGGCGATCGCCCGCGCCTGGGGGTGTTCGCGGCCGAAGCGCACGGTCAGTTCGGTCATCCAGTCGTTGGCCGTGGCGTAATGCGCCTCACCGCGCAGGCCCGCCCGTCCGATGATGCTGCCGAAGGTGACCAGCAGCTTGATCTTGTCCTTGTCGACGGCGTCGAGGACGGCGTTGAGGCCGCCGATCTTCGGCGCCAGCGTCTTGCGGAAGGTCTCCTCGGTCAGGGAGAACAACGCGGCGGGCTCGTTGCGGCCCGCGCCGTGCAGGACCGCGGTGACCGGGCCGAATTCGGCCTGGATCCGGCCGATCGCGTCCGCCACCTGCTGTGCGGCGGTGACGTCGGCGCGTTCGTACCGGTAGGTGATCCCCGCCGCCGCCATCCGGCCGAGGTTCTCCGACAGTTCGGCGTCGTCGGCCGGATCGCTCCGGCCCAGCAGCGCCAGCTTCGCGCCGGAGTCCTTGGCCAGCGCCAACGCGCTCTCCGCGGTGATGCCCTTACCGCCACCGGTGACGAGCAGGACGTCGTCGGTCCCCAGCGGGGTCCCTTCGGCCTCGGCCGGTTTCAGCGCGCCGAGCTTCGGCACCGTACGGACACCGGCGGAGTCGTAGCGGACTTCGCTGAAGTCGTTCGTCGCCGCGACCTCGGTGACCACAGTGGACACCGCGGCGGTGACGGCTTCGGCGTCGACCGGGGCGACGTCGGCGAGATCGACGATCGTGGTGCGGGCCGACGGGTCTTCCAGCCGCAGCGTCTTCGCCATCCCGGAAGCGCCGAGACCGTGCTGCACCACGACGAACCGCGTGCCGTTGGGCGCGGCCAGCACGGCGCGGCCCGCGTCCAGGAACAGCCCGACGTCGTTCGCGTCGCTGTCCTCGTTCAGGCAGAGGAGGACACCGTCGCCGACACCGGCGTTGGCCAGCGCCGCGCGCAGCGGCTCCGCGAGCGGGTGCCCGTCCGGGCTGAACGCCGTCCACTCGGAGGTGGAGATACCCGGCGTGAGGTCGGGCGACGGCTTCGGCGCGACGACGTACTCGACCGCGAACGGCCGGACCCACGGTCCCACGCCCGCCACTTCGGCCTGGTTGCCGTCGGCGGGTTTGGCGGTCTGCGCGAGTTCGTCGATCATCTCGGCGAGTTCACCGAGACAGACGGTCGCGAAGTTGGGCATGCCCTCCAGTGCCGGCCTGCCGAGCGCGCGGGTCACGTCGTTGACCAGCTGGCCGACGGTGATCGACGAAAGGTGCAGATCGTCGAGCGGATGCGTGTCGGCGGTGACCGCTTCGAGCGGCAGTTCGACCCGTTCGGAGGCGAGTTTGCGCAGCAGGTCGAGCGTGCTGCTGCCACCGTTCTCCGAGGTCTCCCCCGCCGAAGTCGCCTCGGCGGGTTCGGCGACGCGGTCGCGGGCCAGTTCCGCGCCGATGGACGGCGCGGCCTCGCACGGGCTGGCGAGGAAGGAGAACTCGCCGTCCACCGGCAGGGCCCGCACGACCCGGCCGTCGAACAGCGCCGAGGTCTCCAGCGGGGCACCGAACGCGAACGCGGCACCGGCGACCTTCAGCACCGCGGCCAGCGTCGGGCTATCGGTGTCGATCGCGAGCACCGGGGTGCCGGGCGCGATCTCGCCGAAGAGACCGGTGAGCACTCGGCCGGGACCGACCTCGATCACCAGGTCGCTGCGCTCGGCGACCTTCGCGGCCGCCTCACGGAAGCGGACCGGCAGGACCACCTGGTCACGCAGCAGATCGCGGAGATCCTCGGCGGCGTGCAGGACGTCGCCGGTCACCGTCGACACCACGGGCCGGTCGAGCCGCGCGAAGTCGAACGCGGCGAGTTCCCCGGTCATCGCATCGGCGGCCGGTTCGACCGCGGGTGAGTGGAAGGCGTGCGAGACGTTGATCCGGGTGGCGGTGATGCCTTCGGCGCGGGCGAGGGCGACCACCCGCTCGATGGCGTCCGCCGGTCCGGAAAGGACGGTCTGCTCGGGCGCGTTGTACCCGGCGATGACGACGTCCTCACCGTCGGCGATCCGCTCGACGACGTTCGGCGCGGCCGCGATCCCCGCCATGGCACCGTTCCCGGCGCTCGCGGTCGCCATCACCTTGCCGCGGACCTTGGCCAGCTTGAGTACTTCGCGTTCGGTGAGCGCGCCACCCCAGTGCAGCGCGGTCAGCTCGCCGAGGCTGTGGCCCGCTGCCGTCTGCGCCTCGATGCCGAGGCTCTTCAGGACACGGAGCCCGGCGAGCGAACCGGTGACGATGCGCGGCTGGGCGACGTCGGTGCTGACCTGGTCGGCGCCGGTGGACAGGCCCGCGGCGCGATAAATGTCGTCGGCTCCTGTGAAGCGTTTCCGCACCGCGCCGACCGTGCCCTTCCCGGAACCCTGGCCAGGGAACAGGAACCCGATCTTCGGTGCCTGGGACCTCGCACCGGCGAAGATGCCTTCACCGGCGGAGAAGACCTCCGGTTCGCCCTCGCCGAGGAGGTCGAGCAGCTTGGCCAGCTTGCGCTCGGCGTCCTCCGGGTTGGCGGCGACGACCGCCGCCCGCACCGGTTTTCCGGACAGTCCCGCGGAAAGCGTGCCGGCGAGGTCGGACAGTTCGGCGAACGACAGCTTCGGCACGACCTCCAGCAGCCCGCTGACCCGGCCCCGCAGCGAGGCGGCGTCGTCGGCGTCCAGCAGCAGCAGCTCACTGTCCTGCCGTCCGGCGACGAGCGACCGGGTCTTCTCGTCGAGTTCCTTCCGCCGTGCCGCCCCCGGTGCCTCGGTGACGGTGACGTGCGAGTTGATGCCGCCGAAGCCCATCGCGGAAACCCCCGCGCGGACCGGGTGGTCCGAGGGCCACAAGCCGGCGTCGGCCGGGACGTACATCCGCGCGGAGTCGCCGACCAGCGACTCGTGCGGGTCGAAGTGGCCGGTCGCGGGCGGGATGACCTGGTGATAGACCGCCAGCGTCGCCTTGATCAGCCCGGCGACCCCCGCCGCGGCCTTGGTGTGCCCGATGTTGCCCTTGATGGTGCTCAGCGCGGCCCGGTCGGCGAGCGGGTCGGCGTCGCGGCGGGCAGTGGAGAGTGCCTCGATCTCGGTGGCGTCGCCCAGCGCGGTCCCGGTGCCGTGGCCTTCGAAGTAGGAGACGGTCTCGACGCCGTATCCGGCCTTTTCGTAGGCCCGCTTCAGTGCCAGCCGGTGCCCCGACGCCTCGGGCCGGGTGATACCGCCCTTGCCGTCGGAAGAGACACCCCAGCCGCCGATGGAGGCGTAGACCCGCTTGCCCTGCGCGATCGCGTCGTCCTCGCGCATCAGCACGAGCATGCCGGAACCCTCGCCGGGCCAGAAACCGTTGGAGTCGGCGTCGTAGACCTTCATCTCGCGCTTGGCGAGCGCGCCGGTCTTGGCGAAACCGATCACCTCGAACGGGTCGATCGACAGGTCGACACCGCCGGCGATGGCGACGTCGAGGTCGCCCTCCGACAGCGCGTTCGCCGCGGTGACCACGGAAAGCAGCGACGAGGAGCAGGCACCGTCCACAGTGAACCCGCCACCACCGAAGTCGAAGAAGTTGCAGACCCGGCCGGCGATCGTGTTGGCCAGTCCGCCGGCGAGCGTGTCCTCGTCGATCTCCGGGAACGGCGCCTTGTACTGCGCCTCGAGGTCGTGGAGGAACTCGGCGGTGTCGCCGTCGGCCCAGCCGCGCTCGGCCAGCGCCGCCGCGATCGTGCGGCGCACATACGGCCAGCGCAGCCGCATGATGTTGGCTCGGGAGAACTCACCGGTGAGGCTGTTGCCGATCACCACGCCGGTCGCGGACCTCGGCAGCCCCTCGCCCTCGGGGAAACCCGCGTCCGCCAAGGCCTGCGCGGCGACGTCGAGGGCGAGCCAATGCGTGGTGTCGGTCGAGCGGAACGTGCTGCCCGCGACCTTGTACTTGATCCGGTCGAACTCGTAGTCACGCAGGACCGCGGCTTTCGTGGCGTAGAAGCGGTCTGGTGCTCCTGCGTCGGGTGAGTAGTAGTCCTCAAGGTTCATCCGCTCGTCGGGCAGTCTCCGGAACGCCCGACGGCCGGCGAGGACGTTCTCCCACAGTTCTTCCGGGGAACCGGCGTCCGGGTATCGGAGACCGATACCGACAATCGAAATCCGCTCAACGCTCATGCCACCGCACTCCCCTAGCTCTCAACCACTCAAGTCATGGAATCCGGCCTCGGCGCCGGGTTTCTGTTCCCAGAACCACCGGCACCGTCCGCATCTGCAGTCCCGTCAAGCATGAACCGGGGCAGGTCGCGGAGTCTTCTCTCATGTTGTTGAAGGCGGACCGACGAATCCGCATTCAGTCCTCTGAACGCGCGGACGTGGTGACACACCGTCGCGCGGCGACGAAACTCGCCCACCCGACCAGCTCGATCAGTTCTCGATCGCCCAAGCCGGCCGCGGCGACCAGGGCGTCGTCGACCTGGTAGGGCGCTTTCGCGACCACCAAAGCCAACCGAGCGGCCGGATCGTCGACGACGTCCACCCACGAGCGGCTCAACCCAGGCGGCGATCCGTCCCAAGTGGACAACTCGCGCGACACGACATCCCGCACGACGCGAGAGATCGCCAGCGCCGTAAACGCGGCTTCAGCACGGGAGAAGGCATCCTCGACGACCGGATTACCCTCGGCCCAGCCGAAATCCCGGGAACCGGCACGCAGGAACTCCAGTGAGTCACCGGGCGGCGCGTCTTCGACGGGTTTCAGGAACCGGCCGAGAACCGCCTTCGCCTTCGCCCGTGCGGAATCCGGCACGGAGGAAGGCAACGGTGACGGCCCGAGGAACACGCTCACCACCCGGTTGAGGTAGTGGAACGCGAACTCGACCGCGGTCAGCTCCGACCGGGCCGCCTCCGACAACGTCGCCGAAGAGCGTGGATCCGCCACGGGACGACCGTCGGCGATCGCCGAAGCCACCGAAGAGCGGCCGAGCGAATCCAGCGCCATGCCGTGCACCTCGACGCAGAAGGGACACGAATTCGCCTGCGACACCAGCGTGGCGACGACCTCCCGGTCCGCCCTGCTCGTCGCCCCCGCCGCCACCAGCGATTCCCGCAGCATCAGCCAGCTCGCCGCGAGAACCGGTGGTGACGGCGATTGGAGCGCCACCGGCGGGGCCAGCATGCCGAAGTCCCGCTCGAGTTGACGATAGACGGCACGGACGAGTCCGGTCGCCCGGCCGTAGGAGACCGGCCGGACGTACCTGACGTCGCGCAAGGCCCGCCGCAAAGCCAGTTTCACCGGTTTGGGGGCCATGATCAGCTGCCGGCGACCAGGGAGAGCTTGCTGACCGCCCGGCGCCCGGTGATCGAACCGTCCGGCGCCGGAGCGCCGTAGGTGACGTCGACCCCGCGCGCCTGCAGCGCCCGCACGATTCCCGGCACCGAACGCTCGGCCAGCGCCGCGATCGTCATCGCCGGGTTCACCGTCAGCGCGCCCGGCACGGAAGCGCTGTCGGTCACGAAGATCCCCGGATGGTCGCGGAGTTCGTGGTTCGGGTGCAACGCCGAGGTCGCCGGGTCGTCACCGATCCGGCACGAGGCCAGCGGATGCACGGTGTACGCGCCGACGACGTCGTTGGTCCACGGAGAGACCTTCGCCAGGCCGTCCTTCTCCAGGATCTCCTTGCACTCCGCGTCGGCCAGCGACCAGCCGTGCAGGGTGTTCGGCGTCGGGTCGTACTTCAGCGGACCGCGGCCCAGCATCTGCTGCGAGATGCGGTAGGCGTTGCCGGTGGGCGGCGGAGCGCCGAAGACACCCTCGTTGTCGTCCTCGGTCATCAGGAAGATGGTGAGCCAGGAGGCCCACTTCTTCAGGATCTCCTTCTTCTGCGCCCCGAACCAGCGCGGTTCGTCACCGTCGGGCACCTGCGCGAGAATCGTCCCCAGGCCCGGCGGGAAGTACAGCTGCTCCAGCGAGTACCGCTCGTACTCCGGCAGCGAACCGTCGAGTTTGTCCCAGTTCGCCACGGTCGGGCCCTTGCCGATGTGGTTGGCCTCGTAGACCTTGCCGTCCTCACGGGACAGTCCGAGGACCTCACGGACCCGTTCCTCGTCGATGATCGCGGTGTTGAGCCGCTCACCGTTGCCCGAGAAGTACCGGCCGACCGCGTGCGGCATGGTGCCCAGCGCGGACTCCGAACGCTGCAGGATCACCGGCGTCGCACCGGCGCCGGCGGCGATGATGACGACCTTCGCGTCGATCGTCCCGCCACCGGAGTGCACGCGGTAGTCCTCGTCGTCGACGACGTTGAAGTGCACGCGGTAGTCGCCGTCGTCGATCCGCTCGATCCGCTGGACCTCGTGCAGCGGCCGGATCTGCGCGCCGTGCGCGAGCGCCGCGGGAAGATAGTTGGTCAGCAGGGAGCGCTTCGCGTCGAAGCGGCAGCCCGCCATCATGAAGTTGCAGTTGACGCAGCGGTCGTTGTCCACCGCGACCGGCGCGGGATTCGCGGTGCGCCCGGAGTGGTTGCAGAACGCCGCCCACAGCCCACCGGCGTAGGACACGTCGTTCCAGTCCTGTTTGGACACCGGTAGCGATTCGGAAACCCGGTCGTACCACGGTTCCAACGCGTCCCTCGTCAGCACCGACGGCCACATGCGACGGCCGATGCTGCCGTGCCGTTCGAAGACGAACTTCGGCGCCCGCGGCATCGCGGCGAAGTACACCACACTGCCACCGCCGACGCAGTTGCCGCCCAGCACGCTCATTCCGTCGCCGACGACGAAGTCGAACGCCCTGGTGTAGGACGAACCGAGCAGGTAGTCGTGCTCGAAATCCTTGGTCTCCAGCCACGGCCCGCGTTCCAGCACGGTGACCTTCGCCCCGCCCGCGGCCAGATGGTACGCGGGGATCGAACCACCGAACCCGCTGCCGACGATGACGACGTCGGTCTTGTCGTAGGCAGTCATGCGGGGCTCCCGGAAGGCGTGGTGTCAGGGTGGAGTTTCGCCAGTTCGCGGCGATACGAGAACTTCGGGAACCGCCACAGGCCGTCCTCGTCCGGCGCGGTGTAGCCCATCGCCAGCAGACCGGGGTGGCCCTCGGCGATGGCCTCGGCGGTGTGCTTGTGCGCCGCGCTGTCGAAGGACATGTTGCAGAACAAGGCGAGGCTCACCCAGCCGTCTTTCTCCGGATGCCCCGGCGCGGTCAGCGACCGCACGAGCGCCGTCCTGTCCGCGAAGGACAGCGCGACGAACGGAGGCAGCTCCTCGGCGAGGGTGAGGTCGTGTTCCTTGGCGTAGACCTTCGCGTGGTCGTTGAGGGACTGCGCGAGATACGGCAACCCGACCGTCACCCCGGTCGCCTCGGTGTGCAGCAGTTCGAGCGCGCCCGCCACGACCGCGCCCGGCCCCGGTGAAGCGCCGGCGATCGCGTGGTCGCCGGGAAACCGCTTCTCCCCCGGCAAGATCGTGTCCGCGTAGGCCTCCAAAGTGGACACCTTGGCCTGTTCGTCCGCTTCCACGGAACCTACCTCCTGTTCCTGGTGTGCACGGTCATCGGCAGCCCGCCGCGCACCCGGAGCGACAGCATCGCCTCGGGAACCACGTCGTAGCCCGGGAGTTTCCGGAGCTCGAGGTCGCGCAGGACCATCGTCAGCACGAAAACGGCCTCCATCACGCCGAGGCTGTTGCCGATGCAGAACCGCGGCCCGGCGCCGAACGGGATGTAGGCGTACCGGGGCCGCCCGCTCGGCCGGTCCGGGTCGAACCGGTCCGGATCGAACTTCTCCGGCTCCGGCCAGAAGGCCGGATGCCGGTGCAGCGTGAAGGGCACGACGACGACGTCGGATCCGGCCGGGATGTGGTAGCCGCCGATCTCGTCGTCGGCCTGCGCCACCCTCGGCAGCAGCCACACCGGTGGGTACAGCCGCATGACCTCTTCGACGACCCGCGCCGTGTAGGGCAAGCGATGCAGATCCTCGTGGGTGGGCGACTGATCGCCGAGGACCGCGTCCGCCTCGGCACGGAGTTTCTCCGCGACGTCGGGATGTTCGTCGAGCAAATGGAACGCCCAGCCGAGCGTGCTCGCCGTCGTCTCGTGCCCGGCCAGCAGCAGGGTGATCAGCTCGTCCCGCATCTGCTCGCGCGTCCCCGCCGAATCGATGAGGCGGGACAAGACGTCCTCACCGTTCTCGACGGGGTTCGCGAACCGCTGCTCGACGAGTTCCTCGGCGATCCGACGCAGGTCGTCCCGCGACTCCCGGAACCGCAGTTGTTTCTTCAGCGGAGCCCACTGCGGGACCATGCTCAGCGTCACCGCTTCGAACATCGCCTGGTCCTGCACGGCCTCGAAGGAGTGCCCCAGCGAGGTGAACCCGGCGAGATCCGCGTCGAGCAGCGTCTTGCCGAGCACACCGAGGGTCAGCCCGGTCATCTCGTGCAGGATCTCCACCGGCCCGGTCGTGTCCCGGAGGCGTTTCACCAGGCCTTCGACCTCGTTCGCGACGACGGAGGCCTGCCGCGCGATCCGTTTCGGCTGGAACACCGGCTGGATCGTGCGGCGCTGCTTCTTCCAGGTGTCGCCGTCGCTGGTGAGCAGCCCGTCGCCGAGCGCCCGCCTCGCCTCCTGAAGGCCGATTCCCTTGTGGTAGTTGGCCGCGTTGTCGGCGAGCACGTGTTTCGCCAGCTCGGGATGGTTCACCAGGTACATCGTCTTGGGACCGATCGCGATCCGGACGACGTCCCCGTGCGCCTCGGCCGAGTCCGACATGAGCGCCAGCCGATCGGTGAACAGCTTCTTCAGCAGCCCGAAGGTCGCCCGGCGCGGCGGCCCCGGCGGCACCGCCCTCGGCGTACTCACCTGGCGGGTCATGCCGCCACGGCCCCGGTTTCCGTTTCCGGCTTCTCGGCCGGCTTGGGCAGGGTCGTGACTTCGGCCGACTTCGCCTGTTCGGCCTCCCACTTCTCGGTCGCCTTCTTGGAGAAGTGCAGACCCCACAGGAAGGCGCCGCGGATCAGGCAGACCAGTGCGGTGGCGAGGAACAGGCCGTAGGCCACGTGGACCACCATGAAGAACCCGTAGGCCAGCGCCACGCCCGAACCGAACAGGATCTGCGACGCGGGCTTCGACGGGGTCGTCCCCGGGTCGGTGACCATGTAGTTCGTGTAGAGCACGAACGCCACGCCGGTCATCATCCCGAGCGCGCCGGGGATCGCGGTGTCGAACAGCAGGCCCCGGACGATCGCCTGCAGCGCGAAGGTGATGAGCCACGCGCCGATCAGCCACATCCGCTGGGTCAGCATCGCGTTGAGCACGGTGCCCGACACGATGATGATGCCGACGATCAGCCAGCCGACCCACGAGTCGACCTGCTCGGTGAAGTGGTACGGCGGCGCGATGCTCGCCCAGGGGAACACCAGCAGGATGATCGTGATGCCGAAGTTCGACGGGTTCATGTAGTGCCGGAGCCTGCCGCGCACCGGTGCCTGCAGCACCCACTTGGCGCCGACTGCGACCACCACGCCGAACATCATCACCAGTACCTGGTCGTTGACGTAGGTCAGCATGTTGAGCGCCAGACCGGTGATGTGGGCCGGGAAGAGGAACTCCACCAGGCCCTTGAACCCGTTGCCCCGGAAGCGGACCTCGCGGCCCTGTGCCCTGGCACCGATGATCTCCAGCAGGATTTCCGTGGTGTACGCGGTCGCCAGCGCGATGAACGGGTAGGTCCACGGCTGCTCGAAACCGAGCACGGTGTAGCCGATGATGTTGAAGACGGTGATCGAGATCGCGAACCGGCGAAGGGCCGTGATCGTCTTGTTGCTCTTCGGTGCGGCGAGTGTCTGCTCTGCCATGACGGTTACTTCTCCTTCGCCTGGGTGCCGAGCTGGAGCGTGTGGCTGCCCGGGGCCAGCTGGATCTCCTGCGTACGGATCTGCCCGGTCAGGTCGCGCCACTGCAGGCACACCTTCACCGGCCCGGTGACCTTGCCGAGTCCGATCTGGATCTCGTGGCTGCGCTTGCCGGAGTGGCCGCTGCCGCCGTCGACGCGGTCGAGGTACTTCTTGCCGTCGGGGGTGATGACGGTGACCTGGGCGCCGATCGCCGCGGTGCCCGCCGCCTTGAGCGCGCCGTCCGCGGACTGCTTGTCGTGGACCAGCTTCAGGTTCAGGTACGAACCCGCGTCGGGGCTGACGTTGCGGTAGAAGATCGGCTGCTCCCACTGGCGGGCCACGGCGAAGTCGAGCTTGCCGTCGCCGTCGGCGTCACCGGTGGCGATCCCGCGGGTGGGCACCGGGACCGCGAGACCGAGGCGCGGGGCCAGGTCGGTGTAACGGCCGTCGGCGCTCTTGGCCCAGAAGTGCAGGGTGTGGTCGCCGCCGACGTCGTCACCGGCGACCATGTTCGGCCAGAAGGACGGGTGCTTCAGCAGTTCGTCGTTCGAGGTCGCCAATTCCTGCAGCTGCGGCCAGCGGTTGACGTCGCCCTTGACGAACCCGGTCGCCTGCGTGATCACCGATTCGCCGCTGTTGTTGTAGTCGGCGATCTTGACGTCCCAGCCCCAGCCGGACCACGCGGTGCCAGCCTGTGCGCTGCGGTCGACCCACGGCGCCTCGCCGCCCTGCAGACGGCCGCGCAGATCCGCGGTGTCCTTGGCGGTGTTCATGAACTGGAAGTGGCTTTCCTCGATCCCCCAGGACGTCGTGATGTTGCTGACGTACAGGTCGTAGAGACCGTCGTGGTCGAGGTCGGCGAAGTCGACGCCCATGCCCTTGAAGGAGTCGTTGCCGAGCACCTTGGACTTCGGGTCGTTCGGCCCGCGGACGCCCTTCACCTCGGCGAACTCGACGTGGCCGGGGCGGGACTTGTTGTACAGCAGGCGGTCGTGACCGAAGTCGTTGCCGATGTAGAGCTCCGGCAAATTGTCGCCGTCGACGTCGGTCGCGCTGGCCGCGAGCGACCAGCCGCCCTGGGCGTCGGCCGGGATGGCCTTGTCGTCGAGGGCGAACGACGCGGTCGGCTTCGCGCCCTGGGTGGCGCCGGTGAACCGCAGGATGTACTTGCCGCCCGCGTTGTCCGCGTGCGACATCGACTTGTTCATCTCGACCCCGCCGGAGACGCGGTCGTCCAGCACCGCGCTGTCGGGGAAGTAGTTGCCGATGAAGATGTCCTGGTGTCCGTCGCCGTCGAAGTCACCGACCGAGGCGGCGTTGGTGTTCCACAGCGGACCGGCGTACTCGCCGTTCTTGGAGTTGTTGCCCACCACCAGTTCCACCGGCTCGTAGGCCTTCGGCTCCAGCTTCGTGGCGCCCGGCTTCGAGAGGAACAGAAGCGGAGTGCGGCCCCAGTAGTAGGCCAGCAGGTCGACGCGGCCGTCCTCGTTGTAGTCGGCGGGCACACAGCCCATGGGCGCGATGTACTTGCCCATCGGCAGCGGCGCGGCGTCGAGCGCGAACGGCGCGTACCGGTCGCCGCCCTTGCCCGGCGTCGGGGTGACGACCACCTGGTCGCTGCGCGGGTCCACGAAGCACAGGTCGTTCGCGAGGGCGTCCCCGTCGAGGTCGTTGACCGCGATCGCGGCGCCGACCGACGAGATCCACGCGCGGATGTGCTCGTAGTCCTTGTTCACCGTCCGGATCGACTGGCTCTTCGCCGCCTCCGGCAGGGCGATCGTCAACGGTTCGAACGCGTACTTCGAGGCCATGGTGTCCGCCTCGGCGGTCGAGACCGTGGGCAGCTGTGCCACCACGAACAGCCCGGCCATCAGCACCAGCGCCACGATGCCCGCAAGCTGCTTGCGGAGCCAGCCCAAGGTCGCGGTCATTTGCCTGCACCTCCAGAAGTGAGTACCTCGGCGGCGATGCGCTGTCGCCAGATCTCGAAATGGGGGAGTTCACCGTCGACCACCACGGCGGGGCGAACTTCCTGGGTGATGGCCGCGGCGCGCTCGGCCGGCAGCCCGCAGATCGCCTGGGTGGCGACCTCGGTCTCGGGGATCAGCAGTCCGGCGCGAATCCGGGCTTCGGCGGCGAAAGCGCTACCCTGGGCCAGGTTTCCGCGATATTCACCGGCGAACTCGGCGAGTTTCAGCAACTCGTCGCCAGTGACACCGCACGCGTAGGTCGAGGCGAGCCCGACTCCGGCGTAGAGATCTCCGTGGCGCCGCTTGGGGAACCGCGCGATCGTGTCGGCGACCAGGTCGACGTCGGTACCGCAGATGAACCACAGCGCCCGGCCGATGCCCTGGTCGATCGCCCGCAGCGAGTAGCCGTTGTTGCCCGCGGGCCAGTTGAAGTCCGGATCCTGGAACTGACCGTCGATGTATTTCGCGGTCTTGAAGTAGGCCTGGTGGAAGCCGTACCCGTCGAGCACAAGCCAGCGCAGCAACGGATCGAAGTCCTCGGCCGACGGCCAGCGGAAACGCGGCAACCGCGCCATCGCCCAGCCGACGCCGACGTAGATGATGTAGTCGTGCTTCTCGGCCGGGCCGTCGAGGAAGTCCGCGATATGCCCGCGGCCTCCGCCCGGCAGACCGTCCAGCATTCCGTAACCCATTCCGGCGCCTTCATAGGCGAAGCCGCGGAATTTGACCGGAATGCGTTCCAGCCATTCTTCGGCCTGCCCGGTGTCACGCGCTTCGACCGCGTGCGCGTAACCGAGCAGGAATTTCTCCCCCACGGTCTCCAGCAGTTCTTGAGCGGCTGGGCTCTTCTTGTGGAAACCCCGCTTTTCCAGCGACGTCTCGGAGACGTCCGGTGTGATCATGCGACGTCTTAACGTGCGCCAACCATTGCCCAACGCACTCTCCCCCTAACGGGTGGATTCGAATTCTGCGGACTGGTTAAAGGCTCACATGCGCGGTGATGCCCCAGCTACTCCACGGTTGCGCCCGCGGTTCTCCCGGTTTGCGAGACCGGGAGAACCGCGGAATAGGCCTCAGGCCACCGCGCGAAGGTAATCCGTGGCGGGCATGGTCATGCGATTACCGGTGGAGGTCGGGCCGCCGGCGAGGGTGATCGCCATCGGCGCGTCGGTCGGTTGCGGGGTGCGCATCGGCATCCGCAGGTGGACCCGGCCGTAGCGGGTGATGTCGACCCGGCCGGGCAGCGTGCCCACCGAGAACGACGACGCCGCGGTGCCCGCCGCGTGCTCGGCGACCGCGATGACGGTCCACCTGCCCTCGGGGACGTTCTGGATCTCGATGTCCGCCGAAAGGACGTTCGCCCTGCCGCCGAACGCGACCGGCCCGCACTGCGGGATCGACTCGGCGAACAGTCCGATGAGGACACAGGCCGGGCCCGCCCCGCGCGGCGTCTCGACCCGCACGCTGATCGTGCCGGTGCCGGCCCGCATCGAGGCACAGCCCATTCCGGCGCTGTGCAACGCTTCCAGCGACGGCAGCCGCTGGAAATGCGGCGCCAGCGCCACCAGCAGCTCGCCGACCTCGGGGTCGCGGTACTGGGTCGGGGTCATCCCGACCGCACGGGTGAAGCGGCTGGTGAACGTACCGACGCTGCTGTAGCCGACACTGCACACGATGTCCGACACCGTCAGTGATGTCGTGAGCAGCAGTCGTTTCGCTTCGAAGAGCCGGATCGCGGTGAGATACCGGCCCGGCGTCACGCCGGTCGCCTTGGTGAAGATGCGCGAGAAATGGAACGGGCTGACGAAGACTTCCGATGCCAGGTCGCCCAGGGTGATCGGGTCGAAGTACCTCGCGTGCATCGACGAGATGGCCTGCAGCACCGCGGGTTGCAGGGGTGACGCCGGCTCGGGAAGCCGACCGGGTTCGATGGCGCCTTTCTCGTTCGCCGCCGTGGCGACTGTTCGTAGCTGCATCAAGACCAACCTCGGATTCGCTGTCGCTTTTCCTCTGCTCTCCAGCAAACGCGCCGAAGGTTTCGGAGCACTCGACACGCGATCGAGGAGGCGACCGGTCGGTCAAGCTCGTGAGTGGTGACGACGGTCAGAACCGTCATCACCACTCACGACACGGATCAGGCGGGGAAGTCGAGTACGCACTCTCCGACGCCCACCTCGGCGGGCCAGTCGAGTTTGAGGGCGCGGTCGACGCGGTCGCCGGCGTCGACCGGGACGGCGTGCGCGGCCAGTCCCATGGCGCGCGCGACGAGGTAGAGCGTCTGCTGCAGCGCGCCGACATGCGCCAGCGTCGTGGCGTACGCGCCACCACCGAGCACCGACGCCATGCGCGGCATGCGCGCGGTCACCGAAATCAGCGCGGAGGGCCGCCGATGGTTGCCGCCGGCGATCATCGCCATGTCGAGCATCGCGTCGAGGTCGGCCTCGTCGTCGTTGACCAGGCCGAGCCGGTGGTCGAGCGGGTCGTAGTGATAGATCCCGCGTTCCAGCCCCGAGCACCGGTTCACCGAGACGTACAGCTCGAGTTCGTACAGACAGGCCACGCTGAAGTACGGCCGCTGTGAGGCATCGTGGACCGGCACGCCGGCGCCGTGTCCGCTGGGCAGATGCGCGGGCCCGATCGACCTGATTCGCGCGCCGCGGAACAGGAATTCGCCGATCTGTTCGGCCGACAGCCCGCTCTCGGTGAACTCAGGGCAGCGGTGATCGCGCTCCAGCAACGTGGTCAGCGTCGGATCGGTCTCCGCGCGGGCGGCCAGATCCGGCCGGTAGAGGGCGTAGACCGGCCCCTCGCCCGTGGCGGCCTTGACCACCGGCGGATTCCCGAGCCCTGGCAGATCGGCCGGGCCGCCGGGTCTCCAGGTCCGGCTCGTGGTGTGGAACGACAGCTCGTCCGGGGACCACAGGCTCAGTTCGGGGTCGTCGTCCTCGGCGAACCGGCCGTGCTCCCCGGCGAGCTGGACCACGCCCGCGGCGACCAGATAGGACACGATCGCGCCGACCACCCCGGCCTCGATCCCGGTCGCGGACACGATCTCCCCCACCGACTTCGCCGTCGCCAGCGTCGCCGCGACATGCACCGCCCACGGCTGGTACAGCACGACGCGGTACCGCGCGGACGGCGACTCCAGCCCCATCCCGGAGGCGTCGGAACGCAGGGAACAGAAGCGGGACAACCGGATCGGGCGCGAGGGCGGGATCTCCTCCGTGCCGAACACCGGCGCGAGCGCGACCGGGATCACCGACAGCAGCGGGCCCCGGCCGTCGGCGAGCCCCAGCGAGTGCACCACGGAACCGCCGAGTTCCTTGAGCACCTGCCGCAGCGCGTCGGCACCCTCGGCCGTCCAGCTCAGTTCGCCTTCGAGGTCGGGCTCCCGCTCGACCGGCTCCCACGAGGACGTCACGTTCGCCAGCGAGACCGGCCCCAAGGCCATCCGCCGCAACGATTCCCGGACCAGCGGTCCGGCGTGGTCGAAGTCGAACTCCCCCCACCGGGTGACGACCACCAACGAGCCGTCCTCACCGATCTCGACGAGGCTGTCGTCGGTGAGCGACCACAAAGGGATCGTTTCGGCCACACCGCCGGGGGGATCTGTCCTCAACTGTCGCTCCAGCCGGATTACAAGAACATGGGGAAGGGATTCAATCTGCCGTACGGGGTCGGTTCGGCGAGCCTGCCCAGCCGCACCGGGACGTCGAAGAGCCGCCCGGGCGCGAACCGGCTCCAGAAGGGACGCAGCCCCGGGACGACGACCCGGACCACGGGAAGGTCGATGTCGGGCCTGGTCTGATCGAGCACCAGTGTCTCCATTCCCAGCGCGGCCAGCTTGCGTACCAGCGATTCCACGTCGTCCCGCACGTCCGGCCGCCGGACGAACTTGAAGTCCGCGGCCCGTTTCGCCGACCGGCCGGGGGCCGGCAGCAGATACGGCTGGTTCGCGACCGTAGCGTGCCGGAGCCACCGCGCCGCGTCGGGATCGTCGAGTTCGACGTCGTTCGCGAGCACCGCCGGGATCATCTGGTTGAGCTCACTGACCGCCCTCCGCAGCGCGGTCCTGGGATCCAGGTGGGCGCCGAAACCCATCATGACGTTCTCGCGCGGCCCGGCGATACTCCTCGACAGCGCGACCATCACCGGCACACCGAGATCCGCGGTCAGGTCGAGGACCCACAGTTCCCGGCCCGACCGCGCGTACTGGCCGACCATCTCCTCCGCCCACGGGTCGTCGAACGAGGTGATGTCGACGCCGGGCACGGGAAGCCGGTTGTACCACCACATCGCGACGGCGTCGCGTTCGACGAGTTCGAGCAGTCCCTGCAGGATCGCGTCCTCGATACTGCTGCCCGCCGCGCAGCCGTTGGAGTCGGCGCGCATCCCGCCGATCCCGCATTCGGGCGGCACCCCGTAGTAGAGGTACGCCGTCGGCATCAGCTTGCGGCGCTGCCGCGACAGCGACCACATCGGCGTCCAGTCGACGGCGGCCCCGTCGTCGAACCGTTCGGGTACGTGCTGGAAGATCGCGTGCTTGGCGTTCCAGTCGTCGCGGGTGTCGTACTGACGCTCGTCGAAGAGCATGCACGAGTTCGGGTGGACGGCGTCCTCGCCGAGCCCGCGGAAGGTGTCGCGGATCCGCAGTTCGTCGCCCTGGTAGTTCGCCGAGAACCGTTCGATCGCCTCGCACAGCGCGCCGACCTCGGCGTCGAGCGGGCTCGCGCCCTTGCCGCCGTTGTCCCCGCGCAGCCCGGCCTGCAGCCCCGCCTCACCGCGCACACGGCGGGCGACGTTGAGCCCGGACCGGTAGGCGTTCACGAACGCCGGTGCCCTCGGGTCGCGGGCGATCTCCTTGATGATGCCGGTGACCGGGCTGACCACGTGGCCGTAGCGGTCGAGTACCTCGACCGGGGTGAGCGTCCGGTGCCCGCCACCGCCGGAGGTCGCCTTCTTGGCCTCCCGCAGCACGATCGGTTCGGCCGTCCGCGCCGCGACGATCCCTTCGTCACCGCACTCCGGGCACTGCGGCCGCCGCCGCAGTTCGTGCAGGCGACCCTGCAGATCGAGGGTGTCGAGGATCCACACCGCCTGCTGACCCGGATAGCGGTGTCCCGCGAGCCATTTGGACGCTTCGAGGGAGATCAGATGCGACGCGGCCGCGGTCAGCGGCGGCACGGCGGGCATCGGGAACGACGCCGGGCCGTCGTGCCCGAGGACCTCCTGCACACAGGCCTCCGCGTGCCGGTGCCCCCACAGCCGGTTGGTCAGGCAGTGCCAGCAGCCCGAGCGGCCGGGCTGCATGATCGGGCCGATCCACACCTGCGACCCCGACGGCCGGGCCAGCAGCCACGGCCTTCCGGTGCGCCGGTGCTCCGCGTCGATCTCGGCCAGCCTCGGGTCGAGGTAGTCGTCGCACAGCACGATGGCCAGTTCGGAAGCGGTCTCGACCAGCTCGATACCGCTCGCCTGGAGTGCGCTCTCCACCTGCGAGGTGTCGACCCCGCGGCCGATCGTGGTCAGGCTCGCCGTCGCCGGCTTCTGCCGCCCGGTCACCGCGGACGCGTCGAGACCGCACGCGTCCCAGTACGCGAGCGCGCGCTCGTCGCCGCTGACCTCGTCCGGGACGTGGACGGTGACCAGACCGGCCTCGACCAGCCGGGCCAGCACGCCGGTGACCTGTTCGGCGTTCATCCCCTCGGGGCAGGCGGACAGGAGTCCGTCGAGGTCACGGGTGCCGTCGAGCAGCGCCGCCACCGACGCGACCTGCGCGCCGCGCATCGCGATGACACCCTGTTCCGAGAACAGATAGGCACCGTTGCCCTCGCTGATCTCCGCACGCAGGTGACGTTTGAACCCCAGCCCGCCGCTGATCGAGCCTGACGTGGAAGATGCCTCGCGCATGAGAACCCCCAAGGGTCTGTCCGATACCCGAATCCTGCTGGGCGTGGCCGGGTACCGGCCAGTGCTCGATTCATACCTCCGATGTGAAAAACCCATGTTTTCTCAGGACGCACGCACGCGGGACCTGGTGGACGGCTCACTGGCCCGGTGACCCACCGCTCTGTCACTGTCGACGTACTCCGAAAATCGGGACACGACGCGTATCGAGCTGGAGGGCGCTTGCGATGTACGCCGGATCAGAAGTATCGGACACGCCCCACGGCTCGGCACCCGACCCGAATCCGGACCTGTCCGCAAGCCCCGTCCGCTTCACCCTGCTCGGCCCGCTCGAACTGGTGCGCGACGGGATCGACTACGCGCCGACGACACCGAAGCTGCTGCAGGTGCTCGCCATGCTGGTGATGAGCCCGGGGAAGATCGTGCACATCGACACGATCGTGCAGGAACTGTGGGCCAACGATCCGCCGCGCAGCGTCCGCACCACCATGCACACCTACATCTACCAGCTGCGCCGCTGCATCGACGAGAACGAGCTCGCCCCGTACGGCGAGGCCATGCTGGCGACGAAACCGCCGGGTTACGTGTTCCGGATCGCCCCGGAGCAGGTGGACGTGTTCCAGTTCCAGACACTGCAGAAGGCGGGCCGGGAGCTGCAGTTGCGCGGCGAGCACACCGAAGCGGCGAAGGCCTTCCGGTCGGCACTCGACCTGTGGTCCGGACCCCCGCTCGCGAACGTCCACTGTGGACCGGTTCTGTCGGCGTACGCGGTCGACCTCGTCGAACAGCGCCGCAGCACCCTGCACCTCCGCATCGAGGCGGACATCGCGGCCGGGATGCGGCACGAACTGATCGGCGAACTACGCTCGCTGGTGAGCGTCAACCCGCTCGACGAAGCCCTGCACGGGCAGTTGATCCGCGTCCTCGGCCGCAGCGGACGGCGATCCGACGCCCTCGCGACCTACCGCCAGGTGCGGGCGAGGCTCAACAATGAACTCGGCGTCGAACCCTGCGACGAACTGCAGGTCCTGCATCACGGCCTGCTTTCCGAGGGTGAACCCGCGTGAACGGCGGAAACCCACTCCCGAACGGAACGAAAGTGAGGATCGGCGGATGAGCAGTCGTACCTATGGACAGTTCTGCGGTCTCGCCCGCGCGCTGGAGATCATCGGCGAACGCTGGTCGCTGCTGATCGTCCGTGACCTCGTCCTCGGCCCGAAGCGGTTCACCGAACTGCAGGCCGGCCTGCCCAAGATCCCGGCGAGCACGCTGTCCGCCCGGCTCAACGAACTCGAGCAGTCCGGTGTGCTCCGCCGCCGCCTGCTCCCCCAGCTCGACGCCGCGGTGGTCTACGAACTCACCGAGTACGGCGGCGAACTCGACCAGATCGTGCTGGACCTCGGCCTCTGGGGAGCGCGTTCGCTCGGGCGGCCCGCCCCCGAGGACGTCTTCACCCTGGACGCGGCGATCCTGTCGCTGTACACGACCTTCCAGAGCGAGGAGGCCAAGGGCGTCCACGCCACTTACGAACTGCACTACCCGGGCGGGATGGTCCTGCACGCGATCGTCGAGGACGGCGCGCTCAAGGTCGCGGACGGCGCGCATCCGGGGGCCGACGCGACGATCGAGCCACTGGGCCCGTTCATCACGGACCTGCTGAGCGGCGAGCTGTCCCCGGCCGAAGCGCTGCGGACCGGCAAGGTCCGGATCGAAGGGGCCACGGAATACCTGGAGCTGTTCACCCGGCTGTTCCACATTCCGGCCGCGCCGAAGGTGTCCTCCGGAATCGTCGTGCGCTGAATGGCCTAATCCGCAGGTGGATCCGCAATTCAGAGTAACGGAAACCGCCGGTACGGCGGATATCGTCGGTATCCGTCACCGGTCGGACTTTCCCCCAAGGAGCCCCTTCATGGCCGCACTCGATTCCGCACATCCAGGCCTTCTCGCTTCGCTCAACGGGAAGTACCACCGCTCGGCGCTCGCCGTCTTCGCGGTGATCGTCGTGGCCCACTGGGCGGAACATCTCGTGCAGGCGTTCCAGATCTACGTCCTCGGCTGGAAGACGCCGGACGCCCGCGGCGTGCTGGGCATCCCGTTCCCGAAACTGATCAGTTCCGAATGGCTGCACTACGGCTACGCCATCGTCATGCTGATCGCGCTGTTCGCGCTGCGGAAGGGCTTCGCCGGCCGTTCGCGGCAGTGGTGGAACCTGGCGCTCGGCCTGCAGTTCTGGCACCACATCGAGCATCTGCTCCTGCTGGTCCAGGCGCAGACCGGCTGGCGGCTCGGCGGCGGCACCGCGCCGAGCAGCATCATCCAGCTGTTCATCCCGCGCGTGGAACTGCACCTGTTCTACAACACGATCGTCACCATCCCGATGATCATCGCGATGATCGTGCACCGGAAGGCCTCCGCCGTCGAACGGGAGCTGACCGGCTGCACGTGCTCGCCCGAAAGCCGGCGTGAGCTGGCGACCGCGGCGTCGTGACCAGAAGGGTCTTCGCACTCCTCGCCCTCGTGGCGGCGTGGTTCGGGGTCGCGGTGCTCGCCGCGGCCCCGGCCTCGGCCCACGTCGAACTCGTCTCCTCGAATCCCGCCGACGGCGCCCGGCTCACCTCGGCGCCCGCACAGGTCTCTCTCACGCTGTCGGAGAACATCGGCATCCAGCCGAACTCGATCAAGGTCGTGGACGCCAACGGCACGAACGTCGTCACCGGACCGGTGTTCCAGCCGGGCGACATCGCCGAACAAGTCGCCGTCAAGCTGGAGCCCGATCTCCCCGAAGGCAGCTACCTCGTCGAGTACGCCTTCGTCTCGACTGACTCGCATCCGGTACGCGGCACGCTCGCGTTCGTCGTCGGTACCGGCCCCCTGATCACCTCGGCCGGCGCGGTGTCCGCGTCGACCGGGACCGATCCGGTGACCGACGCGCTGTTCACCACGTTCCGCTGGGGCTCGTTCGGCGGTGTCGCGCTGCTCGGCGGGCTGGTGTTCGTGCTGGTCTGCCGTCCGGGCGGCCGGACCGACCCGGCGGCGCGGAGGCTGATCACCGTCGGCGTCGGCCTCTCGGGCGTCACGGCCGTCGCCGGATTCCTGCTGCAAGGCCCGTACGTCGCGGGGCGCGGAGTGGACGCCGTCTTCGACCCGGCCCTGATCGAAGCCACCTTGCGGGTGGCTTACGGGAAACTGCTGCTCCTGCGGCTGGCCGCGATCGTCGCCCTCGCTTTCCTCGCACGGCGACTGCTGACCGTCGACCTGCCGGAACGACTGCGGTCCCGCTACGAAAACCTCGGCATGGCCGCCGGGTTCCTCGTGCTGCTCAGCTTCTCCGCGACCGGGCACGCGGTGGCCGACAAGATCATGTTCCTCTCGGTCAGCGCCGACCTCGCGCACTTCGGCGCGATGGCCGTCTGGGTCGGCGGGCTGATCCAGCTGGCCGTGCTCCTGCGCGGGAGGTATCCGGCGGAGGAGGCCGAGCCCGCCTTGGCGCGCTTCCACCCGATCGCGACCACGTCGATCGTGATCATGGTGGTCAGCGGCGCCTACCTGGGCTTCCGGCTCGTCCCGTCGGCGGAGGCGCTCTGGACGTCGTCTTACGGCATCGTCTTCCTGCTGAAGCTCACCGGGTTCGCCGTGTTGTTGCTGGTCGCGAACGTGAGCCGCACCGCGGTGCGGCGCGGGATCGCCGGCCGCGGCGGCACCGGTGTGGTGACCGCCGACCTGCGACGGCTGCGGATCAGTGTCGGGGCCGAGGTGCTGATCGTGGCCGTGGTGCTCGCGCTGGCCGCGGCGCTGTCGTCGATGTCCCCGACCGGCTGATCAGCGCTCGATCGCCTCGGCGGGCGGCGTGAACGGCCCCCAGGCGAAGGCCCGGAGCCACGGCTCGGGACCGCCCAGCCACGCCAAGGCGGCGATCTGGGCCGGGCTCCGGCGCCCGGCGAGCGACCGGTACAGGTCCGCGGGCGGCCCCGAGAGCACGGCACCCACCGGTTCGGTGCCGGCGATCCAGCGCGCGCCCTCGGTCTCGATCCGCAATCCGGGCAGACCGTGGCTGGTCAGCGAGGCGCCGAGCCCGCCGGTGAGCACTTCGAAGGCGCGGAGCCAGGCCGGGTGGGCCTCGGGTAACGGAGCGCCGAGCGCGTAACGGAGATCGAGTTCGTGGGTGAAGGCGTCCATCACCATGATGTCGCCACGGCTCCTCCCTTCGCCGTCCGCGGCGAGGAGGGTGTCGGCCTCGGGTCCGCGTTCGATCCAGAGCCGCAGCAACGCGGCGACCGACGCCGTCTCCGGAACCGGGCACGGCTCACCGCCGAACCGGGTGATCACCCGGTCGCAGATTTCCGTCAGATGCGCCAGCAGATCACGAACAGTCCATTGTGGACAAGCCGGGACGATACGCTCCCCCGCGCCAGCGTTGTCGGTGAGCAAGATCGCGATGTTCTCTCTGACCTGCCGATATCCTTCGGCCGCGGTCGCCGTATTCCAGCCAGGGACCCGAATTCGGCTACTCGTCACGCGGCCACCTCCTGTAGGGAAAGCGATGATCTGCCATTCTCCCACCGCCGCGAGGATCACCCTTCTCACCGCTTGCGCGGACCGTTCGGCGCAGAGAGCACCCACCCGAGGCACATGTCGCGATCGCATCAGGCACACTGGAGGAGAGAAAGCCCCGTGCGGCAAAGGCCCTGTGCACCAAGGGAAACGCCCACCGGTGACGGATCGCCCACTGTGGAGGTGACTAATGGAGCTGCCCGGCTTCGATCTGGCTTGGCGTGGTTTCAATCGCGCTCAGGTCCGGGAATTCGTTCGTGAGGTGGAAACGGAACTACGACGCGTGGCCGCCGAACGCGACGAAGCGATCCGCCGCGGGGAGGCTCTCGCCGCGAAGCTCACCGCCGCGCAAGCGGAAAACCGTGAACTGAAAGCGACCGTTGACCGGATCAGCCGGGTGCCGATCGCGCCGGACGCGCTTCAGGAGCGTTCGCGCCGGATGCTCGAACTCACCCGCGAAGAGGCCGAAGAGATCACCGCGCGCGCCACCGAGGAGGCCGCCAAGGCCGAGGCGGAGCGGAAGCGGATCACTGAAGACTTCGAGCGCGCCATGACGCTGCGCCGGGCCGAAGCCATGCGCGCGCTCGCCGCACAGGACGAAGCCGCGCAAGCGCGGGCACGAAAACTCCTCGACGACGCCGCCGAAGAGGGCGAGCGTCTCGTCGCCGAAGCGCGGCAGAAAGCCGACGTGGCCCTCCGCCTGCGCGACGACGTCCTGAAACAGCTGGTCGGCTGCCGTGAACTGCTCGCCGAGGCCGGCACCGTACTGACGATCACCGACGAACCGAAACCGGAAGTGCCGATTCAGCGCCGGAGCAGGTCAGCGGCCCGCGCCGGCGCCGAAGCAGCAGCCACCTAGGCGTTGTCCCCGGAGGAAAAGACCACCGGCCGGATCTCCATCGCGTTGACGTGCGCGTCCGGAATCTGGCCGGCGATCTCGATCGCGCGCTCCTTGCTTTCGCATTCGACCAGGTAGAAGCCCGCGAGGTACTCCTTCGACTCCGCGTACGGACCGTCGGTGACCACCGGGACGCCGTCACGCACCCGGACCACCGTGCTCTCCTTCGGCTCCGCCAGCGCCTGCGTCCCGAGCAGTTCGCCGCTCTCGGACAGCTTCTTCATGAAAGGGTCGATGCGGGCGACCATCTCGTCGCGTTCCTTCTCGGGAAGGGCGTCCCACGCGGTGGGGTTCATCGTGATCATGATCATGTACTTCATCGCTGTTCCTCCTGGTCATCCGGCCGTTGCCCGGCCACTCACACCGGAGTCGGAGCCGCCGGATCATCCTCGACATCCTGGCATCGACGAATTTCGCCGTCCCGGGGCGGATACATGGGGAGGGTATACTCGGTGATGGTTGGGGAACGACGAGAGAACGGGTGCGAGATGACGGGCTACGGCAGCGAGCGAGAGGCCTACCTCAAGCGCCTGCGCCGGATCGAGGGGCAGATCCGCGGCTTGCAGCGGATGGTCGAAGAGGACAAGTACTGCATCGACATCCTGACGCAGGTGTCCGCGGCCACCAAGGCACTGCAGTCGTTCTCCCTCGAACTGCTGGACGAGCACCTCGCCACCTGCGTGGTCGCGGCCGCGGCCGCGGGCGGCGAAGAAGCCGACCTCAAGGTCCGGGAAGCCTCCGACGCCATCGCCCGGCTCGTCCGCTCCTGATCACACGCCGCGGGCGAACCGTCGCAGCCGCAGGCTGTTGGTGACCACGAAGACCGAGGAGAACGCCATCGCGGCCCCGGCGATCATGGGGTTGAGCAGGCCGAGCGCGGCCAGCGGCAGCGCGGCGACGTTGTAGGCGAACGCCCAGAACAGGTTGCCCTTGATCGTGCCGAGCGTGCGGCGCGAAAGCTGGATGGCGTCGACGGCGGCACGCAGGTCACCGCGCACGAGGGTGAGATCGCCCGCCTCGATCGCGGCGTCCGCCCCGGTCCCCATGGACAGGCCGAGGTCGGCCTGCGCGAGCGCGGCCGCGTCGTTGACGCCGTCGCCGACCATGGCGACCACCCGGCCTTCGGCCTGCAGACGCTTGACGACGTCGACCTTGTCCGCGGGCAGGACCTCGGCGATGACCTCGTCGATCCCCACCTCGGCCGCGACCGCTTTCGCGGAACCGGTGTTGTCGCCGGTCAGCAGGACCGGCCGGAGGCCGAGCGCCCGCAGTTCCTTCACCGCCTGTTTCGAGGTCGGCTTGACCGTGTCGGCCACGACGACCACACCGCGCGCCTCCCCGTCCCACGCGACGACGATGGCGGTCGCGCCACGTTCCTCGGCGGCCGCCTTGGCCTGGGCGAACTCCTCGCCGAGGGTGATGCCGTGGTGTTCGAGGAGTGCGGTACGACCGGCCAAGACGATCTTGCCCTCGACCTCGCCGACGACACCCAGACCCTCGACGTTGCGAAAATCTTCGACCGGCGGCAGGTCACCGAGCCGCTCTTCGGCGGCTTCGACGATCGCGCGGGCGATCGGATGCTCGGAAGCGTGCTCGACCGCCGCGGTGAGCCGGAGGACTTCAGTCTCATCTGAACCGTGGAGGTCGGTGAGGCTCATCTTCCCGGTGGTCACCGTGCCGGTCTTGTCCAGGACGACGGTGTCGACCTTCCGAGTCGATTCGAGCACCTCCGGGCCCTTGATGAGGATCCCGAGCTGTGCCCCGCGGCCGGTGCCGACCAGCAACGCCGTCGGCGTGGCCAGGCCCAGCGCGCACGGACAGGCGATGATCAGGACCGCGACGGCGGCGGTGAAGGCGGCGTCCGCGCCGCTGCCCGCACCGAGCCAGAAGCCGAGCGTGCCGACCGCGAGCGCGATCACCACCGGGACGAACACGGCGGATACGCGGTCCGCGAGCCGCTGGACCCGCGCCTTACCGTTCTGCGCGTCCTCGACCAGCCGGGCCATCTGCGCGAGCCGGGTGTCGGCGCCGATCCGGGTGGCGCGGACGACGAGCTTGCCGCCCACGTCGACCGTCCCGCCCACGACGGCGTCGCCGACGGTCACCTCGACCGGGACGGCTTCACCCGTCAGCATGCTGACGTCGACCGCCGACCCGCCGTCGATCACGACCCCGTCGGTGGCGATCTTCTCGCCCGGCCGCACGACGAACTCGTCGCCGACCTCGAGCTCCTTGATCGGCACCCGACGCTCGACACCGCGTTCGAGGACGGCGACGTCCTTCGCGCCGAGTTCGAGCAGTGCGCGCAGGGCGGCACCGGAGCGGCGTTTGGACCGGGCCTCGAAGTAGCGCCCGGCCAGGAGGAACGTGGTCACCCCGGCGGCGACCTCGAGGTAGAGGTTGCCCGCGCCGGATCCGCGTTCCATGGTCAGTTGGAAGCCGTGCCGCATCCCGGGTGTCCCGGCGGTGCCGACCAGCAGCGCGTACAGCGACCAGA
This sequence comes from Amycolatopsis sp. NPDC034160, assembly GCF_055575355.1. Taxonomy (NCBI): domain Bacteria; kingdom Bacillati; phylum Actinomycetota; class Actinomycetes; order Pseudonocardiales; family Pseudonocardiaceae; genus Amycolatopsis; species Amycolatopsis sp. NPDC034160. The sequence continues at coordinate 2,123 of NZ_JBVISU010000016.1, read as the reverse complement.
GCGTGGCGGCCGCGACGCCGAGGGAGATCAGGGTGTCCATGGTGGCGGCGCCGTGGCGGAAGTTCGTCCAGGCCGGCCGATGGAACGGCCACGCACCCCAGGTGACGACAGGGGCGGCCAGGGCGAGTGAGATCCACTGCCAGTAGGTGAACTGCCAGGCCGGGACCATCGCCAGCACGATCACCGGGACGGCGAGGGCGGCGGAGACGACGAGCCGGGTTCGAAGTCCGTCGGCCTGCTCCGCGTCCTCGTCCGGCTTGGGTGGCTCGGCCGTATAACCCGCGGACTCGACGACACCGACGAGGTCGTCCACCGAGACCTCGGCCGGGAAAGCGACCTGCGCCTTCTCGGTGGCGTAATTGACCGTCGCGGAGACGCCGTCGACCTTGTTCAGCTTGCGTTCGACCCTGGCCGCGCAGGAGGCGCAGGTCATCCCGCCGATGACCAGTTCGACGCGCTGGGCTGTCCCGGCGTTCACCGTGTGCCTCCCGGGTGGTGACCTTCGTGCTCACTGGTCGGCGCGGGCGGGCTTGGCGCCTCGTCCAGGGGCCCGACCGTGGAACCGATCGCCCAGGCGACGGCGAACACCGCGACCAGAGCCGCGGCGAACGCCGACACCTTGACGGGGGTACTCACGAGACGAGCTGGTAACCGGCCTCGGTCACGGCCGCGTCGACGGCTTCGACGTCGAGCGGCGCCTCGCTGGTGACGGTGACCTTGCCGCTGGCCACGTCCACGTTCACGGCGCTGACACCGGTGATCCCGCTGACCTCCTCCGTGACGGAGGAGGCGCAGTGCCCGCAGGACATGCCCTTGACGGTGTAGGTGGTTTCGGCCATCGGTACGAACTCCTCTACAGGACAAACGAAGCGATCATCCCATTTATACCCCATGGGGGTAGGGGTGTGCCGGACGGGGGCGGGCACACTGCGGCGATGAGGAAGATCTCCGCGATCGGCATCGGCGCCGGCGACCCGGCCCACCTGACCGTCCAGGCCGTCGAGCGGCTGAACGACGCCGACGTCTTCTTCGTCCTCGACAAGGGCTCGGAGAAGCAGGACCTGGTGGGTCTTCGCCAGGAGATCCTCGACCGGTTCGTCGAGCGGCCCCGCTACCGCGTCGTGCGGGCGCAGGACCCCGAACGCGACCGTACTCCTGCTGACTATTGGAAGGCCGTCGCGGACTGGCACCGGCTGCGCACCGACGTCTACGAGGACATGATTCGCGAGCTGGGCCCCGACGAGCGGGGCGCGTTCCTCGTCTGGGGCGATCCGGCGCTCTACGACTCGACACTGACACTGCTGGACGCCGTGCTCGCGCGGGGGAACGTCGAATTCGAGTACGAGGTCGTTCCGGGCGTCAGCAGCGTGGCCGCGTTGACGGCGCGGCACCGGACCACGATGAACCAGATCGGACGACCGGTGCTGATCACGACCGGTCGTCGTCTCGACATCGGCTGGCCCGCGGACGTGGACGACGTCTTCGTGATGCTGGACGCCCAGTGCGCGTTCTCGCGGTTCGTGGACGAGGGACTGGAGATCTACTGGGGCGCCTACCTCGGGACGCCCGACGAACTCCTGCTGGCCGGCCCGCTCACCGCCGCGCTCGCTTCGGAAATCCGCTCCACCCGCTCCGCGGCCCGGGAACGGAAGGGCTGGATCCTGGACATCTACCACCTACGCCGCCCCACCACCGCTTGACCACCTACGCATTTAGAGGACTAAACGCGCACGTCCCCGTCCGCCCTGCGGCTGGGCGGTGATGGCTGCGGTAAGTGGTGGGCCGGGTTGGTCGTGAGTGGCGTTTCGGGTTAGAACACGAATCGCCACTCACGAGCCCAAGCGGCGCCGCATTTAGAGGACTAAACGCGGGGGTCGCTGCGGGGCCCGGTGTGGCCGCCCCCGACTACGTTGGGCGCGTTGGTCGTGAGTGGCAATGAGGGTTCTAACCCGAAACGCCACTCACGAGGGTGCTGTGTGCCGACGCGGTCCTGGGTAGGGGTTGTCTCCCGGGTGGTCGGCACGCCCTGCGTTTAGTCCTCTAAATGCGCAGGGGGGTGGGGATACAGAAAAGGGTCCAGGCCCCGGGAGAACGGTGAGGTTCTCGACCGGGGCCTGGACCCC
>NZ_JBVISU010000015.1:166572-222791 GCF_055575355.1 Amycolatopsis sp. NPDC034160 | reverse complement strand
TGGCGGTGCCCTCTCCTTTTCCCCCTCCGAATCGCCACTCACGACCACCCCGACCACTACGATTCTGGCCCCTTTGCCCCTCCCCGGGTACATGAAGGCCCCCTTCCTTGCGCTAGACGCAAGGAAGGGGGCCTTCATGTACTCCAGACAGTGCCGAAGGCGACCGGGAAGATCAGTCGTCGTCGTTCGAGCCGAGGGCCGTCTTCGAGACCTGCATGAGGAACTCGAGGTTGGTCTTCGTCTTGCGCAGTCGCGAGATGAGCAGGTCTATGGCCTGCTGCGAGTCCAGCGCGTGCAGCACCCGGTGCAGCTTGTGGGTGACCGCGAGCTCGTCCGGCGAGAGCAACAGGTCTTCCTTGCGGGTACCGGACGGGTTGACGTCCACCGCGGGGAACACCCGGCGCTCGGCGATCTTCCGGTCGAGCTTGAGCTCCGCGTTACCGGTGCCCTTGAACTCCTCGAAGATGACCGTGTCACCGGTGGACCCGGTCTCGACCATCGCCGTGGCGAAGATCGTGAGCGAGCCGCCGTTCTCGATGTTGCGCGCCGCGCCGAGGAAACGCTTCGGCGGGAAGAGCGCGGTCGAGTCGACACCACCGGAGAGGATCCGGCCGGAAGCCGGGGCCGCGAGGTTGTACGCACGGCCGAGGCGGGTGATCGAGTCGAGCAGCACGACGACGTCGTGGCCCATCTCGACCAGGCGCTTCGCCCGTTCGATCGACAGCTCCGCGACCGACGTGTGGTCGGACGGCGGACGGTCGAAGGTCGAGGCGATGACCTCTCCCTTCACCGACCGCTGCATGTCGGTGACCTCTTCCGGACGCTCGTCGACGAGGACGACCATCAGGTGGCACTCGGGGTTGTTCGTGGAGATCGCGTTCGCGATGTCCTGCATGATCGTGGTCTTACCGGCCTTCGGCGGTGACACGATCAACGCGCGCTGCCCCTTGCCGACCGGCATCACCAGGTCGATGACGCGGGTGGTGAGCTTGTGCGACTCGGTCTCGAGGCGCAGCCGCTCGTTCGGGTACAGCGGGGTCAGCTTGGTGAAGTCGGGGCGGCGCTTGGCCTCGTCCGGCTCCAGTCCGTTGATCGAGTCGACGCGCACCAGCGGGTTGAACTTCTGCCGCTGCTGCTCGCCGTCACGCGGCTGGCGCACGACACCGGTGATGGCGTCACCGCGGCGCAGGCCGTACTTGCGGACCAGCGAAAGCGAGACGTACACGTCGTTCGGCCCGGCGAGGTAGCCCGAGGTACGCACGAAGGCGTAGTTGTCGAGCACGTCCAGGATGCCCGCGACGGGCAGCAGGACGTCGTCCTCGCGGATCTCGGTGTCGGGCGAGCCGCCCTGTTCCCGGCCACCGCCGGCACCCCGGCGGCGACGGTCGCGGAAGCGACGGCCGCGACGGCCGCCTTCCTCGTCGTCGTCGCTCTGCTGGGCCTGGCCCTGGCTGTTGTCCTGGCCACCCTGCTGGTTGCGCTGGCCCCGGTTGTCCTGGCCCCGGTTCTCCCGGTTGCCGTCCCGGCTGCCCTGACGGTTCCCGTCGCGGCCGCCGTCCCGGTTGCCCTGACGGTTGCCGCCCTGCTCACCGCGGTCGCCACGCTCGCCCCGGTCACCGCGCTCGTTGCGGTCACCCCGCTCACGCTGCTCGCCACGCTCACGCTGTTCACCGCGTTCACGCGGCTGACCACCCTGCTCGGGCGAACCCGCGGCGCGGTTGGAGCCGCGACGACGGCGGCTACGGCCGCCCTCTTCCTGCTGCGGCTGGCCGTCCTGCTGGCCGGTCTCCTGCTGCGCGGGCCGCTCGGCGGCCGACGGGGAGCCGTTCTCCGCGGCCTTCTCCGCCTTCTCGACGCGCGGGGCCTCGGCCGGGGCGGCTTCCGCCTTCGGCGCTTCGGCCTTGGGGGTCTCCTGCTTCGGGGCCGCCTTGGGCGCTTCGGCCTTCGGAGCCTTTCGTGGTGCATCGATCCCCTCGAGCGGAAGCGTTTCGCTCGCCGCGGCGGGGGACTTGCGCTTGGTCTTGCCCTGACGCTCGCGGATGGCCGCGATCAGGTCGCCCTTACGCATACCCGTGGTCTCGCCGATGCCAAGGTCCCCAGCGATCGAGCGCAGTTCGGCGACGGTCTTGCCGGTCAATCCGCCGACCGTGCGCTTGGGAGCGACGACGCCGTTCGACTCGGCGGCGCCACCTTCGACGTCGCTCAAAAGATCGGTGTTGCTCACAAATGTCCTTCCTGACCGATCCACGCCTCCAGGTGGATCAGCGGACCGCCGTTCGCGTCCGATTGCGAAACGGCGTATCTGGCCCCCAATACGGGCGATCAGCTCCTCGGCCGTGTTGAACACAGCTAGAAGGCCTCCAGCACAGGGGTTTGCGTCCTCCAAACGGAGGAAGCGGAATTCGGCACCGCCGGAACCGGGAACCCGCCTGCGTCCATCCGCCACTCCCGCTTGCCAGACGGAGTACGGAACTGGCGGATCAACGAAGGATGCGGGCCAGGGATGTCATTGGTCACCTGGACCGGCACCGGGTGCGGAAACGCACGGTGATCGAACGCCCCCGAGGGTAGACCGCGCCACCGCCGGGTGCAACAACCACCCCCCGCGTGGCGGGATGGCGCTCCTGCACGTGACCGAGGCTTTACTGAGCCGCAACCTGAACGCCGCCCGGATCGATCGGCAGCTCGGTGACGTCGAAAGATGTAACGTCGACACCGGCGGGGAGTATTCCGTCGGCGGTCAGCGCGAGCACGGTCGGACCAGCGCCGGAAATGGCCGCGGCCACCCCCTCGGCCCGCAGCGCGCGCACTAGTTCACTGCTCGCCGGGTACGCGGACGCGCGGTAATGCTGGTGGAGCCGATCTTCGGTCGCGGAGAGCAACAGGTCCGGGCGTGCGGTGAGCGCGTGCACAGCGAGTGCCGCGCGGCCCGCCGTGAACGCCGCGTCGGCGTGCGGGACCTGGTCGGGCAGCAGTCCGCGCGTCGCGTCCGTCGAGGAGCGCGACGCCGGGATCGCCACCACCGGCCGGATGTCGTGATGCGGCTGGAGCCGTTCGGCGCGGAACCGCCCGCCCTCCTGCCAAGCGACCACGAAGCCGCCCAGCAGGCTCGCCGCGGCGTTGTCGGCGTGCCCCTCGAACTCGGCCGCCAGCTGCAGCGCGTCGTCGTCCAAGGCCTTCTCGGCCAGCGCGTACGCGGCCGCGACCCCGGTGACGACGGCGGCGGCCGACGAACCGAGGCCGCGGGCGTGCGGGATGGCGTTGAAGCACCTCAGGTGCAGGCCGGGCGGCCGGAGCCCGAGATGTTCGCAGCCACGCCGGAAGGCCCGCACGACCAGATGCGTTTCGTCGGTCGGGACGTCTTCCACGTCGCCGGCGCCGTCGTCGATCACTTCGATCTTGAGCCCGGCGTCGGTGATCCGGAGTTCGACCCGGTCGTACCGCGCCAGCGCCAGGCCCAGCGTGTCGAATCCCGGGCCGAGGTTCGCCGACGACGCCGGGACCTTGACCTCGATCAGCGTCATCGCAGGTCCAGCGCGGCGGCGACGGCGGTCGGGTCGACGGCGAGCGGCTCGACCTCGACGTTGCCCTCCAGCGCCGTGGCCGGGTCCTTGAGGCCGTGTCCGGTCACGGTGCACACGACGACCGAGCCCTTCGGCAGGCGGCCGTCGGCGGCCGTGGCGAGCAGGCCCGCGACGCTGGTCGCCGAGGCAGGCTCGACGAACACGCCTTCCTTGCGGGCGAGCAGCCGGTACGCCTCCAGGATCTTCTCGTCGGTGACGGCCTCGAACAGCCCGGCGGAGGCGTTTTTCGCCTTCACCGCGGCGTCCCACGACGCGGGGCTGCCGATGCGGATCGCGGTCGCGATGGTGTCCGGATCGGCCACCGGTTCGCCGTGCACGAGCGGCGCGGCACCGGCCGCCTGGAAACCGAACATCCGCGGGGTGTTCTTCACCACACCGTCCCCGGCGTACTCGGAATATCCCGCCCAGTAAGCGGTGATGTTCCCCGCGTTACCGACCGGGAGGCAGTGGATGTCGGGCGCCCGGCCGAGGGCGTCGCAAATCTCGAACGCGGCCGACTTCTGCCCCGCGATGCGTACCGGGTTGACCGAGTTGACCAGCGTCACCGGATAGTCGACCGCGGTCTTGCGGGCGAGTTCGAGGCAGTCGTCGAAGTTGCCGTCCACCTGCAGGATCCGCGCGCCGTGCACCACCGCCTGGGCGAGTTTGCCCATCGCGATCTTGCCCTGCGGGACCAGCACCGCGCAGGTGAGCCCGGCTCGCGCCGCATAGGCCGCGGCCGACGCCGAGGTGTTGCCGGTGGAGGCGCAGATGACCGCCTGCAGCCCGCTGGCGAGCGCGTGCGTGATGGCGACGGTCATCCCGCGGTCCTTGAACGACCCGGTCGGGTTCACCCCTTCGACCTTGAGGAAGACCTCGCAGCCGGTGAGTTCCGAAAGGTGCGGCGCGGGCAGCAACGGCGTGTTGCCCTCGCCGAGGGTGATCACCTTCGCGCCGGACGGGACCGGGATCCGGTCCGGGTAGGCCTGGATGATCCCTGGCCATGGTTGGGCAATCACTGGTCTTCGCCTTCCACCCGCATCACACTGACGACCTGGTTCACCACATCGAGTTCGGCAATGTCGTCCACAGTGGACCGCAGTGCCGCGTCCGGCGCCAGGTGGGTGACCACGACCAGGCTGGCCGTGTCGTTGGCGTCGCGCTGCCGCACGGCGGCGATGCTGACACCGTGCCCGGCGAACGCCTGGGCCACCTGGGCGAGGACGCCCGCTCGATCGGCCACGTCGAGACTGACGTGGTACCGCGTCGGCGTCTGGCCCATCGGCCTGACCGGGAGCGCGGCGTGCGCGGATTCGCGCGGGCCACGGCCGCCGACGACCCGGTTTCGAGCCACCGCGACGAGGTCGCCGAGCACGGCACTCGCGGTCGGCGCGCCACCGGCGCCCTGACCGTAGAACATCAGCTCACCGGCGGCGTCGGCCTCGACGTAGACGGCGTTGTACGCGCCGCCGACCCCGGCGAGCTGGTGGTTGCGCGGGATCATCACCGGATGCACGCGCGCCGAAACGGATTCGGTGCCGTCGTCGGAGGTGACGCGCTCGCAGATGGCGAGCAGTTTCACCGTGCGGCCCAGCACCTTCGCCGCGGCGAGGTCCGACGCGGTGACGTCGGCGATGCCCTCGCGGTGCACGTCGGAGGCGGTGACGCGGGTGTGGAACGCGAGCGAGGCGAGGATCGCGGCCTTGGAGGCGGCGTCGTAGCCATCGACGTCGGCCGTCGGATCCGCCTCGGCGTATCCGAGCCTGCTGGCCTCTTCCAGCGTCTCCGCGTAGCCCGCGCCGGTGGAGTCCATCGCGGAGAGGATGAAGTTGGTGGTGCCGTTGACGATGCCCATCACGCGGGTGATGCGGTCACCGGCCAGCGATTCGCGCAGCGGGCGCAGCAGCGGGATCGCCCCGGCGACCGCCGCTTCGAAGTACAGGTCCACGCCGGAGGCGTCGGCGGCCTCGAACAATTCCGCGGAATGTTCGGCCATCAGCGCTTTGTTCGCCGTGACAACGGATTTCCCGGCCTTGAGCGCGTCGAGCAGCCACTGCCGCACCGGCTCGATCCCGCCGACCAGTTCGACGACCACGTCGACGTCGTCGGAGGTGACGAGCTTCGTCACGTCGGAGGTGACCAGTTCCGGCGGCAGCTCCGGGTGCTTGTCGGGGCGCCGCACCGCGATGCCCACCAGCTCCACCCTGGCGCCCGCCCTGGCGGCGAGTTCCTCGGCTTCATCGGTGAGCAACCGGACGACCTCGCCACCGACCGTCCCACAACCGAGCAGGGCGACCTTGATCACACGTCCGTCCACAGTAGACACTTGCTAGACCTCCAGGCGCAGCATGTCGTCCGTCGTCTCCCGCCGCAGCAGCACCCGGGCGCTGCCGTTGCGCACGGCCACCACCGCGGGCCGCGGCTGCCGGTTGTACCCGCTGGCCATCGAGTAGCAGTACGCCCCCGTGGCCGCCACGGCGAGCAGGTCGCCGGGAGCAAGAGTGTCGGGGAGCCAGCAGTCCCGGACGACGATGTCGCCGGACTCACAGTGTTTTCCCACGACCCGGGACAGCGCGGCGGCGGCCTGGCCGTCCCCGTCGTCGTCGGCGGAGCGGGAAACGAGACGGCAGTCGTACACCGCGTCGTAGAGGGCGGTGCGGATGTTGTCGCTCATCCCGCCGTCGACACTGACATAACGCCGGGAGGCCTTGTCACCGAGCGAGACGTCCTTGATGGTGCCGACCTCGTACAGCGTGATCGTGCCGGGACCGGCGATGGCGCGGCCCGGTTCCCCGGCGATCTTCGGCACCGGAAGACCCGCGTACTCGCATTCCTTGCGGACGATCTCGCGGATCTGCGTGATCATCTGCGCGGGCGGCGGCGGGTTGTCCTTGTCGGTGTAGGCGATACCGAAACCGCCACCGAGGTCGACGATCGCCAGCTGGTCGAGCAGATCGGTGCCGTGCTCCTTGGCGAGTTCGGCCAGCAGGCCGACCACGCGGCGGGCCGCGACCTCGAAACCGTCGGCGTCGAAGATCTGCGAACCGATGTGGCTGTGCAGGCCGATCAGCTTGAGCGACGGCGCGTTGAGCACCCGGCGCACAGCCTCGGCCGCGTCGCCGGAAGCCAGCGAGAAACCGAACTTCTGGTCCTCGTGCGCGGTCGCGATGAATTCGTGGGTGTGCGCTTCGACGCCGACCGTGACCCGGATCAGCACGTTCTGCACGATGTCGTGCCTCGCGGCGACATCGGCGAGCCGCGCGATCTCGTAGTAGGAGTCGACCACGACCGTGCCGACACCCGCCTCGACGGCGGCTTCGAGTTCGGCGACCGATTTGTTGTTGCCGTGGAAGGTGATCCGCTCGGCCGGGAAGTTCGCGCGCTGCGCCACGGCGAGTTCGCCGCCGCTGCAGACGTCCAGGCTCAGTCCCTGCTCCGCCACCCAGCGGGCGATCTCGATGGACAGGAACGCCTTGGACGCGTAATGCACGAGCGCCGGGTCGTCGAAGGCCTCGGCGTAGTCGGCGCAACGGGACTTGAAGTCGGCCTCGTCGACGACGAACAGCGGCGTGCCGTACTGCTCGGCGAGTTCGCGGACGTCGACGCCCGCGATGCGCACGACACCGTCTCCACCGCGGAAAGTGTTGCGGGGCCATACTTTCGGGTACAGCCTGTCGAGTTCAGCCGGAGTCGACGGCGGGAAACCCGAGGCGTCGGCGTGGGGGTAGACGTCGGCGTGGCGGGGGCCGGCGGGGTGAGCCATTTGCTTTACATCCGTTCCGGAGCAGAGACACCGAGCACGGTGAGGCCGTTCGCCAGCACCTGGCGGGTCGCTTCACAGAGCGCGAGCCGGGAGAACGTGAGGGGGGTGGTCTCCTCGTCGCCCTTCGGGAGAACCCGGCCGACGGCGTTCCACTTGTGATAGGCGCCGGCGAGTTCTTCGAGGTACCGGGCGACGCGGTGCGGTTCGCGCAGCTGCGCCGCCCGGCGGAGGACGGTCGGGAATTCGCCGAGCGTGCGGATCAGCTCGCCCTCGGCGGGCAGCGTGAGCAGACCGAGATCGACGTCGCCGTCGAATTTGATGCCGAGGTCGGCGGCGTTGCGCTGCAAGGAGGCCAGCCGCGCGTGGGCGTATTGGACGTAGTAGACCGGGTTGTCGTTCGAATGCTTGCGCAGCAGGTCGAGGTCGATGTCCAAAGCGGAATCCACCGAATACCGGATCAGCTCGTAGCGGGCCGCGTCGACACCGACCGTGCCGACCAGGTCCTCCATGGTGATCACGGTGCCCGCGCGTTTGCTCATCCGGACCGGCTTGCCGTCGGAGACCAGGTTGACCATCTGGCCGATCAGGACCTCCACCACGGCCGGGTCGTCACCGAAGGCGGCCGCGGCGGCCTTGAGCCGGGCGATGTAGCCGTGGTGGTCCGCGCCGAGCATGTAGATGCAGAGGTCGAAGCCGCGTTTGCGCTTGTCCTGGAAGTAGGCGAGGTCACCGGCGATGTAGGCCGGGTTGCCGTCCTTCTTGATGACGACGCGGTCCTTGTCGTCGCCGTGCTCCTTGGACTTGAGCCACCAGGCTCCGTCTTCGAAGTAGAGGTTCCCGGAATCCTTCAGCTGCTGGACCGACGACGAGACCGCGCCGGACTCGTGCAGCGAGTTCTCGTGGAAGTAGACGTCGAAATCGGTGCCGAAATCGTGCAGGCTCTGCTTGATCTCGGTGAACATCAGCTCGATGCCGACCCGGCGGAACGTCTCGGCGCGTTCGTCGTCCGGCAGCGACAGCGCGCTCGGCTCCTGGCGGATGACCTCGGCGGCGATGTCGTTGATGTAGCCGCCCGCGTAGCCGTCCTCCGGGGCGGGCTCGCCCTTCGCGGCCGCGATCAGGGAACGGACGAAGCGGTCGATCTGCGCGCCGTGGTCGTTGAAGTAGTACTCGCGGGTGACCAGGGCGCCCTGCGCGGACAGCACGCGGCCCAGCGCGTCGCCGACCGCGGCCCAGCGGGTGCCGCCGAGGTGGATCGGACCGGTCGGGTTCGCCGAGACGAACTCGAGGTTGATCTTGACCCCGGCCATCGTGTCACCGAGGCCGTACTTCTCCCCGGCGTCGAGGACCTGCTGGACGATCTGGCCCTGCGCGTCGGCGGCGAGCCGAAGGTTGAGGAAGCCCGGCCCGGCGACCTCGGCCGAGTCGATACCGTCGGCGGCCGCGAGCACCTCGGCCAGCGCGTCGGCGAAGTCGCGGGGCTTCATGCCCGCCTTCTTGGCCACCTGCAGCGCCAGGTTGGTCGCGTAATCGCCGTGCTCGGGGTTGCGGGGACGCTCGATCGTCACCTTCTCCGGCAGCACGGAATCGTCGAGACCGCGCGCGGTGAGAACCTGCACGGCGGAGTTACGGACCAGTTCGGCGAGAGCTGCGGGAGTCACTCGCGGAATTCTAGGTGTCAGCAGGTCCGGGCCTCGCAGCGACCGCCGGAAGGTGTGAGCCAAGCCGGTGATCTTCTGGCTGTTAACGGTGATCAGACGCGTGGTCTCTACACTGGCCCGCGCAGGGACCACCCCCTTTGGAGAACGCAGGAGCCATGGCTAACGGGACAACCAGAAAAAAGGGCGCGTCGTCGAAGAACGCCATGAAGGCCGCCCGTAGTTCCGTCGTGTCCAAGAAGGGCACGCCCTGGGGCACGATCATCGCGGTCGTCGCGATCGTCGCCCTGGCGGCTTCGGTGGTCACTTACTACATGGTCGCCTCGGCGCCGAAGCGCGAGCAGAAGACCCGTGAAGAGGCCGCGGCCGCCTTCGCGCCTTCGCAGCAGGACCCGGATCCCTCCAAGCGGATCAACGGCGTGACCACCACGACGTACGAGGGCTCCGTGCACGTCACGGCCGCCGAGCGCGTCGCCTACGACAAGACCCCGCCCTACGGCGGCCCGCACGACCAGGCCTGGGCCGCGTGCAACGGCGTCGTCTACGAAAAGGCCGTCCGCAACGAGAACATGGTCCACGGTCTCGAGCACGGCGCGGTCTGGATCGCCTACAACCCGCAGCAGATCACCGGCGAGGCGCTGGACCTGCTGAAGGTGCGCGTCGAGGGCAAGCCGTACACGGTGATGTCGCCGTACCCGAACTTGGACAAGCCGATCTCCGTGCAGTCCTGGGGTCACCAGCTGAAGCTGGATTCCGCCTCCGACGAGCGGATCGACCAGTTCATCGCCGCGCTGCGCACCAACCCGTACGGCGCGTACCCCGAGCGTGACGCCACCTGCGACGCGCAGATCGAGCCGGGCGACTTCGACCCGACCCCGCCGGGGCCGGACGCGAAGCCGATGGACTACAAGGGCACCGCGGGAACGCAGCAGGACGGCCAGCCCGGCGCCGGACAGCCGTCGCAGCCTCCGGCCACCCAGCCGTCGGCGCCCGCGAGCAAGTAAGTGAGCCAGATGGACCCCGCTCCTCAGTACATCGACGAACCGGACGACACTTCGCGGTCGACCAAGAGCCGATGGCTGGTGATCGGGGCCGCCCTGGTCGTCATGCTGATCCTGGGCTTCGGCCTCGGGGCCCTGACGACCAGGCTGATCGACGCCGACCCCGCTCCCACCACCCCGGGGGCGGGCTCGGTCGAGGTCGGCTTCGCACAGGACATGTCGGTGCACCACCTCCAGGCCGTCACCATGGCGGGCTGGGCGCGGGACCACACGACCGATCCGGCGATCAAGACCCTCGCGTTCGACATCGAGCGCACGCAGACCGGCCAGGTCGGCCGGATGAAAGGCTGGCTGGGCCTGTGGGGCCAGCCGGAGCAGGCGACCGGCGCCTACATGACCTGGATGACCGAACCGATGTCCGGCCACGCCGGACACGGGGGCGCTGGGATGAAGCCGTCGAACGGCGCACCGATGCCGGGGATGGCGACGTCGGCCGAATTGGCCAAACTGCGGTCGCTGACCGGCAAGGAGATGGACGTCTTCTTCCTGCAGCTGATGCTTCGGCACCACCTGGGCGGGACGGCGATGGCGCAGTACGGCCACGACCACACCTCCGTGCCGGACGTGAAGTCGCTGACGCGGAGCATGCTCGTCTCGCAGGGTGCCGAAGTCACCCTGATGAAGGGTCTGCTTCAGGAGCGCGGCGCCGCCCCCCTGCCCGACTGAGTCCCTCCCCTCGCGCATTTCGTCCTCTAAATGCGGTAGTTCGCGTTGCCAACTACCGCGTTTAGAGGACGAAATGCGTTGTGGGGAGAGCTACCAGGAGAGTTCCTGGCAGCGTTTAGCGCATTGGGGCACTTCTATCTGCAGCGTCGCGTGCTCGATCGAGTAGCGGTTCGCCAGGAGGTTCTGCGCCTCGGTCAGCACCGCGGCCTGCTCGACGGTCGGCGCGATGGTGAGGTGCGCCGAAGCGACCTCCATCCCCGAAGTCAACGTCCAGACGTGCAGATCGTGGACGTCCTCGACACCCTTCAACGCCCCCAGTTCGGTCTGGATCCCGGCGACGTCGACCCCCTTCGGCGCGTGCTGGAACAGGATCCGCAGCGCGCGGCGGGCGAGGGCGTAGGTGCGGGGCAGGACGAACAGCCCGATCGCGACACCGATGATCGGGTCGGCGTAGCGCCAGCCGGTCAGCAACGTGATCGCCCCGCTCAGCAGCACGCCGACGGAGCCGATCAGGTCGGCGAGGACCTCGAGGTACGCGCCTCGGACGTTGATGCTCTCCTCCGCGCCCTTGCGCAGGATCAGGAAGGACACGATGTTCGCGACGAGACCCGCGGCGGCCGCGAGCAGCACGGGCAGGCCGGGCACGGCGGGCGGGTCGCTCATCCGGCCGACGGCCTCGAACAGGACGTATCCCGCGACGCCGAACAGCAGGATGGCGTTGGCCAGTGCCGCGAGCACCTCGGCCCGGTAGAACCCGAACGTGCGAGTGTGGGTCGGGCCGCTGCGCCGGGCCAGCATGATCGCCGCGAGCGCCATGCCGACCCCGAGGACGTCGGTGAACATGTGCGCGGCGTCGGAGATCAAGGCGAGCGAGCCGGCGGCGAACCCGACGATGAACTCCATGACCATGAAGCCGGCGCCGATGAACAGGGCGATCGTCAGGCTCTTGAGGTAGCGGCCTGACGCGCTCGACGGCGAGACCGTCCCATGCCCGTGCCCGTGACCCATTGCCCCGCCTCTCGTGAAGTCGACAGGCCGAATATATTGTCACATGCGCATATGTGCAATACAGGTGAGCCTAAGTTCACCATGTCTTAAGCCACACAAGGAAGCCATCCCCCAGGAGGGCCTTCCCGAAACCTGGAACCGACACGCACCGCTACCGAAGCGACCGGAAGAATCCCCTCAGCTGGCCGACGAAGACCTCAGGCTGCTCGAACGCGGCGAAGTGACCGCCCTTGTCCAGCTCCTCGTACCAGCGAAGATCGGTGTAGCGCAGCTCCGCCCAGCGCCGGGACGGCCGAAGGATCTCGCGCGGGAAGATCGAGATACCCGAAGGAACTTCAACCGCGGAGAGGTCCCGTTCCCTGCTCTCCCAGTAGATGCGCGCCGACGAGGTCGCCGTCGCGGTGAACCAGTAGACGGAGATCGCGTCGAGCATCTGCCGCCAGGACAGCGCGGTCTCCGGCGAGCCGTCGTTGTCGGTCCACTCCCGGAACTTCTCGGCGATCCACGCCGCCTGCGCCGCGGGCGAGTCGGTGAGCCCGTAACCGAGCGTCTGCGGACGCGTGGCCTGCTGCTGCGCGTACGCGGACCCGACCGCGCGGAACCGCGCCAGATCGTCGATCGACTTCTTTTCGGCCGCCGTCGGCTCGCCGAGCACGGTCTCGTCGTAGGCGACGCCCACCATGTTCACGTGGACCGCGAGCAGCCGTTCGGGGACGAGCTTGGCGAGCATGTTCGTCACCCCGGCACCCCAGTCTCCACCCTGGGCGGCGTAACGCTCGTAACCGAGCCGCCCCATCAACTCGTCCCACGCCCGGGCGATGCGCCCGACGTTCCAGCCCGTCGACGACGGCTTGTCGCTCCAGCCGAAGCCGGGCAGCGACGGCGCCACGACGTGGAACGCGTCCGCCGGATCACCGCCGTGCGCGACAGGGTCCGTCAGCGGCCCGAGCACGTCGAGGAACTCGATCACCGAACCCGGCCAGCCGTGCGTGAGCACGAGCGGTGTCGCGTCCGGCTCCGGCGAACGGACGTGCAGGAAGTGGATCCCGAGACCGTCCACAGTGGTCTTGAAACCCGGGAAAGCGTTGACCCGGCTCGCCAAACCGAAGTCGTAATCCTCGGCCCAGTACCGGCACAGCTCCCGCGCGAACTCCAGGGGAACACCCTGCTCCCAATCGGACACGGTCGCGGGCTCGGGCCAGCAGGTGGCGCGCAGCCTCGTTCGCAGGTCGGCGATGGCGACCTCGGGGATCCGCACCTCGAACGGTTCGATCACGACGTCCTCCCGGTTCGTTGGTGACACCAACGCTACGCATCTCCGATGCACACCAAGGCCAGCACCTGGAAGACCTGGTCAGCGACACACAGGACGTCTTCCTCACGCCATGCTGGCCCACCTCGTGGAGCACCACGCCGGTTAACGACCACCTCGCGTGAGGAGGCCGAGGCGGGGTGCGCTAAGCTTTCGAAGTCGCCCAGGCGGCAACGCCCTCGTAGCTCAGGGGATAGAGCACTGCCCTCCGGAGGCAGGTGTCGCAGGTTCGAATCCTGCCGAGGGCACACAGATCGATCGCGCATTCGCCGACACGTCCATGTCGGTCAGGACTTGACCGCCTCGATCCCATCGAACGCCAACGAGTCGCCACACGTCACGGTCTCCCGCGCGATTCGCGCAGCCCGAGCTTGCGATAGGTGTTCGTCAGGTGCTTTTCGACCGCGCGCACGCTCACCCCCAGCTGCTCCGCGGCCAGCATAAGGACCGCCGTCACGTAGCGGCTCTTCAGCGGGGAATGAGCGAGGAGAAGCTCGCCGAGTTCGCGGCGACCTCCGGCGACGACAACCCGATCCATCTCGACCCGGCGGTCGCGATCGCGGCGGGACACGAGCACGTCATCGCGCACAGAATGCTCGCGATGGCCTACCTCGGCCGGCTCGTCGGTGACTGGGCCTCCCGAGATCGGATCCGTTCACTGCAGGCGAGGTTCGTCGCGCCCATCCCGCTCGGCTCCGTGCCGACCTGCGCCGGACGCGTGCTCAAGGTGACCGACGGCGACGGGGAACGCCTGGTCAGGCTCGCACTAACGGTGAAGGTGGACGGCACCACCGCGGTCCGCGGCGAGGCCGTGGTGGCCTTTCCCCCGGCGGCGCCGTCAGGTGCTCAGTGACCGTGGCCACCGTCGACGGCCAGTACCGCGCCATTGACGTAGGAAGCGTCCTCCGAGGCGAGGAAGCGCATTGCGGCGGCGATCTCAGCCGGATCCGCGTAGCGACCGGCCGGGATCTCGGCGAGTAGCCGCTGTTTCGTTCCTCGCCGAGTTCTTCGATCATGTCGGTCTGGACGCAGCCCGGCGTGACGACGTTCGACGTGATGGCACGCGAGCCCAGCTCCCGCGCCAACGAACGCGAGAAGCCGATCAGCCCGGCCTTGCCGGCGGCGTAGTTCGCCTGGCCGGCCGCCCCGCGGAGCGCGACGACCGAAGAGATGAACACGAACCGTCCCCATTTGCCCCGCAGCATGCCCCTGGCGTGCGTTTGGCGCCCCGATAGGCGCCGGTGAGGTTCGCGTCGACGACCCGCTCGAACTGGTCCTCGCTCATCCGCACCGGCAGCGTGTCGTCGGTCAGGCCGCGTTCGACACGAGGACCTCGACCGGACCTTGGAGCTTTTCCACGAGCGTGAAGGCCTGGTCGATCTGCGCGGAGTCGGTGACGTCCGCCTTGACGCCGGACAGGCCGTCCGGCACCCCCGAACCGCGATGGGTGACGATCACCCGACGGCCCTGCTCCGTGAGATCGCGGGCGATCGCCAACCCGATACCCCATTTCCGCCGGTGACCAGAACCGACCGGCCCATGACCCGCTCCCTTCACCGCGGACCGCGCCCGCTCCGCCGCTACCGTCCACTATGGCCGGACGTCGCCGGATTTCTCCCTGGTACGGGCGAGTGTCACCAACAGCCCTTCGGCGGTCAATCACCCGCGGCCCGATGTCGTGGCCGGACCGCGGGAAGGTTCGGTCGAAGCGGAGCGACTGGTCCTCCAGGTTCGGTCTCGCTCTATTGACACTTATCCTCGTTTAGCTATAGCTTCTAACTATCGAAATACCCATTAACGGAGTCAAGGAGAAGACCCATGGCCCGCAGCCGCTCAACCTCCCGTCGCCGGACCGGCACCCGTGCCGCGCTGCTCGCGGTACCGCTGGCCCTCGCCGGCGTTCTCGGTACCACTGCGTCCGCGCAGGCCGTCCCCGCTCCCGACAGCAGGCCGGCTTCGCTTACCTGCCAAGGCAAAGGCATCGACCCCGCCGCCAAGGTGCACTATCGGACCGAAACGTTCGTCAAGGCGCCGCTACGCACCATCTGGAATCTGCAGACCGACGTGGAAGCGTGGCCGTCCTGGCAGAACCCGGTCATCCCCATCACCATGAAACGCCTGGACCACGGCCCGCTGCGCGAACACTCCCGGTTCCAATGGACCATTCCCGTTCCGCCCGGCACCCCCTATCCGCCCGGCGACGTCGTCATCGTCTCCACCGTGCGGCAGCTTCAGCCCGGCAAATGCATCCGCTGGACCGGCCCGCTCGACGGCCCCGGTGGAACGCATATCGACGGCGTGCACGTCTGGAACTTCGTCAAGGTTCCCGGCGGGGTCATCGTCCGCACCGAGGAGAGCCACACCGGCCCGCAGGTGGACAAGGACGTACCCAACTCCACCGAGATGCTCGGCGAAGGCCTCGAAATCTGGCTGAAGGACCTCAAGACCGCGGCCGAAGCCGATCCGTGCCGCTGACTTTCACCGCACGGCGGAGACCACGGGCTCGTGCGCCACGACCTTTTCCTACTTGCTCCGCGGTCTGATGTCCTGCGCGAGCGCCGACTTCGACTCGGCTTTCCCGAGCCTGTGGACCGGAACGACCGCGTTCATCGCACAGCGGTGACCCACGGATTGGGCCGGCACACCGCGCCGTCCGGGGAGACTTTCGCCGCCGCCTGTGATTCGGCGCGGTTCAGTTCCGCGACGTAGTCGTTGGAGAGGCCAAAGGTCTGCTGCATCATCACCGGAGCCGGCGCTCCGGAGGCAGGGCAGCCGACATGAGGTCGCCCGAGCGCGTGACCTACCTCGTGATTGATGGCATAGCGGTGGTAGCCCCGGAGATCGCCCTGGTACGAATGCGCACCACGCACCCAGCGAGCGAGATTGACGACGACCCGGTGCTCGCGGGTCAGGTAACAAGACGAGTCGTAGGGGATCGCGAACCCGCAGAGGTCAGGGCGGCGGCTCGTGCCGGGGCTGGTGAGACTGATCCGGAAGACAGGCAAGGCGTCCGTGCCGTCGACCCGCCGGAACGACACCTCGCCGAGGCCGATCCAGCCGCGCGGGTCCGCCAGGATCGACTCGACCTCCGCGGTGAACGACGGGTGCTCGACCCCGTCTTCGATTTCGACGGTATAGGTCAAAACCCGCGCGCCGGTGCCGTCCGTGCGTCCCCCCGCACCGCCCATCGCCCGCCAGGTCCCCATTCCGATCGGAGTGACCGGATCGCCTTCCGGGAGCGCCGCGGATTCCGGTACGCGGGTGGCCGGCTCCTCCACCGCCGGCCGCGGTGGGGGCTGGGGAGGGACGGAGGCCGGCCTCACGGAGGTCTCGATGGCGAACGGTGCGAGGAAAAGCGCCGCCGAAAGCGCCAGCGCGACGAAAATGACGATGAACGGCCACCATGCCCGGTCGGCGGGTAATGCCCTCCGTTCTCGTCGCGGCTCTTCGGCGGACGTCGTGTCCGGTGGTGGCGGCGGCTTCCGGTGCGACGGCTTGCGTGCCGTCGGGATTTTCGGCGGAAACGGCCTGCGCGGCTGCGGAAGCCAGTCCACGAGGGTGCCGTCGCGGCGGACATGTCGAGGTTCAGTAGGCAAGGCTCACGCTCGCGCAGTTCGGTGCGGGTTCGCCCGCGGATCGCGGATACGACACCGTCGACGAGTCACCGTCCGAGGTGTATCGGCGACCGGCCGGGGAACCGAGTTCGTCCAGCCAGTGGGCGGATCCGTACTCTGCTTCCGCTCCGGAACCCTGTGACCGGATCCGCGGAATCGCTGCCGGTTCGAAGGCGGGTGAGCAAGGCGAAGGCGCCGGACCGGCGCCCACGAGCAGCGCGCCTTGGTAGGAGTAGCCCTGCCCCCGCAGTGCCAGTTCTTCACGCCGGGGCTGGGCGCCGTACGGCAAGGCGAGCGTGCTGGGCCGATAGCCGGGGAGCGCCTGTCTGATCAGGGCGTCCCCTTCGGCGATGGCCGTCGTCGCCGCCGTTTCCGTGGCCCGGCGAAGATTCGTGTGCCGGGCCGTGTGGTTGCCGATCTCGAAATGGTGGTCGGCGAGCCAGCGCAGAGCACGTCCGTCGCCCCCGAAGGGATGCTCGTTGACGTACAGACTGGCGACCGGCCGGAACCGGGGATGTGCGGCCGCGACGTCCAGCAGGATCCGGACCGCGGTCCCCGGGGCCGGCTCCCCCTCGGGCGTCAGGGCGAACACGCTCGGGTCGCCGTCGTCGAAGGTCAGCACGACGGGGTGCGCGCCGGCGGGGAGATCGAGCTTCCCGGCCACCAGGTCCGCGGTCGTCACGGGGACGTAGTCCTCGGCGGCGAGCCGTTCCAATTCCGCGGCGAACTCGGCGGGAGTGCGGTCGTAAACCGACTTCGGCTTCGCGACGATACGGTGATACATCAGGATCGGGATACGGCCCAATTCATCGGCACCCACTTGACGCGCGAAGTCCGCGGTGACCCGGGCGGGCGCCGCCAGCACCGGCGCCGGTTCCGGCGCCGCCGGGGTCACGGGCGCGGGGCCGCCGCAGGCCGCGACGAGGAGGATCGCGAAGCCCGCACCGAGTCGGCGAAGAAGAGACATGCGAGCAGTGTGCGGCCGGCCCTGGACGCGGTCGCGCGTTACCACCGAGCCGGGTGAGTGTGGCTTCCCTGGCATTCGGCGGAAAATCGGTGTTTTCGCAGCTAGGTGCGAGGAAGCCGAAACCGGCGACATCACGATCCGGTGATCGTCGAAAATCGGGTTTATGCAAGATCAATGCGGGTAATTCTAACCTCTGCCAACATAAGCGTGGATTTCGGCCACGCCGCGAAGTACTCAAGGAGACCGCATGCCCGACCTCAGTCGTCGCCTCGTTCTCACCGCCGGGCTCGCGGGACTCGCAGCGAGCGCTTGCGGCGCGTCCCCACGGGGCAGGTCGCAGGTCGCGGCGGCGATCGCTCCCGCCGCGACGGCGGCACCACCGGTGGCGGCACCCCCGGCCGATCCCCTTGCCGAGCACCTGCTGGTCGGTTTTTGTGGCGCACCCGGCGCGAAGGCGCTCGGCCGGATGACGGGCGACCTAGCGGCCGCGAGCCGCCTGCTCCGCGAACAGATCGCGGCTTTCCCGCCGGGACGGCCGATCACCCCCGTCGTGGAACTGATCGCCACCACGGCACACCGGTCGGCGGGCGCGGACGGCATGTACCGAAGCCGGTGCTCCGACAAGACGGTGCAGGAGTACCTCGACGCGGCACGAGCCCTGAAAGGCTTGCTGTTGCTGGATATCCAGCCCGGTCGCGCGGATTTCCTGCCCGAGGTCCAAGCCTATGAACGCTGGCTGACCGAACCCGACGTCGGCGTCGCGCTCGACCCGGAGTGGGCGGTCGAACCGGGCGCCGTCCCCGGCAAGAAATTCGGCCGCACCAGCGGAACCGAACTGGACGGGGTGGCCGCCTATCTCGGCGACCTGGCGCGGACGCATCACTTGCCAGCGAAGGTCATGGTCTACCACCAGGTGACGTCCTCCGTGGTCAGCGACGAAGAACTCCTTCTCCCCCATCCCGGCGTCTCGCCGGTGAAGGTGGTGGACGGCATCGGATCGGCCGCGGCCAAGAAGTCGACGTGGCGAACGCTCATGCCCACCAAGCCCGCCCACGTGCGGGCAGGGTTCAAACTCTTCTTCGACGAGGACACGCGCCGCGAGGCGGCTCTGATGACCCCTGCCGAGGTTCTCGCGCTCACACCGACACCGTCTTACGTTCTTTACGAATAGACGACCGCGGAAACACCACCGCGAGCCGTCCCGCTCTTTTTCTTGCCTGACCCCGGTTTCCGCGCCATCGGCGGCTTCCCTACGATGTCCGTCGGTTCATCGGCGGAACATCGCCCATCACGGTGGGCCCGGAAAGAAGTGAACAACGATCTTGCCCGGATCGTCGTGCGCTGGGCTCACGGGTGGATGCCCGAGACCTTGCCCGCACGCCGATACTTCAGCGCGCTGGGCATCGATGACGACGAAAGTCCTTGCTACACCGACGATGACGTCGTGGGCTGGCTACTCATCCAGCCCCGGTCCGCTTCGCTCGCCTGGCGGGTTCGCTCGGGAGAGATCGACGTGGCGACCGCGCTCACGGCGCAAGCCCAGGCCTGGCCCGGCTGACCAAGGCCGGACGGCGGCCCTGCTCCTCATTCATGACGGGGCAGGGCCACTTGTCATGCGCGGGATTCCTTTTCACACAAGCGTTACGATCGGCAGCGAAACATCGACTGCTTGCCAGCAAAGAAGTTCTCGTAACCCGATCGGGCCACCCCCTGCGCGGTCAGCGGTCCGCACCCCCACACGATGGTGGATCGGTCGTGGAAATCGCGGGCGATCGTCAGTACGTTTCGCAAGCACCGGACGGATACACCCTCTCGCGCCGTCCTGCTCGACGCAATCGTCAATCCAAGGAGAACGCATGTTGAAGAAGATCGGCTTTGTCGCGGCCGCCATGGCCGCCGGTGCCTTCATCGGCGGAGGTGTCGCTTCCGCCGACATTCCGGACGGCGACCACCACCACGGCTACGACCACAACGGCCAGCTGGGCCTGGTCAACCTGAACAACATCGACGCGCTGCACAACGTGAACGGCACGCTCGGCATCTGCGGCAACGACGTGAACGTGCTCGGCGTGCAGGTGCCGATCCGTGACTCGCTCAACGGCATCGGCGTGCCGATCCTGTCGCCGGGTGAGCACGAAGCCTCCGGCGAGTCCCCGTACAACTGCGCCGCCGGTGGCATCACCGACGGTGGCACGTCGCAAGGCAACTGAGTCTCCCGTCGAGGTCGCCCGCAAGGGTGTGCGGAAGCCGACCGAGGCGCGGGGTCCGGCGACTCGCGTCGATGTCATGAGGCGCGCCCGGAACACGGAGAGAGCTGCACACTCCGGATCCGTGTTCCGGGCACCCAGCGACGCGTAGCGACGCCGGATCGGGTGGGGCCGGGTCTTCCTGCCCAGGAGTGGACCGGCCCCACCCGGCGCGAACGCGCCATAACCGACATCAAGAGGAGCGGCGAGCCGATGTGCCGCCCGCCCGGAACCTTCGCCCGCCGGAGTGTCCGGTGAGGTATTCCTAGGAGTCTTTTCAGTGATCAAGCAGCTCGGATTCGTCGCCACCGCCCTCGCCGCCGGTATGGCGATCGCCGGCGGAACCGCCTCCGCGGCGGGCGTCACCATCGCGGGACACCCGGTCGACCACAACGACCAGATCGGGCTCGCCAACGTGCAGAACCTGGACGCGATCCACAACGCCAACGTCATCGGCGGCGTGTGCGACAACAATGTCAACGTCCTCGGCGTCCAGGTCCCGGTCCGCGACGTCGCCGAAGGCATCGCCGTTCCGGTCCTGTCCCCCGGCGAGACCGAGGCCGAAGGCGCCACCCCGGACAACTGCGCCGGCGGCGGCATCGAAGACGGCGGGACCGCACAGGAGAACTGAGCGATCTCGCTGAAAAGCCGCCGCGCGGACGCCCCTCCGCGTGGCGGCTTTTTCGTGTGCGACGAGGCGGAGACGGGCGAGCCGGGCTGCCCGGCGGCGTTCCCCGCCCGGCCGATCAGTGCTCGTCCACGACGAAGGCCCGGCGCGGAAGGGAGATTCCGCGCCGGGCCTTCACCGGGCACCCGTCCGGGGTCCGGTCGGACTAACCGACCGGCACGGGCAGCCCGCCAAGGAGATCGTTCACCAGCGACGACAAGCTGACCAGCAATCGCTGGAGCAGCGCGTTGAGCAGAGTGCTCACCGGCGGCAGGCCGGCACGGTCTTCCACTTGCGCGGCGAGATCGTCGACGCCCTTTTGCGCTTCGATGTTCTCCTGCCGCGCCGTGGCCGCGGAATCCTTCGCCTGCGCCTGGATCATGTACCGCTTGCCTTGCGCCAGATCGGTGAGCACCGGGGCGAGTTCGCCGAGCGTCGCCTGCGTGCCCGCGAGGTCTCCGCTGTCCGCACGTGCGATCAACGCGTCATGCTTGGCTTGGACCACCGCCGCCGCGCTGGTCGTACTGGACGCGCCACTACCACCGGGCCCGCCCGCCGTCGCCATACCGGTACCGGCCAGTGTCACCGATGCGGCGGTGACGAAAATCGTTAACGCTCGTGCCAGTTGGCTTCTCATGTAGCACTCCTTTGGATTCCTACCGCCTACTTCGATCATCGTGAACGCACGCCGCGAATAAAGCCAGCCCACAGCCGACCCGGCAGGCGGTGCGCAATTCCACTCAGTACACGAAGCGCCGATTCCGCGTAAACAAACATGAAGTTCGCGTGAATGCCGGAAGCCCGCCCTGCCGCCAGTGAACACGGTGCGTATCGAGGACACCCGATTGGTGCGTCCGACGTCACCGTTCAGCGGGAAGTTGCCGATCCTTCTGACGCAAGGTGCAGCTCCGGAAGCCCAAAATCGCGGAACCGGATTCACCCCACCCGTACTGTTTGACTGGTGGTCGAGCCGGGTAACCGCCCTGTTTAGGCATGGCACTGGAAGACACTCTTAAGAATGGGATCGATCGAACAGTCTGTCCACACCGGAAACGTGGCACTAATCTGGACCTTGCCGATGACCCCGACTTCCCGGCGCTGGGAAGTAACACGAAAGCGCCTGCCGGAGGGCATCGCCAAGAGGAAACGTCCCGGCGCGAAGAGTGCCGGGACGTTTCCTATGAATGGCGCGAGGAGCCGGCCGTAGAACACCGATTTCCGGCCACGCTCTCGTTGTCGCCAACGCCCCGAGCGATATTCTTCCGAAGGACGACATGACGGAAGAGCCGTTTCGCGCGCATTCATCGATCGACACCTTCAGCCGTGACGCGTTGTACCGCAATGGGGTTGCGCCGTCCTGGAAAACTCGGACGCCGATAGTACCGAACGGGTGTGATGACGCGGCCGATCTTTTCCTCGACGCCGAGCCGGGTAATGTCATTGAGCGGGCGGACTTCACGCCCGGAGTCGATTCTCGTGACTCAATTCGTGTCAGGTAACCCCAGCTCGAAAGGATCACAACAATCATGACTGCATTGCGCCAGTGGGCGCTCGCGGCGGCGGCCGTCGTTCCGCTGTCTCTCGGGTTCGCCGGAGTCGCGGCGGCCGACGCGGACTACGACCCCGACTCGGCCGGCATCTCCGAGACTTCCGTGACCTACGCCGGTATCGCCGGCGCCGGGACGATCGAAAGCACCTGGGGTGTCGATCACCACGGGAACCAGTGGTCCGAGGAGGACGCCGTGCTGGCCGGACCGACGGGCGCCGCGGTTCTGCACACCGAAGAATCCGACATCGACACGGACGACGACGACTGGCTCGTCGAACACAAGCCCGGTCGCCCGACGTACCATCACGGGAAGCAGCCGGTCACACACACCGACGACTACGTGTCGACCTCCAAGCACCGCCCCGCGAAGACCCACCCGATCCGGGACACCCGCCCCTCGCACGTCACCTACGCCGAGTCCACCAAGACGGCGGACGTGGACGGGGCGACGTCGTCGCATGTCGTCAGCCACGCCGACGACGACCACGCCGTGTACGAGTCCAGCGATCTCTACGCCGGCCACGACGGTGCGGCGTCCGAGGGCGTGAAGGCCGTGGCCGTTCCGCAGTACGCGAGCTATGACAAGTGGTACACCGCCGCTGACGAGAACGGCGCGGTCACCCATGAGGTGAGCGCGGTGGCCGACGCGACCGACTGGTCCGGAGACCACCACCACCATCACCACCACTGGCGCGACCGCCGATGAACCCGTGGGCCGGACCGCCGTCGCGGTCCGGCCCACGTCGCCTTGTCGATGACCGGGAACCGGGCATGTCCCCAATGTGCCATTGGGGACGGTCTGATGTCCCCAATGTGCCATTGGGGACATCAGACCGCTCCCCTGAGCGAGCGGTTCGGACACAGGACGGCGACCAAGTTTCCGTCCTGTGTCCGGGAAAACGTACTGACGAGGCCACCGCCTTTCCACGTCGTTCCACCATCGTGTAGGCACTACGGACCCGTGAGCACGCAACGAATGACTCGATCGAGTTAGTGGCCTTTAGTGCCCCACACGCACTCGGCGATCCGTCGACGATCACTCTCGTTCACGCGGCACGGAAAACCGGGCACGGCGAACGGCCCTGCGCCGGTTGAAGACGCAGGGCCGTCACACGTCGGCCGTCAGTCGGGCCAGGCTTCGGCCTCCGCGGTCAAAGCCGTCGCGATCTCGATCTCTCCCGAACGCACTCGCCACGCGAGCGACTCCGGCCGGGGTTCGAGGAGGAGCCAACCGGTGACGTCATCGTCGGCGTAGCAGGGGTTTTCGACGTCGCCGAGACCGAGCGCCTCGAAGTACTGCCGGGCGGGCCACGTCTCGGGAACCCATCTTCGAGCCCAGCGGACGACGATGCGCGCGAGGTCGTTGCGGCTGTCCGCCGGGTGAATGAGACGGTCGCCAGTCAGGCAGACCAGGCGCGAGGTGAAAGCCGCACCCACGGGTGCGGCCACGAGTTGGTCGTTCACGGTTCCCCCGGCTCCACAGACGTGGGCCATGTTCCTTCCGGCGAATGTGTCACTGCTCGAACGCGGAAGGCAGGCCGGGATGACGGGACCGCGTCCACATCCCGCACTTCCGCGGCTCTGGTTTGAACCGGTGCCCACCTTAGGGAAAAAAGGTGGCGCGGTGAACCCCGGGCGCACCGGAGTTCGCGACGCGAGCACCAATCCATCCTAACGAGTGTTTTTTTCAGCGCGACGAAACCTGATGTATACCCTGTGTAGCCCGCCGAAAAACGACACGATCGAGTGAGGCTGCCCCCGATGCAAGCCGTCGAAATGCCACTTTCCGTAACCCCCTGGGCGGGGACGCCCGCCTTACGCTGTCCACCCTGATGGACTAGATTCGTCCGGCGAACGAACGCCCCCGGTCACCATCGTGACGTGTTCACCTTTCTCGCCGACGAAGTCGCGGTCGAAGACGCGGGGCTCCGGCAGACCGGCGCGTTACGCGAAGTCATCTATCGGGTGTGCACCGGCACCGGCCGGGCGGGTGATCGCGCCGTGCTCAATGCCGCCGCGGCCGCCCCTCGGCTCACGCCGTGCAGGTCCGGCGACTCCGTCGAGAATCGTGGCGACCTCGAACAAGCCGTCTCGACCTTGTGGCACGAAAGCGAAAGCTGCGACTACCGGCGCCGCAAGAGAGACCGCGCTCAGGGAAAGAGCCGTCGATCGGTTACACCTAACGAGACCACCCTCCTCTCCATTACCTGCATCGCCCTCACTCTTCAGGATTGCTTTCTCAGTGTCGCGTCCACGACGTGCCAGCGGTCGACCGGAAACAAGTATTCTGTGGTCGCATAACGGGTCTCGGGTGTTTGAGGTATCCGTGTCCATGGCGACCCATCACTTCGGCCATCGGGGGACACCGCGATGAATATTCTGGTTCTGGACAGTCGGCGTGAACCGCGCGAACGCATGGTCCGTCTGCTCGTCACCACGCCAGGCGTGCGGCGTGTCGGTGCTGCCGCGTCCAGTTCCGACCTGGCGGGGAAACTTCGCCTCCTCCCCGCGGACGTGGTCTTTCTGAGCGTTCGCATGCCGCCGGAGGTACTGGTGGAGACGATCCGGACACTGGTGCGTTTCCACCACGACACAAGGGTAGTGGTGTACGGCCCACCGGAGTCCGAAAGAATCGTCGCCACCGCGATCAAGGAAGGCGCCGTCGGATTCCTTTCGTTTGAAGCGAGTGTGCTCGGTTTCGGCCACGGGTCGAACTCCATTCCACTTCCAGGGCCGCGATCCGCGTCTGACGCGGATTTCACCTTGTCCAAACGGGAACTGGAGGTGTTGCGTGGCATGAGCCTCGGAAAGACCAACGGCGAGATCGGCGGCGAACTACGACTGTCCGAGGACACCGTGAAAACGCATGCTCAGCGGTTGTTCCGCAAGCTTTCCGCGAATGACCGAGCGCATGCGGTCGTCCAAGGGTTGCGCAAGAACCTCATCGACTGATGCTTCTGTCCCCTCGCCACTGCGCTGCCCGAAGCCGAAGACCCGAAAACCGGTAGGGCCCGGTCACGGCCCCCGCTAGTCTCCCGGCATGGAGATCATCGGGCCGGACGACGCCCTTCCCGGTCGGCGGCTCCGCCGGGTCGCGGTGGCGGGTCCGGCCGGATCGGGGAAGTCGACACTGGCGCGAACCCTGTGCGAGCGCATGGGGTTGCCGTTCGTCGAGTTCGAATCCTTCTTCCACGGTCCGAATTGGACGGTGCGGGAGACCTGGCAGACCGACGTCCTCGAGTACCTCGACGGTGACGAGTGGGCCATCGAATGGCAAGGCGAAGAGGTCAGGGAGCGGATGACCGAACGGCTGGACGCGCTGATCTGGCTCGATCACCCGCGGATCATGACAATGACCCGCGTCATCGGCCGGACGCTGAAACGTCGTGTCGGACGGGGTTCGGCGATCGCCGGCGGCAATGTCGAGGGTCCGTTGCGCACGTTCTTCACCGACCCCGACCACATCGTCAAACTCGCCTGGCGTTATCACCCCGTCATCCGGGCTCGCGTGCACAAGGTCATCAGGGAGAACCGTTTTCCGAACCTCGTCATCGTCCGCCTGCGCGGCCAGCGTCAGGTCGATCGCTGGCTCGACGGGGCCCTCGCCCGGAATCTCCGCTAGCGGAGATTCCGGGCCCGCCAGACCACGCCGAGACCGGGGTCTCCGGTGGAACTCGGCTCGATCCGCTCCACCGTGAAGCCCTCACGCTCGTAGAAGGCACCTGCGCGCTCGTTGGCCGTGAAATGCTCGATGTACAGCCGCTCGGCGTCCGGGGGCAGCTGTCCGATGAGAGTGTCGAGCAGCCGCGGACCCAACCCGCCACCACGATGCTCAGGGTGCACGTAGAGCTTGTAGATCACGTGGTCGTCGCCGTCGCGTCCGCGCTGCCCGACGCCGACCAGCCGCCCGCCGTCCTCGGCGACCACGACCGAACCACGGGCCACAGCCCCGCCGACGTTCGTCTCGTGCCACCACATCCGGACCTGCTTGTCCGCGGCTTCCGCGCCGATCAACGGCGTGTAATGGGCCCGGACGTGCTCCTCTCCGAAACGGCAGATGGCCATGACGTCGTCGCGCCGGGCGTTCCGCACGACCGGTCCGGTTCCCATCACACCGCCTTTCCCGCGCCTTGGCCTGATCGGCCGTTCCCGGCGGCCCTTTCGGGCAGTCCCTGATCACCGGGGTTGT
Source organism: Amycolatopsis sp. NPDC034160 (assembly GCF_055575355.1). Taxonomy (NCBI): domain Bacteria; kingdom Bacillati; phylum Actinomycetota; class Actinomycetes; order Pseudonocardiales; family Pseudonocardiaceae; genus Amycolatopsis; species Amycolatopsis sp. NPDC034160. Next base: position 196,528 of record NZ_JBVISU010000015.1, on the reverse strand, counting down.
CCGGGTCCCCCTACGGTGGTACCGATACCAAGCGAACCAGCTTGCGGCCGATCGCGAAAGTTTCGCAGGGGTTCGCTGCGGACCGGAACCGTCTGGTCTACCTTCCCGAAGTGGAAGCTGGGGTGTTCCGCGGCGGCTTCGGCAAGCAAGTGCCGGCCGCTCACGAACTCCCACCCTTCGTGCCCGATCCGAACCGAGCCAAGGCGATGCATGCAACCCAATTTCGACGCAGGTGAGGACTTCGCTCTCCTTCTGGAGCGAGAGGCCAAGAAACTCGAAGAGAAAGCCAAGGCCCTGACCGCGGCGTTCACCGCCTCGGCGTCCACGGTGCAATCCCCCGACGGCTCGGTGAAGGTGACTGTCGAGGCCAACGGCTCGCTGAGCGCCATCGAGTTCGGCAACCGGGCGACCGCACTGGGACCGGCCCGACTCTCCTCGCTCGTCATGGAGACCGTGCGGCAGGCGCAGCGCCAGACCGTCGAGAAGGTCACGGAGTCTTACACCGAGATCAACGGCGAGGACGAAGCCGCTCAGTTGGTCCGCACCTTCCTGCCGAAGGTGGCGGAAGAAGAAGGCGCCCGGGAAAACCCCGAACAGGACAAATGGGCCCCGGAGGCACACGAAGAGGTCCCACGTTCGCAGGCTGGGTACCGGACGCCGCCCCCACCGGCCGGGTACCGGCCCCCGCCGCCGTCGGGCTTCCCGCCGCCACCGCACCCGGGCCGTCCCGCGCAGCCGCCGCACCCCCCGGCGCCCCGGCCGCGGCGGCCCGCCACCCCCGACGACGATGAGATGAGCCCCTGGTGAGCGGATTCGGTGTCGACACAGAGGCCATGACGGAGTTCGCCAGTCACCTCGACAAGCTCGAGGACGCGCTGCGGAAGAGCGCCGACATGGTGGGCAGCTGCGTGGCGGACCCCGGCATCTTCGGCATCTTCGGCGGCCAGATCTACGGCGCCGGCGCGAGCATGCACTGCGGGAAGGCGCGGGACCACCTGAACAAGTATTCGGAAAACGTGCAGGAGCTCTCCGACAGGGTGCGCGAGGCCGCGAAGAAGTACGACGCCAACGAAGCGGAAACGGAGAAGCTGATCAACGCGGCGGGCGACGGCATCGAGGAGGTGAAGGTCAAGTGAGCGACGAGTACCACAGGGGCGACTTCGGGAACGGCAGCGGCACCAAGGCCGAGGACTTCAAGGACGAGAAGAACAACTTCCTCGCGGGCAGTGGCGACACCGCGGGGGCCGGCTTCTTCGATTCGGCGTTCGCGCTGAAGAAAGCCGTCGACTCCGGCGACCAACTCAGCGTCGGCCTGGCCTCGGCCGGGATGGCGATCGAAATCCTCGGCATGGTCGTCGATCCGATCGGGTCGTTGCTCACCGCCGGGATCGGCTGGCTGATCGAGCACATCGTCATCTTCCGCTGGCCGCTGGACTTCCTGCTGGGTGACCCGAAGGGCATCGAGGCGGCCAAGACGGCGATCTACAACGAGGGCAAGGCCGTGAAGGAGTGGTCGGACGACCACGCGGCCGCCACCAAGACGTTCATGGAGAAGTGGGACGGCGAGGCCGCCGACCGCTTCCGCTCCGACATGGAGGGCGTCACCGCACAGATCGACGCGCTGTCGGAGTACCTGAATCTCGCCGGCAAGCAAATGGGGATCGCCGGTGCCGTCATCGGTGCCGTCCGCGGCATCGTCCGTGACATCATCGCGATGACCTTGGCCGGCATCCTCAAGGCCGCGATCGTGGCGGTGGCGCTCGCGCCCGTCACCTTCGGCGGTTCGATCATCGCGGCGATCGCCTCCATCATGACCACGGTCGGCGTGGCGATCGCCAAGATCGCCAAGGCCATCGCCGACTGCGCCAAGAAGCTCGGCGAGATGATCAAGATTCTCGCCAAGACGCGCGGGGCGGCCGACGACGTCGTCAAGCTGACGCTCGGTGGCGGCAAGGTCAAGCTGCCCCAGCCGAAACCCAAGCCCGGCGCGCACCCGATGCCCGGCGGCAAGAAGCCGATCGAAGGGCCGCCCGGCAAACCGGACGGCGGGAAGCCCGAGGTCCCCCCGGGCGGCAAGCCGGAGAAGCTCAGCGACATGCCCCTCAGGGTTGTTCGCGAGAAGCTGACGAAGTCGCTGGAGAAACTGTCCAAAGAAGACCGAGATGCCGTTCTGAAGAAATTCGACTACTGGAACGCCTTCCCGATCGGCGACCTGCACAAGAAGTACCCCAAGGTCGCGGACGCTCTCGAGAAGACCGTCAAGGTGCTCAGTGACCCGACTTACGGCGCGTCGGGCATGGCCGGGAAGACCATCGTCGAGCTGACGAAGAACATCCCTCCGGCCGTGAACGAGAAACCGCCGGAGGGCGAAGAGTGACCCGATAGGTCGAGAGTCGAGGCACTATCTGACGCGGCAGATCGGCGGTGACCCGAATCCCGGTTCCTTTCCGGCCGCCACTGTGCTTTCGTTCGGATCATGACTGAGCGGGTGAACATCTCCTCCGGCGGGGACTTCGAGCAGGTTTTCGGCTACAGCCGTGCGGTGCGCGTCGGCGAGCACATCCATGTGTCCGGGACGACGGCGCGCGAGCCGTTCCGGTCGGGTGACGCCTACGAGCAAGCGGCGGCCGTGCTTTCGATCATCGAGACCGCTTTGCGGGAGGCCGATTCGAGCCTCGCCGCCGTGGTGCGGACAGTCACTTACGTGACCGACATCAAGGACGCCCAACTGGTGGCGCGCGCCCACCGCGAGGCCTTCGGCGACGTGCTGCCCGCGGCCACGATGGTCGAAGTCTCGGCGTTGCTCGACCCGAAGATGAAGGTCGAGATCGAGGCCTACGCCATCGAGCGGTAACCCATCCTCGGCCCAGTGTTCCCGTGCTGGCCGAGTATCGAGGGGTGAAGCGAACGCGACACGCCACGTTCGCTTCACCCCTCAATATTTCCCGAACGAACCGACCAGCGCTTCGGGAGCCTCGCGAGTCGCGTAGAGCTTCCAGAAAGCGTCGGCGAACACGTTCGGGTGGATCACCTCGGGTTCGAAATCCAGCGGGCCCGCCGTCAGTGTCCGATGTGGAACGCTGCCCTCGATCAGCGCGCCGACATTGACGGCTCCCACATAGACGCCCTTCTCGGCGAGCACCGAGTTGAGGTTGTGGAAGTAGTTCCGCAGCGCGGCTTGTGCCATTCCCGCGTTGCCGAGGAACGGCGCGGGATGAAGCCCGGATTGCCCCGCGGTGAACAGGATCGCGCCGTCGCCGCGCTCGGTCATGGCCGGCAGTACGGCTCGCACCAGCGCCACCGCGGACACCACGAACCGGTCGAGGATCAGCCGCAGGTTGCCGGGATCGACGTCGAGCACCGGCGCGATGCCCTCGCCCATGGTCCCGCCGCCGGGGTTGAAGGCGACCGCGTCGATCCGGCCGATGGCGGCGACGGCGGTCGCGATCTGAGCGGGTTCGTAGACGTCGGCGACGAACCCGCTCGCTTCGATGCCGTCGGCGTCGAGTTCCGCGACGAGTGCGTCGAGGTTTTCGGTGGTCCGCGCGACGAGGGCGACGCGGAAGCCCTCGCGGCCGAAGCGGCGGGCGAGCGACAGCCCCAGCACCGGTCCGGCGCCGAAGATCGCGAGCGTTTTGGTCATGGGTCCTCCCAGAAGGATTAAGTTGAGAGTGCCCTCAACTTCTTCGAGGGTACACACAACTTGAGGCTGCCTTCAAGTTGACTAGGATGCCCACATGCCCAAACCCCTGCGGAAGGACGCCCAGCGCAACCGGGACCTGCTGGTCGACGCCGCCAGGGGGCTCTACGCGGTGCGCGGCCTCGATGTCGCGCTCGACGAGATCGCCAAGACCGCCGGCGTCAGCATCGGCACGTTGTACAACCACTTCCCCCAGCGCGCGGATCTGGTGAGCGCGGTGTTCGCTGACCGGACCGAGACCGTCGTGAGCATCGCCGAACACGCGCTCGGCCTCGACGACGCGTGGGCCGGGTTGACGTCTTTCGTGGAACGGATCTGCGAACTGCAGGCCGCCGATCGCGGCTACAACGAACTCGCCTCGACCCGGCCGCCGCAGACCGGCGAGCACGAACGCGGGTACGAACTGATGACCCGCGTCGTCGAGCGCGCCAAGGAGAGCGGGGCTTTGCGCGCCGACTTCACCCTTGAAGACATGGCCTTCGTGACCTGGGGCATCGCGCGCACCGTGGAAGCGACCGCGGGCGTCCGGCCGGAGGTCTGGCGCCGCCATCTCGCCCTGCTGTTCGACGGGATGCGTGCTTCCGCCGCGAGCCCGTTGCCGGAGCCGGCGCTGGGCCGGGAAGAGCTGGCGCGGCTCATGGGGAACTGCGACTGAAAAGCCTGGCAACCTCCAGCCCCTCCGTGACGTGTTCACGCGAGAGGGGAGATTCGATGAAGACGAAACTGCTGCTTGTTTCCCTGGTGGGAGCCCTGTTCGCGACGGCGGCCTGTGCCGGGGAGCCGCCACCGGCACCCGCGACGGTCACCGTCACGCCGCCGTCCTCGGCCGCGGTATCGGTACCGGCTTCGCCAGGCGCCCCGGACACCAAGACCGTCGCGTGGCTCGATGGAGTGTGCGGCGCGGTATACGGCTATCTGAAGACCAGCAACGACTACGCGACCAAACAGCGGTCGGGCACCGAGGTGACCCGCGGGTCGCTAAAGGAAGAACTCGGGATCCGCGCGGGATTCGCGGGCAAGGCTGTCGACGATCTGGCCGCGCTGCCCCCGTCGCCGATTCCCGACGGCGACGCGGTGAGAAAGTCCCTTGTGGACCGATACACCGCGGCGAGGGACGCGGCGGCCGCCGGGAAGCAGCGGCTGGAGAAGTCCGGCGGCCAAGCGGCCATGGACGCGGCGATCCAGGCGATGGACGCCACCCAGAAGCCGCTCTCGGAAAGCCTGGAACTGCTGCCCACGCTCAAACTCGAGACACCGGAACTGGCGGCGGCCGCCGCGGCCGCCAAGAAGTGCGTTCCCGCCTGAACTCCGCCGGGCGGCATCACCATCGGCCGCCCGGCATCCAGTCCGCCATGGATGTTCAGCGGACCGCTCGAGGATCGATCTCCGGCGTGATCCCGCCCGCCGCGGCGAGCGCGCGATGCAGCGCGAGTTCCGCCGTCGGCCCCTCGGCCAGCACGATCCCGGTGCAGGACCGCTGATCCGTGAGGTACCGGATCTCGTCGCCGGGGCTCGCCGTCGGATACCACTCCGGCGCGCCCGGGAGGCCGGGCAGCCTGTCGAGCCCAGACCAACCCTTCAGCACCCCTTCCACGGCCGGATAGGCCAGTACGAATCCGATCCCGGGTCCCCCACCGACTTCCTGGGTGAGCAACGCGGGTTCCTCGCCCAGCGCCATGGAGATCATCGCGGAATAGACGTTGGTGCCCAAGGATCGGCACAGCGCCTCACCGAGCATCGCCCCGCCGATCCGGATGTTGATCTCGACGACCTCCGGCCCGTCGGCGGTGAGGACGAATTCGGTGTGCGCGAAGCCCTGTTCGTGTCCGGTGGCCTTGAGCACCTGGCCGATCCAGTCGGCCAGTTCGGCCTGCTCGGTGTCCGGGAAGGCCACCGGGAAAGCGGCGGCCTCCTCGCGGCGCGCGGGTTCCGGCGACAGCTGACGGGACAGGATCCCGAGCAGCCGGGTCCGTCCTTGCCAGGTGACGGTTTCCGCGCTGTACAGCGGCCCGGCGAAATAGGGCTCGGCGATCAGATGTCCCTTGAGCGGTGTGTCCTTCGCTTCCAGCCTGGCTCGCTCCAGTTCGTCCGCGTCACGGACGAGCCACACTCCCCGTGACGATGTTCCCGAGGAATCCTTGACCACCAACGGAAACCCGAGTTCTTCGGCGACCATGACCGGCACCGGACGGCCGCGGGTGAGCCCGTGTTCGTACAGCAGATCGCGCACCGCGCCCTTGTCCCGCAGCACGCGGACGGCCGCCGCGTCGGGGCCGGGCAAACCGAGCCGGGCGGTGAGTTCCGCGCCCGGCAGTGCCCAGGTGTCGGTCGAGTTGATGATCCCGGCGAGGTCCGGGATGGCACGCAACGCGGCCTCGCAGGCCGCGATGTCGGCGGTGTCGATGTCGACGACCTCGACCCGGCCCGGCGCGAGCGTGCCGAGTTCGTAGCGGTAGATGTCCCGGTTCCCGGTGAACAGCACCAGCCTCCGCCCGGCTTCCGCCGCCGCGTCGGCCAGCCTGCCGAGGCCGAAGGTGAGGGCTTCCAACAGGACGACGCTCATGACGCCCGCTCCTTCCCGTACAGCGGTTGTGTGGGTATGCCGAATCGGCGGCGGCGCCAGTCCATGGCCGCCCACGGCGGTGCCAGGTCGTCCAGTGACGCGATTTCGCGCGGCGCGAGCCCCGCCGGGTCGAGTGCCTCCCGATGCCGGGCGAAGACCCTTGTCGTGTAACGATGTCCGGTGTCGGCGCCGATCACGACGTGGGTCCTATCCGGATTCCGGGCGGCCTCCCAGCCCGCGACGAGATACGCCGCCCCGGTGGAGAGCCCGGCGAACACGGCGTGTTCGCGCATCAGGCCGATGGTCGCGGCCATCGCGTGCACGAAGTTCAGCCAGTGGACCCGGTCGTACAGTTCGTGATCGACGTTGTCGAACGGGATGGCCGAGCCGATCCCCGCGATGATCGCGTCCGGATCGGTGAACCGTTCGCTGCCGAAGGTGACGCTGCCGAACGGCTGGACCCCGGTCAGGCGGACGTCCGGATCGCGTTCGCGCAGCGACCGCGCGATCCCGCCGGTCGAGGCGCCGGTGCCGACGCTGCCGACGACGGCGAGCGGCCCGGACGGCAACGCGCGGGCGACGAGATCGGCGACCTCGCCATAGCCCAGGTAGTGCACGGGATCGTGGTACTGGCGCATCCAGTGCATGTCCGGATGGCGCTCCAGCAGTTCGTGCACGCGCGCGACGCGGCGGCGCTGGTCGAGCCGGAGGTCCTCCGACGGCGGCATCTGGTCCACGGTCGCGCCCAGGATCTCCAGCTGCGCACGCATGGTGAGATCGACGGTGGTGGACGCGACGATGTGGCAGCGCAGACCGTGGCGGTGACAGGCCATCGCCAGCGCGAGCGCGTAGATCCCGCTCGAACTGTCGATCAGCGTCTGTCCTTTTCGGACGACGCCGTCGGCGAGCAGCGAGCGGACCGCGCCGAGCGCCGCGTAGACCTTGAGGGTTTCGAACCGGAGGAGGACGAGGTTGGGCCTGAGCCGGATCAGCGCCGGGGTCTTGATCGCGTCCGTGACGTGCTCGTGGACCAGCGGGACCGTCTCGACGGGCATCGCGTTCACCGGCCGATCGACCGCAGGTAGGCGGCCAGCGACTCGGCGCCTCGCGCGTTGCGCGGGCCGCTCACGAGGTCGCCGTAGGAAATGACGTGGAACCGGTTGTCCCGCACCGCCGGCGTGTTCTTCAGCTGTGGCGCCGATTTGATGAACGCGATCTTGTCCTGTGCCGGCTGGTCGGCGTAGTCCACCACGACGATCACCTCGGGCTCGGCCTTCACCACCGCTTCCCAGCCGACGCTGCCCCAACCGTCCGCGAGGTCGCGGAAGACGTTCGTACCGCCCGCCGCGTCGATGATGTCGTTGGGAGCCGCGTGTTTCCCGGAGGTGAAGGGCTGGTCGGTACCGGAGTCATAAACGAATACCTTGGCGGGCGGCGTTTTCGGCGCTCCGGCGCGGACCTTGTCGAAGCGTCCCTTGAGTTCCGCGACCAGTTCATCGGCCCGCTGGCGGACACCGAAGATGTCGCCGAGGTTGCGCAGATCGGTGTAGAGCGCCTCCAGCGGAGTCACCTCGGCCTTCGCGGTCGGGTATTCCCAGCAGGTCTCGGTGTGCAGATAGCTGCGGATGCCGACCTGGTCGAGCAGCTTCGGGGTGATCCCGCGCTCCTCGCTGAACCCCGAATTCCAGCCCGCGATCACCCAGTCCGCCTTGGCATTGACGAGGATCTCGCGCGTGACCCGCGAGGTGCCGAGCCGCTCGACCCGCCCGTAGTCGTCCTTCCACGGTGATCCGGCGATCGACGGGTCGCCGAGCGAGTTCATCACGTAACCCCGCATCCGGCCGGCCAGCCCGAGCGCGAACATCTTTTCGGCACCGGAGACGTCGTAGGCCACCGGACGCTGCGGCGCCGGGAAGGTGACCTGCGCGCCGCAGTTGGTCACCGTGGTCTGAGCGGACGCGGCCGGTCCGGCTTCGACCTGGGCACCGCAGGCGCTCAAAAGCAGTGCCGCGGCGAAGAGCACGGCCACCCTGGACGGCTTCATCGTGAGATCCCCTCGGTTTCTTCGGCGGGAAGGTCGTAAAGCAGGTGGAGCGCACCGGTCACGGGATGGGTCACCTGGGTGACCTCTACGCCGAACACCGCGCGGACCGTTTCGGGCGTGAGCACTTCGGCCGGGGTGCCGCAGGCGGCGAGGGATCCGTCGCGTAGTAACGCGATCCGGTGACAGACAGCGGCGGCGAGGTTCAGGTCGTGCAGCGCCACGAGCACGGTGAGCCCGCAGTCACGCAGGAACTTCAGCAGTTCCACCTGGTGGCGGACGTCGAGATGGTTGGTCGGCTCGTCGAGGACCAGCACTTCGGGTTCCTGGACGAGCGCCCTCGCCACCAAAGCCCGCTGACGCTCGCCACCCGAAAGCGTCAGCACGCTGCGCTGGGCGAGGTGGGTGATGTCCAGGCGTCGCAACGCTTCCCGGCACAACACGCGTTCGCGGGCCGAGAGCCGGAGATTGCCGCGCTGATGCGGCGACCGGCCGAGCGCGACGACCTCCTCGACGGTGAAGTCCAGGTCCGCGCGGCTGTCCTGGGTGAGCGCGGCGATCCGGCGGGCGGTGTCGCGCAGGCCCTGCTCCGCGAGGTCGGCGCCGTCGATCAAGACCGCGCCACCGGACGGCGTCAAGGCCCGGTAGACACAGCGCAACGCGGTCGACTTGCCACTGCCGTTGGGCCCGAGCAGGCCAACGACCTCGCCCGCGCCGACGTCCAGGTTCAACGCGCGGATCAACCTCGACCCGGCGACCTCGACCGACAGTTCACGCAGCGACAACATCAGCGGCCCCCGAACGCGTAGCCGCGGCGCCGCATCACCACGAGGAACACCGGGACCCCGATCAGCGCGGTGATCACGCCGAGCGGCAGTTCCTCCGGCGCGACGAGGGTGCGGGCCAGCAGATCGACCCACACCAGGAAGACCGCGCCGACCAGCGGCGCGAGCGCGAGCACGCGGCGGTGCCCCGAACCGGCGACCATCCGCACCACATGCGGCAGGACCAGTCCGACGAAGCCGATCGAGCCGCTCACCGCCACCAGCAACCCGGTGACGATCGCGGTGAGCAGGAAGAGCCAGCGGCGCAACGCGGCCGCGTCGGTGCCGAGGCTCATCGCGGTCTCGTCACCCATGGAGAGGACGTCGAGCGCGGTGCCGTAGCGCAGCAGGACCACGATCGCGACGGCCACCCCGAGCGCCGCCAACGGCAAGGACGCCCAGGTCGCCGAGCCGAGGCTGCCGAGCAGCCAGAACAGAACGGTCTGCGCGGCCTGACCGTTCGGCGAGAGGTAGACGAGCACGCTCATCACCGCCTGGAAGGCGTAGGTGAGCGCGACCCCGGTGAGCACGAGACGCAACGGCGTCAGCCCGAATTTGCCGCGGGCGGCGAGGTAGACCAGCGCTGTCGCGCCCAGTGCCCCGAGGAACGCCGCCGTCGACAGCGCCAGCACGCCGAGCCCGGCGAACAGGCCGAACACCACGACCGCGGCGGCACCGACCGAAGCGCCGGAGGAGATCCCGAGGACGAACGGGTCGGCGAGGGCGTTGCGCACCAGCGCCTGTACCGCGACCCCGACCACCGCGAGTCCCGCGCCGACCACGGCCGCGAGCAGCACGCGCGGGGTACGGACCTGCCAGACGATCGAGTACCCGGTGACCTCGTCCCCGGAAATGGTGCCGCCAACGATCGCTTTTCCCAGGTAACGCAGCACATCCGGAAGGGCGACGTTGGTCGGGCCGAGCGCGATGCCCGCGATCAGGGAGAGCAGGAGCGCCGCCGACAGCAGGATCACCGGTCCGGTGAGCCGGAGCGGACGGACGGTCTCGTCGTCGGGCTCCGCGAAGAGGCGGAGAGGCTCAGCCCGCACGTTCACCACGCACGATCAGGCGGCGCGCGCGGTCGTCGTACGCCGAGCCGTCGAAGTCACCGAAGCACTCGACACCGGTGAAGCCCGCCGTCTCGAACAGCGCCTTCAGTTCCGCGGCGCTGTAGAGAAAGGACAGGATCGACGCCTGCTTGGCTTCGCCGCCCCGGACCAGCGTCCAGTCGGTCCTGAGGCGGGTCCAGTCGTCGAGAATGGTGTCGCGCATGAACACCGTCCCGCCGTCGATGTCGACCGCTTGGGGGCGGCCGACCCAGCCGGCCAGCACCTCCTTGCCGAGCACGTCGATCAAGAGCCTGCCGCCGGGCGCGAGGCTGGTGAAGGCGTTGCGCAGCACCGTGAGGTTGTCGCCGGGTTCGGTGAAGTAGCCGAACGACGTGTACATGTTGATGATCAGGTCGTACGCGCCCGGCTCGACGTACTCCAGCATGTCGGCCTGGATCAGCTTCGCGGTGACTCCCGCGCTTTCGCAGGCTTCACGCGCGCGTTCGAGCATGGCCGGGCTGAGGTCGACACCGGTCACGTCGGCACCCTTCCTCGCCAGCGGCACGACGTGCATCGCCGGACCGCAGGCCAGATCGAGCACCTTCATGCCGTCGGTGACTTCGATCAGCGGTGAGGTGGCCGTCAGGCGTTCGGCCTCTTCGGCCCGGCGGGGCGGGAACATCACGTCCGCGAAGCCGATCCACAGGTCGTCGTCCTCGTACCAGTGCATCTCTCTCCGCTCGCCGGCCGCATGATTCAGCCCCACAAGTCGTCGAGAAGTCGTCCTCGGTTCCCGGAGTTCCTACCTTTCTCGTGGAGTGATCACGGGAGGGGGGTTGGCCACGCTACGTGCACGACTGTCGGTGGGCTGGGACGTGGCGTGTCCTGAAGGCCCCCTGTAAGTGTTGGAAGTCCGGCTTCGACGCTGGCCAGCGGCGTTCCCACCTGTCGCGAAAGCCACTTTCCGGACATGTGGTGTCCCCAAAGTGGCTTTCGCGACACGAGCGACTGTCTCCAATGCGACCTTGGGGACCTGATCGGCTCCTGACCCACCTTCCCCACGCCCGGTAACGTGAATACCCCCTTGCCGAGGGCGTCGGCCGCGCCACCTTTGACTACCCCTCAATAACTGGGCTACGTCGTGGCGCCGCCTGACGCCGCATCAGCCACACCGGCGACGGGCCCTTCGCCATGCTCAGAGACCACCTGGGCCCGCAGGGACCAATCCAAGCGCGGCTCTGGGTCGACGACACGACTGGAGGCCGATTTGCCTTCAGCATCAACGGCATTCGGCCGATCGGCCCTGCTCGCTAACATGCCACACATGCCCATCAAACTTGAGAACGTCGGCATCACCGTTCACGACCTCGAAGCAGCCATCTCCTTTTTCACCGACCTCGGGCTCACGGTCGTCGGCCGCGACACGGTCAGCGGCGAGTGGACCGACACCGCCGTCGGTCTTGACGGCAACCACGCCAACATCGCGATGCTCCAGACGCCAGATGGGCACAGCCGCCTTGAGCTCTTCGAGTACATCCACCCCGACGCGATCGAGACGGAGCCCACTCGCCCCAACGAGATCGGCATGCACCGCGTCGCCTTCTCGGTCGACGACATCGACAAAGCCCTTGAGATAGCCGCGAAACACGGATGTCATCCGCTTCGCGGCGTGGCCAACTACGAGGACGTCTACAAGCTCACCTACGTCCGCGGTCCCAGCGGCATCATCGTGATGCTCGCCGAGGAGCTGAAAAAGAACTGATCGATCAGGCCGGAGGGGTCAGAGGCTCTTTCCTCCGACTCCTCCGGCACCAAGGCCGCCAGCTCCCGAGCGACGCCCTCCACCGTCGGTGCCGCGAACAGCGACCGTAGCGGCAGCACGACGTCGTATCGCTGTCGCACCGTCTCCAGCATCCGGGTCGCCCGCAGACTGTCCCCACCGAGCGTGAAGAAGTTCTGGTTCCCGGAGTTCCTGCCTTTCTCGTGGAGTGATCACGGCGGCGGGATCAGATCGATGAAGAACTTCTGGTCAGGCGCGTCGGAGCACCGTTCACGAACAATCTCGGTCCCCGCGGTGGTATCCAGATCACGCAGGCCGAGGCACTGCGTCGTACCGAGGGGACGGATGACGAAAGGAGCCGCGTCCAGCGGACCGGCCGGGCTGATGACGAACAACTGGTCCACGCTGTCGTCGCCGCAGTCGTCCCGGGGTTCGACCAGGTCGTGCCCCATTCCTTCGTTCACGACGGTGAGGCAGCCGACGCCGGTCTCCGGATGGTGCCACTGGATCTGCACGGCGTTTTCTTCGCCGACAGGGTCGATGAACACGCGGGGCGAGGCGGCTTCCCCGCAAGGTTGCTGGGCGACGATGGTGCCGGAGTAGAGCTGGGTCCGGTCCTTCCCTTCGGCGAGGCAGAACTCGGGAGACCGGGCCGGGCGGATCTGTGCCCAGCTGCCGATTTCCCGGAGGTCGAGCCCCGGAACGGTGGCCTGGACCTTGTTCTCCGGCGATGCGCCGAAAGGAAGGGTCAAATAGCCCAGCGCCCCGACGAGGGCCACACTCACGATCACCACCACGATCAGCGGCGCTCGCCAGCGCCCCGGTGTGGGTTCCGGTGCCGCGACAACCTCCACCTCCTCGTCGTCGGCGGGCCGTTCTTCGGACCGTGGCGGTTCTCCCATCGCGATCCTCGTCCTGGCGTCGAGCCATCGCCGCACCTGTTCGTCATCGAGCCCGCACGCGCGAGTGAACGCTTCGACGAACGACTCGCGGGGCAAAGTGGTGCGGCCGAGAGTGGTCGCGACCGTGCTCGCTGGGAGCGCTCCCCCAAGTTCGTTCGCCCTTCCGGACAACTGCCGATAAGTCAGTCCGGACCACGTTCTCAATACGCGCAGTGCCGCCGTGAACTCAGCCGGTGAAGCACCTGAGTCCGGTGGTTGAACTGCTGTCGGCGACTCCCCGTCGTCGCCCCCCTCTTGAACGATCATCGCTCTAGATTGACTGAGGCGATCTGAGCGGCGATACCGCCATTCAGCAGCGTCGGACACTGCTGTTCGGGCGTGCCCGAACGGTTTCGAACAAGCCCGAACTACCCGAAGGTTGCCCACGCGCTGGTCAGGAAGTCAGGCTGACGTCTGTCGGTCCCACACCGACCGCGCTGGGGGAGGCCCGGGAAATCCCGGGCACCGAAAGTGAGCAAACGAGAAGAACCCGCGGGCTGATCGTCAAGGGGGACGGTGAATCCGGCGGAAACACCCGGTTCACCTCGGAAGGCATCCGCTGAAATCTTGATCTGAGCCGAGCGACGCGCGTCGTCGCCCGGTGTCGGGGGGAACGGTCAGCCAGGCCGGCACGGCCTGTCGACTGATCCTGGGGACGCATCCTCGTGCGCCGCGTCTGAAAGCACACGCGAGGAGAAGAAGCTGCGATCCCGGCAGCTACCAGCAGTTCGCAGACAACGGTGTCCTGACGACCGTACCGGCTCGGGCACCGCTACTCATCGGGCCTGCCGACTACTGCGACGACTCTGTCCCGGTCGAACTCGGGCAAGCAAGAAATGGCGAACACCGGACTATGGGGAGCGTTGTTGATGGCTAACGGGCAAAGTGATGTGGCCGAAAGACAGGTCGTCGTCGTCGGAGCGGGTAACGCGGGCCTCTGTGCCGGGATAGCGGCGCTGCAGGCGGGCGCGACCTCCGTCACCGTCCTCGAATCCGCGCCGAGGCGGCTGCGTGGCGGGAACAGTTCCTTGACCAAGACCATGCGTTTCTCCTGGCAGGGCAGCCCATTCATCGCAAGTCTGCTTCGGGAGGCGGACAAGAACCGAGTCGAAGAGATACTCGACGGCCGGTCGGAATACACGAACGAGCAGTACCTCGACGACTGGCTGCGGGTATCCGGCGATCAGGTGGACGTCGCGCTCATCGACTCGATCGTCCGTCGTTCCGAGGACACGATCACCTGGATGCGCGACTTCGGCCAGCGCTGGGCACCGAGACCCACCCCGCTGCCCGGTGATGTGCCGATCGTCCTCGACGGCGGCGGCCAGAGCCTGCAGGACCGGAACTTCGCCCGGTTCGAACGGCTCGGCGGAACCGTCGGCTACGACAGCGCGGTCACCGGCTTCGAAAAGACCGCCGACGACCGGTATCTGCTCCATGGCTCGGGATCCGCGTTCCCCATGCTTGCCGACGCGCTGGTACTGGCATCGGCGGGCTTCGAGGCGAACACCCGGCTGCGCGAACGCCACCTCGGCGAGGAATGGCGTGACGTGAAGCTGCGAGGAATTCCGTTCAACGAAGGCGTTCCGCTGGCGGCCGCCGTCGAGCTCGGCGCCGACACCGCGGGGAACTGGGAAAAGTGCCACACCACGCCACAGGGCATCAACCTGCCCGAGCACATGCTGCCGGGGCAGATGCACAAATCGCATGGCCTGACCAGGTATGCCTTTCCACTGGGCGTCGTGGTCAACCGCGAAGGGCGTCGCTTCTTCGACGAATCCGGCTACAGCAACCTCACCTACGTCTCGCTGGGGCAGAAGATCCAGGAGCAGCCGGGGAGGATCGCCTTCCAGATCTTCGACGACAAGGTCGTCGCGGCGGGCAGTCTCCCGGACGGTTACCTCGGCGACCCGGCGTCGGTGGTCGTCTCCTCGATCGAAGAAGGCGCCCGGCGACTCGGTATCGACGCCGTGAACCTGACCTCCGAGATCCAGCGGCTGAACTCCGGCCCGGGGCCGAAGCGCCTCGACACGCCTCCGTTCCTGTTCGTACCGGTGGTCTGCGGGTTGACCTTCACCTACGGCGGGCTGTCCGTGACCACGAACGCCGAGGTGCGCGGCGGCGGTGACCCGATCGACGGCCTCTACGCGGCGGGCGTGATCGTCGGCGGCCTTTACGACCAGGGATATCCGGGCGGCACCGGCCTGATGGCGGGTGCCGTGTTGGGCCGGGCGGCGGGCTCGGCCGCCGCCGCGCACTCCTTTCGGACGCGGGGAGGGAAGACGCGTGTCGGCAACGTCGTTGCATGAAATGAAGATCGTGATCGTCGGACTCGGCAAGATCGGGTCGCTGTACGCCGCGTGTTACCGGCGGGCAGGCCACCGGATCACCACCGTGGACACCAGGAACGGCGCCGACCTGGACCGAGTGAGCCGCGTTCCCGCACCCTCGGAGGTCGACGCCTGGGTGGTCGCCACCCCGACGGCAACGCACCTTTCGGTGGTCGACGAGATCCTGCGGCACCAGGCGGACGCGCGCATCCTGCTCGAGAAACCGGCCTGCTACCCGGACGAGCTCGAAAGTCTATTGAGGACGGTCCAGCGTGCTCCGCACGCTCGGATCATCGTCAACGACGTGTACTCCCACAGCGAAGCCGTCCAGCGGTTCTCGGCGGTCGTGCGGACACTCGGCGAGTTCGACCCGATCAAAAAGGTCACCATCGAATTCACCAAGAACCGGGAATTCGACGTCGCGAACGGCAGATTCGTCGACACCCAGTACGGCGAGGCGGGCTACGAGGGCTTCCACATGTTGAGTATCCTGCGCTCGATCCTGCCGTCCGATCAGTACCGAAGCTATCTGCGCGCGGTACCGACGTCGGTGACGGCGGAAATGCGCGTACGGACGTCGACCGCCGTACTGCCGGAGGTCGAGCTCTACACGTCGTCGACCGGCGCCATCGCCTTTCCCGAGCTGGCAGGCTTCGCGTTCCCCGCGGACGTGTCGAGGGACTACATCGCCCCCGCGACCATCCCTTACGGCTCCGAGTTCCGTTATCGCTTCGCGGACGTGGCACTCGGCTCCGGCCGACACGTCACCTTGGTCTTCGAGCCGCTCTTCGGCTCGGATCTCGACTACAAGAACCTGCACGCCGTCCACGTCCGAAATGCCGTCTCTCTTCGGAAAACGGTATCGGCGCGCCATTTCGTGATCACCGTCAACCATTTCGAGGAGGCACTTCTGACCCAGCTCGATCTGTTGCACCGCATTGACGAGGGCACCACGGCGATGCGGCCAGCCGAACACCGGTTCCTGGCGGCACTGGGTTCGGCCATGTTCACCGGCACCTTTCCCCGCAAAACGGAAACCGATCACCTCGACCGTCAGGTAGACGACGAGAAATTCGCACGAATTGGGAGCGAAGCATGACGCGAACCATTGACGACCTTTCGACGCTGCTGCGACCGGCCAAGGACATGCTGGCCGAAGTCTCGGACCGCGAAGCCGCCGTGACGCAGGTGACGAGTCAGATCAAGAACGATGACGCCGCTCGCGCGTTGTTCGCGCAGGCGTGCCGATTCGAGGCTCCCTACACCGCGAGCTGGGTCCACGGACCCGGCGACGATTCCCCGTACCTGTCCCTGGAACTGGCCGCCGCGTCCCTGGACGACGACCGGTATCGCGCCCTGCTCGCCGACGTCGTGCTGTCGACGTCGACCTCCATCCCCTTCGACTACCGGGCGCTGGCCGCGGAGAAACTCCTCCAGGTCGGAACGGGCGAGTTCGCCGCCGCGCTCAAGGAGGTCGTGGACTCCTACGAGCCGCTTCCCACCCGCGGACTGCAGGCGAAGATCAGCGTCCCCACCGACGGCATCGACCACCTCTTCGACATCCCGGACACGGTGACCGGCAGGCTCAACATCCTGATCGCCGCCAGCCGGGCGAAAACGCTGGAGAGCCGGTACCTGCTCGCCGGACGGATCCTCGGAAACGGGGTCGAGGTGACGGAGCCTGCCGGTGAGGCGGAACGGCTGATCCTCGAGGACGTCGGGACGAGCATGGTGGCACCGTCGGATTACCTGGTGCCATGGGACCAGGAGTTCCCCGGTGAGAACGGCACCAATCTCACGCTGGCGGAATTGATGCGCATCACGCTGATGTGCGGGGAGTTCGCGCTTCCGGACACGACCGTGCGGCCGATCCTGGTCGACTTCTACCGTTCGGTGCTGCGGACTGGCGGCCGCTCGATCATCGGCCTCGCGGCCGGCGTGTTCCATGTGGAGCACGGCACGCTCGCCACTCCCTCCTACTACTACCAGGGGCGCGACGCGATTCTCGGCAAGGGCTGCGTGATCGACTGTGTCGGCGGAGCGGTGCTGCAGTCGGGTTCGTTCCTCGGTGGTGGCTACATGCCCATCCTGATCCACACCCACAAGCACATCCGCAAGAGCAATCAAGCCGCCGCCTCGGAGCGCAAGCAGATCCTTCCGTGCATCTTCGCGGCGGAGGCGGGCGCCCGGTATCCGATGGACGCGATCGGCCTGTTCGAAACGGTGGACTACCTCGGCAAGGAAACCCCGTACCAGGGGATTCGGGCGATTCCGCACGCCAAGTAGCGCACGACCGGTTCACCGGCACACGAAACCGTATTTCTCGATGGCGCCGGGCAGGGCGACTTCGCCCTGCCCGGCGCCATCGAAAACTGGAGGGTTGAGGGAATGAGTGCACTGTTCGAGGCCAAAGTGGCCGTCATCGGCGCGGGCTATGTCGGGCTGACCACGGCCGCTTGCCTCTCGTCGTTGGGGCATCAGGTCGTCTGCGCGGATGTCGACCAGGAAAAAGTCGATGCCTTACGCCGGGGGGAGGCGACCATCAGGGAGCCCGGTATCTGCGAGCTGGTGGTGGAGGGGCTGGCGTCCGGCAGGCTGGACTTCGTGCTCGGCGCGAGCGCGGCGGTGGCCGAGGCAGGCATCGTGATCCTCTGCGTGCCGACGCCGATGAGCGCCACCGGCGCGGCGGACCTGACGATGCTGGAATCCGTCGTCACCGAGTTGCGCGACCTGCTGACGCCCGGATGCGTCGTGGTGAACAAGTCGACGGTCCCGGTCGGCACGGCGGCTCGCGTCGCGGGTCTGATCGACCGGGCGGACGTGGCCGTCGTGTCCAATCCGGAATTCCTGCGCGAAGGGTCCGCGGTCCACGACTTCCTGAATCCCGACCGCATCGTGGTCGGCTCGGCCGATCGTGACCCGGTCTCCGCCCAGCGGGTCGCCGACCTGTACGAAAAGCTCGACACGGCCGTGCTGGTGACCGATTCCGCGAGCGCGGAGATGATCAAGTACGCGGCCAACTGCTATCTCGCGACGCGTCTGTCCTTTGTGAACACCGTCGCCGAATTGTGCGAGTACCTCGACGCGAGTATCGACGACGTGACGAGGGGGATGGGCTACGACGAACGGATCGGCAACTCGTTCCTGCGTCCCGGCCCGGGCTGGGGTGGTTCCTGCCTGCCGAAGGACACCGTCGCGCTGCTGCACACCGCGGTGTCGGCCGGTAGCGATTTCGCCGTACTGCGCGCGGCGATCGAAACCAACCAGAAGCAGTACGAGCTGGTGATCGACAAGGTGCGCAAGGCGGTCGGCGGTGACCTGGCAGGCGCGCGGATCGGTCTGCTCGGGTTGACGTTCAAGGCCGGAACGGATGACCTGCGGGACTCCCCGGCGTTGGCGGTCGCCGAACGGCTCGCCGCCGAAGGCGCGGAACTGGCGGGCTACGACCCCACTGTCCACGGCCCGGTGCCGGGCGTGACCGACGGTGTACGGATCACGGGAACCGCCTACCACGCGGCGAACGGCGCGGCGGCGATCGTGCTGCTCACCGAGTGGCCCGAGTTTCGCGCTCTCGACTGGACGCGCATCGCCGACCGGCTCGACGGCCGGTCCGTCATCGACACCCGGAATCTCCTGGACCCGCTCACCGTCGCGCGGACGGGTCTTTCGTACCAGGGCATCGGTCGGCCGGGGGCGGCACAGGACGGGGCGAGGGCGCTCCTGTCGCGGACCGGTGACATGGTCGGGCAGGCGGGCTGACCCGGGTCGCGAGTGGCGATTCGGGCTATTCACGGTCAAGCGCCATTACCGGAGCCCCAAGCCAGGAAAGTCCGTGAAGGCCTCCTTCCCTACCTTGAGCGTAGGGAAGGAGGCCTTCACGGACCACGAACCCGCACCGATACACGCGTTCCGCCGCCTTGTCCCGAAAAGGAAGACCCATGACGAAACGAACCCGGCCCTGGTCCGCGCTTTTCGCACTGTGCCTGGGTTTCTTCATGGTCATGCTGGACATGACCATCGTGAACAGCGCGGTGCCTTCGATGGTGCGCGAACTCGGCACCGAATTGACCGCGGTGATCTGGGTGACCAGCGTGTACCTGCTCGCCTACGCGGTGCCCATCCTGCCTGCCAGCAGACTGGGTGACCGGCTCGGGCCGAAACGCGTCTTCGTCGCCGGGCTCGTGGTGTTCACCGGGGCATCACTGTGGTGCGGGCTCTCCGGCACCGTGGAGACGCTGATCGCCGCCCGCGCGGTGCAGGGCCTCGGCGCCGCGCTGATGACCCCGCAGACGACGGCCTTCATCACGCATCTGTTCCCGCCGGACAAACGCGGTCCGGCGATGGGCGCCTGGGGCAGTGTCGCGGGCCTGGCCATGATCACCGGCCCGGTGCTCGGCGGCGTGCTCGTCGACCAGCTCGGCTGGGAGTGGATCTTTTTCGCGAACGTTCCGATCGGGCTGATCACGCTGGCCCTCACCGTCGTCCTCGTCCCCGACTGGCAACCGAAAAACTCGCACCGCTTCGATCTTCCCGGCATCCTCCTCTTCGGCACCGGTCTGGTCTGCGTCGTCTTCGGTATCCAAAATGGACAGAACTACGCCTGGGGGACGGTCTTCGCGGGAATCTCCGTCTTCGACATCATCGGCGCAGGTCTTCTGCTGCTGGGCGGTTTCGTACTGTGGCAACGCGTCAATCGCCGTGAACCGCTGCTGCCGTTGCGGATCTTCCACAACCGCGACTTCTCACTGGGCGCCACCACCGCGGTGCTGGTCGGGTTCGCGATGACCAGCACCCTTCTGCTGCTGGTCATCTACGTCCAATCGGTACTCGGCCTGTCCCCCACCGACGCCGGCCTGCTCACCGCGCCACTGGCACTGACTTCCGGAGCCCTCGCGCCGTTCGCCGGCCGGTTGTCGGACCGGATGCACCCCAAGTTCCTGTTGATGTTCGGGTTGCTCTCGCTGTGCGGCGGCCTCGGTCTCCTCTCGCTGGTGATCATCCCGGCGAGTTCGCCGCCTGCCCTGATCCCCGGGTTGCTGTTGTGCGGTCTGGGTGTCGGATTCATCTTCTCCCCGATGAGCAGCGTGACCATCAACTCGGTCGAGCGTCCACTGATCGGCAGTGCGTCCGGCATCTTCAACACCGCACGGCAGGTCGGCGGGGTGCTGGGCAGCGCGGGTGTCGGCGTGCTGTTGCAAGCACGGACCGGCGCCTCGATGACGGAGAGGGCGAACGAGGCGGCGGCCGCGCTGCCCGTCGAATTCCGGCAACGGTTCGTCGACGGCTTCACCGGAGAGGCCGGGGCCGCGGGCGCCGCCGCCGAATTCGGCGGCGAGCCTCCCGTGCTCGCGGCGGACCTGCCCGCTCAGGCACAGGAGCTCGCCCCGCAGATCACCCACGCCGCGCTGACGGACGCGGTGGTGACCGCCTTCCTGCTCCCGATCGGCGCGTTGCTCCTCGGATTGCTGTGCTCGGCCGTCATGCGCCGATCGGTCGTCCGTGTGGTCGGCGCACCGCAGTTCGCCCGCTGAACGCGGCCGCGGACTCAGAGGCTCCCTTCCTCCGACTCCTCCGGCACCAGAGCCGCCAGCTCCCGAGCGACGCCCTCCACCGTCGGTGCCGCGAACAGCGACCGTAGCGGCAGCACGACGTCGTATCGCTGTCGCACCGTCTCCAGCATCCGGGTCGCCCGCAGACTGTCCCCACCGAGCGTGAAGAAATTCTGCCGCCTTCCGACGGTCTCCACCTCCAACAACTCCCGCCACAGCCTGGCCACGGCCAGTTCCCACTCACCCTGTGGCATCTCCGTGGCCTCGACCGGAGCCGGTGCCGCCAGCGAAGCCACGGCAGTCCGATCGAGTTTTCCGTTGACACTCAGCGGGATCCGGTCCACCACCACGAGCCGGTCCGGGACCATGTGCGCGGGCAACCGGGTGGCGGCGTCGGCGAGCACACCGTCCACATCGGACTCGCCGGTGATGGCCGCGACCAGCCGCCGGTCCGCGCCCGTGCCGTGGACGGCGGCGACGGCTTGCGTGACGCCGGGGGCTTCGAGCAGCACGGCCTCGACCTCGCCCAGTTCGATGCGGTAGCCGCGGATCTTCACCTGCTGATCCCGCCGTCCCAGGAACTCCAGGGTGCCGTCCGGCCAGTATCGGCCGAGGTCACCGGTCCGGTACCAGCGCGCGCCGCCGAACTCGACGAACCGGTCGGCGGTCAGGTCCGGGGCGCCGCGATAGCCACGGGCGACCCCGGCGCCGCCGATCCACAGTTCGCCGGGCACCCAGTCCGGGCAGTCGCGGCCGAGGTCGTCGACCACGCGGAAAGCCTGGTTGCGCAACGGTTTCCCGTACGGAACGGATCGCCAGTCCGGATCGACGTCGGTCACCTCGGTGAAGTTCGACCAGATCGACGCCTCGGTCGCCCCGCCCAACGCGACGAACCTGAGGTCGCCCGCCCGGCCGGGCAGATCGAGGCCGACCCAGTCACCGGAGACCAGCACGAGCCGTAGCGAAGGCACCGAAGGCGCCACGACCAGCAGCATGTCCAGTAGCGCGGGCACGGTGTTCCAGATCGTCACCCCGTGCTCGGTCACCAGCTCGTGCCAGCGCCGCGCGTCGCGGCGGGCGTCCTCGTCGATCGTGACGATGGCGCCACCCGCCGACAGCAGGCCGAAGACGTCGTACACCGACAGGTCGAAGTCCAGCGCGGATACCGCGAGCACCCGGTCGTCCTGGCCGACGTCGAAGCGTGCGTTGATGTCGTCGATGGTGTTCAACGCCGCCCGATGGGTGATTTCGACACCCTTCGGCTCGCCGGTCGAGCCCGACGTGAAGATCACGTACGCCAGCTCGTCGGGGTCGGGACTCGCCGGGGTGGAGAGCGGCACGAAGGACATCGCGGCCGTCGGCACGACGGCGACGGCCGTACCCGCCCGGGATGTGTCGTCGGTGATCGCCAGCCGGGCACCCGCCAGTTTCAGGATGCGGTTGCGCCTCGCGGGCGGCTGGTCGACGCCGATCGGCACGTACGCGCAGCCCGCGGCGAGCACACCGAGCACGGCGACGATCTGCTCCGGGCCCTTCGGCAGGACGACCGCGATCCGGTCGCCGGGTTTCGCGCCCTGGGCGAGCAGTGCGGACGCCATGCGCAGAGAGCGTTCCGCGAGTTCGCCGTACGTCAAGCTCCCCACCAGTGCGACCCGGCCGGGGTCCGAGGCGGCCAGCCGGTAGAAGTCGGCGTGCAGGGCACGATCCGGCAGCGGGCCTTCCGTGGCGTTGACCGCCGCCCGCACCGACGCCTGCGCGGCGGGCAGCAGATCCGCCGCCGGGGCACGCCAGTCCTCGGTCACCAGCAGGCCGATCAGCTTCAGGTATGCCTCGAACATCGCGTCGAGCAGCCCCGGCGGGAACAGTTCGTCGACGGCGTCCCAGTTGATCGCGATCCCGCCGTCGACCTCGGTGACCTGGTGGTCGAGCCAGACCTGCGGCGTCTGCGAAACACCCCAGACCTCGTCGGCGAACAGCCCGTCGGCATCGGCCGTGGCGAAGCCGAGCGCGCTCGTGAACACCACCGGCATGACGACCTCGGGATCGCCGGTGGTCCGCGCGAGTTCCCGGCGCAGGTGCACCGCCGAGACGTCGCGATGGTCCAACGCCGTCCACAGTTCCTCCTGCACGCGGCGGACGCGATCCAGCCAGCCGTCACCGCGTTCGGGCCGGTAGCCGACGAGCAGGAGCGACGTGAAGTCGCCCATCACCCGGCCGATGTCCGGGTGCACCTCGCGGCGGTCGAACAGCGTGAGGTTCAGGGTGAGGTCGGCGCGGGCGCTCCACCTGCCGACCACCTCGGAGAACGCGCTCAGCAGCACCGCGGACGGGGTCACGCCGTGCTCGCGCGCCTGGTCCGTGATCCTCGTCCACCGGCTTGCTTCGATGACGGCGGCGCGACGGCTGAAGCGCGGAACGCCGACCTCGGCCGGTTCTTTCGCCAGTGGCAACTGTGGCGCGGGCGGCAGGGTCGGCAGTCGCTCGCGCCAATAGCGTTCCGCGGCCTCGGACGGCGGCGGGGTGGAGAGAACATAGTCCCGGAACGACATGTCGACAGGCGGCAGCTCGACGTCCGGGTTCTCGTACAGGGCGGAGAGTTCGGTGTAGAAGGTCAGGATGCTCAACGCGTCGAGAACCAGGTTGTCCATGCCGATCGCGAGCCTGGTCCGGGTACCTTGCCGTACCCCGCGAACCGTGAAGAGCGGCCAGGAAGACGGGTCGAATACCTGATGCGACAAAGACTCCCGCACTGCTTCGGGCGGCTCCTCGGTGACTTCCACGGGCAGCCACGGCACTTCCGGCAGGATCCGCTGATCACCGTGCTCGTCGAAGACCGCGCGGAGCATTTCGTGCCGCCGGATCAGCTTGTCGAGCGCGATCTCCAGCCGGGGGACGTCGAGGTCGTCGACGTCGTACTCGCGATAGAAATGACAGCCGATACCGCCGAGGGTGAACCCGCTGTCCCGGCCGAGCCAGTAGGCGCGCTGCACCGGGGTCGGCGGGAACGGTTCGTGCCGGTTCTCCGGGTCCGCGACCAGTACGCCTCTGTCCACAATAGACTTGTCAAGTTCGAGCGACGCCGCGAAGTCCGCGAGGACAGGGGCTGCGAACAACGCGCTCAGTGAGACTCCGGTCAGTCCGTCGGAGCGCAGTCTGCCGATCAGCCGAGTGGCCAACAGCGAATCTCCGCCCAACGCGAAGAAATCGTGTTCGCGGCCGATTTCGGACACGGGCAGGATCTCGGCCCAGGCGGCGGCGACCAGTCGTTCGATCTCGCCGTCCGGCGCCGTGACCGGACGCTCGTCGCGATGTTCGGCCAGCATCCGCCGCAACGCCGAGCGGTCGATCTTTCCGTTGGCGGTGAGGGGAAAAGCGTCGAGCGCGACGACGACGTCCGGCAGCATCGGCGCGGGCAGCCGGGACACGAGGAACTCCGAGAGCCCATCCGGCGCACCGATCACCGCGACGGCCAGTCGCCGGTCCTCGGTCACGACCGCGACGGCTTGGGACACCTCCTCATGTTCGGTCACCGCGGCTTCGATCTCACCCAGCTCGATCCGGTGGCCGCGAAGCTTGACCTGGTGATCGGCACGGCCGAGGAAGTCGAGCGTGCCGTCCGGCAGGTACCGGGCGAGGTCGCCCGTGCGATACCAGCGCGTGCCGTCGACCTCGGCGAAACGATCCGCCGTGCGGTGCGGATCTCCCCGGTAGCCGAGCGCGACGCCGGCGCCGCCGATCCACAGCTCGCCGGGGACCCAGTCCGGCCGGTCCCGGCCGAGGCCGTCCACCACGCGGCAGACGACGTTGTCCAACGGTGTCCCATACGGAACGCAGGTCCACTGTGGATCGACGGTCTCGACTTCGAGCACCGTCGAGTGGATCGCGGTCTCCGTCGTTCCACCGAGGCCGGCGAACCGGCAACCCGGCGCGCGGGCGGCGAGTCTGCCGGGGAGATCCGTGGTGACGCGGTCGCCGCCGAGCAGCACCACTCGCAGCGGCACTTCGTCGGTCACCAGCATCAGCATGTCCAGCAGCGCGGGAACGCAGTTGAGCACCGTCGCGTGATGCCGCCGCGCCAGCTCAGCCCAGACGGTCGCGTCTCGGCGGCCGGTGTCGCGCGGACAGATCACCGCGCCACCCACCGACAGCGGACCGAAGATGTCGTACACGGAGAGGTCGAATTCCAGCGCGGACAGCGCCAGCGTGCGATCCTCCGCACCGATTTCGAAGCGGGCGTTGAGGTCGTCGATCGTGTTCACCGCGGCGCGATGCGAGATTTCGACGCCCTTCGGCTCCCCGGTCGAGCCGGAGGTGTAGATGACATACGCCAGTTCGGTCCCGGACTCCGGTCTCGCCAAAGGTGCCCCGGCCGACGGGAGCGAATCGAGCACGAACCGGACACCCGCCGAGGAAAGAATGCGTTCACGGCGCGCGGGCGGCTGGTCGACACCGATCGGCACATACGCGCAGCCGGCGGCGAGCACCCCGAGCACCGCGACGACCTGCTCCGGCCCCTTGGGCAGCGACACCGCCACGAGGTCGCCGGCCTCGACTCCGCACGAACGCAGCTGCCCCGCGACCTCCAGCGCCCGCGAGGAAAGCTCGCCATAACTCATGACTCCGTCGGTCTCCCACAGCAACGCCGGGGCACCGGGATTCGCCCCCGCGAGTGAGAAGAACGGTTCGTGCAGCGTGTGCGCGGGCCGGTCGACCGTGGTGTCGTTGGCGACCGCGCGCACTTCGGTCTGGGACGACGGCAACAGCGGCGGTACCGGCTCCGACCAGGCTTCGGAACCGGCCAGCAGCCGGTCGAGCAACCGGCCGTAGGCGTCGAACATCGCCTGCGGCACCCCGGCGACGAACGCGTCCTCGCGGACGTCCCAGTTCACCAGCAGACCGCCGTCGAGTTCGGTGACCTGCGCGTCCAGCCAGACCTGCGGGCCCTGCGAGATGATCCAGACGGCGTCACCGAAACACTCGCGGACTTCGCGGGAGAACAACTCACCCAGCCCGAGCGCGCTCGTGTAGACCACCGGCGCCAGCACCTGTTCCCCGTGCGCCCGCGAAAGCTCGCGCAGTACCTCGACACCCGAGTAGCCGGTGTAGGCGACGTCGGTGTGGAACCGGTCCTGCAGCCGCCGCGCGCGTTCGGCGAAGGTGCCCGGCACGCTCCCGTCCCATTCCAGCAGGACCGACGAGGTGAAGTCGCCGACGAGCGCGTCGACGTCCGCGTGCAGCGGATCGCGGTCGAACAGCGGCAGGTTGAGCAGGAACCGGGGCTCGGCGCTCCACGCCGTCAGTGTCTCGGCGAACACCGCGGCCAATGCCATGGCGGTGGTCAGACCGTGCCGCCGGGCGCTGTTCTCCAGCGTCCGGACATCGTCCGCGGTGAGCTTCCGGTGGTGGCGGGTCACCCGGGCGGTCTCACCGAGCTGTCCCGCGACCGGCAACTGCGGGGCGCCGGGCAGGTTCGGCAACCGGTCCTGCCAGTATCCCGCCCCGGCTCCCGTCCGGCGGCGTTCGGCCAGGTAACGCGGGTAGCTGTACTCCAGCGGCGGCAACGGCTCGCCCCGGTAGGCACGGGCGAGGTCGGCGAGCAGGACCCGCAGGCTCAGCGCGTCGGCCGCGACCATGTCGAGGTTGACGTGCGTGCGCGTGCGGCCTTCCGGCAGCAGCGACAACTGGACGTCGAAGACCTCGCCCGCGCCGATGTCCAGCTGCCGATGGGAAAGCCGATCACGCAGCTCGTCCAGCACGGACAGGTCGGTGGCCTCGCGGAAGTCGTGGACCCGCAAACCCGGCCAGCCACCCGGTTCGGCGATGCGCTGGGTGCCGTCGTCGTTGATCACCACGCGCAGCATCCCGTGCCGCGCGAGCACGGCACGCACCGCCGGTTCCAGCCGGTCCGGCTCGACGCCGACGCCGTCGAACTCGTGGTAGAAGTGCGCCGCGACACCGCCGAGCCGCTGGCCCGGTTCCCGGCCGACCCAGTACGCGTGCTGCATCAGCGCCAGCGGGAAGTCGGCCGACTCGTCCACAGTGGACCGGGCTGCCGGTTCAGGCTCAGAGGTCTCGTCGGCGAGAAGTTTTTCCCACGCCGAAAGGGTCGGCGTGGTCACCAGGTCGGCGAACTTGACCTTCTTCCCGGCCTTCCGCCAGCCGCCGGCCAGCCGCATCATCGTGATCGAGTCCATCCCCAGCTCGATCAGGTTGTCGTCGGCGCCGATCTCGTCCAGTTCGAGCAGTTCGGCGACCTGCCCGCGCAGATCTTCGTTAGACAAGGAGAAGTCCTTTCTCACCAGGTGACGGGCATGGTCAGCGGCCCGCGGAAGAACGTCGCGGTCTTCCATTCGATTTCGCCGGCCTGCCGAAGCCCCGGCAGCCGGGTCAGCAAGGCGTGCAAGGCTTCCTGCAGTTCGATCCGGCCGAGCGGCGCGCCGACGCAGTGGTGAATCCCGTAGCCGAAGGCCAGATGCCCGTGGGCGTTCCGGTCCAGGTCGAGCTCTTCCGGCCCGGCGAAACGCGCGGCGTCCCGATTGGCCGCGCCGATCGACACGAGCACCGGCTCTCCCCGGCGTACCAGCGTTTCCCCGACTTCGACGTCCTCGGACGGGTAATGCGCGAACATCGCGCTCGATGCCAGCGGGACGAACCTGAGCAGTTCCTCCACCGCGTCCGGGATCAGCCGCGGATCGGCGCGCAGCCGCGCGAGCTGCTCCGGGTTCCGGAGCAGGATGTGGAGGAAGTTCGGGATCTGCGACGCCGTCGCCTCGTATCCGGCGACGAGCAACGCGACACAGAGCAGTATGAGGTCCTTTTCGGACAGTTCGTCGTCGGCGTCGCACGCCTCGACCAGCGCCGAGATCAGGTCCTCGGCCGGTTCTTCCCGGCGCCGCACGACGAGCCGCGTGAAGTAACCCGCCAGCTCGTCGAGATTGCGTTGTACCTCCTCTGGTGGGAGGTCGGTGGCGAGCAGGGCGTCGTTCCACAGCCGGAATCTTTCGTGATCGCGCGCCGGTACCCCGAGCAGTTCGCAGATCACCGAAGTCGGGATAGGCAGGGAGAAGTCCTTGACCAGATCCGCGGGCGCGCCGACGTCCACCATCAGGTCGATCAGTTCGTTCGCCAGCCGCCGGACGTGCGGCCGCAGCCGTTCGGCGCGCCGCGGGGTGAACGTCTTCACCGCCAGCCCTCGAATCCTCGTCAGTTCCGGCGGGTCCATGGTCACGATCCCGCCGGGGATACGGGAAAGCGCGCGCGGCGCGTCACGCCGGTGGGCTTCCGCCCGGCTGAAGCGACGGTCGGCGAGGACCTGCTTGGCCTCCTCGTACCGGGTCACCAGCCAGGCAGGTTCGCCCAGCGGCAGTTTCACCCTGGTCAGTCCCGGTCGTCCGCGCGCGTCGGTGTAGCCGTCCGCGAGTTCGAGCCCGGTGAAGGAGTTGAAGGGATAGTCGAACGGCGTCATGAGTGGACTTCCTGCCCGAGCGCGCCGCGGTCGACCTTGCCGAGGCCGGTGCGCGGGAAGGACTCGACGACGCGGACCTTGTCGGGGATCTTGAACGCGGCCACGCCGAGTCCGGTCAGATGCGCGACGAGATCGCGCCTGGTGGGCGGGGTGTCCTTGGGGATGACGAAGGCGCAGGTGCGTTCGCCCATCACGTCGTCGGGGACGCCGACGATCGCGACGTCGTGCACGCCGGGGTGGGTCGACAGCAGGTTCTCGACCTCTTCGACCGGGACCTTGTCGCCGCCCCGGTTGATCACGTCCTTCACGCGCCCCTCGACGACGAGTTCGCCGCCGGGCAGCCGCCGGACGAGGTCACCGGACCGGTAGAAACCGTCCTCGGTGAACGACTTCTTGTTGTGCTCGGCGGCCCGGTAGTAGCCGCGGATCGTGTACGGGCCGCGGACCAGCAGCTCACCGAGCTCGCCGTCGGCGACCGGGTTCCCGTCCCGATCGACCACGCGGACCTCGTCGTCCGGGCTGAGCGGACGCCCCTGGGTGCCGGTGACCAGCTCTTGGGGATCGTCGAGACCGGTGTAGTTGAGCAGTCCCTCGGCCATCCCGTACACCTGCTGGAGCACACACCCCAGGCCAGTGCGGACCCGGCGAGCGGCCTCGTCCTTGAGCCGGGCGCCGCCCGCCTGCACCAGCCGCAGGCTGGTCAGCCCCGCGCCGCTCTCTTCCGCCGCGTCCAGCCAGACCAGCACCAGCGGCGGTACGAGCGCGGTGGCGGTGATCTGCGCGCGCTCGATCAACCCGAAGGTCGTCTCGGGATCGGCCGTCGTGGTCAGCACCACCGTGCCGCCCGCCCAGAGTGTGCCGAGGACGCCCGGGCAGGCGAAGGCGAAGTTGTGCGCGGCGGGCAACGCGGCGAGATACCGGGTCTCACCGTCGAATCCGGCCGCTTCGGCGCTGGCACGCAGGTTGTAGTGGTAGTCGTCGTGGGTGCGCGGGATCAGCTTGGGCAGTCCGGTGGTCCCGCCCGACAGCAGGAGGACCGCCACCTCGCCGGGGTCCGGCTCGGGCATGTCCACGGTGGCCTCATGGGCCAGCTCCGAAAACGACGTGAACTCCTGCGGCTCCCCGACGATGAACACGTGCTCTACCCCGGTCAGTTTCCGCGCGAGCCGGCGATGGTCGAAGCCGCCGTGGACGTCCGGCGCGACATAGGCGACCGCTTCCGAGAGGGCGGCCAGGTGGGTGATCTCCGTTTCCCGATGCGGCGGAAGGGCCAGTACGGGGACGGCCCCGACCCGGAACAGGCCGAAGACCAACGCCACGAACTCGGCGAAGTTCGGCAGGTGGACCAGGACCCGGTCACCGCGGCCGATGCCCCTGGTGTAAAGCCCGCCCGCCACTTGCGCGGACCAGTCGGTCAATTGTCGATAAGTCCACTTACGGTCGCCGTCGACGAGCGCGACACGGTCCGGCCACTTCGCGGCGCCGTCGGGCAGGATCGAGCCGAGCGGACGGCCCTGCCAGTACCCCTTGGCGCGGTAGCGGTCGGCGAACTCGGCGGGCCAGCCGGTGAAACCTTCCATGTGGGGTCCTTCGGAGAGTTAGGTGGGTAGGTGGCGGTGACGGGTGGGCCGGGGTGGTCGTGAGTGGCGATTCGTGGGCGGGAGGCCAGCCGGCACCACCACCCAACCTCCCCCCCCACCTCCCCGGGCCCCAG